>JBEKWN010000073.1:0-16703 GCA_049513055.1 Thermodesulfobacteriota bacterium
GTCAACATAGACCACGGGCCCGCAAAATTCCTTTTGCTTCGGCAACCCGGCTATCCCGAGCATTCGGGACCCGTGGCTTTCCGTCCCACGATTACTCGTGGTTTGGCTTTATCGGCAATCTATCTTAAAACCTTTTTTCCTATCTATACTATGAGCAATTTTAGTGCCAAAAGAGATTGAATGTTTGAATTCTTTGATTTCTAAAGGTTTACTCGAAAGTTGAAATTTTATGGAAGGAGAAAAAGTGACCTTTTTTGTCTTAAAAAATAATTATTTAGTGACAATCATCAGCCTGACATATTGTAAACGATTTCGACTTGAAATGTTGTATGATGAAACAAAAATGTAAAATCAATGTTACACGAAGGACTTTCTATTCACGGCCAGCAGACTTTTTGGTTCTCCTGCCCAAGACTCGAGGCCCACTCTTCGCCTTCTTTACTCTTCTCCCGGCCTCCGCTGTAAAGGCAAAGAGGTTCCCTCTGAGACGTTTCTCGATGATTATCCTGGTTAGGAAGCTTACGACACTCCTGAAATCTCCTGGATCTATCTTCCCGCGGACCTTTGCCACGTTCAAAGCATTTCTGGTCGTTCCAGCAAGTTCGGCAATGTCCTTTAATGTATACGTATATTCCTTTCTTGGTTTGTATGGGTGCTTCGATCCTTTTCTCGGCATGGTGCCCTCCTTCTTCCTCCTGGTTGTGCCTCTTCCTCCGTTGTGTGACGTTCCATCAAGCTGATATAAACTATTTACCGATTTTGATGACGATTTACAAGAGTAATCTTCACCATTTCCCCAAGATTGTCAACGTCTATGTTTCGGGGTGAAAGTGTTAAAATAACCTACCCTCAATCACGGACCATCCGATTTCGATTCCGAGTAGGCAGCCCAACCGGATACGGATTTCAACCCATAATCCTCGTTTCTCTTGTCGGATGCATGGGCTTATCAGCCTATTTGCCATGATATCGGACTAAAGGTTTCTCGCTGTATTCAGCGGAAAATATCTATCTTCTGACGAGGTAAGATGATGGAGGGGAGGGTGTTACGAGAGATAAGGTCATTCTCACCGTCGTCTATTGGCGGATAGCGGAGACTTAAGGAAAACTCCCTGAGAAAACAGAATGATGCCTTGATCGAGTTTATCATCGGTCAAGACAAGTCATTTACGAACTAACGGGCAACTGGAACCAATCTTTGCATTACCTGTTACACCTACGAATCTTCAGTCAGAGATAATCGTCAGAGTCGACGATTACCAGTAGAAATGTGCATGATTAAATGAAGAGGGAGTTTTTACAAGTTACCCACACTCACTTCAGCCCAGCCTTACGCAAGGCGTTGCAAACATCATCCCTTTTCGATTGCTCCTTAATTAGGGATGTCTTTGTGAAGAAATCCACTGAAAACTCGGGATTTATCCTGAGAACTTCTGCAGCTTCAGCCCGGGCCTCCTTCTCACGACCCATCAAACTGTATGTAGCAGTCAACATGATATGAGTCCATAGAAAATTAGGAGCATACTGAAGCGCTTTCTTATATGCCGAGACCGCCTCCTCATACCGCCCTGTTAACACGAGGGCGTTGCCCAATACTTGATAGTTTAAGGACGAACCGACAGGGTTAAGTCGGGTTGCTTTTTGAAGCAAGGGAATGGCTTCTTCTGACCTGCCTACGAAGCTTAGACTCCTGGCATAATCGACAAGGACAGTCGCCCCACTGGGGTTGAGGGCCACAGCCCGTTCCCCCTCAGCAATGCCCTTTTCATACTCCCTTTTTTGGGTATAGAGATAACCTAAAAGACCGTGGGCCTCGGCAAGAGTATCATCCAGAGCAAGGGCTTTTTGTACTAGTTCAATAGCTTTCTCAACAGACTCCCGGGGGGACTTAGTAGAGCCAAGCCAATAATCAAGCGAGTGTACATTAGCCATGAGGAGATAAGCCATTGGAACCTCTGGACACATTGCAAGAACTTCCTCTGCTATGGGCCGAGCCAGGTTGTTGTCCTTGATATTACGACGCTCCACTAAATCATTCCCTTCCATTATCTTCAAATAGCAATCGAGACCTTGCTTCCCTCTGTAATATTTCCCGTATCCCAAGGATAGTTCCCCCTCCGTCAACTTCACTCGGATGGCCGTCAAGACCTTTAGGGTAACCTCATCCTGCAGGGCAAATATGTCTTTCAGATCACGATCGTAGCGCTCTGCCCAGAGGTGATTACCCGTGAGGGCATCGATCAACTGGGCGGTGATCCGCACACGGTCGCCCGACCTCCGAATACTCCCTTCCAGCACATACCGAACACCCAACTCTTGGCTCACCTGTGTGACCTTCACCGCCTTTCCCTTGTAAGTAAAGGTCGAATTCCGAGCGATCACAAACAACCCGGGTACTTTGGAAAGGGCAGTGATGATTTCCTCGGTCATCCCGTCACTGAAGAACTCCTGTTTCGGGTCTTCGCTCATGTTCACGAAGGGCAGCACGGCAATGGAGGGCTTGTCAGGCAGGGGCAAGGCCATCTTCTCCTTGGAGGCAACTTCCATCTTAGGATGAGAGGGACGAAGGGCAAACTGATAGAAGACTGCACCCCCGACTATCACAACAAGGACCAACACAGCCAGAACGGCCTTAGATAACCGCTTCCTACCAGGCTTTTTCTCCTCACCCAATTTAGAGGGGGCAGCCTCCGACTCTATCCGAGCGCGGTAAACCCGCACCGGCTTGGCAATATTCTTTACCTCGTGCTCCCCCAGGTAGTCGTATCGAAGCGGTAGCTTGTTCTCAATCTGTTGATAAGCACTCTCGGATATACAAATCCCTCCCGCCTCAGCTAAGGCTTCCAACCTGGCCGCAATGTTCACTCCATCCCCGTAGATCTGCTCCCCTTCCTCAATCACATCCCCCAGGTTGATCCCAATCCGAAACTCCATCCTCCGGTTCTCAGGCAGCAAAGCGTTTCTTGCCCTCAGCACCTGCTGGATCTCCACCGCACACTGCACCGCATCCACTACGCTGGCAAACTCAGCCAAGACGTTGTCCCCGGGGGCATTTACGACTCGGCCCCGGTATTGCTGAATGAGGCTCCTCATGACTTCCTTATATGTGTTCAGGGTCCGGAGGGTCCACTCCTCATCTTCCCCCATGAGGCGGCTGTAACCCTTCACATCGGCACTGAGAATGGCAGTCAATTTGCGTTTAACTTCTTGCGTGGTCATGGAGTCTCCCCCAAAAACTCCATAAAAGGAAAGGGAAAAAAATAAGGTTATTTAGAAGGTTTTTTACTCCTCTGTTTAAAAAAAACTACTCTTTTTCGATAAAAATGTCAACAAGAATCAAACGATTATCATTTGAAATGTTGTATTGTAAGGCGAAATCTAAAAATGATGACTTCAGGAAGAAATATGCAAGGAAAACAGCTTTATTATTTGGCAGGATTGATTAAAAGGCCATGCTGAACTCTATGACTTCATACCCTTTTGGTCAAGGGCATCAATCACGGTTTTGAGCAGCAGGAAGAGGAAACCCTTCTGTTCATCTGTTAATGCCACAGCATCCTCCCCTTCAAATAACGCTTTTAAATCAGTTTATTTGATTTGCTTTTCGCATCCTTCACAAAAATACAGGCTTTCTTCTGAATCCTCTGCTGTAATAGCTTTCTCAATCTTTTCCATTATTTCTCTGTTTTTGTTAATACATTCTACGCAATAAATATTTCCATCTTCGATACGATAACCTACTATTTCTTTTTTCTTCGTCATTTCTTATCCCCTTTCATCGGGGATACTCTCTGTTCTCCACCAGTAACAGGGTAAGGGCTTCTTGCTGGACTAACTGGGCATGACATGTTAACTATTCCCAACGAGAAGTTAAATTTGACCCAATTGACACAACGAGGTTTCTTTGGCACATAAGTTGAATCAACTTCTTTGTCATCCCAGAAAAACTCCAGCCTTTACCAATTCTTGTTGTAGAAGACTTACGTCCAAGTCTCTCGGGGACACTCCTTTTTTGATTGAAAGCGCTGCAGCGGTGCCGATAGCCTGGCCCATGACTACTGCGGGCCCCATCACTCGAGCGGACGCCTGTGCCTCATGAGTGCAACTAACGAATCGTCCAGCCATTAACAAATTTTCTACTTTCTGGGGAATCAAACACCTGTATGGGATCGTGTAGAAATCCCCGTCCTTCAGGTAAACAAACTTTCTTCCTTTTACAGGGTCTACGATCTCAATAGGCCAGGCACATGCGCCAATCCCATCTTTAAACTTCGTCCCTCCTAAGACTTCGTCACCGGTCAACAAATGTCCCCCCATAACTCTTCGGGTCTCTCTTAAACCCATTTTCGGCGCAGTATCGATTACCTCCGCGTTTTCCATGCCTTCTATCTTATCCCTAAGAAACCTCCGTAATTCGCGGACAACTTTTCTTCCATCAATGGCAGCTTGAGTAAGATTGTATGGATCTATGCCATTAACTGCCCTTGGAACTCCAGCCCAATTGACCCAATATGCCCCAGGTATCATTATGTTCTGTATAATCGCCTGGGGTCTGGTTATCTTATATTCCCCTGATTTTATGGCTTCAGCCGCTGCGGGATTAACACTACTCGGATTGAAATTTGCCCCCACATTTACGATGTGGAAAACCATATCACAGGCTAAAAATCCCCCCATTCCATCTCCCAGTTCAAATGGCACGCCGCCTGAAGCACACACGTCACCATCCCCACTACAATCCAATACTCTCTTGGCCAAGACGGCCTGACGTCCAGCTTTATTTTCAACTAATACCCCCTTTATGGTATTCTTTTCCATGATGGGATCAACCACTTGGGTATAGTATAAGAGCTTAACGTTTGCTTCGGCGGTTTCTTCATCTAACACCATCTTAAGAATTTCTGGATTGAACGTATAACTCTTCATCGAACTTACCCCATTTCGTTGGAACAGCATCTTATGTATCTCCCCTCCAATTCCTTGTACGATTTGCACTCTATTTGGCCCACTCGTAGTATAGCCACAGAAATTATTCACCATACCCGATGTTCCATTTCCACCTAAACATCCAAAGTATTCCACAAGAAGTGTCTTTAGCCCCATTCTTCCCGCTGCGACGGCTGCGCCTACACCCGCCATCCCTCCTCCTACCACGAGGATATCAACGTCTTCAATGATAGAAACTTTCCTGGTTTGTTCTACAACAAATTTACCATTCTTTTTTATTCGATTACCTTCTAAAGCCATTCCAAAGCCAGGCCGAAATAGAGCGCCACTTAATCCACCTACCCCTGAGGCAATTAACCCCTTCAAAAAGGTTCTCCTACCCCAATGGAGTCTTTTAAAAATATTATCTGTTTTATGGTCCTTATCATTGTCAGTCATTTTTGAACCTCCTTTCAGAAATAGTTTAAATACATATTTTCATCACGCTACACGGCTTTCATCTTAAAACAGTCTCGAATAGGAAACGAGGCCAATATCAAGTAGTGAGGCTGACCTTCAAACCCCATTCCCTTTTCGCAAATGGGGCCTAAATTCATCTCCTCATCATATACCCACCCGATGGTTAGAGGTTAACGATGGATGGCCTCAGCCTGATTGGAGTGTACTAAACCAGGAAAAGGGTGTCAATGAGAATTGGAAGGGGGACCTTGATTGGATGGGAGAGATGAAGATATTTGGAGAAACCTAAATTGAGGAGTTCACCTACAAGTCATTTCCGGGGACCATATTCAAGAATCGAAGATTACGGATTGGAAGCGAGCATAACGCTTCTGACACAAACGAGGCCTATCGAAGAAGAACTCCTCCTAACTCATTTTATCTGTATTTTTTCTGCCTGCTCTTCATGAATCATGGCATGTTGATTGCTATGCCTTTGTTGACATTCCAATATTGGGGTAGAAGCCATTGGTAGCAATGATAAAAAATACTGAAACAAATGAAATAGAAGGGAATAGACTTAAGACCTTCAATCTCCATTTATTTTCCTTTTCTATATGTGTGACACAGGCTGTATTTTCTTTCAAGGGCACGCTCCATCTCGTCGGTAATCATCGCACCATGACGGTACTGGAAGGGCCACATGCTCTTAAGGTCAAATAGGCCCACACGGTCGCTGTCGCGCAGGACGTGACTTAAGTCGGGTTGGAGACCAGGCATGGCACTCAACCGCCCATTGATGAAAGTGATTCCCCGTTCTTCGGTGGGCATCCTCAGGTGGGCCAGCAGATCGGCCATAGTGCTCCCTTCAGGAAGGCGCATCTGTAAATTGGCGAAACTCCCCTGTTCTGTCCCGCCTCCGTAGCGCGCCAGAGCACCATACAGCCACACGTCCAAAGCAATGCCGGCCACCTTCACCCTCCTCCGATTAACGGAAAAATGCCTACCTCATCACCAGCCTCCAGAGGCCAATCTATAGGACGGGCGCGCCCCTTGACAAAAAACAACTTCACTTCTTCACGAGGCAATTTCAGCCAACTCACCAGGTCAGCCACAGTAGCGCTTTCGGGTACCTCGATTTCAAAAGGAAACCCTGGTGCCGCATTGCTGAAGTAGCGACTCAAGGTGGCATAAAGTTTTACTCGGACTTGCATCGTTGCCTCATGGACACCGCACGAAGTCCTGCGCCCACAGGCAATCGGCGCAGGATGGGTTCCACCCCCAGCATCCTTCGTTACGCTCACGGAGATTGCAACTTTCTCGCAGGTCGCAGTCCGGGCAAGAAGGGAAGTAGAATCCCCGCACCTCGCTGCGAAAGCGGACATAATCCTCAGACATCCAAGTTTCTGCCAGGGCCTGCTCCTTCACATTTCCCAGAACGTATCGACTCACCTGCTTTTTTCTGCCATCAACAGTAAAGTAACTGTAATTATGCGAAAGGGCGTAACAGGGCGATACACCACCATCCCATCCTATCACAATTGCCCGGTCTTGTACAAACCGGCAACGCCTCTCTGCACCCCAGTGCATGCGAGGTAGTTCCAAAGTGCCCCACATCACCCAGGCGTCAGCCTTCACGGGCCAGCCCCCAGCGCTGAACGGAGATCGCGGTTCGTAGCCATAAAGGACTTCAGTGCGCATTTCCTCGGTGTAGGGGAGGACATTGCTGACCAAGACACGAGCCGCATTTAGCTGCGATGCTAACCCCCTCAGTTCAGCCAGTTCAGTAGCATTGGTTTTCAGGACAACAAATTCGATCCCTAAGGCAGGAGTTAATGAGCCCAGTTGTCTTTTCACTTCGTTCAGGCCACTGATGTTGCTCAACACTTGCGATAGCATGGCACCACGGACGGAAGCATAGGTCTCCGGTTTCACACCGTCTACCGATACCACCAATCGGTCCACACCCAGCCTGACCAATTCGCGGGCCATTTCGGTTTCCAGCAGGAGGCCATTGGAGCCGAGGGTCACGGCTATGTTGCGCTTGCGCACCGCCCCGATCATCTCCAGGATATTAGGATGTGTCAGAGGTTCACCAAAGCCGCTAAACACAACCCGGGTCAGATCCGGCAGTTCGTCCAGGCTTTCCAACATTCGCTGGAACGTGTTCATATCCATATGGGCTTCGGGGTTGTCCCACACGTTGCGGATACAGGTGCGGCAGTGAAGGTTGCAGCAGGTGGTTGGTTGGATATACAGCTTTCGAACATCAGGTAAACGTGGATGGAGGATCAGATCGCCTTCCCGTTCATCTAACCAGTACTCAATGTTGGGGGAGATGTGCCGGCGCTGTAAAAATGCATCGGGTAGGATCAACCGACCTTGTTCGTCGGTTTTCACCTTAGACATGGTTCGCCTTAAAACACAGGCAGGGCAGAAACTGCCCCGCCTGTGTAAAATTTGCTCTATAGCTCACCGTAGACAGAGTCCAGCGCACTATCTGGAACGTCAAAAACCTGGTTGTGGGGCGGGAGCGGCTCGTAGCGCATGAATTCCGGAACGCGATCATGCTCCTTGCTAAGGCCAGCCGCCTCGTTGAAGGCCCGCTCCTTACGCAAGATTTCTGAACCGATCTTGACCACGTCGTCTGGCTTCCAGTTGGTGCCCAGGACGCCGTTACATCCCTCGACCATCCCCTCGAAACCGCTGGCGATGTCGAGAATGGCAAAGGCGATGAACAGGCAGTGGCCAGAGGAATCAATAAATGCAGTCGTTGCCTGGAACGCGCGGCTGAGGGCAGCCTTGCCTTCGGGACTAAGGGGGTCCGCCTTTCCACCAATACTCAGGATTTCAGGACAAATGGTATAGCCGGCGGTGTGATCAGCGCCCATTGTGGTGGTGGCGTAGGTAATACCAATCCCCTTGACGGCACGTGGTTCATAGGCGGGCATGCTCTGACCTTTCACGGTGGGGACATGGGTCACGCCATACGCTTTGCCAGTAAATTCTGTACCGCCACCGAGGATTCGGCCCAGAGGGGTCCCCTTGCCCATCTCTTGGATAAGCCCAATAGCTTTTTTGCCATCCCCGAAGGGTATCACACCGGCCTCCATAGCCACGGCCAGGGTAGTACCAGTCTCAATGGTATCTAGACCATAGGCATTACAAAGGCGGACCATTTCGGCTATATCGTCTAAACTGTCAATACCACAATCGGCTCCGAGGGCCCAATCAGACTCGTACTCTACGCAGGAGGTATGCTCAGTGCCATCCGGTTTGTACCAAGTATTGGAGCATTGGATAATACAACCGGGGCTGCAGGCATGGTTATAAAGTTCCTTGCCTAGACGCGACTTGTTCCCTTCAAAGATAGCCTCACCGGAGGTCTTAGCCGCACCCTCAAAACGGCCAGTAGAGAAGTTGCGGGTAGGGAAGCCGCCTGCCTCATTCAAAATATTGACCAGGACGGCCGTGCCATAGGTATTCAGGGCACCTTTGGGTTTGGTGATATCGTGGGTACGCAAGGCATCAGCCAGTTTCTTGGTACCCTGCTCAAACAGGGCCTTGTCGGCGATGGCGACTCCGGGGGCATCTTTACTATCCACCACAATGAACTTGAGCCCTTTGCTGGCCATTACCGCACCTAGGCCACCCCGTCCAGAATAGCGACTGGGACGTTTCTTGAGATCATTGAATACGATGCCGGAGTTGGCATAGCCGTACTCCGCAGCTACGCCAAAGCCAGCAATGGAAGGATTCTTGCCAAACCGCTCAAACACTTTCGGGTAGACCTCATCGAGATCTTTACCCTTGTACTCGTCGGCAGGGAGAAATTCCACTTCGGGTTTACCGGCCTTTGTATCCCAGGTCAGGTGAGCCATCCAATATTTGCCCTTCTCTTTAGGTTGACCTTCCACCACAAGCGCTTTTATCTGCATTGAGGCAAGGTTTGGTGGCCAGGGCGAGCCGGCGTTGGATTCCTTGATGCCGCCTGTGAGCGGCGACTTGGCTCCTACGGAGATACGGGCCGATGTGGGAGCAGCAGTGCCTGTAACGATGCCTGGAGCAAAGACAAGTTTGTTATTTGGGCCGAGGGGATGGCACAACGGGGGGACCTCGTCGTGGACGATAGAGGATGTCATCCCGCGGCCCCCCAGGTTCTTGTAAGTTGCTGGGACCCCCTCAAGACGGTAGGAACGGTCAGTCATGTTGATTCGTAGGATCCACATAATTTTTATTCCTCCTTTCCATAAAAATTTTTAAAAACAAAATACCTCACATATACAACCATATGAATCATAAAAAGCAACTCCAGCCCTTATAGCGCTTTCATCGCTTTTTTGTAAACACAGCGTGATGCAACTTTATTAATATCAGGAAGATATTTTTTGTCAATATCAACAATCAAATTGTGAAAATTATCTTTTTCCCACAAATTTTTCCAATGAATTTAGGATTTCAAATTTCTAGTTGAAATGTGGCATTGAAAGCTAAAGTTCAAAATCCACGAGTACAGGAAGTACTCTTCAAGACGAGCTTGCCCCTTGATTCATGGAAATGTTTCTCAAACATTAGGAGTCATTACCTAACTCATCCTGCATGTTCTAAACCCTTGGAAGATATCCCGCTTCTCTCAACCACTGCTCGGTCAGTTTCATGCCCTCTTCCAAAGAAAACCGCGGTTGATAACCCAACTCGCGCCTCGCTTTTTCAATGCTGAAACGCGCTTGGCGAGTCAGAAAGCCAACGGCTTCACGTGTGATTTTCGGCGGCTTACCAGTAAGTTTTGAGGTTATTTCCATACATAGAGCGATGACTTTCCCAAGCCATTCGGGAACAGATCTGATTTTTGGCTTTCCGGCCATCTGTGCGTAGTATCCAAAGAATTCTTTCCACATTACTGCAATCCCATCGGTAATCAAATACACCTGTCCCACGGATTGATCACACTTAGTTGCGGCCAGCGTTGCATCTATGAGATTATCGATATAAACGTAGTTGCACAAACCAGTCCCTCCGTTGATCAGTATCATCTGGCCTGAATTTATTAGCTTTATGGGACGAATTGTCCACGGATTGGAATATGGGCCATACACATTGGTGGGTCGAATTACCACTACCGGAAGCCTTGCCTCTTGATGAGCAGCCCACACAGCCTTTTCTGCGGCAATCTTTGTGTCGCAATATAGATTCCCGCATGGTTGGTAAGGCGTGGTTTCATCTGTTCTTTCCGGCGGATTCATTCCATATACGGCCACGCTGCTGAAGTGAATGAATTTTTTGACTCCGGTGTCGCTCGATACCTTAAGTATATTCTCAGTCCCTGTAACATTGGTTTGAAAGAATTCATTCTGGTCTCCGGTCTCTCGGACTAAGGCGGCACAATGAAATACAAGATCGCATCCATCGATAGCTTCACGCAATGAGGATAAGTCAAGGAGATCTGCTTTAACTATCTCCAATTGAAGTTTCCGCAGTCGCTCTGCTCTCTTTGCGTTCCGAACCATGGCACGGACGCGCACCCCCTCTTCAGTGGCAAGCCGTTCTGCCAACCGGCCCCCGATGAAACCGGAAGCACCTGTCACCAGTGCATAAAGTCCACGGATCTCCATGATTCCCCTCGAATTGATTTTGATAAAAACTTACTTGATGATGAGTTGAATATATGAAAAAAAAGGGCTGAATGTCAAGCCGAAGGGACCCCAAGATATGAAGGAAGGTTTTAGATCAGTATTGCAGATAACGATTACCAAATGAAATCTTGCATTATGGTCGAAATCTGTCAGTCACCGATTTCAGGAAGGAGTCCTCGGGAAAGTAGGTGCGAATAACACCTACGAGTCTACAGTCTAGGATAATACTGAAAGTTAATGATTACCGATGGAAATGTGCATGAGCACTCCAGCTTACCAAGACGGTTGAAAACCTGTTATGAAAGTTTGGCCAGTTCTTTTTCGTATTTTTCCACCCAGCCATCGGCACCGCATTCTTTGAGAATCCCTATGGCTTTGCTGAGATTCTCCTAAGCAAAATTAAAGTATCAAAAGTGACCTTCTTGTCAATACCTAAAATGAGGTTGTGAAAATTATCTTTTTGAGGATTGCCAATTGAATTGAAATCTTGTATAGAAAGGCAAATCTCAAGAATCTCTATTTCAGGAAGTAGCTCTCAAGAAAGTGGGGAAGATTGAAAGGATAGACAAAATGTGCTTCCTCCAGAGGATAGGCAATCTTCAGGTTGTTTACAATACTTACATAAAGATATTTTTCCGGGACAGAGATCTCTTTCTTTCGGGAGATGTATACATCGCTGGCTCCCGGCTGAAATATCGAATCCGAAGCGGTTGCTATAAACCTTCATTTTGAGGAGGTCGAGGCCTTTTCCCCCTGCCCCGAAATCATAGGGTTTCTTGGAAGTATATAGCTCGGTGTCCAGCATATGGAAGAGACCGTCAAAAAGATGTCGCTGGTTCTCCTTTATGATTCCGATCCCAAAATCCTGGACCTTGAGTTGAATCCACTGACCCTTCTTTTCTAAGACAACCCTAACTAACCCCTCATCAGGTGTATTCTCAATGGAATTTCTTAGGAGTCCTATCAGAATATCTTCAAGGACCCCAGAGTCCATATTCAAACTGAGATCATTAGTTCCATCGAGTTGAATACGGAGATCCCGATGGGCAGCATTCTGCTTAATCTTATTAAGAATTCGTTCAGTAAACGGGTAGAGAGAAATAGTTTCCATAGAGAGCGTTTTTTTTGTATCAATTGTCTCAGGCGACGATGTCACTTCTAATTCCTGGTAGGACCGGATGATCTGGTCTGTTTCGTGCTGGATATTGGAGATACGAGTCAGGTTTCTCTCCATAATATCAAAGACCTCTTCCCTTACGATGGGTGATGTCTGAGCTTGGGCCTTCCGTTTTAAGAGGCGAATAATGCCTTGGATCACTGAGAGTGGGGTCCTGAGTTCGTGGGAGAGATGGTCAAGGGCTTTACTTTTGGCTTTGCTCAGTCTCTCATGCTCATTGCGGGATTCCTCAAGTGCATCGATTCGGGCCTTCTCAAGGTTGGACATTTCCCGTTCTAAGGAACGGATGTGGAGGGCAATTGCGATAGTTAGAAAGGCGGAAAGCCACAAGGAGGCGAGCCACAATTGGTGATCCTTCGACAAAGTGACAACCCCTGCCACTCGTAGAGAGTCATGGACTGCTCCTAAAAGCCAGATAAATAGCCCGATTGCAAAAGGCAATAAGTAGGATAGCCCTTGTTTCTTATAACGCCACATTCTTAATCCAATCAACAAAATATAAGAAATGCAAACCACGAAACAAAACGATTGAATCAAGGGTTTGAGAAGCAATGACTGGGGGCGTAATATGTCCGGGGCAATTGGGTCCGGTTCGAGAGGGAGGCCGAATAACAAAGGCCCTTTACCGAATAGTGCCAAAAACCCAAGAATTAGGCTTAATCCAGTTACAGTCCAAGTTAAACGTGTTGGCCTTTGCCTAAAAAAGGATAAATAGAACCAAAACCAAGTGGCTGGTAAAAGTGCTAACGATGCGTAAAGTATTCTGTTCCCTAAGAGAATAGATTGGGGCGATTTCTGAAGCCCATAAATAACCCATCCTAAAAAGGCCAGCGCTATGAAAAAATAGAAAACTGTGAGGACGCAGAGAGGCTTATAGTGGTGATAAAGAGCAAAAGTAACCAAGCAAAGAATAGCAAGCATCCCATTAGCAATTAGACCACAAAGAGGACCTATGCTAAAGTGAGGAATCGAATCAGGAAACATTGCTTCTACTTTCTCAATCCTGTCAAGCGACGGCGGGCGAATTTCTCCCTACTCGTTCAAACCTTTATCTCGTTTTATTCTTCCTTTTATCGGGACGCCTTTAAAAAACTTTCAGGTTAGACATTAATTTGAAATTATAGCGAGAACAAATTTTCTGGAGGACAATTCTATATCAAAGAGAAATTTTAAAGGTCCTTCTCCATCCACCACCCCCTTGGAAAGAGAAGGTCTTGTTCGGATTGTTGAATCAACTATACAAAAAGTGACCATTTTGTCAATAGAAAAACGAGATTGTGAAAATTATCTTTTTAAGGATTGCCCTTTGAAGTCATGCATAGATGGGGGGATTTTCAGAATCACACTTACAGGAAGGAGTCCTCGAAAAAGAGGGTGTGAATAACACCTACAAAGAGTGAAGATCGGCTTTCTATATGATCTGAAGATTTCCGATTGAAATCAAGTATAACGTAAAGCTTAACGTGCTGGCTTTGGAGCGTAGCGGAAAAGCCAGTCCGTGTTGAAGCTGTTGTTAGTGTTATTACGCCTCCAACAACTCCTCAATAGAGTATGTTCTTTCATTTCAGTTGAAAATTAATAAATGGAAGCCATGAAATCAATTAAATTTTTCTTGACTTTTTTCTTCTGTCTATTAAATTGAGCAAATGCTTATACTTTAATATATGTTCCAGAAAGAGGTGATCTCTTCTAACTTCTCCAATATTAGGTTTAATCCGGTCATTGGTCATTTCATCCGCTGATAAAGTCAGTGGCAATCACAATTTAATTATATGAGCTCTTTTGTCGTCGAACTCTTTCCAGAATTTCTCTTCGGACTTCTTCCAGTGTTCTCCCCATTGAGAATTGAAAAACCCTTCTAATTTGTTCACCTGGCGATTCCAACCCGCCATATATTCCGTTTCTTGGAGGATATCTTCGAGAAACGGGACAACCTCACCAAGCTTATCTTTGGGAATGTAAGCTCGAGCCTTCATTTCAATAGAACGCTTTAGAGACTCTGGATTGAGAGAATGGGCAGTGAGCATGGCTACACGAAGATTTCTCTTCAAGGCCAAGTCTAAAAGATCGAATCCGCAAACTCCCATGATGTCCAGGATGACGACATCATAATTCTGGGATTTTAGTTTTTGCGCCCCCTCCTCATACGTCGCCGCCCTCTCAAACTGACAACCAGGAGCTGCCCATTGAATCTCCTCCGCCAAAAGACTCAAGACATCCGGTTCGTCGTCCACAGCCAAGATCCTTTTCCCGTTTAGAATAGATTCCGCCATGATGTCTCCTCCTTTGTTTCAGTTAGATCGAAAACCTTCACTTGAGCCATCCCAGAGGCCCACGGTGAAGGGGCGTTGTGCTTTTTGTGAAAAGTGTTTATTCTGAAGATACCATGCATACAATGTTTGTCAATCCCCCAAATATGGTTGTGAAAATTATCTTTTTAAGGATTACCCTTTGATAGCTTGTATAGAGGAGTAATTTTCAGGAATCACTCTTTCAGGAAGTACTAAACGATTTCCCTTTTTCAAATCTTTTGAAGCAGGTTGATGGTAAAAATTGGCGACTTCACCTACAAAGAGTGAAGATTAGTCGGGGCTCAGAGTTGAAGATTACCGATTGAAAGGGAGTATAAAGGTGATGGTGAGCGGAATCATTATTTGATCGGATCCACTCACTGTTCTCTATAAGCGTCAGCTATGGATTATGTTGTGATATTCGAGACGACTGGGGTATAATCACCCAACTGTTGCATGCTAGATCAACATCAAGCCCTGTGCAAGCTGCTCACCAGATTGTAGTAAACAGGGGCAAACAATGAAATCATACACTGCTTTATCCGATGTCCAGTTGCAAAAATCTTATGACCGCCGTGTCATTTCCTGGGCATGGTATGATTGGGCGAACCACGCCTACATCACCACTACCGCTTCAACCTTCTTTCCTCCTTATTTCATCGCCATCGCTACCACATCTTTCATGACGATTGGCGCCTCCGTTAGTGACGAAGCAGCGAAAGCAGTCGCCAGAGATACTGCTTCCAACGTATTTGCCCTGATGATATCATTCGCCTTGTTGGTGTCAGCAGTTCTCGCACCGATTGTGGGCGCATATGCCGATATCACCGGGATGCGCAAGCGCCTGTTGATCATTACAACCATTGCGGCAAGCCTGGTCTCCTCGCTGATGTTCATCCTGGTGACCGGCATGTGGCAGTTGGCATTAGTCCTGTATTTCGTATCCCAGGTCGGCATGAACATTGCTCTGGGCTTTTCCAGCAGTCTGCTGCCACATGTAGCGTCCCAGAAAGATATGAACCGAGTTTCCAGCCTGGGCTATGCCATGGGGTATGTGGGCGGCGGACTGCTGCTAGCCCTGAACACTGTCTTCTACCTGTTTTCGGACAAAATAGGCATCGACAGCACTCTGGCGGTGCGCATCGCTTTTCTCTCCGTAGGGGTATGGTGGATCGTCTTCACAATTCCGCTCATCCTCAATGTCAACGAGCCACCCGCCACGCCGCTGGCGCACGGAAGCCGGGGCAGTGGTATCCTCGATTCGCTCACCCGGCTTGCCAATACTGTGCGGGATGCGGCCCGCTACCGTGAAATGTTCAAGATGCTCATCGCTTTCTGGTTTTACATGGAAGGCATCGGAGCGATCATCCTCCTGGCAACATCATATGGCGCGGCGTTGGGGCTGAATACGGCAGTGCTGATCAGCACGTTGCTGATAACACAGTTTGTGGCTTTTCCCTATGCGCTCATCTACGGTCGTATCCCCATCCCGAGCAACCGCTGGCGCAGCGTTTTTGTCTCCATGCTCATCTGGACCGGGGTCACCTTTCCACTGATGGGACTGTACGCCAACCTGAACCGAGGGATGAGTCTCTCTCTTACCTTCGGCATGATCCTGGGAGACCAAGTGCTTGGCGTGTTTTTCTCTTTGCTGTTGGGACGCCGCTTGTTTTCTGGTCTGGTGCAAAAGCTGGACACCAAACGAGCAGTCATCCTCGGTTTGGTCATTTACATCATCATCCCGGTCTGGGGCTTTTTCCTCAAGAGTCAGGCAGAGTTCTTCATGATCGGCTGGTTGGTGGGGACAGTGCAGGGCGGTACCCAAGCGCTCAGCCGATCGATTTACGCCTCGATGACCCCACGGGCCAAATCGGGGGAGTTCTTTGGACTGTACGGCTTGAGCGAAAAATTTGCAGGAATCCTTGGTCCATTCCTTTATGGCATCGTCGGCACGCTGACCCACAACCCGCGTGCCAGCATCCTCTCTATCTCCGTATTCTTCATCACCGGTATCTACATTCTGGTGCGGGTGAATGAAAAGAGAGGCGCTGAAATCGCCGCTGCCGAAGAAGCCCAGATTGAGGTTCTCAAGGCTGCGGACTGAATGAAAGGCTATGGCCTGTTGCTTGTAAGTAGGTTCTCGGTTGGATTATAGAGGGAGCCAGAATAGCCTAGGAATAGCCGGATATTGTAAAAGAAAATCCACATTTCACCTAC
>JBEKWN010000074.1:0-16651 GCA_049513055.1 Thermodesulfobacteriota bacterium
GGCCTCTCACGTCGGTAACAGGGGTTCGAATCCCCTTGGGACCACCATTTATAACAAGAAAAGCCCTGGTCATTGATCAGGGCTTTTCTTATGCATAAACTTCCGTCGATTACTGGGCTGCTTTCACGAAAAAAGCCATAGGGAAAAGCAAAAGAGTGGGAATAACTTCCGGTTTGTCAGACCGTGGGGGAGATCATGAGAGACTTGCCGATAAATTTTTCAACTTAGTCATATCTTCTGGAGAGATATTGATAAATCTCACTCCAGATCGATAATGTTGCTCCCCTTCGCTTAATGGAGGGTTAATCCAAACTACCTCAACAAGCATTTCGATTGCATTCAATTTAGCCTCAGAAGAGAAAAAAAGCTTCATCTTCAGGTTTTGACCAATCTCTATCTGCTCTGGAAGAAGAATCTGTAATCCGCCTTCGCTCGCATCGATAGTCTGGCCACTTTGATTAATTCGCGAGTCGGCTCGATAGTATTCTACCGGGAGAGAAATTGGAAATCTGCGGTATGTTCTTCTTTCAAAATTAGCAATCCCATAACGGGGTTTGGTTTCTTTTTCTTCGGTTTTCATTTGGAACCTTTACCAGAATATTTGATACAAACTTACTAAATTTCTCAGGTGTGGTCAACAAGAATTTAAGGAAGTATTAGTCCATTTTATACGCCCTAAAATAACAAATTTGGGTCGGGAATCTGGTCGGGACTTATAACCCCTCAAAAGGGGTTTTAAAGGGTCTGGAAAGGTCTAAAATGGCGGGATAAGGCATATTTACCAAGTTCTCACGCCGGTGCTGCTAATATTCACTCGAAGAAAGTTCTCTAAAGTAACGATTACCGGTTGAAATGCAAACAATCTAAAAAATATTGCCTCTCCTCTTTTTAACATCAAAAGCAAAGCATTACTATTTATTTAGTTTATGTGCTTTTTGGTCTCCCCAAATACCTTTTTGAATGTCCCCAGGATTTTGCATTTTCCCAGGACCGCCTTGGTTGTCTACGTTAGCATTTGTTGTTCCCGCTTGTAAAATGCTAACTGTAACGCTGCGTGCGTGATTATCGTCACCCTTTTTTATATATTCGATCGTAACCGGGCTCCCATTTTTTAACTCGCTAAAAGATACGTCCTTTCCATAATCAGTTTTAATGCTTGTATCCTCAGAGATGAGAAAAACCATATCCTTCCCCTCGCCCGTAACGACAATCGTTCCTCCACTAACTGTGCTAATCATTCCACTAAACAATAACGGTATGTCCTGCATTACAGAGCTGGAAAGAGGACTTCCTGCCGCCTTACTTCCTGTTTTTTCCCTTTCCGTCATAGGTTTTGAGTCTTCCAATAAAGACCTTCTTTCTACCTGCTGCCCATATTTTTCTGGAATTGTCGAATAGTCATCGGTGAAATTGACGGTTCCTTTCTCATCCACCCATTTATAAACCTCTGCATAGACTAAAAAAGGGATCATTAGTAAGCCGATAGTTAATACAGCTATTAAAACTGTTTTTTGCATGGTATCACCTCACCCTTACTTCATTTAAGGAATATTTACTAAAACAAAAAAGCCGAGCTACCAGAAGTTCATCTTTCGGCAGGTCGGCCATCTTCTTGAAAGACCCGCCGCTTTCCATCCCCTCCTCACGAAGGGTTAGGCTTTGTCGGGTAAGTTATTTTTTTATAAAACAAATATCATCAAATGTTGAAAAAATCAATCAATAAAAAGGCTTGTGAAAATTATCTTTTAACGATTTCCATTCGAAATATTGTATTGTGGAGTGAAATTTAAAAATCATGACTTTAGGGAGTACTATTCACCAACCAGATTCCGGATTGCCATCGGAATATTATTTTGGTCGGGAATTTAGTTGGGACTTAATCCCTTAAAAGGATTAAAGGAGAAAAGGGACGAAGAGAAAAGGGACGTAGTTGAAAATTAACACTTACTCTCGGCTCCTTCCATGTTCTGAATGGCTTTAGCAATCGCTGAAGTACATACCCCCAATTGCCGGGCGATCTCAGCCCTCGAAATCCCGAACTCATGGCTCAGATGATACGAAATCTTCGCTCGCACCGCTGAGACCTTTCTGGTCCGTCCTCCCATCCGCAATTCCTGTTCCAACACCCCTTTTTTAAGGCATATCCCCTTAATCGCATTATCGATAGAACTCTTCATTTCACTAACCCGGAGATATCTTCTTACCTTCTTCTCTGCTTCCCTAATAATCTCGGCTACAAAGTCTCCACTCCCCAATATCCGGCAATCATGCTCCATCTTATCCCGAGGCCTTCCTAAAGACAAAACCTGGGACCAGCCCCCTAAGCTCCGTACCAATCCCCCACCGACTAACTCCGGCCGCCGCCCCTGATCCTTCCCCTCCTCCATAAACTTTCGGTAAGCCCGAATGGCTTTCCCTTCCCTCTCATGAAACTGATGGAGCACATATTCTTTCTCCTGCCAATCGTTTTCCCCTTTCCCCACTAATACCCTATGACCACTCCAGGGATAGTGATCTAACTCCCCCATGCTCTTTACCATAGCAGCCCTTAAGGGATTTAAATGAATATAGCGCAGTAATTCCAATAAATAACTCTTCTCCTCACAAATGATGGACTTATACCGGTTTTGAAATAGATGGCCGTTCCTTCGATGCCTCTGGTTATATCGAAGAGCGTAACCGGTTAAGAGACGGCGCATGAATTTGGAGATGCCGGTGGGGCCGCTGAATAACAGAAGATGAACATGATTCCTCATCAAAACCCAGGCAACAATCTTCGTCCCAGTTTCCTGGGTTAACATCCCCATCCTGGAAATGAAATCTTTCCGGTCTTGATCATCCTTAAATATCGGAGACCTTTCAATCCCTCGAATCATCACATGATGAAGAGTCCCTGGAGCGTCTAATCTTGCTTGGCGAGGCATGACGATTCATTACCATACATTTACACATCTGTAAAGTGTTATTATTCAACTACGTCCCCTTTCTCTTGGGTATACTCGGCCAATAGTTACTGCGACAATATTCCTTCTTTTTGTAGCTGGAATGGATTTCTTTTTGGTTGGATTAGTAATTCTGGAGAGTCTGGAGATGTTTACGAGTGCAATTGGAATTTGGCTTCCTTTTGCCCTAATTTTTCTATTTTCATTTGGGGGTGGGGTACTGGTGGAAAAGGGCAAACAAAAAGCATGAAACACTCAACTGCAATAATTTTCATAAACCTAATCACAATACGACCCCGCACCGCGGCACTGTTATAGCTTGCGTTCTTTAATGGCTGCTATGACACAGACAAAACCCCAACTTTGAAGACAGAGAGCCCCCTTTTCTCAAGGTCTTGAGTGGCTTATTTAGAGGAAAGTTTTCTCTTTTCCATCAGCGGATCAAATCTCTCATTAGGATAAGAACCCAGCATCTTCACAAAGGCGGCGAAGAAATGGAGTTCTCGCAGCGCCTCCTTCACATTCGGATCTTCGGGATGTCCTTCGAGGTCGAGATAGAAGAGATATCCGGACTTTTCGGTTTTATGTGGCCTTGATTCGAGCTTTGTGAGGTTAACCCCATTCGTGGCGAACCCACCGAGGCATTTATAGAGAGCGGCTGGAATATGCTTCGTTGCGAAGACAAGGGAGGTTTTCACATCCTTGGTGACCTTCAAGTGCCTTCGAGAGATGATTACAAATCTGGTCATATTTTTACTGTTGGTCTCGACCGATTTTTTCAAAACCTGAAGCCCATAGAGTTGGGCACATGCCTCATGGGCGAGCGCCCCTTCCTCAGGAGAGCCCCTTTCTTTTACTATTCGAGCCGCCCCAGCTGTATCGTGAGATGGAATACCCTCCAATCCGAGATTTGAAAGAAAGACCTCACACTGCTCAAGGGCCTGGGGATGAGAATAGACACGGCGGATATGTTCAAGGCGCGTCCCAGGAATGGAAAGGAGGCAGTGAACGATGCCCTGATGTGTCTCTCCTACGATAAACAGATCGTGGGTCATGAGTAGATCATAGGTCTTGGTTATTGTTCCTGCATAGGTATTTTCGATCGGGACAACACCCATCTCCGCCGAACCGTCACTCACCGCCTGAAAGGTATCCTCCAAACTATGAAGGGGAAGAGTATCGACTTCAGGTCCAAAAAAGTCGTAACAGGCAATTTCACTGTAGGCTCCTTGTTCTCCCTGGAATGCAACTTTCATTTTCTCTTTCTCCTCTTTTTCTTCTTCTAATAAGGATGATGCTCAACCTGTGAAACATGTTTTCTTCTCGACGATTTGCTTTAAGGTTTCCTGGTCAAGCCATTGATTTACCGTGGTCAAAGATTCAATTAGCTTCTCTCTCATCTCTTTGGCGAACCGGTTAAAGGTTTGCAGATCACGAAAGAGCTCCCATGTGTCGTTTTGAACCACGTCGAGGATATTGATCAAGGTTTCATATCCGGGAGTGGCCATCTCCTGCCGGGTCAGTCCGATTTCGAGAAAGGCCCTTCCAAGAAACTGAACAACGGCCTGGGTAGATGCCATGAGGCGGTCATGGTTTTCAGGAGAACTGACCAGGACATTTAGCCCGAGACGATTCAAAAAGGACTTAACAGGTGAAAGATCTCGAATCCGAATCGGACAGAGGACAATCTTCTTCCCCTGGAGTCCTTTGGCCGCACTGTCCGGTCCAAAAAGAGGGTGGGTCCCGAGGACCTCCACATGGGAAGGTAAAATTGTTTCCATCTGAAAGACAGGGTACCCCTTGACAGAACAGGTATCCACCACCAGAGAGTTCTCCACCAAGTGGGGAACAATTTCCATCAGTACAGATCTGATTTGGGAAATAGGAACACAAAGTAGAACAATGGAGGACTTTGCAACTTCCTGCAAGGGTTCTATTCGGACTCCAATCTCTTGAGCTTCTGCGAACCTGTTGCCACGGTCGTAGACTGAGAGATCAAAATGATTTCGGAGGTGAGACGCTGCGAAACGGCCGAACCGGCCAAAGCCCACAATACCCATCGTCTGCTTCATTGAATCCGAACCCCTCTCCCCCGATCAGAAAAGGCATCACTCTCTGTGTTGGCCATCATGGGTATACAAATCACTCCATAACCTCCTCCAACACCGATTCAATCAGTGAAGGCGGAATACCCCTTCTGACCGACACTGTGCCAATGGCCACCGGCAATACCATCGCAATCATGCCTTCTTCAGCCTTTTTATCGGAATGCATCAGGCCAACCAGTTTTTTTCGGTCATAATAGTTGGGAATCCGCGTTGGGAGGCCGACCTTATCAAGGAGTTGGAGGATCCTCTCCTTCTCTTTGGCTGGAAGCACCTTCATTCGGGTCGAGAGGGTAGTCTCCACGGAGATACCCATGGACACTGCTCTTCCATGAGGCACGCTGTAATCTGTATAAGACTCAATGGCATGGCCCACAGTGTGACCGAAGTTTAATATCTGCCTCAAACCCCTCTCTTTTTCATCCTCCATGACCACAGCACTCTTGATACGACAGCAACAACTCACCAATTTTTCCAATACGCGATGTTCTCTTGATAGAACGGTATTGTAATGGTCCTCCAAAAATTCAAAAAAAAGACGGTCCCTAATAATGGCCGATTTGATCGCCTCAGCCAACCCGTTCTGGATTTCACTCTGGGGAAGGGTGCTGAGGAGCGACAGATCCATATAAACGCGCTCTGGTTGATGAAACGTCCCCAAGAGATTTTTCTTCTCGCCAAGATCGATTGCCGTCTTTCCTCCCAGGGAGCTATCCACCTGAGCAAGGAGAGTGGTTGGAATCTGAGCGTAAGGGATTGACCGCATGTAGAGGGAAGCAGCAAAGCCTGTGAGGTCACCAACGACCCCCCCTCCGAGTGAAAGAAGGGCTGATTTCCGGTCAAATCCTAAGTCAGCCATCCATTTAAAAATTGATTCAACCGTCTCCCACCGTTTGAAGCCTTCCCCCGGTCTGATAGCGACCATATCCGTTTTCAAGTCTGCATCGATCAGATGTCTTTGAAGCCGATTCCCAAGGATACGTTCCACCATAGTGTCCGTAATAATGCCAAGGTGGTTCCCGAGAGACCTTTCCTTTAAATCATTTGCAAGAAAGGTTAGGAGATCGACTCCCACAAATATCTCGCATGGTTTTTTTGATGCCGTGAATATTAGGTTTATTTTTTCCATTGAATCAGATATCCTTGCCTATTAATTTGGCCATCTGCCGGATGTCTTCCATAAGGTTTTGAAATCTTTCCGGTTTTAACGACTGGGGACCATCGGAAAGGGCCCTTTCGGGCCAAGGATGAACCTCGACGATCAACCCATCGGCCCCTGCAACCACAGCCGCCAAAGAGAGGGGAGCAACATACTTCCAATTACCGGCCGCATGGCTTGGGTCGACGATGACCGGCAGATGGGTTTTTTCTTTCAAGACGGGAATAGCACTGATGTCAAGGGTGCTACGGGTTGCTGTCTCAAAGGTCCGGATTCCCCGTTCACAGAGGATAACATCCCTATTTCCCTCTGAAAGAACATATTCTGCTGACATCAAATACTCCTCGATATTGGTCATCATGCCCCGTTTCAGAAGAACAGGTTTTCGGACCCGCCCAACTTCCTTTAAAAGGGAGAAGTTTTGGGCATTACGGGTTCCGACCTGGAGGATATCTGCATAGGAGGCCACCAGATCCACATCCTGTGGATTGATCACTTCGGTGACCACAGCCAGACCGAACTGGCTTCGGGCCTTGCCCAGTAGTTTCAACCCTTCCTCTCCGAGACCTTGGAAGGCATAGGGTGAGGTTCTGGGTTTGAAAGCTCCTCCACGGAGGATGGAAGCCCCGGCTTCTTTCACGGCCCGGGCTGACTCCATCAACTGTTCCTCATTCTCCACAGAACAGGGACCGGCCATGACAACAAGCCTTCCATTCCCTATGACGATGTCATTAATTTTCAAAAAGCTCTTCTCTCTCTTGGTTTCCAGACTCGCTAACTTGTAGGGGGATGATATGGGAACCACCCGGTCCACCCCTGGAAGGCATTCAAGAACCTGGATCCGATGTCTCCCTTTTCCATCTCCTGTGGCCCCAATCACCCACCCTTTCTGACCAGGTATGATGTGGCACTCATAACTGAGGGAGCGAATCCTCCGCCTCACTTCTTCAAGCTGCTCTTGTGTTGCCTTTTCTTCCATTACGATTAACATATGAAGCCTCCCTCTCAAAAAAAGGCCGTGGAATCGATTTCCCACGGCCTTAAAATTAAAAAGCCGTGAGCAGCTAAATCTGCCCACGGCTTCTGGTTTTGGTTTTCTTCCCTTACCTTCCACCCAATGGGCAGACCCCGACGCCAAAAAAGTAAAAGCAAAAATAGAAACGGTGGCTCAGTGTCTTCATAAAGTTGCCATTGGTAGGAATGAGTCTTTATGACACAATAGAAATTGAATGTCAATACCCATCCTTAATAAAGTTCCCAGAAGTTCTTGTTCAATCTTTAAGCCTGTGTTATGTTTTTTATCAGATCAGTAGAAGGTCGGGGATCGGTAAGACCTGGCCCCACCTTAATTACTTTTTGTCCACGGCCTTCTTTTATTTTGAGCCGTGGAAAGAGGGAATCCTTCTCACGGCTTTTTTTGTTTATCATAAGGGAGGAGAGAGGTCATGATAGGGAAAAAGATTCGGATGGAACGCATCCTGGACCGAAATTCGGGCAAGACAGTGATTATTCCCATGGATCACGGTGTCACAGTGGGTCCTGTGATCGGGTTGATCAACATGCAAGAGACGATCCGTTCTGTAGCCCTGGGTGGAGCAAATGCCATTGTCATGCATAAGGGATTGGTTGAGACGGCTCTAAAGAACAGAGGGGGGATGGGCTTAGTCCTTCATCTCTCAGCGAGCACCCAGATCGCCATCGATCCAAATTCCAAAACCCTGGTATGCACTGTGGAAGAGGCGATCCAATTAGGAGCGGACGCCATTTCCATCCACATCAACCTTGGAGCCGAGGAGGAGAAATCCATGCTGAGAGATCTGGGGGCCGTGTCCAAGGTAGCGATGGAATGGGGAATGCCCCTTCTGGCGATGATGTATGTGAAAACTCATAAAGGGGAAGATGAGAATGATGTAAAGATTGTAAAGCATGCAGCCCGCCTGGGAGCAGAATTGGGAGCAGACATCGTTAAGGTTCCCTATACCGGTTCTCCGGAAAGTTTTAGAGAGGTGGTGGAAGGTTGTTTCGTTCCAGTGGTGATCGCCGGGGGAAGGAAGGTAAAGACCGACCAGGAACTTTTAGAAATGGTTAAGGGGGCTATGGTTGCAGGAGGAACTGGAGTTTCGATTGGCAGAAATGTTTTCCAGCACAAAGATCCATCAAAGATCGTCCGGGCTATTTGTAAGATTGTCCACCATGGCTCGACGATCAAAGAAGGGTTGAAGGAATTAGGTGAGAGGGGATGAAAAAGGTCTGGGTGAAAGCTGTTCCTTGGAACAAAGAGATAGCCCTTGCAGCGGTGGAATGCGGGGCTGATGCCCTCTGGGTTCCACCGGGATTGGCATCCGAAGTAAGAAAGATAGGTGTCATCCCGATCGTGGCAGAAGATGGAGATTTGAAGTTGGGCCAGGACGTTATCGAGAGGGAAGTTCGGGAGAAGAGAGACGAAGAAGAGATCGTCACCTTAAGTTTCTCAAAGAAGGTCGTCGTCAAGGGAGGAGACTGGACGATCGTCCCCTTGGAGAATTTATTGAGCAAGACGGATCACCTCTTTGTTGAGATCGATAAACTCCATGAAGGCTGGACAAGTTTTGGTATTCTTGAAAAAGGGGTGGAGGGGGTTGTGATCAACAATCCCGATCCTGATGCCGTACGGCATATCCTCTTAATGCTCAAGGGGGAAAAAGAAAAATTAGAGCTTTTAACAGCCAGAGTCAAGCGCATCGAGCCTTTGAGCTCAGGAGATCGGGTCTGTGTGGATACTTGTTCTTCAATGGTTTCAGGGGAAGGGATGCTTGTAGGCAATAGCAGTCAAGCCCTCTTCCTTATTCATTCTGAGAATGTGGAGAACCCTTTTGTAAACACAAGGCCCTTTCGGGTAAATGCGGGTCCTGTCCATGCCTATATTCGTATGGCGGATGGACAGACAAAATATCTTTCGGAAATCAGAATAGGGGATCGCGTGCTGATCGTGAATTTTGAGGGTAAAAGCTATCCTGCCGTGGTGGGAAGGGCCAAGGTGGAGAGGCGGCCCTTGGTTTTGGTAGAAGCTGAAGAGAAAGGTGAAAATATTTCAGTGATCCTGCAGAATGCCGAAACCATTCGACTGATCCAACCCGATGGAAAGGCCATTTCGTTGATAGACCTTCAAGAAGGGAGTGAAGTGCTGGTTTACCGGGAAAAAGGAGGGAGACATTTCGGGGTTCAGATTGATGAGACCATCGTAGAAAGGTGAGAGAGTGAAAAGGCTTTGTATTCCTATCGTCGAGACGACCATGGGAAAGGCCCTTATCGCCATCAAAGAAGTTAACCGATTGGCAGACCTGATTGAGCTTCGGGCAGACTATCTCAGGGGAGCGAAACTGGCGCTTCTCCTTGAGAACCGGCAGAAACCTTTCATCGTCACCAATCGAAGCAAAGAAGAAGGAGGCAAATACAAGGGTGAGGAAAGAAAGAGATTGAGCTTTTTACAGGAAGCCATTGATCTGGGAGCAGATTACATCGATGTAGAATTGGCAACCGAGAGATCATCCCTTCAGGGTTTAATAAGAAATAAAAGAGGGACACAAGTCATCCTCTCCTTCCATGATTTTCGAAGAACCCCTTCCCCCAAAGAACTGCAAAGGCTTTTTGGCCAAATGATTCGATTGGGAGCGGATGTGATCAAGATTGTTCCCTTTGCCAAGTCCTGGGAAGACAATCTCAACATCCTATCACTCATTCCTTTTGCCAAAGCAAGAAGACAGAAGATCGTTGCCTTCTGCATGGGAGAAAAGGGCAAGATCAGTCGTATCTTCTCTCCCTCCTTAGGAGCGGCCTGGACATACGCTTCGCTCAATCAAAGCAGGGCCTCTGCCCCAGGGCAACTGACCGTTCGAGAGCTAACAGATATCTGGAAGACAATGAGATGATTGATGCTCAGACGGAGCTATACGGAATTATCGGAAATCCGGTGCAACACAGCTTGAGTCCCATACTTCATAATGGAGCTTTTAAAAGGCTGGGTTGGAATGCCGTCTATTTGGTTTTTGAAGTAAAAAATCTTGAAGAAGCTCTAAGAGGGATCCGGGGACTTGGAGTGAGGGGAGTGAGCGTGACCATCCCATTTAAAACCGAAGTTGTTCCATTTCTTGACAAGATCGAAAGGTTAGCAAAAAAGATCGGAGCTGTTAACACGATTGTCAATCGAGGGGGAAAGCTCATCGGCTACAACACGGATTGTGATGGAGCCTTAGAAGCATTGGAAGAAAAGATGAATTTGAAAGGAAAGAGGGTCGTCCTTCTTGGGGCAGGTGGGGCGGCTCGGGCCATAGGTTTTGGTTTAAAGGAAAGAGACTGTCAATTGTTAGTTGTTAATCGTTCAAAAAAAGGGGGCGAAGCGCTAAGTAAGGAATTAGGGTGTGATTATCTGCCGATATCCTCTCTCGTCAGGATGAAGGCAGGAGAACTTGAAGCTGATGTTATTATCAATGCTACCTCTCTCGGAATGTATCCACGAGATAGAGAAACTCCAATTCCAAAAAAGTTGTTGAAAGAGGGGATGATGGTCATGGATATTGTCTACCAGCCCTTGCAGACGAAACTCCTCCGTGAGGCGAAAAAGAAAGGGTGTCTCACGATCAATGGGCTGGAGATGCTCGTTCGTCAGGGTGTGGCCCAATTTATGATCTGGGCAGGGAGGAAGCCAGAAATCGGGCAAATCAAGAAAGATCTTCGCCGGGTGTTGGAGAGAGAACCCTCAAAGACCCATTCTGCCAGGCTTTTAATGGGAAAGCGATGACAGAAGTAAGACCCCTCAGTCGTTGTGATGGAGTCGTGACCATCCCTGGATCAAAAAGCTATACCCACCGAACCCTTATCCTTTCTTCGTTAGCCGATGGAGAATCTGTTTTAATCAATGCCCTTCGATGTGAAGATACTGAGCATACAGTCCAGGCACTGATAAAATTTGGAGTGGAGGTCTTTTGGGAAAAGGATCGTGTTCGAGTCCTGGGGAGAGGAGGAAAGTTTAAAGCGACGGATGATGGAATCGATGTGGGTAATTCAGGGGCCTCCATGAGATTTCTCACAGCGCTGGCTGCTCTTAAGAAGGGAATCACTCTTTTGGACGGGAGTGAACGGATGAGAGAGAGGCCTATCGGCGAGCTGTTGAATGGTTTGGGAGAGCTGGGGGTCAAAGCCTATTCTCAAAAAGGAGACGACTGTCCGCCAGTGATTGTGGAATCTCAGGGGCTTAAAGGAGGCACAGTGAGAATCAAAGGGGAAGAAAGCAGCCAATTTCTTTCCGGTCTCCTGATGGTGGCCCCCTATGCTCTGAGAGATGTACACATAGAAGTGACTGGTCTTTTATCTTCCAAACCCTATGTTGACATTACCCAGGATGTGATGTTCACCTTTGGTGTGAAGATACAGAACCAAGGATACCGTTCATTTTTCGTTAAGGCAGGACAACGTTATCTCCCACAAAAGTATCGGATTGAAGGGGATGCTTCAAATGCTTCCTATTTTTTTTCGGCAGCAGCGGTTTGCAGGGGGAGAGTAAAAGTTAAGAATCTCAATCCGGTTACTATCCAGGGAGACATAGGATTTTTAGAGATACTAGAAAGAATGGGATGCCGTGTGACCCGAGGAAAAGACTGGATAGAAGTTCTGGGGGGAGAGCTTCATGGGATAGAGATAGATATGAACGAAATGCCTGATCTCGTCCCAACTCTGGCAGTTGTCGCTGCCTTTGCCCAGGGGAAGACTGTGATTCAGAATATCAGGCACCTCCGCTTTAAAGAATCAGACCGTATTCATGCCTTGGCTTTAGAACTGAGCAAGATGGGTATTCGAATAAAAGAAGGAAAGGATTGGTTGGAGATTGAAGGAGGAAAACCCCATGGAGCAGAGATCGAGACACATAATGATCACCGTCTCGCTATGAGTTTTGCTGTCGCAGGACTTGCTATCCCCGGGATGAAGATTAAAGGAGAACGATGTGTGGACAAGTCGTTCCCGGGATTTTGGGAGACTTTGCAGAAACTTTATAAAAAGTAGAGTTTGAGGATCACCCTTTGCTCAACACTTAAACTTTGACGGTTTCGTAAAAAGAAAATTTCCCCTCCCCTGGCGGGAGGGGATGAGGGGGAGGGGGATAAACAGCTCGTTGAATTTTCTTGATTCTTCACCCTCACCCTGACCCTCTCCCGTCAAGGAAGAGGGGGTATTTTTAACTTTTTACGAGTTCATCAAACCTTGAATTTTTATGAATATCATCTTGATTGGATATCGGGGTTCAGGCAAAAGCACAGTGGGCAGTAAACTTGCTTTTCGAATGCGAAGGAAGTTTGTAGATACAGATGATCTCATAGAATCTAAGGAAGGACAGATTAGCGATATAGTGAAGTCTCGTGGCTGGGACTATTTCCGGGCTATGGAAAAGAGAGTTATTGAAGAAATCTCAAAGGAGGACAATTTGGTGATCGCCCTGGGCGGAGGAGCTGTGCTCGATCCTGACAACATCGTCAATTTGGAGAGAAAGGGTCTCATCATCTGGCTGAAGGCAGACCGAGAAGTGCTTCGAAAAAGAATGGACCAGGATTCTCGTACCTTCGCCTCGAGACCAACCCTCACAGGAAAGGGAACTATAGAGGAGTTAGAAGAAACGATGGTTTACCGAGATCCTTTTTATCATAAAGCCGCCAAGATACAATTAGATACTTCGGCTCTGGATGTGGAAGCAGTTGTTGAAAATATCTTAACTGTCCTTAAAGAGAAGATGGGGAGGATTTAAGATGGGAGGAAATTCATTCGGGACGCTCTTTCGAGTCACCACATGGGGAGAATCCCATGGAAAAGCCTTGGGAGTAGTGATCGATGGTTGTCCACCCCAGATTGAGATTTCTGAAGAAGATATTCAGAAAGAGATGGAAAAAAGACGGCCCGGTCAATCTATCGGATCAAGCCCACGAAAGGAAAGAGACCGAATTGAAATTCTTTCTGGAGTCTTTGAAGGGAAGACCCTCGGTTCATCCATTTCGATCATCATATGGAATGAAGATGTGGATTCAACCTCGTACGATGAAATCAAAGATATTTTTAGACCCGGACAGGCTGATTTCACCTACCAGGCAAAATACGGCATCCGAGATCATCGAGGTGGAGGGAGGGCTTCAGCGAGGGAGACCGTTGGAAGGGTGGCAGGAGGAGCAGTGGCCAAGAAGATTCTAAAAAAAGAGAAGATGGAGATTTTAGCCTACACCGTGGAGCTTGGGGGGATTCGAATAGGAAAAATAGATTATAAAGAAATTGAAAGAAGTGTTTTACGTTGTCCAGATCGGAAAGCCGCTGTGGCGATGGAAAGGAAGATCGAGGAGACCAAAGAACGAGGGGATACATTAGGAGGTATTGTGGAGATCCTTGTGCGAGGCTGTCCTGCGGGATTGGGAGAGCCGGTATTCGATAAATTAGAAGCCGATCTCGCCAAGGCTTTGATGAGCATCGGTGCGGTGCGAGGAGTGGAGATAGGGGCTGGATTTGGAGTGGCCCGTATGTTTGGGTCACAATGCAATGACCCCTTAGGACCAGAAGGATTCGAGAAGAACGACGCTGGAGGAATTTTGGGAGGGATATCCAACGGGGCTGATCTTCTGCTTCGAGTAGCAGTCAAGCCCGTTCCTTCGATTCATCTGGAGCAGAAGACAGTGGATTCTTCGATGAGACCTGTCGCTTTGAAAATCAAAGGAAGACATGATGTCTCACCCATCCCCCGAGTCAACTCGGTTTGTGAAGCGATGGTGGCTATTGTTCTGGCCGATCATCTGCTCAGACAAAAAGCAGTAGATCCATCTTCTCATAGGTAGTGGTTGCATAAACCTTAATGCTTTTTTCCTCAATCCACTAAATCAGGGTAAAGCTTTTTCATACATTCAGGACACATACCATGAGTAAACTCTGCACCGGAATGATCTTGGATATAGGATTCGATTTGATTCCAGTAACCTTTATCATCCCGGATCTTTTTGCAATGGGAGCAAATGGGTAATAAGCCACGCAACGTCTTTATATTGGCAAGAGCCTCTTGAAGCTCATGAATCAGTTTCTCCCGCTCCTCCTCCGCGCCCTTACGCTCAGTGATGTCACGGATGATGGCGATATAACCTGTAATTGATCCATCAGGTAATTTTATTGCCGATGTAACTGTTTCAGCAGGAAAAATCATACCATCCTTATGGGTAAATCCCCATTCTGTCCTGAAGAAACCCGACCTTGCAATTACTGGATAGGCAGTTTTCCCAAAAGAATGGAAGCTCTCATCTGATGGATGAATGATCCTTATAGATCTGCCCTCTATTTCACCTTTTTGATAGCCGAATAGGTTCAGAAACGCCTGGTTACAGGTAACGATATTTCTCTCCACGTCAAGCAACAAAATAGCATCCGTAGAACTTTCTATCAGTGTTCTGTATTTCAGTTCAGATTCTTTAAGTGCTTCCTCCGCCCGCTTGCGGTCGGTGATGTCAATGCAGGTGCCAACCCATTCATGAATACTTCCGTCTTTCTTAAATACAGGGACACTACGAGTTAGGAAGTGCCGATAAACCCCATCATATTTGCGTATACGATATTCGACTTCATAGGCACTTTTTGTTGTGACTGCTTTATTCCATAACTGCATGGTGTGTTCAACATCGTCTGGATGAAGAGCCTTCGACCATCCCATACCCTTCACTTCTTCTTCTCCCTGACCAGTAAATTTCCTCCATGCAGGTATATCCTCTAAAACTTCCCCATCAGCATTTGTAGTCCAACCCAATTGCCCTGTTACTTCAATATAGGACCGATAGCGTTCCTCCGTTTTCTTGAGATCAGAAAGTGTATTTTGAAGGTCGATATTGAGTTTCACTATCTTTTCATATTCGATTCTTAATGCTGACAAAACAAAAACAATTATGATAAAGAAACCGAACTGCACAGCATTGTTCCAGTAAACAATTAATGGATGTGAATAAGTATGTCCTGCTATAAGATCAAGCGTCAGTCCTATGCCAGAACTCAGGCCAGATAAGAGAACCCCCGCCCTCCTATTTACAAAAAAGACCGAAAGAGAAATAGGTATCAGATAGATTATAGAGATAATCAGTTCCGCTCCTGTTACGTAATCAACAACCCCCACTAAGAGCACAAGTATAAATCCTGATGTTATTAAAAAGGGTTTGGACCGCCGGGTAAGGTATTCGTTTACCTCACCCAATAAGCTCCTCTTCATTTACAAGTTTACCTCCCTTGTTCTACCAACACACGGTATTTTTCTTCGGATTCTCGGAGCACCTCCTCCACCTGCTTACGGTCGGTGATGTCTTTTGTAATGTGAATGGTCCCGATCATTTCGCCTTTTTCATTATAGATTGGCGAAGCAGACACTTCCAAATACCTACCCCGACGAGGTTCCCAAAATTCCTCTGTCACCGGCTTCCCACACCCCAGGGTTTGCCTATGAGGGCAATTGGGCCAAGGTTCTTCTGTTCCATGAATAATTTCGTAGCATTTTTTCCCAATAAGTTCTCCGTTCTCCATACCGAAGGTGCCAGCAAAGGCTTTGTTTACCTTAACAATCCTAAAATCTTTATCATGAATGGATACCAGATCTTTAATGGAATTAAACGTTAACTCCCATTCCTCAGATGCTTGTTTTACCTTTTCCCCCGCCTGCTTGCGCTCGGTAATGTCACGAATGATGCCTTGGTATCCCACAATATTCCCGTCAGCGCTCCGTCTCACAATCGAAGTAAACAAACACTCCAATTCTGTTCCGTCTTTTTTGCGTAGCTTTATCTCATAGTCTCTAACAAATCCCTCCCGCTCTATCTTCTGCTGAAACTTTAACCGATCCTCGGGATGAACATATGTCTCCCGGGCTTTAAGGCCGATCATCTCCTCTCTGCTATAACCGAATAGATCTAACATAGATTGATTGGCATCAAGGATTTTTCCCTCTCGGCTATTAGTATAGATCGCATCCCTGGATCCCTCAAAAAGGCTGCGATATCTTTCTTCACTCTCTCTCAGCGCTTCCTCCGCACACTTGTGCTCCTTCACCACCATTTCCAATTCAGCAACTCCTTGGCGTAATTCCATTAATTCATTGAGAAGTTGTTTTTTTGTCTTATTTTGATCTTTCATCTTGTTATTCTTTCTAATCGGCCCGTAGGGCAGAGTTCCACGGGCTTGCCCGTGGGTATCTACGCTGCGGGTTTTGAGCCTTTATCTAAAACTTCCCTTACTTTTCTTATTAGTCCATCCACCGTAAAGGGCTTCTGAATATAATTCATTCCTTTTTCGAGTACACCATGATGAGTAATGGCATTATCTGTATAACCTGACATATAGAGAACTTTCATTTCTGGGTGAAAAGATCCCAGACGGTCTGCTAATTGGCGACCACTCATCCCTGGCATAACGACATC
>JBEKWN010000075.1:0-15967 GCA_049513055.1 Thermodesulfobacteriota bacterium
TTGGAACAGTGGCCCCCCGCCCGTTACGGCAGGTGGGCGTCCAACGATTACTCGTGGTTTGGCTTTATCGGCCTCTTTTTCTTATTCATTAGAGCAAGGATGATGCCAGACTGCCAAAAAATTTATAACTCATTGAAAAATATGATATTATTAAGATTATTGCTTGACTGGGAGATTTATTAGTATACCAAAAATTGTCTCTCCTCTATGAATCTATTTAAAGTGAGGGAAGAAAATTATCATTGACTTCTCTATAAAAAATTTAATACATTTTAATTAAAAGGAGGTTCTAATGAGTCCTCGGAAGTATCTTACAACGGTGAGAAGGAAATCGAGACAGACCAAGCCAAAATCCAAAAAAGGCATTTTTATAGTCGAGAGAAGAAAAAATCCGAGATTTAGTATTGAGCTTCCTTTGGATTATTCCGTGGAGAGTGTAGATCGCTCTGGGGGTGTTGCCGCCAATGCAAGTAAAGGAGGGCTCCTTGTCTATCTCCCTGAAGCTATTGTAGTAGGGACTTTATTGAAAATTGAGATCCTTTTTGTAAAGGGATCGGAATTGAATTCGATCAGGGCGATTGCAAAAGTGGTTTGGTCAGATTTGCCCCCCAAAGAAATTTGGGGAGAGTACAGATATGGATTGGAATTTCAATCTTTCCAGGAAGGAGACCTCCAGAAGTTGAAGAGGTTACTGAAGGGGGTGGGTAAAACGCATAGCCAATGAGGAGAGAGATAAATAGGTAGACGGGTCGTTAACCCTCAGGGAACTCCCATGCCATCTCAGGCGAAATGCTTTGCCTATTGACCTATGTAATATTCCAAGACCTTACCTTTAGAGCCAACTCTTTCTACCCGAAGTCATGAGTCTTAAGTTTCATGCCACCATAAAACATTTCAACTGGAAATCAATCGTAAAGACCTCTGGGTATGGGATGCGTCTTATCCTTATAATTTTTGTTGAAGTTTCCATTCAAATTTAGTAGGCTCTCAGCTGTCATGAAAGACAGTATACCTAATAGTGCCCTTTAACTTAAAGATTGATGAACCATGGAGGTGGGTGAGATGAGAAACCTTCAAAGATGGAGCGTCATTTTAGCATTTGTGGTGGGGATTTTTGGATGCGCACAGAGGACAACATCCGGTTTCAAACCCAATGCAGAACCCGACGGGTTTGCTGACATCAAGTGGGGCACTGAATTCTCGGAAGTCAAATCAGATATGGTGGAATCGAGGAGCATCAGCGATCCTGCCGAACCGGATGTGAAGATCAAGATTTATTACACCCAAAAAGCGGATAATTTAAAAATGGGAGAGGCGCAGCTTGATAAGATTGAATACGTATTTTGGAGAGGGAAGTTTGCTGAAGTCCGGATTAACGCCACTGGACCTGAAAATTTTAATCACTTGAAGAAATTCTTGTTCGAAAAATATGGGACTGTGGATAAATCCCGGGGCGTATATTTTTGGGACGGGAGTGTTACACAAATTACTTTGAGATATGACGAGCCCACTAAACCCTCTTTGCTAATGATCGCCTCGACAAAAATAGCATCCCAGGAGGTCAAAGAGTTATTTGATAAGGATAAGGACTGAAAACAGGCAGGCAAAATTTCTTCTTCAGCGGTTTCCATTGGACCACGCTCAAACCCTTTCCATCCTCAAAGCAACCAAGTCAAAGCCATGAGGTTTGATTACAGGTCACTCCGTTCTTTTTTAAATTATGGCCTTTCTACCAGAAATCGTTATTTCTTAAGGTTTTCTGAGGGTGAAGAGTAACACCTGAAAGGAATAATCCCCTTTTTAATGCTTCTTTCCTGTCACCTTGATTTTTAAATTTTGTCCCCCGGCGACACATTTCAACTGAGAATCAGTAAGAGACACGTCCGATGTCTTCAATTCTCACCCTAAAAAAGATATAGGAATGCAAAAAATAAAAAAAACCTCTTTTGGCCAAAAGGTTTCGGTGATATAGAATATCACCTGCAAGGTGAAACCAAAAGGCCAAAAGGAGGTTGATAGTCATGATACAGCAAACCATCTTCCCTTTCAAGATAGAGACAACGAAGGAGAGACTAACGGCCCACGGGGGGCTGGCATTGATGGCGGAATTCAATCATGGGATTGGGTTAAGAGAGCTTACGGACCGGTATCTACCATCCCCTGGGAGCAATCGGGGATTTGATCCTTCGGTGATGGTGGACAGTTTGGTGTTAATGTTGCAGGGAGGCGGGAGGAGGCTGGAAGATCTGCGGGAATTAAAACAGGAGGAGGGGTTAATGAGATTAATTGGGTGGGATGAAATTCCGGAGCCCGATACGGTAGGAGATTGGTTAAGGAGAATGGGAGACCCCAATAGGGGGCAAGAGGGATTGAAGGGATTAGGTGAGCTGAGAGATAAGATTAACGGAAGGATTTTGAAAAGAGATGGGATAAAGAAATACACGTTGGATGCGGATGCGACCGAGATTGTCGGGGAGAAAGCCGACGCCTTGTTTACCTATCATGGGAATAAAGGTTATATGCCGATGGTTGGATATTTATATGAGACGGCTGTTTGTCTCGATGATGAATTTCGGGAGGGCAATGTCGCCCCGGCCTTTGGGCAGAAGGAGTTTTACCTTCAATGCAAACAGCGAATGCATTGGGGTAAGAAGATCGGATATTATCGAGCGGACAGTGCTTCGTATCAAGCGGATCTTTTCAATCAGTTAGAGGAAGATGGGGTGACATATGGGATCACCGCTAACCAAGACAAGGCAGTCAAAAGGGTGATTGGGTTGATTGATCAAAAGGATTGGAAAGAGCCAGTGCCAGGGTGTGGCCATCAGATAGCGGAGACGGTTCACTGCATGAATGGGACGAAGAAAGCTTTTCGTCTGGTGGTGAAGCGAGAGATACGAAGGCAGAGGGATTTATTTGAGGGCAAGGGGGGGCCTATTTTTATCATGCTGTAGCGACGAACTGGTTGGAGGAGGAGAAAGATACACGTCAAGTATTGGAGTGGCATAATCAGAGGGGGCAGGCAGAGAACTTTAATAAAGAGGTAAAGAATGGGATCGGGATGGAACGCATGCCTTGTGGGCAGAGTTACGCCAATGCTGTTTTCTTTAGGATCGGGGTCATTGCCTACAATCTTTTTATTGGGTTCAAACGGCTCTCGTGTCCGGAGTCTTGGATGAAACAGACGATCGCTACCTTTCGATGGAAAATGGTGCAGATCGCAGGTCGGATCGTGAAGCACGCTGGCAAGACAGTTTTGAGGCTGATGATTGATCTGGAAAAGTTGGAATTGTTTAAAGGGATCAGGCACAAGTCCTTTGAACTGAGTTTATGTCCAGATGGGTGAAAACAGAGACGAATACAGCGGAAAGAAAAAGGTCAAGGGGGGAGTTTGCTCAAAAACTGAGGAATGGTCATGCTCCGTTGAGACGTTCTTTAATGATACGGGATAAAGAGACGATTTGAAGAACCAGGAATTCTTACTTTAAAAAAATCTCTCTCAATCCTCATGGTTAGTTGTGTCTATTTTTTCTATATCGGGATTTGGGTCTCACCATTCTATTGACTTTCTCATTGGAATAAATTATTTCCCAGATTGGCTTGGAACATTAACAAAGAAATTAAATAGGAGGAGACAGTGAGCATCCTTTTTGAACCGTTGAAAATAAAGAATATGGATTTAAGAAACCGGTTCGTTAGGTCAGCTACGTACGATGGCTGTGCGGACAAAAGTGGCTATGTTACCAAGACCCAGATAGACCTCTACTCAACACTTGCCGAAGGGGGTCTCGGGTTAATTATCACAGGCATTACCTATGTCCACCCGATGGGACAGATCTTCAGATTTCAAAATTCGATTGCAGGAGACGAATTTATACATGAATTTGAAAGACTGACGGCTGCGGTGCATCGCCGAGGGGCAAAAATTGCTATTCAGTTGTTTCATGCAGGAAGAGAGGCGAGGTTTCCCGATCCGAAAGATCGACTTCCCATCGGTCCATCATTTTTTGAAAATGATCCATATTGCAAAGCTCAATACCGCACGATGACACTGAATGAAATCCAGAAGACAGTTTCTGCGTTTGGAGATGGAGCCAGGAGAGCGAGAGAGGCAGGGTTCGATGCTGTTCAGATCCACGCTGCCCATGGATATCTTCTCAGTCAATTTCTCTCTCCCTTTACAAACCGGCGCCACGATGAATGGGGCGGAAACCTAGAAAATCGCCTTCGCATTCACCACGCCATCTATGAAGACATCAGGGGGAAGATTGGAAAGGATTATCCTGTGCTGATAAAGATTGGGGTTCAAGACGCTTATCCTGGAGGACTTGAATTTAGCGAAGGGAAACTGGTCGCTAAATCTCTTGTCGAATGGGGTCTTGATGCCTTAGAGATCAGCCTAGGGTTAAGAGGTCTAAGCTACGAAGAGACAGAATTTAGGACAAAGATCGATCGGCCTGACCGCGAAGCTTATTATCGTAACTGGTGTCGGGATATAAAGAAAGAATTGGACATTCTCGTCATGATGGTCGGTGGACTGAGAAACTTTGAACTTTTGGAAGAGATTGTCCAAAAGAAAGAAAGCGATTTTATCTCCTTGAGCCGTCCCCTTATCAGGGAACCGAACATTATCAATGACTGGAAAAGAGGTGACCGACACAGGGCGAAATGCATCTCCTGCAATAAATGCCTTGAAGAATTGAGAAGAGGCGAGAAATTGCGCTGTTTTCAGGAAGAAAAGGCAGCCCAATGACATTTCAATTGGTGAGATTTAAGGTTAAGTTGAAACACAAATGTTCTAACATCCAGGTCAAAGGCAAGGAGATTCCCTTCAAACCCGGGATGGCTGTGACAGCGGAGATTAACATAGGAGAGAGAAGGGTGAGGGGCAACAGGCTTTAACTCTTTTCGGTCAACGTCTCAAGAATTCCCCTGAGGTAACCGATGCTTCGACTGGCAACAGTTTGAGGGTCAGGACTGAAGTCGAAGACTTCTACAGAAATATAACCCTTATAACCACTCTTGACTAAACTTTTCAAAATCGGGATGAACTCCGTCTCTCCAAAGCCCGGCCCTCTTCCATTGGCATCATTGACATGAACATGACGGAGGTACCCAGAATCCGAGGCCCGGAAAAGGGCTTCAGGGACCGATTTCTCCTGGGCCGATGCGCTTCGACAGTCGAAGACCATTTTGAAATTTGGATGTCTTATCTCCTTCACCAATTGAATGGCTTCTGCCACGGTATTAATGAAGTTGGTCCATGTATGGGCAAGAGGTTCGATACAGTAGAGAACATTTCTTTCCCGAGCTGTCTTAAGACATATCTTGAAGGTTTCCTTGGCAAAATCCCATGACTCTTGAACGTCCCATCCCTCTTGAACCGTCCTCTGATGTGGAGAACCGTGAACCAGGATCCTCCCTCCGATGTCGGCACAGAAGTGGATAAGTGCCTCCATATACTCCTGGGTTTTGATGCGGATAATCTCATCGGGATGGTTGATGTAGAGCCCTTCTGGCTTCGCCAGCAGCCAATGAAGGCCAACGATCTCAATCCCGTTCACCTCTGCGGCATGCCGAATGGCTTTTCGCCTGTTCGGTGGGATTTCAGTAACTGAGTCTGTCAAGGTGTAGGGAGCGATTTCAACCCCATCGTAACCGAGTTGAGCGGCATACTCAAAGACTTTTTCGATCGGCCATCCTTGAAAAAGCTCATTACAAATCGAAATCTTTATCGGGCTTTTTTTTCTCATTTTTTCTTGATCCTCTTTTCTGTCTTCCTTTTTTTTGGTTTGGTGTTTTTTTCCATAAGTCCCTGGAGAGTGGAAACCATGTCTCTCTCGAATTGGTCGTATGCGGATTTAAATTCGGAAAGGGTCTTTTGAACGGGACCGAATTGAGCCCAATCTGAAGATAAAAGGCCTCCCAGACCCAAATCCTCTGAGATTCCTACCTCTTGAAAAATTTCTTTTAGTTCATGATTGATCTCATAAGCCTTTCGGAAATCCTCTATCTGAGTTAACGTATTGAGAGCATCTGGGGAGAAATGGTTGGAGATAGATTCCTCATAATCTTTCAAATTAAATTGAGGTTCTTCAGCCATTCTTCTCACATTCTCCTGGTGGTCTGGAAATTCGGTATGGACGAGGTTTCGAGAAGAGAGAGTCCAATAGGTATCGAAAGGCTTCCGCTTGGAGGCAGGGAGGTAGTGGAGCCGATCCATGATGAGTTGAGCCTGATTGCGGGTGAGACTGTTTTTCTTCATCAGGTAGTTCATCCATTTTTCACGATTCTTTTCAGAAAAGAAGATCTCCCACATCCTTCTTGCCACAAGGGTTCCTGATTTGCCGATGGCCTCCTCCCAGTGTTGAAGGGACTCTCTCGAAGCAACTTCTTTTAAGGCCTCATAGATGAATTCATTGATGGTTTTTTGACCATGGGTATAACGCATGGCAGCGATGACCTTCTCCTCATAGGTTTTTGCCCTGGATACCTTATCCTTTGTTCCATTGGATTCGGAGAGGCGTATGACCTTTTCCATGGCCTTCTCTCTACCCATCTTTTTTCTCAATTCCTGAAATAGTTCTTTGAGCGTTACCTCCCTCAAATGACTTTCCAGACGTCCACCCATGTTGGTCACGTAAAGTTGGGTGGGTCGGATTTCTTTTTTGATCGCCCCTGACATTCCTTCCATTTCCTCAAGGAGGAGTGTGGCTTCCTGACTAACACTGTAATCAAGAGTGATGTTCGAACCAAACCCGAAGGTATTGATTGTCCTGGTGATGATCCTTGCCACAGGGGAGGTGGCAGCGACTTTAATGACCAGATTGGGTCTTCCTCTCTCTCCATTGATCCGGTAACCTGCCAACAGATAATGATCGTAGAGAGTGAGATTTTCTGAAGCAAGAGAGAAAGCAAGAAAAACCTCTCGGATACTCTCTTCAACAAGATGGGCAATGTTTGGATTAAGTTGAAAGCTGACGACCCCTCCACCGGAGGTTTCCCTTAAATTGAAGAAGATGGGTCGGAATACATAAAGGTTATCCCACAGGGACAGAAGTGTTGCAAAGAGTGCGATTTCCTCTGCATAGGGGGAGGGATTAGCCGACCACTTTTTAAAGTTCGGATGATGTTTTGCTTCTTCTTTAAACATCTCGGCAAGACCTGGTTCATCCTGATAAGCCCTGGCTGCCAGGACGGGGTTGGTTGAAACCTGCTCAAAACCCAGGTGCCTGAGCCACCTCAAACCGAGGGCATAATCATTACCAAATTTGCACCTCCCCTCCTTTACCATTCGGGTGTAAATATTTCCTTTGATTTCCATCTCAGCCTTTTTCAGAAAGGAGAGAAGGAAGTTCTTTTTAAAGTCCAAATTGCCTTCGATGGATAAGGCTGTTCTGGCAACCATGCTATTGCCCTTTTGAACCCTTTTCATCCTGGCAAGCCATTTTTCTACCACGGCTCGTGCGATCGAAGATTCCCCTTCTTTTCGTTCGAGGTTTTCCCATTTTTCCAAGACGGAGAGGATAGATTGGAGACTTTCTGCTTTTTCTTCCTCTTGAAGACATTGACTCTCAAGGCCATAGAAATTAATTGCCGTCTCCAATAGGGTTTCGTAGGCATATTGCCTGAGATGTACTTTTTCCTTAAATAATTCTTCAGCCTCATCAGGAATAGGTTTGGAAGAAGCAAACAAGATATTGAGTTGCTTGATCAACGCAGAGACTGTTTTGGAAAGGATCCCACTCATTTCGGGAAAGAGGAGATGGTCTGCGGCGAGGGTGGTTTGCCCCCACTGAGTCAGTCGGAAGATATGAATGATGTGGTCATCGGAGATCGGTGGCCTTTCCTCGAGTGAAAGCCTCTCAGGACAACTTGAGTTAACGATTTGTTGAATAGTCTCTTGAGTCATAGTCGGTATTTTTGTTTTACCTATTTTTTACTCCAAGAGAGCTCAAATGTTTTTCAATATGTGTCTCAAGCATGGACCAATAATCCTCTTCATATTGCATCAGGGTATGAGTGAGCTTGTCTTTAAAAAGGTGTTTTCCAGCCTTATCCTTTTCATTGAGCAGATATCCATAAGTGATGTGGAGAAGCTGTCTGGAATCCTCCTGGTTCAGAAGGACAGGGAGTTCCTCATCGCTTAGTTCTTCAAGGTTCGGAATCCGGTTGAGGTCGGCTTTTACATGGTAAAGCTTGGATGCCTCATTAAATCTTGAGAGTGCAAATGAATACATCTCTCTGAAGAGGGAAGGATTCCCAAGAGCAATGAGTCGCAATGCTTCGAGCCAACTTGTACCAGCTGTTTTTAAATGGAGAAATCCTTTTGACAACCTTCCCATGTCAGAAAAGATAGAAAATTTATCGCTCCCAGAATGGATTGATATTTTATAGTTCCCGTAATCTTGGGCAATGAGAACATGCTGATAGAATTGCCTGCGAAAGTCATCTCTATCCCCGCGGTAATCGATGCCCTTCTGGAATTCCCCGATGAATCGTGGTGCAAGGGATTGGATATGAACTCCGCGATGGCTCAATTCCAGGGCGAAGAAAAAATGGTTTTCTGGGGAGGTCGGAAAGGGTGTCTCATCTATGGATATTTCAAAATCGATAGAGCCTTGATTTCCCCTTCGAAAACGAATCCATTCATAAACTTCTTCGGTGAAGTCAAGACCTTTACAGAAAAGAAGGGTATTCCGTTTAACACTTTCCTCATCGAATTGGATGGAGAACTGTCCATCAGGGCCTTTGAATACAAATTCTTTGCCTAAAAATAGATGAAAGATAACCTTTGAATCCCCCTCGTCAATCTCCTCTTTAAACTTTTGGTCGATCAACTCTTTTGGTTCCTGGAGGGCTTCAGGATTTATTTTTTCGGACAGATCGAGTGTGGCCATGGAGATCCCGGCATCGAGAGCGCCCTTGATATCCTGAAGGGATTTCAGATGGTCACCGTCAGCTCCGTAGCCTTCCTGGTAATTTTCCTGAAAGACTGCCCAAGCAGCATCCTGAATTACTTCTATAAAATTTCTTCCTGTTTGTCCATTCTCTCTGACGGATTGCTGAGCCAGGACTGGATGAGCCTGAAATTTTTTGATGGCCCGGATATGTCCGGGAGTAGCCATGCCCAGGCGATCTCCGGTGCCAATGGTCATTGGATATTTCCGGAGGGAGACTGGTTTTGTGTAGGGGAAGAGGGCCATCAGGCACTCGGTATTTTCAGCCGAGAGATCGCAAAGCTTGAGCGATGATGATTGGTGATGGCAATTTCCCAGGAAAGCATCTTTGAGGACATGACTTCTCTCCCCCATGACAACAAATTTTTTACCTTCTGAAGTTCGAATCAATCCATAGGCTAATCCATTTTTAGAACAGAAAGACCTTGGATAAATTTTCAGAAGGTCAATAGGAAATGCTTTGAGGGATCGGAGTATTTCATCCCGGGCAGGGGCTTCGTCTGAGCTAATCGATCTCATATCCTTTTTCTTTAAGCATCGCGGCTAGAAGAACTTTCTGTTCTTTGGTCAAGGAATAGGGAGCGCAGAGGGCTTTAAACTTCTCTTGAGAAAGGATCTTTTTTGTTCTTGCTCCTTCCAAACTTTTAAATAATTCTTCAAAGGACTTGAGGTGGGCAAACTCGGGAAGATCCCTCATTAACAATTCTTCCCCCCTTCCAGCCAATCCCCATAAATAGATGAGTTCGGAAACAGGAGAGGCGACCACAGGATGGCAACCTCCTGGGATGGCGAAGATGCTCTTATCCTCGATGAGATAAGCCTTCATTAGCTTTTTACCATCCATGAGTAATTGAACGCCATAGGGCCCGATTTGATCTCCAGTTCCTTTTTTCCAATTGAAACGGTGGTAATAGACCTCTTCGTGACCTGATTCTCCAGATGAGGGCTGATTTTTATCGTGTAGATGGAGAGGCGTCCCTGACCAGAAACCTGGAGGGCTATAAGTCTCACCAATCACCAGGTTCGAACTGGCATCCTTAGGGCTGATCAGAGGGGTAACATTCCTGCGCCAAATCCAATCTCCTCTTGAGACTGGTTTTAATTTCTGATTCGAAAGATAAAATGGAGGCTTTTCTTTAAGGGCAGGGGCTTCAAAGAAGACAATCTCTCCCTTTCCCCAAATCCTCAAATTAGAATTACAGGGGATGTAGAGGGCAGAGACATTCGATTTTTCAAACCCGACTGAAAAAGGTCCACCCATTCTCTTTCCTGAAAATCGTTTTCCATTTACCTCAGCCTCGAACTCCCCTTCCTGAGGGACGAGAACGGTCTCTTTTCCCTTCGTCTCCTTTGTGATGAAACGGGAACTCAGTTGATAAATTCCAAATCCCAAGAGTTCAAGAGGCACATCCTTCCGAAGGGGATCTAAAATCAGTCCACTCTTTTTATCATCGTATCGAATGTGGGGATTGACTTCATTTCGTTCAATCCTCGCAGCATATTTTTTCAGGGTGCTTTGCATGAATGAAACCTCCTCATCCTAGACCGAAATGGACTATCCTATGCTTTTAGGATCAGATTATATTCCTGAAGTCTTTTACCTGTCAATTTTCGATTATCTTGACTTTTCTCCTCTATCTTCATAATAATTGAACAAACGAGAAGGGGACATAGAGGATGATCAGAGAAGGAGTTGCCAGAGCATTAAAGGAACTTTTGAATCTTGAAGAGATGCCCTTCAATGTGCCTCCTCAGCTGGAGTTGGGGGATTTCTCCAGCGCCGTCTGTTTATCCATGGCAAAGCAGAGGAGGGAATCTCCGATGAAGATAGCTCAGGAGATGGCTGAGCGATTGAAATCTAAACTCCCGCCTTATATTAAAGATATCGGTATTTCTTCCCCTGGGTACCTCAATTTCAAGGTGGATTGGCCAGGTTTGGCTCAAGACCTCATTCCCCGAATCCTTCAAGAAAGTGAGTTTTTTGGAAAGCCTGTTTCGCCACCGAAAAATAAGGTCTTTATCGAACACACAAGTGTGAATCCCAACAAGGCGATGCATATTGGTCACCTCAGGAATTCGGTTTTAGGAGATACGGTGGCGAGAGTTCTCGAATGGAGTGGTTTTTCAACAGAGGTTTGTAATTATATTGATGATACAGGTCTCCAGATGGTTGATGTGGTAACGGCTCTGCTTTATCTGGACCCTCCTTTTGACATGGAAGGGTCTGACTTTAAAGCCATCTGGAAAAAAGTCCCGGCAGATCAACCTTTTGATTATTTCTGTTGGGATCTCTATGCCCGTTTCCAAATTGAACTTGAGAAAAATCCATCCCTCCTCGAGAAAAGGGAGGAGGTTCTCCACAAGATCGAAGGAGGAATTCATCCCATTGCTGGTTTTGCTAAGGAATTAGCAATAAAGATTGTCCAGTCCCATTTAGAAACAGTGGCTCAACTCTCTATTTTCTACGACCTTCTCAACTGGGAGTCAGATATCATTGCTCGGGGATTCTGGGAGGCTACGTTCGAACTCCTGAAAGAGAAGGAGACCCTTCGATTTGAAACAGAGGGTCCGAATGAAGGGTGTTGGGTGGTTCCTTTCGGCGGTATTGTCGAGACAGCTGAAGGAATGAAGAGTTTGGATAAGATACTCGTTCGATCAAATGGGAGTGTGACTTACACAGGGAAAGATGTTGCCTACCAGCTCTGGAAGTTTGGTCTTCTCAAGAAAGATTTTTTATATAAACGCTGGTGTTCCCAGGCCAATGGAGAAATGCTCTGGACAACGGCCAAAGATGGTGAACCAGGGGAAAGGCTTTCCAATAGTTTCGGCCATGCTGAAAAGGTCATCAATGTCATTGATACCCGACAGAGTTATCCTCAGCAAGTAGTCGTTGAGTGCCTTCGACAGATGGGCTTTAAGAAAGAGGCGAACGAATCCATCCATCTGGCCTATGAAGTGGTCAACCTTTCTCCACAGGCTGCTCGACTTCTGGGTATGGAGGAGACTGAGGAGAAAAAGGCCTATGCCATGTCGGGCCGCTCCGGAACAGGGGTGAAGGCAAAAGATTTTATCCAAATAGTGAAGCAGAAGGTGATAGAGAAGGCAGATCACCCTCTGGAGGAAAGTATTGCTTCTGCTTTGGCATCAGCGGCCATCCGGTACTATTTGCTGAAATTCACATTGGAGAGCCAGATTGTTTTCGATTTTGATGAAGCACTCAAGACAACAGGGGACACAGGAGTCTATTTAGAATATGCCCATGCTCGGGCGTGTAGCATCCTGAGAAAAGCTCAAGGGCAGAAGATCGATCTTCAATGGAGAAGAGATTGTATTCCGAAACAATTGACCGAGACGGAAAGAGGCCTTCTGGACGCCCTGTCGAGATTTTCTTCTTCAGTTGCTAAAACAGGTAAAACATTTAGGGTTTCTCAATTGACAGAGTATGCCTTTGATCTGGCGACAATCTTTACCAATTTTTATGAGCACCCAGATCCAGGTGCAAATGTCCAGACTCCATTTATTCACCTTCGAGATCAGAGCCTTCAAACCTTTCGGCTTTCTTTGGTCAAGGCATTTCAAACGGTGATGGCCAATATGCTCAACCTGATGGGAATGCCCACGCTGGAGAGAATATAAATCAGTTAAGAGTTATGAATTTAGAATTAAGAGTTTTGATACGTTCGACGGCGCCAAACCCCGATTTTAAAATCGGGGTTGAAAGCGCCGCTCAGTATCAACCCTGAGCATACCCCGGGCTTCAGACCGGGGAGTCGAATGGGTTGATTTGTTAAGAACCATTCACGACTCACGATTCACGAGTCACGAGAGTGAGGTGAAAGCCATGAACCGAAGAAAGAGAATCTTGCCAAGGGGATGGTATCCTTTTGATGGAAAGGATTGTAAAAGGGAGATCGAACCCTATTTAGAGGAATGGACACCTTCTCAACTCCCTTCAAGTAAGGGATTGGGAGGAATTGTCCCCCATGCAGGTTGGTATTTTTCCGGAAAGCTTGCTGCAAGGGTGTTCTATGCCTTGAAATTAAAAAGTAAGGTAGAGGTAGTTGTTCTTTATGGGGGGCACCTTTCCACTGAAGACCTTCCCCGGATTGTGACAGAAGAGGCTTGCGAAACCCCATTCGGTGATATCGAGATTCATACAGGCTTTGTCAAAATCCTGATGAAAAAGATTGATGTTAAAAAGGAGAGTCCGACCAGCGGGGACAATACCATTGAGATTCAACTGGCTATGGTAAAATATTTTTTCCCGGAAGCAAAGCTTGTCGCCATCCGATCTCCTCTATCCCTTAAAGCTGAGACACTGGGAAAAGAAGTGGCTGAGATTGCAAAGGAAGAAGGAATTTCCATCCTTGCGATTGGATCCACTGATTTAACTCACTATGGCCCTAATTATGGTTTTTTAAGTAAAGGGGTTGGCCCGGCTTCTGTGGAGTGGGTGAAGAAGGAAAATGATAAGGGGTTTATTGATCGGGCATTGAGGATGGATGCAGAAGGTCTCCTGAAGCATGCCCTGGAAAATGATAGCGCCTGCAGTGCCGGTGCAGCCATCTCTGCCATGGCTACCTCCAAAGCTATGGGAGCGGAGAAAGGGATACTCCTCGATTACTACACCAGTTATGATATTATGCCCGATGATAGTTTCGTGGGATACGCAGGGATTTTGTACTGATGTGTGGAAGTCAGGATTTGAGGGTGTAGACACTGTGTGGTTCGGTATTGCGCTCATTTCATATTTGATCGTCTTCACCTTATCCAAAATCATTATTAATCTTTTTGCCTTACCGTGTATCTTTGAAAGTTGGTCCGTCTGGATATTGAGGGATATGGTGTTAGTGTTTCAACCCAACCGATTACAATTCTGTCATTTTTTAAACAAAAATGTTCACTCAATTTTCTCTCCTGGAAAAATGATGGTGCTTCATTTTACCCGATTTTCCGCAACCTGTCTCCATTCAAATTCAAGGACAACAGGGATCTTAATCACCCTTTGGCATTTTTTTTGATACATTTTTCTTGGTATTCGATTCTAAATTTCTAAAATATTTTTATACAAGCCATCTTTAAACAAGAATGGTTTGTGAGACAGAAAGGAGGCAAGGCATGAAAAAGTCGATTGTCATTCTGATCTCTTTCGCACTTTTTCTGACACTCGGCTGTAGGGGGGCTATTCGTCACGTTCTTCCCACTCAGAAAGTTGAAATTCCGGTCTATTTACCCAATGAAAACTGCAGGCTCGTTAGTTTTAAGCCTGGTTCAGAACCGTAAGGGTTTAACGGCGTCAAATGGGAGACAAATTTCTCAACGATGGGGGGGTTGAAACATTACAGAACAGACCCAAGCCACGGGGCAATAAAGTTTTACTTAAAAGAAGGGGATGTGTTCAAATTAGGAAATGGAAAAGCTCTCCCCGTTCAATATGGTTTTTGGAAAGGAAGATTTTATGTTGGGATGGTTACTACGGAAAGTCTTCCTGATTGGAATGCTCTTAAAGAAACCATATTCAATAAATTTGGAGAGGGAGCAAAACCATTCAAAAACAAAGAGGAGTATTTATGGGTTGGTAAGAATGCAGTCATGGCGTTGAGATATGATGAATCTTCAAAGGAAGGGCTTTTTTATATAAGGTCTGAAGCGATGGCGAAACAAATGGAAGAGTATCGTGCGGAGGTAAAGGAGGTAAGATAAGATAGTGGAAGAAGAGTGCGAGGCTTAACTGCTTTTTACTCATGCACCTTTCTGCAAGTAATTGTTAAGATTCAGAGTTCAACTTCGTCCCCATTCCTCCTCAATCCCCATCCTTTCCTCCCCTGAAGAGGGGGGAAGGATGGGAGTGGCAGAATGTTTTCAGGACTAATCAGAGCAAGCACCAAATTCCAAGCATCAAATAGCATAGAGCAGAGTGTTAAAGAACCGATAATCTCATAGTTTTATAGTTTTTGAACTATGTGACTAAGGGACCATCAGACTATTTGACCTCTTTGACGCTATGCCCGTGCAATTGGCTGGCCATTTCTGGTGTGAGAATCCAACGAACCGCCCACTCCTTATCCTCTTTCTGATCAAGGCAAACAATGGCTCCATAGTGAAACAATACCAACCTCGCATTTTCATTGCCACAGAGAAGGAAAGAGGTTAGTTTCTCAAGGAATGGAAGATGGCCAACGAGCATAAAGTCTTCTTTCTCATTAGAAATTCGTTCTGCCCATGGCCGGATATCATCGTTTGGATTTAGGCCCTGGGTAGCCTGGACAAATAGGTTCGGGATTTTCAAGGCGCTGGTAATGATTTCTGCAGTCTGTTTGGCTCGCAATTTTCCACTGTGATAGACCTTTGAAGGCCTGATATGGAGACCTATTGCTGCCTTTGAAACGCTCGTCACTTCCTTTTCCCCTCTTACCGTCAATGGGCGCTCTGGATCTTCTACTTCGGGCTTTGCCTCCCCATGTTGGATCAGGTAGAGTTTCATTTTAATACCTCCGTTTGGATTGAATCATCAATTAAATTATGAGATGGAATCTCTTTTGTCAACCTGGAGCGATAATTCTTGACAAGTCAAGCCCTCTATTGGTAAAGTCTCTTCCGTTCAAATAGACATAATGGAGGGGAGAACAATGGAGATCAGGAAAATTTGTGTTCTCGGTGCGGGTTTAATGGGTTCTGGAATTGCTCAGGTTTCAGCGGAAGCAGGTTATGAAGTCTCTATGCGGGACATCGAGGACCGCTTTGTCCAGAGCGGACTGAATATCATCAAAAAGAATTATGAGCGGGCCATCAGTAAAGGGAAGATGACTAAGGAACAGGGCGATGCATTGTTGTCCAAGGTGAAAGGGACGCTCGACTTAGCCGAAGCAGTGAAAGGTGCACAGGTTGTCATTGAAGCTGTTATTGAAAACATCGATCTGAAGAAGCAGGTCTATAAAGAACTGGATCAACTCTGTGCTAAAGACACGATCCTGGCTACGAACACCTCTGGGCTTTCCATTACAGAG
>JBEKWN010000076.1:0-15764 GCA_049513055.1 Thermodesulfobacteriota bacterium
CGTCCGATACACACTGTGTCCTGATACTCGTGTCTCCATGCATACATTATACCCTATCGCCGCCGCTCTCATTCACCCACGGGCAAGCCCGTGGAACTCTGCCCTACGGGCCGATTAGAATAATTTCAAATGTCAAAATCCAAATGTCAAATGAATGTCAAATGGCCTTAATATCAAAATTTCTTTTTTGATAAATTCTGTTATTTGAGCTTTGACATTTGACATTGCTTTTCCATATCTCTTATCGGCATCCCTCTAATTCCAGTACTTCATGAAGGGCACGGAGTGCCACCTCAATCTGGTCCTCGGAAGGCTCTCGGGCCGTCATCCGTTGGAGCCAAAGACCGGGCTTGATGAAATATTGCATATTTTTCCTCTCTCGCTTTTGATCGGCGAATCGGATGATCTCATAAGCAAGCCCTGCAATGAGAGGGATGAAAACCACTCGAGAGGCCACTTTATACCCAAATGAAAGATGGTGAGGGATGAGGGCAAAGACCAAAATGCTCACCACCATGACGATGAGAAGGAAGCTCGTTCCACATCTGGGATGAAGGTAACTGAAGCCCTTTACCCGATCGGGCGTCAGCGCCTCGCCCGCCTCGAAGGCGAAGATCGACTTGTGTTCGGCCCCATGATACTCAAAGATTCTTCGAATCTCTTTGAAAAAAGAGATGGCCCACAGATAAGCCAGAAAGATCATCAATCGAATGATTCCATCCACCAGATTGAAGAGGATCCCGCTTGTGGAAACCATGGGAATAGCGAACCGCAACCACTTCGTCAAAAAGAGAGGGACCAGGAAGAAGAGGAAGATGCCAAAGCAGAGGGCGAAGGTAAAGGTAAGACCCATGGTCCAGGAGCTGACTTCTTTCTCTTCTTCAAGGGACTGATTGGCTGAAAAGTTAAGAGCCTTCATCCCTAAAACCAGGGCTGAGAGCAAGTTTATCACCCCCCTGATCAAAGGAAGTTTAGAGAAAAATTTCTTTTCAGAGAAAAAGTTCAACCTCTCTCGTTTCACCACAATCTCGCCATTGGGCCTCCGGACCGCAATGGCCATCGAATTGGGAGATCTCATCATCACCCCTTCGATCACAGCCTGTCCGCCGACTCGAATGCGACCCTCCCTTTTTTTAGAGATAGAGGGATTGGATAGAGAATATCCCTGCTCGGGATCTTTTCTCCCAGAGAACATTTAAATCCTCCAAATGAACTAATGCTGAATGCCTGTTAAAAAAATGACAGATAGAAAGACAGGGATATAGGATGAACCTTTAGTCCCAAAGAGAGAGGATAGTCCAAAGGCGATGGATCGGGATGAGCCGTGATGAATGGGGAAGCCTGAATTAACTCTTCTGTTCTGCTTTTTTCCCATATTTTTTCTGAAACCGTTCAATTCTTCCAGCGGTATCTAAAAATTTTTGTTTTCCGGTGAAGAAAGGATGACAGTTGGAGCAGATCTCTACGTGGATCTCCTTTTCCGTACTCTTCGTCTCGAAGGCAGCTCCGCAGGCACATTTAATCACCGTATCAAAAATCTTGGGGTGAATATCTTTTTTCATCTGAATGGCCTCCAACTATCTATTTTACTGATTTTCCACAAATTTTCAACTTCTTTTTATCTATCAAATGCTGCTATCAGCCTTCAGCTGTCAGCTGATAGCCGAATGCTGGTAGCCTATAGGATCAAAGAATTTATATTATTGATTCATGGAGTCGAGGAAATCCCTATTGTTCTTGGTGGCTTGTATCTTCTCCAATAGAAATTCCATGCTCTCTACGGTGTTCATCGGTTGAAGGACTTTTCTCAAGAGCCAGATGCGGTTAAGATCGTTTTTATCGAGGAGCAACTCCTCTTTTCGGGTACCGGAGCGCTGAATATCGATGGACGGAAAGACCCTCCGATCCACCAAGCGCCGGTCCAAATTGATCTCCATATTTCCTGTCCCTTTGAACTCTTCGAAGATCACCTCATCCATCCGGCTTCCCGTGTCGACCAGGGCTGTCCCGATAATGGTGAGGCTCCCGCCCTCTTCAATATTTCTGGCGGCACCAAAAAACCGCTTCGGCCGTTGAAGGGCATTGGCGTCGATTCCTCCGGAGAGGACCTTCCCACTAGGTGGGACAACTGTATTGTAGGCCCTGGCAAGACGGGTGATGCTATCGAGAAGGATGACCACATCCTTTTGATGTTCAACCAATCGCTTTGCCTTTTCGATCACCATCTCCGCCACCTGAACGTGGCGCGAGGCCGGTTCGTCAAAAGTGGAACTGATGACTTCTGCATCGACAGACCGCTCCATATCGGTCACCTCCTCGGGTCGCTCATCGATCAGGAGGACGATGAGGATAATCTCTTTTTGGTTGGTCGTGATGCTATGGGCAATCGTCTGGAGAAGCATCGTCTTACCGGTCCTTGGCGCAGCAACGATAAGCCCCCGTTGTCCTTTTCCAATGGGCGTGAGAAGGTCCATCACCCGAGCGGAGTAATTTTTAGAATCATTTGCCGCCTCCAACTGGATTTTCTCCTGAGGATAAAGGGGAGTGAGGTTGTCGAAGAGGATCTTATCCCTGGCCACCTCTGGGTCTTCATAGTTGACCAATTCAACTTTCAACATGGCGAAGTAGCGCTCTGTATCTTTAGGCGGTCGAATCTGACCCGAGACGGTGTCACCCGTTCGAAGGTTGAATCGCCGGATCTGGGATGGGGAGATGTAAATGTCATCGGGCCCGGGTAGATAATTGTAATCAGGGGCTCTCAGAAAACCAAACCCATCGGGCAGGATCTCCAACACCCCTTCCCCAAAGATCAGGCCATTTTTCTCCGTCTGGGCTTGAAGAATAGCAAAGATCAATTCTTGCTTTCTCATCCCGCTCGCCCCTTCCACATTGAGCTCTTTGGCGATCTTGTACAGTTCATTAATCTTCAACTTTTTCAAATCTTTGATGTTCATATTTTCCCCCTTTATCCTCCTCTATCGCTGTGCGCATAGCGCTTGCCTGTGGCAGGCTTAGCGTCTTTTTTTTGTCTGAAGCGCAACCTTTTTTAACTCTTTAAAAACCTCCCTTGCCCTATTCTTCGTCTCCTCGAGAGACCCCTCATTTCGAATAACAAAGTCTGCCAGTTTTACCTTCTCCTCAAGGGGCATCTGTGAGGAGACGATTCTCAGGACCTCCTCGGGTTTTGCCCCATCCCGGTCTTTCAGCCTTTCGATTTGCTGCGTCTGAGTTGTGGTGACCACAATCAGTTTATCCATCTCACGGTGATCCCCAAGTTCTACGATGAGCGGCGCATCGATCACCACGATGGCTTCCGGATCCCTTTGCCCAATCTCTTTTGTTCTTCGATCCATCTCCTCCTTGATCCGAGGATGAAGAATCTGGTTCAGGAGTTTCCTCTGCTTGGGATCCGCAAAGACTTTATCCGCCAATTTTTTTCGATGAATGGATCCATCCTCTCGAAGGATTTCCTGACCAAATGCCCTGATTAACTCATTCCAGGCGGGTTTGTGGGGTTGAACCAGTTCCCTGGCAATCCGGTCTGCATCGATGATGTAAGCGCCCTCTTCTTTTAAGACTTGGGAGACAGCCGTCTTTCCGCTCGCCACCCCTCCCGTCAATCCGACGATGAGCATTCTTCTTGGAGTCTCCTAAATATCGAGGCGTTGAACAAAGAGGGCATTCTCCTCGATGAATTGGCGCCTTTGCTCCACCTCATCGCCCATTAAGATGCTGAAGATTTCATCGGCCGCGATGGCATCCTCTACCTTCACCTTGAGGAGTGTCCGGGTCTCTGGGTTCATCGTGGTCTCCCAGAGTTGTTCGGGGTTCATCTCTCCCAACCCTTTATATCGTTGGATGCTCAGCCCTTCCCTTCCCAATTGATTCAGGGATTGAAGTAGTCCTTCCTCTTGATCGATGGTCACGTTCTTTCCTTTCTCCACCAAGGTATAGGGAGGAGGTGCCATCTCTTGGATCTCTTGACGAACCTGAAAGAGATGGCGATATTCAACGGAGGAGATGAGATCCCAATGGACTCGGCTTCGCAGATCTTTTCCATTCGATTCTTGAACTTCAAAACCGAAGAGGTTGTGCTCTTCATCCCAAACCAGATCGAAGACCTCAAAACCACTCTTTCTCAATCGCTTCTGAAGCTCGGCAATCTTCCCCTTCTCCTCAAACGTCGATTTGTTCCGAACTCCATTTTCCAGGAGAAATCTGATGAGGGATCGGGAATACCCCTTTTTCTGGATCCGTTGAATCAAATCATGATAGGTATAAATCTTTTCTAAAAGTAAGCTGAGCCTCTTGTCGGTCAATTTTTTATTGGTGGACTGGACGATCACCTCACTCTTGTTGATGGCCCGGTTCATGAGATATCGATTGAAGGCTTCTTCGTTCTTAATATAGGTCTCACTCTTTCCCTCAATCACTTTGAAGAGCGGAGGCTGGGCAATATAGAGGTGTCCTCGCTCAATCACCTCTGGCATATGGCGATAGAAAAAGGTGAGGAGTAAGGTTCGAATATGGGATCCATCCACATCGGCATCGGTCATGATGATGATGCGGTGGTAACGAAGTCGATGGATATCGTAGTCTTCCTTTCCAATCCCCGCTCCCAGGGCGGAGATGAGGAGGCGAATTTCTTCGTTGGCCAACATCTTATCAAAACGAGCCTTTTCCACGTTGAGGATTTTCCCTTTGAGGGGAAGGATGGCCTGGATGGTTCGATCCCGGCCCTGTTTGGCGGAACCTCCTGCTGAATCGCCTTCCACAATAAAGATCTCGCTGAGCGCAGGGTCCCTTTCCTGACAATCGGCCAATTTTCCGGGGAGGGATCCTCCTTCCAGGGCCCCTTTTCGACGGCTCAGTTCCCGTGCCTTCCGAGCGGCTTCTCTGCCCCGAGCGGCATCGATCACCTTTGAGATGATCTTTCTGGCGACGCTTGGATTCTCTTCAAAGTAACTCCCCAGTTTTTCATTGACCAGGGTTTCCACCAATCCCTTCACCTCGCTGTTCCCCAATTTCGTTTTAGTTTGCCCTTCAAATTGAGGCTCTGGAATTTTTACACTGATGACCCCTGCCAATCCTTCTCGTATATCTTCTCCCGTGAGGTTCTCTTTAACGCCCTTGAGCAGATTGGCGCTGGTCGCATATTGATTGATCGTACGAGTGAGGGCGCTTTTAAAGCCGATGAGGTGGGTTCCCCCTTCATGCGTATTGATGTTGTTGGCGAAGGAAAAGAGGTTTTCGGCATACCCATCGTTATACTGGAAGGAGATCTCCACGTCGATTCCATTCTTGACGCCTTGTACGAAGATGGGTTTTGGATGGATACAATTCTTATTTTTATTAAGGTATTCGATGAAGGAGATGATTCCTCCTTTGTAAAAGAAATCATGCCGCTTTTCTGAACGTTCATCCTCAATGCTGATGGAGAGCCCTTTGTTTAAAAAAGCCAATTCTCTTAAGCGCTGGGAGAGGATGTCGAAACTGAAATTGTCGGTTTCAAAGATTTGACTGTCGGGTTTGAAACGAATCTGAGTTCCGGTATGTTTGGTTTTTCCGATCACTTCCAGTTTGGTCTTGACCTCTCCCCTCTCATAAATCTGATGATAAACCTTCCCGTCCCTCCGTATCTCCAGGTCGATAAACTCAGAGAGGGCGTTGACCACCGAGAGACCTACTCCGTGAAGACCTCCGGAGATCTTGTAGCTGCGGTTATCAAATTTGCCTCCGGAGTGGAGTTTGGTCATGACCACTTCCACGGCAGGACGATTCTCTTTCTCGTGGAGATCGACGGGAATGCCACGGCCGTCATCTCTGACCGTGACGCTGTTATCGATATGAATGATCACATCGATCTTGGTGCAATATCCCTCCAGGGCTTCATCAATACTGTTATCCACCAATTCATGAACCAAATGGTGAAGGCCTTCGATTCCTGTGTTTCCAATATACATTGCAGGCCTTTTACGGACGGCTGACAATCCTTCCAGTATCTTGATCTGCTCCGCCGTATATTTCTCCACCTGTTCTTTCATCCCTTCTCCTTAGGGTGTGATGAATGACGCTGATTCAGTAACACGATCTATTTAAAGCCTCATTGGCATGATGATGCAAAATTGATTAGAGAGCCCTGGGGTGGAAGAAGAAGGTCTTAGGATCCCGGGACTTCCCTCATCCTTCAACTCCATGAGGACTTCTTCGGCATCGATGACATTGAGCGCCTCGATTAAATATCTGGCGTTAAATCCAGCCTGGAGAGGAGGTCCTTCGTAAACCACCTCGACCTCTTCTTTGGCATCTCCAAAGTCTTGATGGGTGGAGGACATCTCCACAGAATTTTTTTTAAGAGAAAATTTTACTCCCTCCATCCTTTCACTGGCCATGGTAGAAACACGCTTCAGAGAACTGACCATCCTCTCTTTTACCATCACTAATTTTTTATCATTCCCTTTTGGAACCACTTGTTCGTATTCTGGAAATTCTCCATCGATCAATCGAATCACCGTAAGAGATTTTCCCATTTTAAAAAAACCGTGGGTGGCATTGAAATAGATTCCCATTTCCTCTTCCCCATCTCGATCTCCAATGATTTTTTTAATCTCCAAAATTCCTTTTTTTGGAATGATAATTCCTTTTTCTTCAATGCCGCGAATTTTTTGATTCTCTCGATCGATAAGAGAAAGGCGATGGCCATCCGTTGCGACCATTCTCAATATTTCCTTTCCCCCCTGTTTCATCTGTGCAAAGAGAATCCCATTGAGATGATACCGAGATTCTTCACTGGAGGCGGCAAAAACCGTTTTTTCTATCATCTCTCGAATGAGTTGAGTTGAAACCGTTGAAAAATTTTCTTCTTGATAGGTGGGAAAAGAAGGAAATTCTTCTGGATCTAACCCGGCAAGATTAAAGATGGATTTTCCACATTGAAGGGTAATCCAGTGATTATCTTTCTTCTGTATATGAATGGTCTCCTCGGGTAATTCTCTGACAATTTCATATAATTTCTTTGCTGAAACAGAGGCCTTTCCTTTTTGATGAATTTTCGCAATCAGTTCTTCGCGGATTCCTGTTTCTAAATCTGTTCCAGTAAGATAGAGAGAGTTTTCCTCCCACTCTAATAACATGTGGGATAGAATGGGAAGGGTTGTTTTTCTTCCTGCTACACTTTGCATTAAACCTAATCCTCTTAGGAACTCCCTTTTGTCAATTTCAAAATTCATCGTATTTACCTCCTAATATTATTCTTTATCTTTAATAATACGTCTTCACCGTCTATGTCTGTGGAAATGAAGAAAAAGGTCCTAACTAAAAAAAAATAAAAAACATTTAACTGTTTAATTTTCACCGAAGAGGTTTGGGAAATCTATTTAATTTTTAAAAAATCGATTCTATCCTCTTCGCTCTCCTCATTCATTCACAACATTTCCACCTTATTTATGATTTAATTCGACCATGCAAATTTTCTATCATTTCTTTAAAGGAGGTTTCTTTGGACATCTTTTCTTCCACTTTTTTGATGGAATGAAGAACGGTCGAATGATCTTTTCCTCCAAATTTATCTCCGATTTCAAGTAACGAGGCATTGGTTAATTTTCGAGAGAGATACATGGAGATCTGCCGAGGGATCACATAACCTTTATTTTTTCTTTTCACCTTTAAATCTGAAATTTTAATATTGAAAAAGGTTGAAACAACTTTTTGAACGAGATCGATGGTGACGAACTCCTCTTTGGGTTTAACAATATTTTTCAAAACTTCTTTGGCTAACTGGATATCAATGGGTGTTTGGGTGAGGGAAGCAAAGGCACCGATACGAATGAGGGATCCCTCTAAAACCCTAATATTGGAATCAATTTGAGAAGCGAGAAAGAAAGCGACATCATTGGGGAGAGCAATGTTTTCCGTTTCGGCTTTCTTTCTTAAAATGGCAACCTTGGTTTCGATGTCCGGTGGTTGAATGTCAGCGATCAAACCCCACTCAAAACGAGATCGAAGGCGTTCTTCGAAGTTAGGGATATCTTTTGGAAACTTGTCGCTGGTGACAACGATTTGCTTCCGTGCTTCATAGAGGGAGTTGAAGGTATGGAAGAATTCGGCTTGGGTTCTTTCTTTCCCGGCAATGAATTGGATGTCATCGATCAAGAGAATATCCATCCTTCTAAATTTATTTCGAAACTCATCCATCTTCTCATAGCGAAGCGAGTTGATCAACTCATTCGTGAACTCTTCCGAGGAGATGTAACAAATCTTTCTCACCTCTGGAAGGATGTGATGTTGCAGAATATGATATCCGATGGCGTGAAGAAGGTGGGTCTTTCCCAATCCCACCCCACCATAAATAAAGAGGGGATTGTAATTCTTGGCCGGTAAATCAGCCACGGCCAGGCATGCCGCATGGGCAAACTGGTTGCTCGCTCCCACCACAAAATGATCGAACGTATATTTCGGATTGAGGATGGGTTGGAAGGGATGGAGGATCTGCTGTTCATGGCTTGGCAAAGGTTGGGAGATCGGGTCCTTTCCATTCATCTTTTCATTTCTGATTCGGAATTGGAGTTGACAAGGCATATGGGTGAAGAGAGAGATCGCATCTTTAATATGGGGGGAATAGTGTTCGTTGATCCACTCCTTAAAGAATCGGTTCGGGACCTCTAACTCAATCTTTTCTCCTTCCCTGGAGATAAAGTGAATCGGTTTAATCCAAATGTCGAAATTCTGTTGACCGACTCTTTCTTTTAAAGAATCGATCACCTTAGGCCATAAATCTTCCATGGAATCGACCCAGATGGTTTGAAGTGTTGCATGAAGGGTGTCGATGGAATAGGCAGGACAGATCCAAAAAAGAAAATATCTTCATTTTCAATTAGTTATAAGTCTCTTTGCACAATGTTTCCACAACTGTGGATAAATGAAATTAAAGACAAAGAGGAGAAAAAATTGAGGATTAATTTATTGTACAGTAATCTGACAACAAATACTAACTCCGTAATTTAAAAAAATCAAGTTTTTTTTGATGGAATTTATTCTTTCTCTGCCAACCTCGCCACAGCGACCACCCGTTCCCCCTCTTCGAGAGTGATCAGCCTCACCCCTTGAGTACTTCTTCCCTGAACAGGAATATCCACGGCTCGCAAACGAATAATTTTCCCCTTGTTGGAGATGACCATCAATTCATCCTCATCCACGACGGTTTTAATGCCTATCACATCTCCAGTCTTTTGCGTTCTCTTCACGGTAAAGATACCGGACCCTCCCCTATTCTGAATTCGATATTCAGAGGCCTGGGTGCGTTTTCCATAACCATTCGCTGTGGCCGTCAAAATCTGAGTGTGGGGGGCGACCGCTTCCATCCCCACCACTTCATCTTCTTTTGTAATCTTAATCCCTCTGATCCCATGCGCCGTACGACCCATATCTCTAATTTGGTTTTCAGGGAAATGAATGGCCTTCCCCACTTTGGTGCCGATAAAAAGATGCTGTTTTCCATCGGTCAGTTTAGTGGAGATGAGCTCATCCCCTTCATCGAGGTGAATGGCGATGATGCCGCCTGACCGAGGATTACTGTAGGCTTCAAGAGCGGTTTTCTTAATGGTCCCTCTTTTGGTCATAAAGGTGATGAACTTGTCTTTTGCAAAGTCTTTGAGGGAGAGAATAGCGGTCACCTTCTCCTGTGGATTGAGATTGAGGAGATTGACAATGGCCTTTCCTCGTGTGAGGCGACCAGCTTGTGGAAGTTCATGAACCTTCATCCAGTGTATCCTCCCCGCATCCGTGAAGAACAAGATGTAATCATGGGTTGAGGCGATGAAGAGGTCCTCTACAAAATCTTCTTCTTTGACATTAATCCCCACCTTCCCCTTACCTCCCCGATGCTGACTTCGGTAAAGGCTGATGGGATTCCTCTTGATATATCCCGTATGGGTGATCGTCACCACCATATCTTCTTCGGCGATGAGGTCTTCGACCCGGATTTCTGGGGCGGCCTCCACAATTTCCGTTTTCCTTTTGTCTCCATAGGCATCTCGGATGGAGATGAGTTCCTCCTTAATCAAATTGAGAATCAATCGTTCACTGGCAAGGAGGGCCTTCAACCGATTGATCAATTTGATGGTCTCCTCATACTCTTCCACAATTTTGCGTTGTTCAAGGTTGGTGAGTCGTTGGAGCCTCATCTCCAAGATCGCCTGGGCCTGTTCATCCGAAAAGGCGAATTTTTCCATCAAGCGGTCTTTCGCCTCCTTCGGGGTTTTGGAGGCCCTAATCGTGGCGATGATGGCATCAATATGGTCAATCGCTTTTTTCAAGCCTTCCAGGATATGAGCCCTAGCCTCTGCCTTATTTAACTCAAAGCGGGATCTTCGGATGACTACTTCTTGACGATATTGAACAAAGAGATGGAGCATCTCTTTGAGGGAGAGGAGTTTTGGCTGATTCTGGTGGATGGCCAGAAGAATGATCCCGAAGGAGGTTTGCATCTGGGTATGTTTATAAAGTTGGTTGAGGATGATCTCGGCCACCTCGTTACGTTTCAGCTCGACGACCACCCTCATTCCTTCCCTATCCGATTCGTCCCGAATATTGGAAATCCCCTCGATCACTTTCTCTTGGACCAATTCAGCGATTCGTTCAATCAGCTTGGCCTTATTGGTTTGATAGGGAAGCTCGGTGATAATAATATTTTCACGTTCTCCTTTTCGGTCCCTCTCGATGATCGCCCTGGCTCGAAGTTGGATCACTCCCTTTCCGGTTTCATAAGCCTGACGGATTCCTTCTCTCCCGTGAATGAAACCTCCTGTGGGAAAGTCAGGTCCAGGAAGATGGCCCATCAATTCCCCCAAGGAGATCTCAGGTGTTTCGATCAGGGTAATGATGGCATTAATAGTTTCTGTGAGGTTATGAGGAGGGATATTCGTGGCCATCCCCACAGCAATTCCAGAGGAACCATTGACGATGAGGTTCGGGAATTTGGATGGAAGCACCGAGGGTTCAACCAGAGATTCATCGTAGTTCGGAACGAAACCGACAGTTTCTTTATCAATGTCAGCCAGTAATTCGGCTGTGAGTTTGGACATCCGGATTTCCGTATATCGCATGGCCGCTGGGGGATCTCCATCAATGGAGCCAAAATTCCCTTGGCCATCGACCAGGGGATAACGGAGAGAGAAATCCTGTGCCATTCTGACAATGGCATCGTAAACCGCCATGTCACCGTGGGGATGATATTTACCGATTACATCGCCGACGATTCTTGCAGACTTTTTGTAAGGTTTATCCCAATCGTTATTTAAATCATTCATCGCATAAAGAATGCGGCGATGGACGGGTTTAAGACCATCCCTCACATCGGGGAGGGCCCGACCGATGATGACGCTCATGGCGTAGTCCATGTAGGACTTTTTCATTTCATCTTCGATATTGACAGGGATGTGCTCGATGGCAATATTCATGGAAACTCCTGAAATGCTGTATGGCCGGAAAGTGCCCTTTAATTGGTCTTTTTGTTTAAGTTATAGGGCAAGATGATTGGTGATTTGTCATCTCCGGGAAGCCCTACCCTCTTGGGCGGAGAGCTTCAATTTCATTAAAAAACTTAATATAAAACCCCCTCTTCTGTCAACAAAATTAAGTGCTAATCTTGACAATAGATCATAAATATGGTTTAAATTAAAAGTTTAATCATTTCAAAAAACAAGCCACTCTAACAAAGAGGGATTCAATGAAGAGAACATATCAGCCCAGTAATCTCAGACGGAAGAGGACTCATGGATTCTTGGAGAGGATGAGTACTAAGAGCGGTCGAAATGTTTTAAAACGGAGGCGAATGAAGGGAAGAAAAAGGTTGACCGTTTAAACCCTAAATTCCTGAGGACAGTAGGGGAATTCATTTAACAGATAGATGATAATAGGGAGGATCACCATGGAAGGATCCTTCAGGTTTACAAAAAAGGACCGGATCACTCAGCCTCAGGATTTCAGAAGGGTGATGAAATGTGGGAGGAGACAAACCTCCCGGAACTTTATGCTCTTTATCCAGAAGAATGAGAACACGTTTCACCGATTGGGGATTGTGGTAAAGAAAGAAATTGGTCCGGCAACATTTCGGAATCGGATGAAACGCTTCCTCCGAGAATTTTTTCGCCTCCATAAGCATCAGATCAAAGGTTCTTACGATATTATTTTGATGATTAAAAAGGAATGTTCGCTCAATCGATATCAGGAAGCGGAAGAAGAATTAAGAGGGCTCTTCATTTTATGAAAAAGAGAACGACTCACGAGTTGATTAAAGAAGGACTCATCATCCTGATTTATCTCTATCGGCATACGTTTTCAACCTTCCTTGGGCCTTGCTGTCGTTTCACTCCTTCCTGTTCCTCTTATGCATTGCTATCGGTTCAACGTTTCGGAATCATGGAGGGGGCCTGGCTCATTTTCAAAAGACTTATCAAGTGCCATCCTTTCCATCCCGGTGGATACGATCCAGTTCCCGAAATTATCAAAAAATATTAGGAAGGAGATTTAGGGCAAGGGAGATATGGAAAAAAGAGCTATCTATGCGATATTATTGACATTTTTTATTATTATAGCCTGGACCTTCATCCAATCAAAGTTTTTTCCCCAGACACCCAGTAAACCGCAACCTCAGGAAGCAAAAAAAGAACAAGTCACTCCGGCAGAAAAGGCGGCTGAAAAGAAGGTTCGTGGAGAAACGAGACGAGTGAAGGAAAGGGCTCCCGGAAAGGCAAAGTTCGTTCCCCAAAAGGAGGTCTCAATTGAAACCCAGAACTATTGGGCAGTCTTCACCTCTGAGGATGCGAGATTAAAGCATTTCAAACTTAAGAAATATGAAGACAGAGTGGAAGATTCAGCCTTGACGATAAAATTGGTCCAGTTCGTTGAAGAGATTCTTGGCAAAAAAGTAGAAGAGCCAAAAAAACCAGAACCTCTCGATCTCGTCAATACAAGGGAGGAGAAGAATCTTCCTTTAGGGCTAACCTTATCGCTTTCTGATGAGAATTGGGAGGTGGATAGGGACCAACTCCGTTTGCTCGAAAGCGGTGAAAAGGGTGAAATCACTTTTTCAAAGAGCTTGGAGAACGGGTTGAAGGTATTGAAACGCTTCAAGTTTACCTCTGATCTATACACCATCAATCTGGAGGTGGAGGTTCAAAATAATTCTTCAAAAGAGATCACGAATCAATTGGGAATTGAATGGATCGGAGAAGTTGAGCTGGCAAAACTGGCTAAAGAGGAAAATAAGGATTACGGCTTGAAATACTCCTTCCTCAAGAATGAGAAGGTGGAGAAGAAGGCGTTTGGAGGATCATCCACCTCAGGCTGCATCCCCGGCTGTGGAACCCCGAAGAAGACGACCATCGAGCCTTTCGAAACCACAGAGAAAGGTGAAATTAAATGGTTTTCCTTCGGAGGTGAATATTTCGTCGCCCTCTTAATCCCTCCCCCATCGAAAGAGATCACCTTATCAGTAAAAGGGACTGAAAAGGATCTGCTGAAGGCAGATGTCATCATTCCCTCTATTTCCATTCCTCCCCGGGAAAAGGTCCATGTTGCCTACCAGATCTACTTGGGTCCCAAGGATGAAGACCGGTTGAAAGCATTGGGTGTTGGCGCGGAAAAACTGGTAGATTTTGGTTTCTTTACGATCGTTGCCAAACCTCTCGTCTGGTTTTTGAGGCTCACCCATACCGTCACTAAAAATTTTGGGATCGATATCATCATCCTCAGCATCCTGATCAAGATCGTCTTCCTTCCCTTGACACAGATCAGCTTCAAGTCGATGAAGGAGATGCAGAAAGTGCAGCCGGAGATGAACCGGCTCAAAGAGCAGTACAAGAACGATAAGGCAAGGCTTCAGCAGGAGATCATGCTTCTTTACAAAAGGAGGAAGATCAACCCCATGAGTGGTTGCCTCCCAATGCTCATCCAGATTCCGGTATTCATCGCTCTTTATAATGCCCTTCAAAATGGGATCGAGATGAGACATGCCCCCTTCTTCCTTTGGATTATGGATCTTTCCGCAAAAGATCCCATTTATATCACTCCGCTCATCATGGGTGCCACCATGGTCATCCAGCAAAAGATGACCCCCACAGCAGCCGATCCAACGCAGGCCAAAATGTTTCTGCTGATGCCAGTGATGTTCACCTTTCTCTTTCTCAGTTTTCCGTCCGGTCTGGTCATATACTGGTTGATCAATAATGTTTTATCCATAGCCCATCAATATTACTTGAATAAAAAAACATGAGGTTTGAATATTGGAAGAAATTGAGATTGCAAAACAGCTGACAATAGGATTGCTGGAGCGAATGGGGGTCAAGGCAGAGGTAGAGGGGTTTTTAAAAGAAGGGAATCTCTATCTCGAGATCAAAGGAGATCAGGAGGGGATTCTCATTGGGAAACATGGACGCACCCTGGAATCGCTTCAGATGCTCGTCAACCGAATGGTCAATAAACAGCTGAAGAGCTCCATGAGGGTATTGATAGATATTGACGACTACCGAAAAAGAAGGGCAGACAGCATGGCCAAGATGGCCCAACGATTGGGCGAAAGGGCGAAAAGGACAGGCCACTCTCAAACAGTCGGCCCACTCAATGCTCATGACCGGAGGATCATTCACATCACCCTTAAAGAAGACCCTTCCCTCAAAACGGAGAGCCTTGGGGAAGGGGAGTTAAAGAAAGTCAAAATTATCCCAATGGAAAAAGAGGGATAAGGTCCTAAAACGACTTGAATTAAAGTGAATAGAGGCTCCTCATCCAGTTCTTCAAGAAGAACCCCATCAAAGGAAGAAGAGACGATTGCAGCCATTTCAACTCCGTTTGGAGAGAGTGGTATTGGAATCGTCCGTATTAGCGGTTCCTCTGCCGAACCCATCGCCAGGAAATTATTTAAACCCAAAAAAGACCAATCCTACTTTATTTCCCATCAGTTCCATTATGGGGAAATCATCGATATTCAAAGTGGAAAAGCTGTTGATGAAGTGTTGATCGTTTTGATGAAATCTCCAAAGACTTATACAAGGGAAGATATTGTGGAAATACACTGTCATGGGGGGTACTTCATTTTACAAAAGGTATTGGAATTGGTATTGAAGCAAGGGGCCCGGATGGCTCTTCCAGGGGAATTTACGAAGAGGGCATTTCTCAATGGCAGAATTGATCTCACTCAGGCTGAGGCCGTGATTGATCTGATCAGGGCAAAAACCCAGACCAGTCTCGAAATTGCCAACCAGCAACTGAGTGGATGGCTATACAGGGAAATGGCCGAACTCAAAGCACGGCTGATCGAGCACCTGGCCCTGATTGAAGCCCACATTGATTTTCCAGAGGAAGAGATTGAGCCGATTGCTTTGGACGAAATGAAGCAAGATTTAAAAGGCATGATTCAGAAAATAAGGGAATGGATTTCCTCCTATGAAGAGGGGAAGATTTTTCGTGAAGGGATCTCTTGTGCAATTATTGGAAAGACCAATGTCGGGAAGTCAAGCCTCCTCAATGTATTATTGAAAGAGGAGAGGGCCATTGTGACTCCGATCCCGGGGACAACCAGAGATGTGATTGAGGAGGTCCTGAATATTTATGGAATTCCAGTACGCTTGATGGATACCGCAGGCCTGAGAAAGCCCGTAGATTCCATTGAACAGGAAGGGGTGAGAAGGGCAAAGGAGCGGGTGGCTAACTCTGATTTCGTCCTGTTGATGCTCGATGGAAGTCGGGCCCTCGACGATGATGATAAG
>JBEKWN010000077.1:0-17747 GCA_049513055.1 Thermodesulfobacteriota bacterium
AAACTTGGTATTCGCACAATCCAGGCACTGCTGGACGTTGCCCCATCAGGCATAGAGAAAAAAATTATATCTGCGGTAGAAGTTCTGCCAGGCGTAACCGGTTGTCACAATGTAAGGGTGCGCTACTCAGGCCCTCAGCTTTTTGTAGATATCCATGTTCTCATAGAGGGTAATCAAACCTTAAAAGAGGCCCACAATCTTACAGAAGAAATCGAGCGTACCATCCAGGAGCTTATACCGAATGCCGATGTCACCGTCCACCCTGAGCCAAATCTGTAATGCGAAACTTGGGGAACGGTTCTAAAAACGTTTTTTGTTATCAATCATTACCCGATCATTGTTATCTGGAGGAAAGATGCAAAAAAAGATCAAGAAGAAAGACCAGAGTAAGGTGACGGGACCAAAACTCAAATTACCTTATATCGAAAAGATAGATGAACGAGGCAATCTGCAGGTGTGGATTGTGGATGGCAGCTACATCCGGGGCCATATCGATGAGGAATTCACTAATTTTGGGCAACATTATAGCTTCCCTTACATCCCCAAAGACGAACTCTGGATTGAGATGGAAACCAAAACCAATGAGCGGCAGTTTTTCATTGACCATCTGCTGGTGGAGCATCGGTTAATGGCACAGGGTGTTCCCTATAACAAGTCTCTGGAAGAAGCGGATAGGGTGGAACGAAAAGAGAGGCGCCGCGCTGGAGATGTGGGCCGTTTAACACATCATGGTAAGGAACTCCCGGATGGTCGAGAAGTTCACCAGCGGCTTTGGAAAAAACTCGAGAATGGCGTTAGTGTCTGGATCATCAACGGTCGCCTTGTTCGAAGCGTGTTTGATATCGACTTTACTGAAGGCGGGCATGATTATGTTTACGAATTTGTGCCGGAGAACGAAGTCTGGATTGACGATGCCATGGAAGAGAAAGAGCGTGGTTATGTGCTTTTGCATGAACTGCACGAACGTAATCGTATGGCCAGTGGCTGGTCATACAACAAGGCCCACGCCGAATCCAGCCGAATCGAAAATCGCTGTCGCCATCATCCCGAAGAGCTGCATGAGGCCCTGGCAGCCGAAGGTTGGGAGTAATGTTTCTATCATCTCCGATTTAATTTTTTATTCAGTTTTTCAATCCTTCATGACCTAAGCCTTAGTTAGCTTAAAATTTTACCTTTCCATTTGCATTGACAAATATTTTACTGTATATTTTTTTCATTACTGACTCCGTTAAACCTGAAAAACTAAGCCTATGATTAAAAGATCACCAATCCATGCTGTGTGGATTATTTTTTTATCTTTAATTCTCTCCTATAGCCTTTCGTGGGCAGAAACGAAGCCAGTTGGTTTCGCCATCCCTTTTCCGGATCTCACCTTTACACAGACTCTATCCAAAGAAGAACAGGCCTATCTGGGGCTACCACAGAAGAAGAGCTTCTCCATCAAGGAAATCCGTGGGAATTTAATCCTCATCGAATTCATCAGCATCTATTGTGTGAGCTGCCAGAGGGAGGCCCCGATTTTCAATGAATTATATTCATCCATTGAAAAAGACCTCCGATTGAGAGGAAAGGTGAAGATGATCGGGTTTGCTGCGGGTAATAGTCTGCATGAGGTGGAGATTTATAAGAAAACCTATCAAGTCCCCTACCCTGTTATGGGCGATCCAAGATTTGATGCCCATATGGCTGTTGGAAGCCCACGAACCCCTTTCACGATTTGGATCAGGAAAGATGCTAAGGGAAGAGGTATCGTGGTGAGCACCCATCTCGGTTTGATGGATTTAGAGAGCGCCATGGAGGAAACGAAGGCAGTTCTTCAGTACAACCTCGCCCTTTTAAAACCTAAGGAAGGAACCATCTACGCAGGCGATGCCTTGATGCCACCTCTTACAGAAGAAGAACTGATGGCAAAGGCAAAGGAAGGGATGGAATCCACCGGAGGAAAAGTCCTTCAAATCCAAAAAATAACCTTGAAGGATGGAGATTGGATCTATTTGGGGAAGGTTGATTTCGGAATATTTCAGAAATATCTCTTTTCGAAACTGGCAAGCCGAAGAGCTGTCTGTGATATCTGCCATGATACGTTTTTTATCTATACCTTTGATTCTGAAGGAAAGGTGATTGATATTGTCCCCATTCAGCTCACCAAAGTTGGAAACCTAAACTGGACCGAGGAAGACATAAAAAAATTGAAAGCCCGAACCATAGGAAAATCCATCCTCAGCCCATTCACTTTTGATCTATGAGAAACTTAAAAAAGAAGGATATGTTAAGTAATCTGAACCATTTTGTCATTCCCGCCCCTGCTTTCGCAGGAATGACCCCTATTTTCTATATATGATTAAAACTTATGGTTATATTTTCTACATTTTCTTCTTTATCCTGATCCTTATTCCACAACCTACCTATCCTTCCAACCTATACAAATACCATCAGGTCGCTATGGGGACAGCAATTGAAATTACCCTCATAGGCGATGATGAAGAAAGAGCCAATAAAGCAGTACTTCAGGCCTTTCAAGAGATTAAAAGGATCGAAACTTTAATGAGCCCATGGCTTGATTCGAGCGATGTGACTCGAATCAACCGATCTGCCGGAAAAGAGATTCGATATCACTGTCGGCCCTCTCACCGAACTCTGGAGGAAGGCAAGGGAGAAAAAGACTCCCCCTTCTATAGAGGATGTTAAAGGAAAATTGGATCTGGTGAATTTTAAAAATATAGGAATCGATCCGGAGGGGAAAGTTCTTTTGAAAAAGGAAGGGATGGCCATTGACTTGGGCGGAATTGCAAAAGGCTATGGTGTGGACAGGGCTTTTGATGTTCTGATGTCCCTTGGATATAAAAATTTGATCGTCAATGCTGGCGGAGATTTGAGAGTTGGAGGTCTAAAAAATAATCAACCCTGGTCAATTGGTATCCAGAATCCAAGGGAATCTCAAAAACTCCTGGCAAGAATTTCTGTCTCCGATATGGCTGTTGCCACCTCAGGAGATTATGAAAAATTCTTCATCTATGAAGGTAAACGCTATCACCACATTTTTAATCCAAGAGATGGTTTTCCTACCGAGGGCTGTCAAAGCGTTACGATACTCTATAAGGACGGAATGACGGCTGATGCCTTGGCGACAGCCGTGTTTGTTCTCGGCCCTGAGAAGGGATATGCCCTCTGTCAAAAACTTGATGGCGTTGAATGCCTCATTGTGGACAAAGAAGGGAAAATAATCTTTTCCCCCAGCCTAAAAGACCGTATCTCATTTGGTCCTTGATGGTTATAGGTTAATGAAGAAAGGAGTACAGAGATGAATCAATCGCGAAATGTCGCTATCCTTATTTTTGATGAAGTGGAGGTGCTCGATTTTTGCGGCCCTTTCGAGGTCTTCTCGGTTACAGGTAGGCGAGACAATTTAAATCCTTTTAACGTTTATACGGTTGCAGAGAAAAGACAACCGATATTAGCTCGAAATCATTTGAGTGTTAATCCAGGCTATACTATTCAGGATTGCCCTCAACCAGATATCCTGCTCGTCCCAGGAGGGTTAGGCACTCGAAAAGAAATTCACAATTCAATCCTAATTGATTGGATAAGAAACGCTTCGCAAAAGGCAGAGTTAATTCTTTCGGTATGTACCGGAGCTCTGTTCCTGGCGAAAGCCGGCTTGCTGGAAGGCCTGGCAGCCACCACTCACCACGGGGCAATAGAACTTTTGAAGAAAGTGGCACCTCACACAACGATTCAAGCAAACAAACGTATTATCGACAACGGAAGAATCATTGTATCGGCCGGAATCTCTGCGGGAATTGATATGTCTTTGTATGTGGTTGCTAAACTCTTAGGTAAAGAGCAGGCCCTCGATACGGCACAATATATGGAGTATGATTGGAACCCCGATCCAGATAGAATATTGTTGACAGTGCGCTCATAAATCATCTTAGGACGTGCCCAGGGGACATAGTTAAGCTTGCTAAATAAGTTTGGGTTACAAGCGTCTCTGGACTTCACAGAATAATTTAAAATCCTTAACTACATCCTCAAGGTCTTTTACAGGGAGGAAGTACTACCTGACTTGGCAGTGTCTGTAAGGTAAAATCTTAACTTTCACATAACAAGGAATCCCGTATTTCCGTTGCCTGGTCCCACAATCTGCAACCTTGCCAAGAGAAAAAGTGAGAGTTCAAAAATTTTTTCTCTTGACTTTTTATTTGCAATCGTGCATTTTAAATGCATAATTACATTACTTATTAGAACCTATGGCTATGACTTATATACCTCGGACATTAGAATCGATTCTATTGAAGGCGGCCCGAGAATTTCCCGCAGTCGTCCTCACCGGGCCACGTCAATCTGGAAAAACGACGCTTTTGAAACACCTCTTCGGCAAACACTACCGTTATGTTTCAATCGAAACCCCTGACGTCCGAGAGGCTGCGTCCATTGACCCACGCGGGTTCCTTGCACTCTATCCACCACCCGTCATCCTGGATGAGGTCCATTTTGCACCGAACTTGCTTCCCTACATAAAGGAAAGACTTGATGCCCACCGTCATGAAAAGGGACAGTATCTTCTGAGCGGCTCGCAGAATCTCCTTCTCATAGAGCAAGTGACCGAATCTCTTGCTGGCCGGGCTGCGATATTGAAGCTTCTTCCCCTTACAATGCGGGAGGCTATGGGAAGGCCACAAGCTTCCCTTGTATGGGAAGAAAAAAAACAACAAGCCCGACGTAAGAATATCCCTTCTCCCGATCTCTGGAAAGAGTTTCTGCGAGGTGGTTATCCGGAGTTGACGGCCAATCCCGATCGTGACCTCACACTCTGGCATGCAAGCTACGTTCAAACCTACCTTGAGCGGGATGTCCGTTCCCTACGGCAGATTGGCGACATGATGCTTTTCCAGAGTTTTCTGCGGATACTGGCGACCCGAAGCGGTCAACTTCTAAATCTAACGGATTTGGCAAGGGATCTGGGGATGGTTGTAAACACTGCTAAGGCATGGCTATCCGTCCTGGAGGCAACATTCCAGGTGATGATTCTTCGTCCTTATTTTGCCAATGTCGGCAAGCGCCTCGTGAAGACACCTAAGGTCTACTTTATGGATGTCGGCACTCTTTGCTACCTGACGGGTTTGAAAGATCCTTTACACGCTGCTTCTGGTCCTATGAGTGGACCTATCTTTGAGACAGCTGTTTTATCCGAAATTGTCAAGACCTTCTTACACCGTGGAGAAGAGCCGAGGGTGTACTTCTGGAGAACCTCCTCCGGTATTGAAGTGGACATCGTTGTTGAGGTAAATGGGAGATTAGTTCCTATTGAGGTGAAGCTCTCCTCAACCCCAAGGCCTGCCATGGCCGCAGGGATTAAAGCCTTCCGGGAAGCTCTCGGCAACAAAGTTGGGAAAGGATATATTGTCCATCCTGGTGACATTCATCTTCCACTTGGACCAGGGGTCATTGCCCTTCCCTTCATGGAATTGTGATTTTAAGGCCACGGAGACGTAGTTAAGTTTGTTAAATGAGTACGGTTTACAAGCGTCTCTGGACTTCACAGATTCAAAGGCTTTTAATCTTCTCAGACCTTTATTGAGGATTAAGCCCCGACCAAACTTCCGCCTAAGAACTACTTCCTGTAAGTGAGGCTGAACTCTTTTATTGAAAAAAATTATGGATTGGTGTAGATTTCAAGTGGCAATCGATTATTGAGTAGATTCCATGAAAATTGAAGTTTTAACCAAACCCGACGCAACCTCCAAAGAAAAGGGGGACCTCTTAGAGGAGCTCGCGCGAGACCTTCTCAGGGCTCAGTCTTTCAGTGTCAAAACCCAGGTGCGAGTGTACACTGGGTGTGAGAACCCTGAGTACAGTGTGTTCCCTGCCTCCTGGAGTCCTGATAGGTTGATTGGGTCAGTGAACCCTAGTCACGATGGAGGTTTGGCGAGGAGGCATTTCCTGCCGATCTAGTAAAGGAGGGAGAGAGATGAACAGTGTTTTTGTAGGGGTGGATGTCTCAAAAGATTTCTTTTCTGCAGCAGGCCTTGATGGGGAGGGGAAAGAGCTTTTCTTGGGATCTTATGAAATGAATACCAGTGGGTTTTCGGAGTTCATAGCGGTCCTTTCTTCTCATGGTGAGAGGGTTGATCGGGTGATGGTAGCGATGGAATCCACGGGGTGCTACCACATCAATCTCTATTCCTTTCTCATGGGTAAAGGGATCCAGGCGATGGTGGTGAATCCCCTGTTGATTGCCAATTTTGCCAAGCTTTCCCTGAGGAAGACCAAGACGGATAAAAAGGACGCTAGGACGATTGTTAAATTTCTGATGGATCACCATGGAGAGATCTCTCAATTGTCGATTTCGCAGGATCTTCAGGATCTCAGGGATCTATCGAGAGAAAGAGAATCACTGTCTCATCTAATGTCAGCGATTAAGGTGGAGATTAAGAGGGTTTTACGAACGACCTTTCCGGAGCTCGAATCCATAGGAGATATCTATACGGGTGTCATGCTTCGTTTTCTCCAGGAGTATCCATCCGCTCGCCTGGTGAGAGCGGCAAAACCGAAGGCCATCGCCAAGGTCCTGAAGCAGCCCTATGTGGGGAACAAGCTTACGTTTTCTGCGGAGGATATCCTTCGGGCGGCCAAAAGCTCAATAGCTGTGGTGAGTCCGGCGAAGGAAATCATTTTACAGGGAAAGATTGCCACCCTTTTCCATCTTCAAGAAAGGATAGACGAAGTGACAAAACTTCTCAGCGATTTATGCAAGGCCACGAGGGTGGAGGATTTGAAGATCCTCAGATCGATTAAGGGGGTGGGTCCGAAGACGGCTGCGCCTTTTCTTGCGGAGATGGGTAAGGTTGACAATTTTCTCTCCCACAAAAAGCTGATCGCTTTTGCGGGAATGGATCCTTCTGTCCATCAATCGGGAAAGTTTATGGGTATGAGCAAACTATCCAAACGAGGCAATCGGCATCTCCGAAGAGCCATCTATCTGATGACCGCTTCCGTAGTGAGTAAGAACGCTTTCTTTAAGGCGTATTTCCTCAGGAGAAAAGGAGAAGGCTTGCCTCCTCAAAAAGCACTATTTGCGACGGCCCATAAGCTAATTCGAGTTATCTTTGCTATGCTTTCTCAGCGAACATATTTCAAGGCAAAGGAGGCTATATAAAAATAGTTGACTGTAACATTCACTTCCAAAAAGTTTGAATATGACGTATATTACAAACGATAATTGACGACTGATTAAGTGTGACAAGGCATGAATGATAGCGGGCTAAAACAAGACTTCAGATGGGCGGCATTTCGGAAAAACAGATTTCTCTTTTTTTTCCTGTTGCTTGCCTGGGTGCCAATTGCCTATATTATTTTTCTTCTTCTAAAGCTGTTCTTACCAGAAACCGCAATCACTATTATCATGTTAATTGTCTTCTTTGTATATGGAGCCTACTGGTTTAAAGCCCGCCAGTCGTATAGGAGTTTTGTCTGTCCACAGTGCGGTAAAAGCTTTCTACGCAAAGAAGGAAGTTTTTGGGGGACGAGATGGGGGGCAAAAAGCTGCATGAACTGTGGTGCTCAAATACCTAAAAAAGCCTGGTCAGAGTCTTCACTGACAAAGAGCAATTGAATGGGTAGGATTTTTACAAATAACAAATTGCGGTAAAGACGATTCCAAGAAAAGCAATACGACACATGAGGGAGAAGAATGGATGCCCTTAGAAAAATATTAAATACAGTATTCACGGTTTTATTTGTCGAGGCTGTTTTATTGACTCCTGCGGTCATTATCGTGGCAACCCTGGGTGATTTTACCAGAACGCTGAAATATCTTGTTCCTTTCTTGGTAGCGCTGATGCCCCGTATTATTCTCAAAATAACCAAAAATAAGATCAGAACAAATAAAGATAATATAATCCCGGTCATACTGGTGTTAGTAGTTAGCATTGGTTTTCTACTATTTTTTTCATTTTTGACATTAGCGACCTGTGCGGGGCACCCGCCCTATTGACATTAGGCCAAGACGTAACCGGAATCCTGGAATCAAAGGCCCAACAAATTGCTCAACCCGATGAATGGATTAGCTCATCGTTATCCTCTCTTTCAATTCGTAATCCTTGACTCCTGTATATGGCTGTCAGCAATGACTTGTAGGTGGAATGAACACAGACTCGAAGAGCTGGATATCGGTCAAGCTTCGGTAGAGCTCTCGCTAGAAAAAATCATATCTGTTTGGGCGGTAAGTTCTCTTGTCCTTCAACTTTCAGGTCAGGGACGATCATCATGGTTGCAGTTCCATGGGCTAAGAGGTTTCCTTCTGCACTGTTGATATAAGCCTCTCCCAAAGCCAATGTCCTCCCTATCTTAATGCACCGGCCTTTTACTACAAGCTTTCCCTTTTGAACCGGGGCGAGATAATTCACTTTTATCTCCACAGTGGTAAGTCCCATTCCATCCTTCACCTGGGGAAAGACGGCCCAAAAGGCGGCTGCGTCCATGACGGAAGCGATGACACCTCCATGGACATAGCCAAAAGGCTGGAGATGTTTCTCCTCCAGCTCAACCTCCAAAACGGCGGCTCCCCATTCGAGATCCTTTATCTTCATCGAGAGAAGTGAGAAATAAGGGGATCGGTTTACAAGCATGGATATGGCCTCTTTGTATTTTGGGTTTAATCGCAACTCAGACATCAATCTCTCTCCTTTCAACGATTGAATTTTACAAAACTCTACTTGCTGCTCACCCCTCTCCGAGCCAGAGGCTCTCTGAGCCGGCGGCCACCCTCACCCTCCCCCCTCAAAGGGGAGGGGAGATTAGGTGGTCAAATCTTCATGGTTCGTGGGTGATCAACTGATCATGTAAAATTTTAGTGATTAAACCGCGCGTAGCGACTCCACGATATTCATCCGCGACGCCCGGATCGCCGGCAACACGCCTCCGACAAAACCCATGACCAAGGAAAAACCGAGACCCTTCCAAACAATGCCAGGGGTGAGGGTAAAACTAAAAGCGAGTTCGGAAAAGGTCTGAAAATTCATCGTCGAGATCGTGAGAAGTTGCAAAAAAGAGGCTAAAAAGAGACCGAGGCAACCACCGATCAGCCCGAGAAACAAGGCTTCGATAATAAAAGCTCCCAGGATGCTGATCTTCTTGAAGCCCAGGGCGCGCATGGTCCCGATTTCGCCGGTGCGCGTGGCCACTGCCGAATACATCGTAATCATGGCACCGATGATAGCGCCGAGAGAGAATATGACGGTCAATGCTGTCCCGAGAATACGAAGAAATTCAGCCATTCTTTCGGATTGTTCCGCGTAGTAGCGATTCTCACGCTTTACATCCACCGTCAAGCGTGGATCACTTTCGATCCGTTTCTTCACTCTTTCAAACCCGGAAGAATCGCGCAGCTTGAAGATGACGGATGAGTAGACCGTCCTGCGAAAGGCCTGCATGAGCTGATCTGCATCTCCCCAGATCTCTGAACTGAACCCCGTGTTGCCCGCGTCGAAGATCCCTACGATCCTCCAGTCCCGCATTCCGAAGCGGAGGATTTCGCCAATGCCACCCCCTTTAAATCGCTCAGCAATGCTTCGGCCGGCGATGATCTCCGATAGTCCTGGCTTCGGCATACGCCCTTCTACCAATCTCACCTGCGGTCGCAATGCCAGTGAGCTCGCACCAATTCCTCTGATCACCACATTAGAGAGAGCATTCGTCCCCCGTTTGGGAAGAGCGATGAGAACAACCATCTCTTTTGCAAGGAGCATCTGACCCTCTGCCCCTCTCGCCACTTCGGGCTGCGTTTCTACAATAGAAGCTTGTAGTCGAGAGACCCCGCTCATCACTTCGGATGTAGAACCTTTTCGAACCACCACGACGTTATCATATGAACCCGTCTCAACAAGTGTCTTCCGAAGCCCTTCGGCCAGCATCAGAATGGCAGCAAACACGAATACGACGAGGGCCATGCCCGATGCAGTAAGCACAGTGGTCAATCGGCGCGTCCAGAGGTTCCGGAAACTGTACGAGATGGGAAGTCCCACCTACCCGATCCTCCTCAGCCCATCTGCGATGCGAATTTTTAGAGCACGCCAGGTCGGAATGATTGCTGCACAAAGACCAACCAGAATTGACGCTCCAATGTCTATATAGATGGTCTCAATCTCCACCCTAAAGGTTGGAAAGTAGGTGCCAACAATCTTGCTAAACTCTTTTGCTGCGGGAGGGGTTAAGGCGATCCCTATGAGGCAGCCGATCATGGTGATGAGAAGAGATTCCCCGATGATCATGCCGGCGATACGCCAGCCCCTAAAACCCAGAGTTTTGAAGATGGCATATTCTCCGATCCGTTCCCGAGCGGTCATCGCCATGGTGTTTGCAGCCACTGCGATAATGATAATGATCACTACGAAGGAGACCAGCTGGATGGCTACAATGATGGCATCTGCCATGGAGATAAAGGAGAGAAAGAAGGCCTTTTCGGTTTCGGTGAGCGTCTCAGCCAGTGAATTCTTAAAGGTCTTGTCTATGGCCTGAGCCACTTCAGCCGCACGGTTCGGATCTGTGACTTCGACGATGTACCAGCCCACCTGATCCGCACGGCGAGGGGCCGTCTTTTTCAGCGCCTCATTCAGGTAGTCCCAGTGGAAAAAGAAGACCCTTTCATCCGTGCTTTCATCTCTTCCGTGGTATATGCCTCGGAGGACAAACTCCCAGTTGCCTAGAAAGACGGCACTTTTCAATACAACAATGTCCCCGATTCTCCAATGGTATCTCTCCACAAGTTTCCGTCCTGCAACACATCCTTTTCGATCCCGAAGAAAGGCCTCTTTTTGATCCGGAGGCAGAACGAATTCCGGGTATAATGCCATGTAGTTTTTTGCTTCGATGGCGTAATTGGCAAAAAAATTCTTTTCGTCTTTGTAGATCCCTGCAAACCAGTTCCCGTAAGATATCCGCCTTACCGCATCGATCTGGCGAATCTTATCTTTATAGGAAAGGGGGAGTGGGAAGATGAGGGAGATGGCATTTCGGGTGATGAGACGGTTTGCCGAGGAGGCTTTGACTCCTGCATACCAGGCGCCGATGAAGGTCCTAAGCAGCCCAAAGGCAAGAATGGCGATGGTGATGCTTAGAATGGTCAGGGCGGTACGGAGCTTATGGCGAAAGGCATTTCTAAGGAGCAGCTTGAGAATGTACATTGTTCAAGACACCTTTATCGAGATAACGGATCGTATGCGCCTTCTTCGCTGCCCGGGGGTCGTGGGTTACCATGATAATGGTCTTATGTGAATCACGGTTGAGCTGATCCATCAGACCCAGAATCTCCTCGGCGGATACACGGTCGAGGTCTCCGGTTGGCTCATCTGCAACCAGTATGGTCGGGTCGGTGACAATGGCGCGGGCGATCGCAACCCGCTGTTGCTCTCCTCCAGAGAGCTGACCAGGATAGTGATCCATTCGACTCGCAAGGTTGACGACTTGGAGCGCCAGTTCCACATGCTCGTGTCGCTCTCTGCGAGATAGACCGGTGAGCAAGAGGGGAAGCTCAACGTTCTCGAAGGCCGTCAGCACGGGAATGAGATTATAGAACTGAAAGATGAAACCAACATTGACCGATCGCCATGCGGCCAGTTCAGTCTCAGAGAGTACAGTGATATCGATGCCGCCTACCCTGATGATACCATTATCCACCTGGTCAAGGGCAGCGATGAGGTTAAGAAGGGTGCTCTTTCCTGAACCCGATGGTCCCATCAATGCTAAGAATTCCCCTTCTGCGATATCAAGGGTGATATTCTCCAGTACAGGGATAATGTGTGTACCCCTGCGGTAGGATTTGTTCACATGCTCGATCTCGACAATCGGTGTTTGATTCTCCAATCTACTTCTCCAAGACCTTTATCTTTGAGCCATTCTTTAACCCGCTGGGTGGATTCAGTACAACATTGTCTCCAGCCCTCACGCCATCAAGGACCTCTATCATGTCACCAATCTCCGGACCAAGGCTTACCGCGGTTTCGACTACCCTGTCTCCTTTAACAAGAAATACTTTCTTCTTCTCTCCTCGATTGATCAGGGCTGCTCGGTTAAGAGCAGTTCGGGGTTTCTGCTCATCCGATTTTACCGGACGGGAGAGAAAAGCAACCTTTGCCGACATCTCCGGCAATATGCGGCTGTCTTTATCAATGAAACGGACCTTGACCATGACGGTTGCCTTGCTCCGGTCAGCGGTCGGTACAATCATGTGAATCTCACCACGGAAGCGCTGTTCCGGCAGAGCATCGAGCTGAATCTCGCATGGCTGCCCAGGCCTGACCTGACTCAGATTCGATTCGGAAACATCTGCTTCCACCTCGAGAGAACTCATATCGGCAATGGTGACCACTGCGGCTTTGGCGTTGGCTGCTGCACCCAGGGGTGTGACAATATCACCAATATCAGCATCCTTGGTCAAGACGACTGCGTCGAAGGAAGCTCGAATCAGGGTATATTCCAACAAGGCCGCTGCACCCTCCAGAGCCGCTGTGTTTGCTTTCAACGCCGCCTCTGCCGCAGCCACTCCTGCTACTGCCTTGTCATAACGGGCAAGGACATCATCATAAGTTTGCCGGGCAACAACTCCCCGGGAAAGGAGTTCTTTATTCCGGTTTAACGAGACGGTCGCATCCCGAAGCTCAGCCTGAGCCTGTTCAAGGGTGAAGCGTGCCACATTGACATTGGCTGCCGCCTGATCCTTCGATGCGCTGACATCTTGATTTTCAAGGCGCGCCACCACTTCGTTCTTTTTTACAAAGCTTCCCTCTTCAACGCCCAGCCAGATGAGGCGTCCTGTCACCTTAGATGCAAGGGCTGATTTACGTTGGGCAACGACATAACCGCTTGCGTTAAGGACCGTAAAGGCCTGAGACGGGTAGATCTGCGAGACGGTGGCAACCTGGACCTGAATGGCCGGTGTAAAGACTCCCTTGAAGTAGAGGAATCCCAGTACCAACACGGCGACTATTAAGAACACCCAGTATACGAGCCTTCTCTTTTTTTGGGGACCAATCCTCACCCTGGATTTATCTATCTTCAGTTTTGAAAGGTCTTCGTTTTCCATGAAGATTTGATCTTTCTAAGTTCTATGAACAATTTTCATAAAAGGTTTAATTATCAAATAATTGCCAAGAAAAAGAAATAGGGAAAAGCCTATAAAGGAGGTTAAGAAAATGAAAAAGTTGTGCAGATTTCTTTCACCTTTTTGGTTTAGGCTTGTACCGATTCGCTTCAGCAAAAAAATCGATGGCTTTGACCCGGGTTCTAAATCTTGCGGAATGGAGTGCCCCAGCGGGAATATGATAATGATCTCCTTTCCGATAAATTTTCTTAACGCCGTTCACGGTAAGTTCTGTTTCCCCCTCGATCACAACACCCCATTGTTCACCATGCGAATGTTCAGGGATGGCTCCAACAGGTTCAATATCGAAAAATACCACCTGCTTATCTGTTCCTTGTAACAACCACCCCTTGACTCCTTTTAAAGGGATATCTATCTCAGGAAGATCTGTAATCATTTTTGGATAGATTTCTTCGTCCACGGAATATTCTCCTTAATGCCTGATTATCTTGAGCCATCGTGTTTCCTTTTTATCAAAAAACCTATTGGATGTGCAAGGATTTTATTCTAACCGAAAAAAGGCCATAACCTTATGAAAATATGACATTTAAAGTGACCTGTTGACTTTATTTTTGTGAATTTGTATATAAACTCATCAAGATAAAGACTTGAGGGGAAAAATGATGAAGACTCTTAATAGGAACTTTTTCTTCGGTGTCGGCGCAGGAATTGTGGTCACGATCTTTGTTCTTCTATTGCTCGTTTTGTATTATATGTTTTCTTGGTGGTTTTGGGGAGGAAATATATTCTCCAGCAAGAAGATACCTGATAAAGGAAAAACATTGGAAAGTAGGTTAGAAGCACCATCTTTTCCTTCAACCACTCTTGCCGATTACGAATGGACCGTTCAATCTCTCGATGGTCAAGATTTCAAAATGACCGAGGTAAAAGGGAAAGTCGTGTTTCTCAATTTTTGGGCCACCTGGTGTCCCCCTTGCGTCGCTGAAATGCCAAGTATTCAGCAACTTCATGAAAAGTTGAAAGACGAAGGAGTTGTTTTTGTCTGTATTTCAAATGAAGAAACTTCTAAGGTCAGTCGGTTTGTTAGAGAAAAAGGGCTCACCTTTCCGGTCTATATCATGCAAGGCACACCACCACCCGTTTTCAAGACGCGAGGGATCCCCACAACATTTATACTATCCCCAGATGGGAAAATAGCCTTTAAACATGTAGGCAGTGCAAAATGGGATGACGACAAAAGTATCGATTTTATAAAAGGGCTGATGAAGTAAGTGAGTTTTACTTGAGGGCTCTTAACGTTTAAATAATAACTAATAGGTCGAGGTGGTCTTCTATAAAGAGGTCGTTGGCAATCTCTCTATTCTTATAGGCAACAAATCTGACGCCTGATGACTCGGCGGTCTGTTTATCAACGTCAGAATCTCCAACAAAAACGGCCTCCTCTTTCTTCAATTTGAATGCCTCAATAATCTTTTCGATCGATTCGGGATGAGGTTTGGGATTTTTGACATCCAGGGCCGTCACCACCATCTCGAAATAAGGCCAGAGATTGAATCTCTCCATGATATACGGCATCGATGTCGTCCGATTGGTATTAACGACCCGAAGCATCCCTTTTCCCTTCAGCTTCTCTAAAACCTCAACCAAATGGGGCTCCATCTTTAAGTAGCTCACGTAGTTTTTTAAATCGATTTTTTTCTGTTTCAAAATTTCTAATGCCTTCTTTTCCAAATCGTTTTCTTTCCCAAAAATGAAGTGGATGGCTTCGAAGACGGTATGAGTATGAACATATTGAATCTCTTCTTCCCTTAGAGGGTCTCTCCCCACCATCGCACAGAGGTCATTATATAACTTGGTATTCGCTTCGAGGGAATCGAAGAGAACACCATCGCAGTCGTAGATCACACAACGGATTTTCCCATCTATCTTTTGAGTGTCCATAACGATCTACAAGATCACTTCCTCGCCGACAAGGAGGATTCCCTCCCTGACTTTTCCATTGACGTAGTGAAAAACCCTGGCTTCATCATTTTTCTGGATTAAATAAATACAATCATTGGTCTGTTCGATCCTTAAGACCCAATCCAGCGGATACTCCATAAGTATCCCGATTAGCAATCGATTGACCACTCGATGACCGACGATCAGAACCTCCTGACCCTCATGATTTCGAAGGGTCATTTCAATAAATGGCCTAATCCGGTTTGCGACATCCGTATAATTCTCGCCACCAGGAATATGATACGTGAACCGGTGATCCTTGAACTCTTCCCATTCTCTCTTTAATCCCTCATCAAACTTAAAAAGAAGTTTCCCCTCCAATATTCCGAAGGCGATCTCATCCAGCTCTGCTTGCCTTTGAATAGGTAGGCCCAAGTGATTTGCGATCGGCTCAGCGGTGAGAAAGGATCTTTTTAAATTACTGGTGTAGATGGCAGAGAGAGGGCGCCCCTTGAGTTGTTCAAGCAATGCCTGGCTCTGGACATAGCCTTTGGGACTCAGGTCAGGGTCACTTCGGCCCTGTATCCTTCCCTCCTCATTCCAGGTTGTCTCCCCATGCCTCGCTATGTAAATATGAATCAATGGGTAAAAGCTCCTTGATCGTCTTCAGGCAATAAGTTTCGATCCGCCTCCGGACCTCTGACTTCAAAATAAATATAATCTAAAATTTTTTCCTCCCCATCCGCAATAGCGAGGAAATATTTTTCTTCTCGAATAATTCACTAACATTATAAGTCTTTGCCTTTTCTGGGATTCTACTAAATTATGATAGGCCGGCCAATGAAGAGGTTTTTAAATTTGGTGTTGGAAGACACAAAAAAATAAGAGGGAAGTTTCCGAAGATAACTTCCTGAAATCCACAACCGGACATTTTGGTAAAACATGCATGATTTGAATCGGTAATCATCGGTGCTACTTTTTCTTGACATACAACTCCCTCCTTTATATTGTTAATTCATCCAACTCCAACCATGATCTATACGCATGTGCTGAATCGCGGCGAGAAGATGAGGGACAACGGGAAAAGGAGGTATGCAATGGGAGACAAAGGCAAGAAGGATAAGGACAAGGGTCGGAAACAGAAGATAAACAAACAGGAACAAAAAGCAAAAGGGAAGCTAGCGAAGCAACCGAGAAGAACCCCTTGACAGAAAGCATGCTGAGGTGTCCGCCTCACCCATACGGTCAACATGGTCGTGTCCCTTGATGGACAGGCAATGGCGGACGGTGCCACCTCGGTGGGCTTTTCGGGGAGACAGGGGTTCAAACACGTAAACACCACAATTCGTGACGAAGTCCGATGCCTGATCACGGACGTTTCTTCAGGGAGGAAACATCATTCAAATTGTTGTGGATAAAGAGAAATGCAACCGCGATGGGATTTGTGTTGCCGAATGTCCCACTCAGGTTCTGAGGCTTGAACAAGGAGATCCCTGCCCTTTGCCTAGCTCCGACTTTGGGGAGGTGTGTCTCCGATGCGGCCATTGCGTGGCTGTGTGTCCGACCGGTGCCTTCAGCCTGGACTGGCTTAGGGCGGATGAATGCCTGCCGATTCGGAAGGACTTTGCCCTTTCTCCTAAAAAGGCCGAGCAATTCCTTCGCTCCCGACGTTCCATTCGAGTCTTCGAGAGCGAGCCCGTTGAACGGAGCCAGATCGAAAGACTCATCCAGATTGCCTGTCATGCGCCCTCGGCCAAAAACGTCCAGCCTTGGTCGTGGGTGATCATTGAGGACCCTTTAAAGCTAGTCGAACTGGATGTCATGCTTGTGGACTGGATGAGGAGTGTGATCCAGGCAAACCCGGAAGTGGCGGAGTCCCTCAAACTCCCTCGCACGGTGAGGCTTTGGGAGGAGGGGCGAATCAAGCTGCTCCGAAACGCGCCGCATCTGATCATCGCCCATGTGGACCAGACCTGGCCCTTTGGAGTTGAGGACACGGCGCTTGCCCTCAGTTATGTCGAGCTCTATGCCCCTGTCTTAGGATTGGGAGCTACATGGTCAGGATACTTCTACACAGCTTACAATATGTACCCGCCGCTGGCCCAGGCAGTGCCCGTTCCCAAGGACCGAAAGGTGGTTGGGGCCATGATGGTGGGCCGCCCCAAGTTCAAATATTACCGCCTACCCAAGCGTAACCAGCCCAAGGTGGAATGGCGATAGTTGACGCCATTCTATGGGCAGACTGGTGGGTGGGCTCAGGTCATTCAGTAAAATCGAAGAAGTGTTGATTTCAAAGGCGGCGGATTTCGTCTCAATGTCCAGGCCCCTTATCCGCCCGCCGGATCTCCCCATTCTCTGGCGCTCCGGGGAAGGACCAAACAAGGCCGAATGTATTTCCTGCAACGCCTGCCTCCCAATAGGCACTGCTAGTTTGACCTGTCGGGCTAAGATGTAATAGTACAACATCAAGCATAATGCACCCAATGACTCCTTCCTGAAATCCACGAGGGGCCAATTTGGCGAAGCATGCTCGATTGCAATTAGTAATCGATACGTGGTCATTATTCTCTGACTTAAAGTTTTGATATGTCTTTCAAATCGAAACCTTTTGCCAGGTGCGGATAGTGGCAAGATATCTGCACTTTAAACGGCTTCGAAGGCGCCCGCAAGTTGCTTGACAGATAATTCCTTTTTTCGTATATTCAAC
>JBEKWN010000078.1:0-17503 GCA_049513055.1 Thermodesulfobacteriota bacterium
AGCATCGTGGTGTTAAAAGATGATGCTCCTATTCTCTTATTGCCGTTGTTTGAAACCCGTTTTGATTTGTCCACTTTTGTGGAGGGATGGATCAAGAAATCGCTGAAAGTGGCAGGCCGTCTCATCCCCTCGGTTTTTCAACCCCGTGTTTTAAGCGTGGGGTTGTTGGTAGGGGAATGGAGTGAAATCGGGATTGATCCTCAAATCGATGCGGGCACCCTCGAGGCGGCATGCAAAATGGCCTTTGGCGCCTTGCAAACGCTCGCGGCCGAACTTAAAAGCGACATCGTGGCGCTTTACAACTTTAATCATTACGGCAAACTTCCCGGGGACGTATTCAAAAAATTCAACCGGGTGCAATGTCAGTCTTGTGCCCAACTGCCGATCAATTTTAACAGCCTGGAGGAATTCTTAGCCCGCCTTTCAAAGGCCACGAGAAAAGACCTACGCCGCAAAATGCGCGCCTCCCATGAAGTCAGAGTGATTCGAAGCCGCAATATTTCTCCTTTTCTGGACAGGATCTTCAAGCTTTATCTGGAAACAGTGGCGCGTGGCCCCATGGCGTTTGGCGCGCACAACCGTTTATTTTTTGAAAAAATCTGTGAGAGAGTCCCGGACGCCGAATACACGCTCTATTTTGTGCAGGAAGAACTCGCCGCTTTCAACCTTCTCGTCGTAAAACAAGAAGCGATGGTGGATAAATATTTCTGCATGGATTACGAGCTCGGCCGCAAATACAACCTTTATGTTTTGTCCTGGCTTGAAAATATCCGCTGCTGCGTGGAGCGAAAAATCCTTCTCTATCAGGCGGGCCAGGGCGCGGAGAAAACCAAAGCGCATCTGGGTGCGACGTTAATCCCGACCTTTATTTTATTCAAACACCGCCAACCGGTGTTTGACCGTCTTCTTGTCGGGCAGCCAGCGGTGACCAATAAGGTCCTCAGCCACCTCGGGTTCTGGCCCAGGGCCGACGGGAGCACATCCTTGTTCGCCGCCCTGACCCGGCCGCGCAGACGAATGAACTCAGGCGGGGCGAGCGTCTTCAGCGCCCGAAGAAGGCCTGACGTAACGACTTTCAATGCCGTTGCCCCATAGAGGCAAAATGGAGATTCATGACCAAAGAAACTGAATACGCAATCGAAGTCGACAAACTGACGAAGCGTTACGGGGATTTACTGGCGGTCAACGACATATCGTTCACCGTCAGTAAAGGCGAGGTGTTCGCCTTCCTGGGCCCGAACGGCGCCGGCAAAACCACTACCGTCGAGATCATCGAGACGATCCGCACGCCCACATCTGGGAAAGTGACCCTTCTTGGAATGGACGTTACGAAGAAGAAGCACGACATCGTCCCCCGCATCGGCGTCCTCCCGCAGGGGTTCAGCTCGTTCGACAGGATAACGGTCAGGGAGACCATCCAGTACTACTCGCGGCTTTTCTGCTGCATGAACACCGATATCGACCGGTTGATAGAGCTCGTGAACCTCAAGGACAAGACCAAAGAGCAGTACAAAAAGCTCTCCGGGGGCTTGAAGCAGCGCCTCGGAATAGCGATTGCCCTCGTGAACGATCCCGAGGTCGTGTTCCTCGACGAGCCGACGACAGGGCTCGACCCCCGCGCAAGGCACGAGGTATGGGAGGTCCTGCTGGGCCTGAAGAAGAAGGGGAAGACGGTATTTCTCACCACACACTATATGGAAGAAGCGGAGCTTCTTGCAGACACGGTCGCAATAATCTCGAAGGGGAAGGTCATCGTCATAGGCTCTCCCGGGGAACTCATCGAACGCAACGCGAATTACCTGGCCCTCACGCTAAAGCCCGTCGATGGAAAAGTTTTTGAAATCGTCCGGAAAATGGGCTTCGAGCCGGTCCTTGACAACCACAAAAACATCAAGGTCAGGGTGGAGCACACGTACGATGTCCAGGAGATACTGAACGCCATCAAGGATGCCGGGGCTCTGTACCTCGGCCTGGACGTTCGGAAGCCTAACCTTGAAGAGGTCTTCCTCAAGCTCACCGGCGAGGCGCTCCGGGAGGATCCGCCCGAAATGGAGCCAAAATGAACCCGCGCATCATCAGTGCAAATCTCGTCGTGAAGCTCTTGAACTTCTCCCGCGAGAAGACCACCATGTTCTTCACGATTGCGTTCCCGATAATCCTGATACTCCTGTTCGGCACGATCTTCATGAGCCAGGACAACGTGGAATACCACCTTTGCGTGCAGGACCTCGACCGTACCAACTCCTCGGCGCATCTCGTCAAGACCCTAAAGCTCAACGGGAAGTTCAAGATAACCAACGTCGACCCCGCCATGAACGCCACGCAGTATGTCAGAGACAACAAGGTGAACCTTGTCCTCATCATTCCCAAAGACTATGAAAAATCCCTCAATCAGAGTATCGAGTTCGACGACCCCAACGCATCCGTTACCATCACGTACATATACGACCCCAGCTCTAGTTCGGTGTCCACGAAGATGCTAATCCTGAACTCGGTGTTCGCCTATATAAACCAGGGGCTGTCCGGGAAGTCGCCAGTCATCAGGTCGGCCGAGAAATCGATACTCACCAAGAAATACCGGTTCATCGAGTTCTTCGTCCCCGGCATCATCGCAATGGCGGTGATGACGTTGAGCCTGTTCAGCACGGTGGATTCGGAGACGGAACTGCGACAGAAGGGCATCATCAGGAAGTTGTCCACCACCCCCATCACCCGTACCGACTGGATACTGTCGAACATCCTGTACCAGTTCATACTCGCGGTCATATGCACGATTGCGATGCTGCTGGTGAGCTACGCCGTGTTTAATGTCAGCCTGCATATAGACGCCTGGCTCCTTGCGTTCATTTTGCTTGATGTCTTCGCGTTCGTCGGAATCGGGATGATACTCACCCGCTTCGCCAGGGAGGCTCAGAGCGCTGCTGCCGCGGCAAACGCCGTCAGTTTACCGATGATGTTCCTCTCGGGGAGCTTCTTCCCTATCGAGCTGATGCCGGGGTTTCTGCAGAAGTTCGCCAAGACACTGCCGCTGTTTTACGTGAACGAAGGGCTCCGGGCAGCGATGGTATTTGAAGACAACATGGCCGCGCTTCGTGACGCCGCGATCATAGGTATTTTCGCGGCCGTGGTCTTCATCCTAGGCATCATCGCCACCAAATGGGAAGAGGACAAGTGATTACAATGTGCCCCCTTCGTGCCATCACTCAAGCACCCACTCCCCATGCCATGGCCGCCTTGCATGCAGCGACGCTCGCTGTCCTCATCGATCTCATTTTCAAGTTCAGCGATTACCGGGCTCTGCTGCATGTGCTCCCGGTAGCCGGCTGTGTAAAGTTCTCGGGCACCTTCATGTTAGTCTTCCTACAGGTGATCGTCGATGTACCCGAGTTCCTCGTGGTGGATGAGCGATATGGCCAGAAGGGGCTCTTAGCCGGCATTCGCCCCGGCATCCGGGTTTCCCATCTGAACAATTTCGCGACTCTCCTCGATCTAATGGGTGTACCGATCTTTTTGCGGGTTCGTCTTTATGACAGATCGATTTTCTCTTTGACAGCCGAGGACAACAGAGTGCGTTACTATATGAGCGGCTCTCTTCATGGATTCGTCGGCAATTACGTGGTGAAGAGGATACCGACACCACCGGATAAGGGCTGGGGCGTTTCGAGACCTGTCGGCAAGGGTCCCGAGTCTGAATGATGAAAATAAAACTTATCGCACCCCATGAACAACGTGAAGACACGATATCCAGCCCCTTCAAACTACAGAGGGTAAATCTTCCTCTTCTGGCGGCGCTCACCCCGCCTGGCCACACGATTACAATTGTCGAGGAAGCTTTTGCTCCTGATGACATCAATCAAGATGTGGATTTGGTGGGCATCACTGTCTTGACCGAACTTGCGCTAAGAGCCTATCGTATCGCTGACACCTATCGCCAGAAGGCTGTGAAGGTGGTGATGGGAGGAATACACCCCACTGTATTGCCTCACGAAGCCTTAGAGCATGCAGACGCTGTCGTCGTGGGAGAAGCGGAGGGTGTCTGGCCACGACTTGTATCGGATGCCGCCTCGGGACAGATGCAAAGAATATATCGTGCCGGTAAAATGACAGATCTCAAAGGTCTACCGAAACCACGGCGAGATCTCTTACCTGGAACCAAATATCAGGGTTATACTCGTATCCCTATCGGCGTCGAGACATCCCGAGGGTGTCCGTACGATTGCGAATTCTGTTGCATTGGTCAGACCTTGGGGCAGCAATATCGAGTCAGGCCGGTTCAAGAGGTGATTGCCGAGATAGAGTCTATTGATTCACCTCACCTCTTCTTCTGCGATGACGCCCTTGGACTGAACCGGAATGTAGCGAAAAAGCTCTTTACTGAAATGATACCTCTTCGGCGGCGATGGCTGGCGCAAGGAACAGTGTCGTTAGCTGAGGACTTGGAGCTGCTCAGATTGATGGAACGTTCGGGGTGCCTGGGGCTTTTGATCGGGTTCGAATCGGTACAGAAAGGAACACAGAATGAGGTGAAGAAAATAAAGAACCTGAGGATCGATTTTTATGAGGCCATGCGTCGATTCCATGGCGAAGGTTTCGGTATACTGGGCTCCTTTGTTTTTGGATTTGATTACGAAAACAAGGATGTGTTCGAGCAGACCCTTGAGTTTATCATGAGATGTCGTATGGATGTTGTTCAGCTGAGGATCCTCACTCCTTATCCGGGAACACGGTTATATAAGCGTCTCTTAAGCGAAGGCAGGTTGTTTGTGCGTGACTGGTGGCTCCGTGGATATCCTCCGGATACACTCCTTTTTCAACCCAAGGGCATGACTGCTGACGAGCTCATTAGTGGCTTCACCCGCTTGAACAGACAAGCCTATTCTTTCGGGGCAATGATGAAACGATTTCTTGGCATGAGTCCATGGAAACGGACTCTGCTCGGTTGCCAAGTGTACGCTGGGGTCAATCTATCTACCCGTAAACGCTATTTCAAAGGCCTGAAGAATCCACAACCCTTTGCAGGGGCTTCCAACTCAATAGGAAAGCATTAGTTATCACCTGTAAAAAAGCAGTAGAGATATTACGGTAGTCCATCCAAAAAATGGTTAGGATGAAAGCCAAAGTACGTCCCCGAACAGATTAGGGTCATGGGAACGGGAGGAAAAGATGGCAAATTCTGTCTTTTCTTTGCTCAATAGGGTGGGATCACCGTGACCAGGGTATATCTCTGTATCATCAGGCAAGACAAAGATCTTTCTGGTTATGGATTCGATTATTTGCTTCGAATCAGCCGGCGACTCTGTCTTACCCGGGCCTCCAGGGAAGATAGTATCTCCCGAAATAAGATATTTTCCTATTACAAAGCACACACTGCCGGGTGTGTGACCAGGCGTATGAAGGGCTGTTAGACTTATATTTCCAAAGGATACCTTTTCACCGTCATCCAGGAGAATTTCTGGTCGTAGAGGGAGACCATTGGCGTCCAGACGATGGGCGCCAATGGGAATCCTTAGCTTGGACTTTAGCTCGGACAGTGCGCCGACATGATCCATATGGCTATGAGTTATTAGTATGTATCTGGGATGAGTCCCTTTCAACTGTTTTAGAATTTCAGCTGCTTCTGCGGGAGCGTCCACCAACACACTATCTCCGGTCAAGGGACAGGTGATGATGTAACAATTCGTGTAGCAATTAGTATTGCAGGGTCCCAATGTGCGCCTATCGATCTGAACGTACTTATTTTTTGCCACCCGTGCCACTTTATTCCCTCTGGGGATGATAAATTTTCTTTTTCAGTATATCCCCGAACCCATTCAGTATATCGATATCACATTAAAGAGAGAGGTTCAAGGCTGTCTGTATTGTATGGAGCTCCTTTATTCATTGGCATTTCTAAACAGGAGGGGATATTTGCTCCATAAAACCTTTCATCGTTTCTTTGGCTACACGGTCTTTTGGGTTATCGGTTGTCATTACTCGGTGATCATCTCCTGAATCTTAGATATCACTTCCTCCCTCTTCACCAGAAAAATCTCACCTGTTCTCCTCTTTTTGATCTCCACCAACCCTTTTTTTAAATTCTTCTCACCTAATGTCAATTTTAATGGAATCCCAATGAGTTTCCTCCCGATCATCGTATAAGGCTTCTATTCCATTCTCCGAAAGCATTTGATAGAGTTGCTCATCTGTTGCTTCAAGACCCCGATAGGTGGTATTATTTTTGTGTTTCGGTGATAACCTCTCAAAGGGAACAATCATGGCCGGTATGGAGATCATTACTCTAAATTCCATATCCAAATGTCTCTCAAGATCCTTTTTCGCATCCCTGACTGTACTCGTTGCATGCTTGATGATATTCAGTGCAGTTGTTTATGGCGGGTATGATGTCGAGACCGTCTTGAAAAAGATGGAAGCCGCCTACAATGAGGTCAAGGATTACCAGACTGAAGTGGAAGTAAAAATCTACAAAAAAGACGGCTCCTTTAAAACGGAGAAGTCCTTATACACCTTTAAGAAGCTAAAGTGGATCCGCTTCGACTTTGTATCACCCCGTCCAGGTATAATCTTGGTGTATCCTGACCGGAATGGGAAGGTTCTCATGCGACTGCCGGGTTTGTTGCCGGTTTTCACGTTTCATCTGATGTTGGATGATCCTCTCCTGGAAACCCCATCAGGGCAGCGAATAGACCAGACGGATCTGGGGCTCCTGATCAAGAATATCCGGCACAGCCTGACAGATCAGTGCCGGGGGCCGGTATCGATTTCAGAGGACAAGGATACCATTCAGATTCAGGTCCTGGCGAATGACCATTTTCGGGAGGGGGTAGAAACAACATACCAGTCCCTGATCAGTAAGGAACTGTGGCTTCCTGTAGAGGTGGGCAAGTCCACGCCTATTGGCGTGCAGGAGGGGAGAATCATCTTCCGGAACCTCCGGATTAATATCAACGTTCCAGATAGTCTGTTTCAGTAAGACAGGTGATTTAGGTGATGGAATTTCTTGGCGGAAATGACTCCATCACAATATGATTCGAGGGCCTATTCTTTTTCAAAACTTAGTTTGGACAAGAATGATGGTTTTTGTTAAATTGACCGTTGACGGGTATAGGAAAGAAGACAGGTTCTAACCGAAGACGAGGTGCTCCATGGATATTTTTGAAAAGTGCGCAAAAGCTACGGAATATGAATCTGGATTGAAGGAAAGTGGCTACTATTTCTTTTTTCGGAAGCTCGAATCCCCGCAGGATTCTGAAGTGGTGGTCAACGGGAAGAGAGTGGTCATGATCGGTTCCAATAATTATCTTGGACTCACCAACCACCCCCGGGTGAAGGAAGCAGCGCTCAAGGCCATTGAAAAATACGGTAGCGGCTGTGCGGGTTCACGATTTCTAAATGGGAATCTCGAGATCCACGAAGAACTCGAAAAGAAGCTGGCCAGGTTCTTTCGGAAGGAAGCGGCTCTCGTCTTTGCAACCGGCTACCAGACCAATTTGGGAGCGATCCCTGCTCTTGTGGGCCGGAACGATGTCGCTATTATCGATAGGTACGATCATGCAAGCATCATTGATGGCTGTCGCCTTTCTTTTGGCCAAGTGAAAAAATACCGTCATAATGATATGAAGGATCTGGAACGGGTCCTCGAAGGGACGAAAGACAAAGATAAATTGATCATCGTGGATGGTATCTTCAGTATGGAAGGGGATATTGCTGATCTCCCTGATATTGTGAGGCTATCCAAGGCCTATGGGGCGAGGGTCATGGTAGACGACGCCCATGGGGTCGGCGTTCTTGGAAATGGAGGACGGGGAACTGCGGAGCATTTTGGCCTTGAAAACGAAGTAGATCTTATTATGGGAACCTACAGCAAATCCCTTGCCGCGATCGGCGGCTTCATCGCAGGTCCGTCAGAGGTGATCAATTGGATCAAGCACCTGGGTCGCTCGATGATCTTCAGCGCCAGTCTCCCACCCTCCCTGGTGGCATCGGTGATCGCCGCTTTGGACATCGTCGAAGAACAGCCCGAATTAAGAGCCCGGCTTTGGAGAAATACGCACAAGATGCTGAGAGGATATAAAACGCTCGGGTATGATACAGGAACGAGCGAAACTCCGATCATTCCCATCCTTATTAAAGACACCATGAAAACTTACCAGATGTGCAAGCTCCTCTTCGAAAATGGTGTCTTTGTCAATCCGGTCATTAGCCCTGCAGTCCCCCCAGGACGAGAGCTCCTCAGGACAAGTTACATGGCGACCCACACGGAGGAACAGTTGGATAAGGTCTTGGCTGCCTTCGAGAAGGTGGGAAGACAGCTGGGAGTGATCTGACGGAAACCGAGGGCATGACGAAACAAGACCTGCACCTTCAGGAGGTAAAAATCGAACAAGATCTCATGGCCTTCATCCGATTTCTCTGGGAGGTTTAACGGGAGATCGGTATTGGGTCCCCCCTCTCATTAAAGGCCAGCTCTCCAAATTTAGTCCCTCTCACATCCCTTTAGAACTTATCCGTAAATAATTCCAGCTTGTAAAGTCCCCCTTCGCAAAGGGGGACTTAGGGGGTTTTCCCCAAGGATGACGTATTAAATCCCCCCTCGCCCCCTTTACGAAGGGGGGGAAAGCTATTTGCGGATAAGCTCTTAGTTTCCATTCGGGCACGATTCTTCTTTTGCCCAAGAGAAGAGGCCACTGAAGAAGGTGATGCGCGCTCTTTTTATTTTTCTTTTGCAATTCTTTCATATTCCTTTTTTACGACTTCTTCGCCCCAGTGACGCTCAAGGCTTCTAACTATAAAATGGCCACGTGCCATTGATTGAAAATGATTTATAAAAAGTAAGTTGATTGTCGCGCCACCAGCCGCCCCGACGATAGGAACTGCTCCTGCCGCCGCTTTCTCAGAAATAACCACGCCAAATCTAGAAGCAATTCTGGCAATCAAACGCACGATGACGGGTGCACCCTCTTCTACGAACCCTTTCTCGGCAATGAACTCGCCTGCTTCTGTGAGCGTACGAGTAAGTGCTATGCGTGCAGCGTAATAGCCTGTTTCTGATGCATCATCAATTCTTTTAGAACCCCCTAATGCAAATACTTGGACACATGCAAGTTGGGCGTCTATATTTCCAATATTTTCGCCTTCACTTCTTGCGGTATCTGCTATTGATCTTAGCATGATTACTGTTGATATGGGTAATTCAATAGCTAAACCGGGCAAGCCGAAAAAGCCTCCTGCACCGCCAGAGGTAACCACTGCAAACCTATGTGACCACTTAAACGGTTTACCCCGATATTTCCGATCCATGGTCGATACTGCTACTACGAGAGCCTTTGTTATAGCTTTTTCTGTTGCTTTTGTTATCATTGAACTTGCGCCCTTAGGAAGTTTTTTAATTGCCCAATCAATCGGCATTCCAATCATCTTGGTAATTTTTGCGATCCACCCGGGATTCTCAAGCAGTTTTACTGCTTCTTCTAAACGTTTAAGGTCTAATCCATTCATACCGCACTCCTTGGCTATATCTTAGCACGGCCAACGACCCAGCTAAGCGGCGCACACCCGCCCAGCACGAGGTTGACTATACCACCGAAATCGCCCGGCGGGTGGGCGTCCGCTTGAGCAACTTGATGTGTCATGTCCATTTTTAGTGTTTTGCGCATGGAATTTCTTGATACTCCCTAAATTTCTGGAACGGTTTCTGGATACACCTGGCCGGTATTACTGATTTTAAACACATAGATTAATCCGGGTTTTAATTGGGAATACACGACATTTCCATAAATCGCTTGCACACCCAGCTTACTGAGCTTTTGTGGATCATTGGCTAATTCCCAGACTGCCGCCCAAAAGGTCTTTTGATCTTTGGCCCGTAATTCTTCTAATAATCCTTTATATCTGACGGGTTCTTGACCGGCTTCCTCAATCGGATACCCTGCACTTGGAGACATATTTTCCCCATAGACCCGTCTCCATAAATAGAGCGATCGTTCCTTTCCGTCTATCACCAATTGATTGCCAAATTTGACAATGAGGGCGTCAAAATGCACAGTCTCTCCCTCAATCGTAAATTCTTTTTCCAAGATTTTGTTCGCTTTGTCATCTCGTGACGTTTCGACAAATTTCAAGGTCGTGTAGAGTTTCCCCTCTTTCGTCTCTTGTTTCATGACTTTGGCATAGCCAATTTGGTCTTCCTGCGTGAGTCTTGCCAATGATTCCTTCAACTTCTTATTTTCGGTTAATAACTCATTGATCGTTTTGAGGGCGAAAAATGTGGTCGCGGCGATCACGGCTACAACAATTAACGCGATGATTACAATAATTCCGATCAGCACGTTTCCTTTCTCTGATGGTGTTATTTTACGCATCACCTCACCCCTTTCCTTTTAAGATGATAGTACCCACACCGGGGTCATACCTTTAAAATTCGGTTACCATTTTTGCCTATGGTACTCGATCTCCCTTATTAGTTTGATCTCTTCCTACAACCTTCCCTCTATCCCCTTTATCACTTCACTCACTGCGGGTCCCTTTATCCCAAAATATCTCCCAATTTCTTTAATCTTTTGGCCACTCAATATTGAAATCCTTGTCAATCGAATTTTGAAGGTTCAGCCCCCAGATCTTTGACTCATGCTCGGCGTCAAGACTGACGGCCTTAGCCGCCGAGGGGTTTGAGTAGGACGCCGACGAAGTAAGCTACCCCGGCAGCCAGGCCGCCCACAATGAGCATCTCCAGCCCGCTGTGGACAGGGCTCCGTTGTGTGATGAACACCTTGGCCGCGCCCAGGCTGAACAACGAGAGGGCCGAAAGGAGAATGGCGATGATGAACAGCGTGGGTAGGGAGCCGTGCTTCTCCATGGCAAGCGCTATTTGATTTGGATCTTGGATCCGGAGGGAGGCTTTGACGTTTTTTTTCTTTAGGAAAGCCTGTCGGGCTTCTTCCAATCGTTTCGATAAATTCATAGGGCCCCTCCCTTTTTGACCTTGTCAGGTCATTGATCTCTGTCGATCTTCTTCCAAGAAATAAGCAAACTCCCCTCCCACAACGAGAATCGTCGAAGAATAATACACCCACAAAACGAAAATGACCAGGGTACTTAATGAGCCATAAAAAAAAGAGTACTCGGCGAGATGGACGACATACCAGCCGAAAAGATGTTTGGCCAGTTCCCAGAGCAGGCCAGTAAAAAGAGCCGCCTGAAGAGCGGATTTGAAGTGGACTCCCTTATTAGGTATGATTTTGTAAATCAAAAAAAACATGCAATAGGTGAGGGAAAAAGGGAGCAGGTATTTTAGGATCCATTGAATCGTCGGTCCTATCGCCACGGGAATCTGTCCCTGGTAATTCTGCAGGAAGGTGACAGCGGAGCTCAGAATCATGCTCACAAGGAGGAGGATTCCTACCAGGAGAATCATCAAAAGATCAACACCTATTCCTCGTAGCATTCCCTGGCTTTTCTCCACCCGGAACACGATATTGAGAGCGATCCGCAGGGAGCCGAAGACCCATGTGGAGAACCAGAGCAAACCTACAAATCCCAAGATTCCCACAATCCGATGGTTCTGGATGAGATCCATAAGGTTTCCCATTATCTTTGGATCCAATGCCGGAGCCACATCTCTGAAATAGGCGCGAATATGATTGAGCACTTCTTGGTCGTTGTAGAGATAAGCTCCAACCAATGCCAATAGCAGCATGATAAAAGGAATCAGGTTGATGAGGATATTGAAGGCAATCCCCGAAGATAAGAAAAAGCCATTGTCATCATTGAATTTTCTTAGAGCCTGCCAGAGGAGACCGAAGTTCTTGAGAATCTTTTTGAGCCGTTTGAATCTCATCGAATGAGTCCGTTTCATTGCGTTGAGGCCTCCCAAGAGACAATCTCTGATTCACTCTTAAAGAATGGAACGCCCAGCGGTTTGATGTTCATAGATCCTTCTTTTTTTCGCGCCTTATCGCATCCGCCGTCTCCAACCCTTCGATCCACTCAATCTCGGTATCGGATCCCAGCATGATGGCGAGCCCCCGTGTTTCTTCATAACTTTCCAGCGCGATCTTGACAAGGCTGGTCATGGGCACCGAGAGGATCATACCAATCGGTCCCAGAACCCATCCCCAGAAGACCAATGAAAGGAAGACCACCAGCGTCGATAAACTCAGGCCTTTGCCCGTAAGTTTCGGTTCTACGATATTACCCAGAACAATATGAACGACAACAAAGCCAAGGACTGTTAGAAGGGCAGACCCCACCCCTAACTGGACGAGAGCGAGAAGGGCAACAGGCAGGGCAGCAATGATTGAGCCAATATTGGGCACATAGTTCAGCAGAAACGAGAGCGTCCCCCAGAGCACCGGATAATCGACCCCGAGGATTAAGAGCCAAAGCCAGATCACAAGGCCAACGGCAGCGCTGATCAGGGTTTTAATGACCAAATAGCGCTTGGCGCTCTGGCTGAATTTCTCAATGGTAGAAAGCGATCTCTCCGGATTTTTTAACACGACCCGCAATTTCTTTGGCAAATCCGCTACCTCCAGAAGCATGAACACGACTGTAAGCAGGATCAGAAACGCATTGGTGAGGACGCTGCTCAGGGCTGAGAATATACCCCCTGCCAGGCTCATCACCCACCCTGGATGTAAAGCACCGGATACCTCTTCTACTGGAATGTTAACGCCCTTTTCACGCAGCCAGCTTATTAAAGTAGCAATATGGGTCGATAATCGCTCTTGATAGTCGGGAAGGGAGCTCAAGAAATGATTCAGCGAAGGACCTATCAATGCTCCAAAGAGCAATCCTACAACCAGGATGGCCACCAGAATGAGAACAAGTGCAAGGACCTTCGGCACGCCCTTGCGTTGCAGCCAGAACAATGGTGGAGCGCAAATGACGGCAATGAAGACCGCCAGAAAAAAGGGGACCAGGATGGAACTGGCCGCCTTCATCCCCGCCACCACGATGATAAAGCTGGCCAGGATCAACACTGCGGGCGCCTTGGCCGTGCGTTTCACATTGTTATCCATTGGGGCCTCCTGAATTTTCTTGTTTTAAATAGAAAATTGCAAGACATATAGTGTGGAACCCCACGGGCTAAAGCCCATGGTCCCACCACATGCTTCGAAGGGTGGAACCCTCCGAAGCATAACCCACTAGGCTCCTAACGAGCTTCGAGGGGTTATCCCTCTTGCATTCATCCGCGGTCTTAAAGCCCGTGGCTTTTTGCGAAGGAGGGTAAAATATAAAAAATCTTACCTTGCTCAACTCACAAAATCGGATCCTATTCATCCTGCGAGAAAATTACCACCGTGTATGGGCCGATGCCGATTTCGCCGGAGCAGGGCAGTCCATCGTTTCCTTTCTCATGAACTTCGACGTCAGGGGTGGGATGATTAGCAAAATTTGGGCCATAGTTGTAGGAGTCACTGTTAAAGCGCGTTTTCCACAATCCGGCTCGCGGAAAACCGATGACATAACCATCGCGATTTTGATTCGTCATATTGACCACCACAACGACGCTATCATGTGGTCCTGATATATCCCATCGATGGAACGCGATAAGCTTGGCCTCATGGTCAACATGATAGATTTGGAAGTTTTGTCCGCACAACCCTCTCGTCATGCCCGATAGATTGCGACGCAGGGCAATCAGATCCCGATACATCTTGAGGATACCGCCTTCATCCTCGATTCGAGTCCAATCGATCGGGACTTTATCCTGGAACCAGCGATCTTCCAGCAACTCTTGACCCTGAAATAACATCGGGACACCTGGTGAAGTAAGAACAAGGGCGGAACCCAATGTGGAGCGTTTCTTCGAAAACCAGCTATCCACTCTTCCTGGCCAGATCTCCTCAGGCACGCGGGCTCGACCATTGGCAATCTCATCGTGTGATTCAGTAAAAATAACCCGACGAAAGACATCTTTATCGTATTGATATCCGATAGCTCTGCAGACTGCATCTACGTCACGTAATCCGTCATCACGAGCGATGATGGATTGCCGAACCGGATTGATAAATTCGCTATCCCACTGAGCATTGAAGCCTGCTCCGCCCGCTCCGGTACTTTGAGTGACCCAGGCGTTAACCTTCATATCCTCAGCGATGCCGATCTTGCCGGGAAACCGTTGGTGGATTTCATGATTGATCCACTGCATCAAACTCCAGCCATCAGGGATTTCATTCGCCGGACTCGAATCGCTACCCACAATATTCTTGATATAGGTTATGGCGTCCCAACGCAGACCGTCGACATGGTATTCCTCAAACCACATCAGAGCGTTATCGCACAGATAGTGGCGCACTTCACCCCGGCCATAATCGGGGCGCGTTTCTCCCCAGGGTGTGCTCGACCTGCGATCATTGTAAAAATAGATTCCCCCTTTATCATTCTCACTCCAACCGTCAAACCGCCATAAATCCAGATCGGAGGGGCCAAAATGGTTGTACACTACATCTGAAATCACAGCGATTCCATGCTCGTGGGCTGCTTTAACAAATCGCTTGAAGGCATCCGGCCCACCATAAATGCTTGCAATGGCAAAGGGATGTGACGGATTGTAGCCCCACGAAAAGTCGCCTGCAAACTCCATGATCGGCATCACTTCAATGGCATTGATACCCAGTTCTTTAAGGTAAGGCAATTTTTCAATGGCACTATCATCACCCCAATCGAATGCATCAAGATCATAGATGATTCCGTTGCCCACTGCGTTGGTCACCTTTCTGGCATAAGGATCAATGCGAGAGAGAGGGGGGAGATTCCAATCCGTAGGGGCGTGAATCACATATCGGTATTCATCTCCCACTTTTGCCTCTGGCACGTCAGTAGACCTGTATCCGTTTTTCTCATTGAAGAGAGGTGTTGAGGTTTCACTCCAGCCGTTGAAGGTTCCGATCAGGTAAACTTTTTCGGCATGGGGTGCCCATACTCGAAAGGTCACACCCTTTGCATTGGGAATGGCTCCCATGCCCTTATTCGTTGTCACTGTGTCAGCTATTTCTGACATATTTTCCTCCTAATCTTAGTCAATCGAATTCTTCGAATCTTGCTTCGGGATGAATCTGCGATGCTTGTGATAACAGAAATTTTCACCTCTGATACCTCGCATCTCTCCTGCCGGGAGGTTCACTTCTATTCTGGCTGGGGCACCCTCCTGCTTAAGCGGAACGGAACATCGTCCGGCCGGTAACTGTGACGGGATCAGCCGCATAGGCTGGAATTAACCTGCCTAAATCCATCAAAATAGCCACTACCGCTCCAAAAATCATCATCTTCTTTATTAGTCCTATCCTCATTTTTCTTTTTTGAGATCATTTTGAAATTTCCTATTGGCCATCTCTTCGCCCTTGTTATCAGCAGGTGCTTTCTATCCAGCTTATACTCACCACCTCCTTTGTCATTCGCACGAAGTCAATTGATTTACTTGACGATCATCACGCAATTCATGGTCCCGAACTCGTTCATGAAGCAACCTTCACAGAAAGGATCATTCTCCCACTTCCCGTCTGTCACAAAGCGATATTCATATCTCCCAGGCATCAAGGGGAGGGTTATTTTCCATGTCCCACGTTCATCCCTTTTCAGTGGATGCGAGCTCGGATTCCATTGGTTAAAACTTCCAGCTAAAAAGACGCTTTGCGCGTGAGGCGCCAGATAACTGAACTCTATGTCCCTCTCTTTTCTATCGACTTGTGATGTTTTCTTCGCTGCTGTTTTCATAAATCACCTCCTTATTTACGCGATAATTATCTATAAGTGTGAATCTAAGTTCTTCGCCGATCATTACTCCACCTTAAACTTAATTTCCTTCAAGAGGTTTCCATCCATGCCCTTAATCTCCACTTTCCAGCCCCCTTTCAACCTTCTCAGGTTTTTACCAGCATAGGTTCTTCATCTCTTTCCCATTTTCATTGGCAGTATGGTCTTCAATATTTCTTTTTCTTTATGTAAAGCCGAGGTCTATGTCGAGGATCCTTTCGGCCTGAGTTATCAATCGGTTTACATACCAGTAAAGAATTTCATCCTTGATTAGATCGGCTACCTCATACACATCTTCGAGGGAGAGGTTAATCCCTTTCTCCAACAAACGAGAACTAATAGATTCAAGGCGCTTCTGGTCAATTTTTAGAGGATACATAAATTTTGTAATTAAGAATAATCCCAATCATGTAAGGAATGTCGTTCCATTTTAAACAAAAAAGCCGAACTCACCGAAGATTCATCCTTCGGCAACTCGGCCATCTCCTTGAGAGACCCGCCGCTTTCCGCCCCCCTCCTCACGAAGGGTTAGGTTTTGTCGGGCGAATTATTTTCCATGAAAAATAAGCTTAGCTTAATGTCGATTGATATAAAGGCAGGTAGACTTTGGAAGGTGTTTTCAGTCTACCCGCCTACTTTCTTAAAATATCTCTTTTAAAATTTCTTTAAGTGACGGAAAAACTTGCCCGAATTGGCCAAAGGCCTATTAACCCTTCCCCAGTTTTCCTTTCTCTTTTGCGTATGCCTCCTTGCCAGCTTCCACAGCCGTTGTGATTAAGGATTTTTTTCTTCGACAAGTTCTTTACCCTTTTCCACGGTAGAGGTCACCTTGCTTTTTACCTCCTCAGCATATTTGGTCGCCTTTTCCTTAGCTTCTTCTGCCAGTTCTTTAATCTTCTGTCTGGTTTCCTCCCCAGGCTGAGGAGCTAATAGCAGGGCAACACCGGCACCAACTAACCCTCCGATGAAAAATGCAAGAATAATAGAACCTGTGCTACAACCACTTTCTTCATTTCCCATAAGTTACCTCCTTCCCTTTTGCTCTATGGCAAAAAATGAATTCATCTTATCGCCACCCTACTTAAAAAGATTCTTTAGGAAATACCACACCCCGGCCTTAACCCCCGCTTTGAGACCAGAGGCTTCAACAACCGCAGATGAAGTAATTCCATCCACAAAGTCCATCAGATGTTTTATGTCTCCGCTCATACCCTTCACGTTTTCCCCAACATCTCTCAGGGCCCCTGAAAGAACTTTTATATCCCCGCTCACCACTGTGGCATTATTCGCCACATTCCTAACGCTCTTTAGGGTTTCTTGGAGTTCAGCAACCGTTGGCTTTAAAGAATTCTCGGTTGTGTTCACAAGTTCTCTTAATGCCCTGATTGCCTTTCTTAATTCTAACATGACCCATATAAAGATAATCACTACAATAATCATTGCAAAGATGATCAGACCAAAAAAGAAATTGCTCATCTTCCCTCCTTAATCTGGATCTTTGAATTGTTAACCATATTAAATATATCAGATTTTTTCTATTAATATCGCACTACCCATGAGGGATCTCACGGCAACTTTTTTAGGAAGAAGTTTTATAAGAAGTCGGTTGTGGATAACACCTACTACTATGCACTCCAGGATACCCCTGGAAGCCGATAATTACCGGTGAGACTACACCAGAAAATAAATCCAGCATCCTGAACTTCTCATTCATTCCAGTAATCCTTTTCTACGTTAATCTTTTTCTACA
>JBEKWN010000079.1:0-20954 GCA_049513055.1 Thermodesulfobacteriota bacterium
TTAGAAAGTTGTCTTTGCTTTGAGGAGTTGACGGCTAACTGAGGAGGGCCAAACATCATGGAAGTCCTGGTCTTCACTTCGATGAAGACCAGGGTATCCTTCTCTTTAGCAATGATATCCATCTCACCCATTTTGCAGACATAATTTTTTTCAATAATACGGTATCCTCTCTTCTTCAAAAATCGAAGAGCCTTTTCCTCGCCCTTTTTGCCAAGTTCCTTCTTTTCCATCAGTCTTCCGTGTCCGTGTCAAATCTCCCAGAAAATAAGGTTTATCTTTTTACGCTATGCGCTATGCCCTTTGCTCTTTGCGCTCAAAGATACTCCTTCACCCCTCGAAAAGTCTTGCGGTGGAGTTCACAGATGCCGAATTTTTCAATTGCCTTCCGATGTTCTTTTGTTCCATACCCTTTGTGTCTTGCAAAATTATACTGAGGGTACTTCTGGTGGCATTCCAGCATCATTCGGTCTCGGGTCACCTTGGCTACAATAGAAGCTGCTGCAATGGAGTTACAGAGCTGGTCGCCTTTTCGGATAGGTTTCTGAGGAATGGGGAGTGTAATACCCTGAAGACCATCGATAAGGATAAAATCTGGAGGTGTGGGAAGGTTCTCAATTGCCGAAGCCATGGCTTTTAGCGTAGCCTGCAGAATATTGACGCGATCGATCTCCTCCTGTCCAATAATTCCAATTCCTACTCCTTGGGCTTCTGCAAGGATCGTTTCGTAAAGATGCTCCCGCTTTTTCGATGAAATTTTTTTTGAATCAAAAAGCTTCTCTCCAATACCGTCTCTGGGTAGAATAACCGCTGCGGCAACGACCACCCCGGCTAAGGGGCCCCTTCCCGCCTCATCCACGCCGGCAATCCGATGGTAACCCCGGCGATAATACATCTTTTCGAAATAATCCATGGGTTGTGTTGGAAGGGATGGGAAAAGCATAGGAAAAATATCTGTGAAAGTTGGCAGAATGCAGTAAGCAGAAGGCAGAACAAAACAAAAAATTAATTATTAGGCTGCTTTCTGCTTGCTGCCTCACTGCTTACTGTGTTTCGGGCGACCTGTTTCTTTTCGCCTCGAATACGAGCTGCCTTGCCCTTCAGGCTTCGAAGGTAGAAGAGCTTAGCCCGTCTCACCTTTCCTCGACTGATCACATCGATCCGATCGAGCCGGGGTGAATGGAGGGGGAAAACCCTCTCAACGCCGATCCCATAAGAGATCTTCCTCACTGTGAAGGTAGATCGAATTCCTCCCTTTTTCTTACGAATGACCACTCCTTCGAAGGGTTGTATCCTTTCCTTCTCTCCCTCCACGATCTTCACATGGACCCTTATTGTATCTCCCGCCCTGAAATCCGGGAGATCTGTCCTCAATTGTTCTCTCTCAACCAATTCCATCAGATTCATCTTGACTCTCCTTCCCTATACTCAATTTCGGAATGCCCCCCTCACCCTTCCCTCTCCCCTCTGGGGAGAGGGCGGGGTGAGGGGAATTCCGCAATCACGAACGGCCCCCTAATAACCGATCTAAGATGATGGCCACTGCTGAGCGAACCGAAAGGTGATTATATCCTTTCCCTTGGATCGGCGCCAGGACATAATCGGAACCGTCTTTCACCTCCTGAGTCAAACCCCATCCTGTTCCAAACAGAATGAAGAAGGGTGAGCTTTCATCTTTCAATAACTTTTTTAAGAATCCAAAATCAATACTCTTTGGATGGGGGGAGGCCCCGGTGGCCACTCTCTTCACCTTTTTCTGCCAGAGATCGGAGATCTCTCGATCTGCTTCGTCAATGGTCCGTGAAACCCGGACCAGAGAAAGAGATTCTTTTCTTGTTGGATTGTAAACCGACCCAATCCCCTCCACCCAATGGCGGATAATCCTCTCCGTTAACTGAATCTGGCTTTCCAATGGGGTAATAATGAAGAAGCCTTCAACTCCAAATGTCTTGGCACAACGAGCAATATCGTGAATATCAAAGTTGGTGATGGCTGTGGCCACCACCTCTTTCCTCTTATCATAAATAGGATGGTGGACCAATCCTAAGTAAAGATTAGACCCCATTCCCAGCCTTCTCCCTCCTATTCTGATCGAGGATCTCCTCCAGGAGTCTTTTATCCTCCTCAGTGAGATTGGCTTTGGCTAAAAGATCTGGTCGTCTCAACGATGTTCGCCTGAGCGCCTCCTTTCTTCTCCAGAGAGAAATCGCTGAATGATTTCCTGAAAGAAGGATTTCTGGGACACAACTCCCTCTGAAATCAAAAGGCCGGGTGTACTGAGGATGTTCTAAAAGAGAGTTGAAAAAGGAATCCTCCTCGGCTGAGCGATCAGATCCCAAAACTCCGGGAATAAACCTTGAGACAGCGTCGATGAGGACCATCGCTGCCAATTCCCCTCCTGTCAGGACGTAGTCCCCAATCGAAATCTCTTCGTCTATAAAGAGCTCTCTCACTCTTTCATCCACCCCTTCATATCGGCCACAAAGAAGGATGAGATGAGATTGAGTGGAAAGCCTGCGAGTCAAATCCTGGTTGAAGGGTTTTCCCTGAGGAGTCAGATAGACTGTCCAGGCAGATGGGTTTTGAGACTTGACCGACTCAATGGCCCGAGCAATGGGCTCCACTTTCATCACCATGCCCTGGCCTCCTCCATAAGGAGTATCATCCACGACCTGATGTTTATCCAAGGTAAAATCTCGGATATTAATGGTTTGGATTTGGATGAGCCCTTTCTCGATGGCTTTGCCTAAAATACTTTCCCGCAGAGGGGAGGAAAACATATTAGGAAAGAGGGTAAGAATGTCAAACCTCATCTTCATCCTCCCACAAGCCCTTCATTCGGACAACCTTCATCACCCCTCTTTTAAGGTCTATACTCTGGATCACCTCCTCTGTCGCTGGCAGAAAGATCTCTCCCCTTTTTCCTTCAACCACGTAGACGTCATTGGCTCCCGTAGGAAAGATCCCCTTCACCTTTCCGATCCTTTTGCCTTCCCGGGTCTCAACCTTCATTCCCAAGATGTCCACCCAATAATATTCTCCCTCTTCTAATCCAGGAAGTGCTTCCTTCTCGATGAGAATCTCCTTCCCTATCAGAGGTTCCGTCTCTTCAATCTTTTCAATCCCTTTTAATCGGAGGATGAGACGGGGTGGTTGGGGAATTGCCTCCATAATTTCGTAGGGCTCAGGTCTGCCCTTTTCGCCCTCAATGAAGACTTCACGATAGAGAGAAAAACGGTAGAGGTCTTCTCCAAAATACTTCACCTTCACTTTCCCCTTGACCCCGTGGGGTTTGACCACCCTGCCGATGGGGAAAAGATTTTTCACCATAGACCGTTATTCGATGATCTCTAAAACAGAACGTTTCCCCAAATTCGCCGAGACAGCCCCCAAGATGACCCGGATGGACCTGGCCGTTCTGCCCTGTTTCCCGATCACCTTCCCCAAATCTTCCTTGGCTACAGAGAGTTCGATAACAGAAGTTCTTTCACCTTCGATTTCAGAGACCTTGACTTGATCTGGATGATCGACCAATGCCTTGGCAATATACTCAACGAGTTCTTTTGCGTTCATAACCCCACCTCCACTTTTCGCATCAGTCCTGGAGGAGATTCATGATCAGCAAGGGTTTGAGAAAAGGCGGCTTATTCAGTCTTCCCTTCCGACAACTTCTTTGAAATTCCAGATCGTATTAAAAGTTGACGAACAGTCGGGGTAGGCTGAGCTCCCTTTCTCAGCCACTGAATCGCCTTCTCTTCCTTGAACCGAACCTCCACTGGATTTTTCTTAGGATCATAGGTCCCCACCTGGTCAATAAATTTACCATCCCTGGAAGAACGACGATCCGAAACTACAATTCGGTAATATGGGCTCTTCTTCCCACCAAATCTCATCAATCTCATCGATACAGCCATATTGTTTTCTACCACCTCCTTTTCATTTAACTCCACCTAAAATAACGTGATCCGTGTCCGTGTCTCGTGTCCGGAACCCAAAACCCTGTAATTTTCTATTCTAAAATTTCCAAAATAAGAATCATGAAACATTTACGAAAAGAAAGGCGCTCTCCCTCTTCCGAGTCCTTTCTCCCCCATTTTGGTAAATTGCTTCATCATCTTTCGAGCTTGGGCATATTGTTTAAGAAGTCGGTTGACATCCTGAACGTTCGTTCCGCTTCCTCGAGCGATCCTTAATCTCCGACTTCCATTGATGACCTGATAATTGGCCCGTTCCTTAGGCGTCATGGAATTAATGATGGCTTCCACCCTCACCAATTCCTTCTCATCGAAATCGAAGCCTCCTACCCCTTTCATCTTTTTTGGAAGTCCTGGAATCATTCCCAAGATGGATTCCAATGACCCCATCTTTCGAACCTGTTGGATCTGGTCCCGAAAATCCTCCAATGTAAAGGAATCTTTTCGGATCTTCTTCTCTAACTCTTTTGCCTTTTCCTCATCGAAGGCAGCTTCTGCCTTCTCGATCAGGGTGAGGACATCTCCCATCCCCAGAATTCTTGAAGCCATTCGATCGGGATGAAAAGCCTCCAAGGCATCCAACTTTTCTCCCACTCCGATAAATTTAATGGGTTTTTGTATCACGGATTTAATTGAAAGAGCAGCTCCTCCCCGTGCATCCCCATCCATTTTGGTCAGAATGATTCCATCAATGCCCAGACGGTCATTGAAATTTTTTCCAATATTGACCGCATCCTGCCCAGTCATGGCATCGGCTACCAAGAGCACCTCTTTGGGCTTGATCTGGTTTTTGATCTCCCGGAGTTCCAGCATGAGTGCTTCATCGATATGAAGCCTCCCGGCGGTATCGATGAGCATCAAATCATATCCTCCCTTCAGAGCAACATCTCTTGCCTTCAAACAAATATCCAGTGGCGTTTGGGATGCATCGGGACGATAAAAATCAACTTTTAATTCTTCTCCTAACTTCTGCAATTGCTCAATCGCTGCGGGTCGGTAAACATCAGCGGGAACGAGGTAAGGTCGCTTCCTTTTTTCCTGAAAATACCGCGCGAGTTTCCCCGCGGTGGTCGTTTTCCCACAGCCGTGGAGACCTACCAGCATAATTGGAACGGGAGGGCTTCCCGAAAGATGAACCTTCTGCTCCTCACCGCCCATCAGGGAGGTCATCTCTTCTTTTACAATCTTGATCAATTGTTGAGCGGGTGTGAGGCTACCCATCACTTCCTGACCGACCGCCCTTCCCTGGACTTGCTGAATAAAATCCTTGACAACCTTGAAATTGACATCGGCTTCCAAGAGGGCAATCCTCACTTCCTTTAAGGCTTCTTGGATATTCTCCTCCGTCAACTTTCCATGGCCTCTCAGTTTCTTAAAAATGGAATCTAATTTGGTTGAAAGATTTTCAAACATACCTAAATCCAAAAAGATTATAAATAACTTATTCTATTAGTTTTTCTTCAAATTGTCAATTTTGAGGACCAAACCTAAAAAAACAAACGCCCCACCGGGGCGTCTTGATGATTTTAGATTTAAGATTTGAGATTTTAGATTTAGCAGGCTGCTGAAAAAATCCTTCCTGTCATTAGAATGTCATTCCTGCGGAAGCAGGAATCCAGTTTTTTCAGGCCCTTCTGGACTCCCGCTTTCGCGGGAGTGACAGTGATATGGTATTTTTCGGCACCCTGTTAGATTACAGAATTTAAATCTACAATCTGCAATTTGAAATCTGAAATGGTTGGTTTGCGGTTTACAGTCCCTTTGTGATTTTCCATCCCTTACCCTCTTTCTTCAAAAAGAGGGCCTCTTTACCAGAATAGCGATTTTTCTTCTCTCCTTTTTCTACTTCTAAATAAAATTGCTGGATAACTGTTGCGGTTTCTCCATCGATTTGGACGGATCGGTCCCAACTGGAATAGGAAATCCGATCGAAGGTCTTAAAATATCCCTCAATTCGCTTTTGAAGCCGGTTAAAGTCTTCTTCCTTGTCTTGATAAGCTTTGGAGATGCAGGAGAGGTAAAGGGAGAGGTCTCTTTTCTGTAGGGCCTCTTGCCTTCGATTCAAAATTTGATAGATTTTTTCTTCTTCGGAAACCTGACAGGCCAGGAGGAAAAGAATGGGGAGCAGAAAGGAGAGGAGGTGCCTTCTCATTTCAGCTTTTCAAATTCTCCTCCGGATTGAACCTTCGCCTTCCCTCGTCCACTCGGCCCTCCCTTTACCTCGACCCGATTCTTTTCGATATCAAAAATGATCTCATCTCCTGAAACGATATTCTCCCCTTCTGAAACTTTCGGGTCACCTGTCAAAACCACTTTTTGCTCAAGATTGTAAAAAATCGCCTTCTGACAATTGGCGACACGAAGACCCTGTTGAATCTTCACATTTCCCTCAGCAGTCACCCGCTCGATTCCCTTACCGTCTTCAATGATCACTGCTTCTAAAGAATCAGCATAGAAGACCATATCCTTCTGTCGAGCAATGACATTCCCTTTGAAAATAATCAAATTCTCCTTCCAGTAGGCCTCCACTTTGTCTGAGGTGATATCTATGGGTTGGCTTTTATCCACAAGCTTAGCTTCCTTAGTCTCTAGAGGAATCCCTTTCTTGACTTTTTCTTTCTCCTTGGAAGGTGTCGGGGTGCTCGGTAATGCTGCTATCTGCTTCTCCTCAACAGGTTTTACTTCCACCTTAAGGGGTGTTTTGGCAGAAGGGGGAGAGGGAGGAATCTGAGTTCGATCTTCCTTCATCGGCTCCCCAGCCGGGAGGGGTTCACCCTTCTTAGCTTCTATGGAGGGAGGAATGGCTTGGGCTCGATCCTCTTGAATGGGTTCGATCGCCCTGGATGGAATAGGCTGCCTGGCTGCTTCTTTGGGAGGAACGGCTTTAACCGCCTCGCTCGTGACAGGAAGGGAAGCCAATCTTTCCTCTTCCTTCTTCAACTCAACCTTTTTCTCCTCCTTTAGGGAAATAGGCTGTTTCCCTTCTTCTTCAAATTTGACCAAGGCAACCCTATCGGGTTCTGCCTCGACTGCCTTGTCTTTCTTCTTGGACTCCTTGGTTTTGGTCTTACGAAGTGAGATCTTCACTCCCGTCAGGCCTTTATCAAGAGTCGCCTTGGCTTCTTTATAGTAGGGGCTTTGGGGATATTCGGAGACAATCTTTGTAAAAGCTACTTCGGCCTTCACCCATTGATCGAGTTCAAGATAACTCTTCCCCAAGAAGTAGAGAGTTTTATCCTCATCAGGGTCTTTTGGAAATTTCTCTAATAACCCCTCAAACCGTGAAGCAGCAGCCTGAAATCTTCCTTGCTTGTAATAGAAGTTTCCAATATAGAATTCATGGTCAGCCAACCGTTTTTTACAGATACCAATTTTTTCCTTTGCCTTCTCGGTGAAGAGACTGGGGGGATAATTAGCGATTAAATATTCAAAGCTGGAGAGGGCCTTCTTCGTGGGAGCCTGATCCCGATCAAGGGTGCGCATCTGATTGTAATAGGACATCCCAATTTGATACTGAACATAAGGTATCTCTTCATGGCTGGGATGGACCTTCTTAAACTCCTCATAAGCCGCAATCGCCTCTACATATTCCTTTTGCAAGAAATGGCAATCGCTGACCTTCAGTTCTGCCCAAATCGTATAAGGGGGGCTATCGGGAAAAGTCGACTTCAACTCTTCGAACTTCTTCAGGGCCTCGGGATAGTCTCTTTTATTGAATCGAGCCAATCCCTGTTTATAAAGGGTTTCAGGCTCTCCCTCAATTTTTTTGACCTCCTTTCCTTTCCCACCACATCCAAAAAGAAGGGAAAGGGCAATCGGCATCAAGATTATCCACTTCAGAAATATTCTCTTTTTCATAAGAAAAGTTTCCAAAAGTCCCATTATTATGATAGGAAGGACTAAGGATGTCAATATAAAAATCCTTTTCTGGGTGGAATCCATAGATGAAAGAGGTCTTTGGACAAAGCATCTTTTATCTTGAATTTCGGATGGAAAGCCCTTAAGATAAAAAAGGATTTAAAAAAAGACCCGCCTACCCTGCCTCCCGCAGGCAGGCAGCAAGTGCAGGCGGGAAGGGAGCGACGGATGCGGATCGAAATGGCAAAAAGAATTGATCAAATCCCTTCTTATCTTTTTGCAGAGATCGATAAGAAAAAAGAAGAGTTGAGGAAGAAGGGGATAGATCTCATTGACCTGGGGATTGGAGATCCGGACCTCCCTACCCCCAAACCGATTATTGAACGACTAAAAAAGGCAGCGGAAAATCCCAAGAACCACCGGTATCCCTCTTACGAAGGGATGATTGAATTCAGAACGGCAGTCGCTCAATGGTACGAAAGGAGGTTTGGCATCAAACTCAACCCCGGGACAGAGGTCCTTTCCCTGATTGGTTCCAAAGAAGGAATTGCCCACATCCCCTTAGCTTTTGTCAATCCAGGAGATATCGTATTGGTCCCCAGTCCTGGCTATCCTGTTTATCGTGTCTCGACCCTCTTTGCTGGAGGCACCCCTTATTTTCTACCGCTCTGTAAAGAGAATGGCTTTCTCCCGATCCTCTCCGAAATTCCCAAGACAGTAGCCAAAAAAGCAAAACTCCTATTCATCAACTATCCCAATAATCCCACCTCCGCAATCGCTGAGAGACCTTTCTTTGAAGAGGTCGTGGCCTTTGCCCGGCGTTACCAGATCATTGTTTGCCATGATGCAGCCTATTCCGAAATCGCTTTCGATGGATACCAACCTCTCAGTTTTTTAGAAGTGGGAGGGGCCAAAGAGGTAGGAGTCGAATTTCACAGTCTCTCAAAAACCTTTAATATGACGGGATGGAGAATTGGGTTTGCGGTGGGTCATTCTGAAATACTCTCTGGATTGGGAAGGGTGAAGACCAATATTGACTCGGGTCTCTTTCAAGCGATCCAAGAAGCAGGAACAGAAGCTCTCAATCATCTTGACACTCCGCTTCCAGAAATCATCAACATTTATGAGAGACGAAGAGATGTGATGGTAAATGGTCTGCAAGACATTGGGTTGGAAGTGGATCGTCCGAAGGCCACCTTCTATCTCTGGATTCGAGTCCCAAGGGGATATACCTCTGCCCAATTCGCTACGCTCTTGATTGAGCAGGGAGGGATCGTCGCTACTCCAGGAAATGGCTTTGGAGAAGAAGGAGAAGGCTACATCCGAATGGCCCTGACCGTAGATGAGAAAAGGTTGAAAGAGGCGATCGAAAGACTTAAAAAGATTAAGTTCTAAAGTTTTTTCTGTACCTAGTTTTCCATAATGCCAGCATTCCATGGTCGAAAACAAAAATAATGCCCCCCTTTTGAGAGATTGTACCGTAATGTCATTCTGAGGCGTTAGCCGAAGAATCTCTAATTTATAGGGCATTGAATTTTTTAGATTCTTCGCTTCGCTCAGAATGACAATGATGGTCCTTCTTAACATTGCGCCCCTCCCACCGGGGGAGGGGAGGTTTTGGGGAAACGGGAGGTATAAAATGGAAAATCTTTTTTATGGAGCATTTCTAATAGCTATTCTTATCCTCTTAAATGGCTACCTGGCCGGGTCAGAGATCGCGGTAGTCACAGCCAGAAAAAGTCACATCAAACAGATGGCGGAAAGTGGAAAAAAGAATGCAAAAGCCTTTTTAAGACTAAAGGAAGAACCGGACCGATTCCTGGCCACGATCCAGATTGGGGTCACCAGTGTGGGCGTCCTCGCCTCTGCAGTGGGAGGCGCAGCGGCTGTCAAGGTCATCAAACCTGCCCTTCAGACAGTCCCTGTTAAGATCATCTCTATCGGGGCGGAACCCATTGCCATCGGGATCGTCGTGGTGGTCATCACCTATTTTTCGGTCATCTTTGGAGAGCTCGTCCCCAAGTCCATTGCCTTGATGCACCCTGAAACCATTGGCCTCTGGACGGCAAGAACGGTTGACGCTTTTTCGAGGATCGCCACAATCTTTGTCAAAATGCTCACCTTCAGTACGGCTGTCGTGCTCAGGCCTTTTGGCGAAAAACTATTTACCGAAAGGGCCTATATCACTGAGGAAGAGGTGAAGATGCTGATCAAAGAAGGAAGAAAGCATGGTGTCTTTGAATCCACGGAAGAAAAAATCCTCCAAAGCGTTTTCGAATTCACGGACATGTCCGTAAAAGAAGTGATGGTTCCGGATACACAGATGGTGATGATTCAGATTGATAAATCGGTTCAAGAAATCGCTTCGCTCATCGAGGAAGAACAGTTTTCTCGTTACCCTGTCTTCGGAAGAGAACCCAATGATATCAGGGGAATCCTTTACGCGAAAGATTTCCTCACCACACTCGCAAAAACAGGACAGGTCGATATCCGAAAGATCATCAAGCCTCCTTATTTTATCCCTGAGACGATGAAAATCAGCCTCCTCTTAAGGGAGATGCAAAAAAAGAGGATCCATATGGCCTTGGCGGTAGATGAATATGGTGGAATCTCGGGTCTGGTCAGCCTCGAGGATCTGATTGAAGAGATTGTTGGGGAGATCAGAGATGAATATGATGTAGAAAGCCCTGTGATTCAGTTCTCGGATGGGACGATGCTGATCGATGCATCGCTCAGCCTTAGGGATTTAAAAGAAGACTATCGTATCGAACTTCCAGAATCACCTGAATATGAAACCCTTGGTGGATTCTTGATGGCGATCCTCCAGAAGATTCCTCAGGTCGGGGATAAAGTGGAAATAGAAGGAAAGCGGTTAAATATTGTCGAAATGGTTGGCCAGAGAATTTCAAAGGTAAAATTAGAAAAACTGCCCGAACCCACTGAAGAACCGCATGACGCATAGCGCATAGCGCTGAGAGTTGAGGACCTCCCCATCACCTTAAATCTGTAGGAGTTGAAACTTAACTTGGCAGACATTTTCAGGATGACTTCTGATTGGCGGCTTCACTTACAAAGTGTGGGGATGGGGATCGGTCTATGTTTCGGCTCGTTGATTTCCGATTGAAGAGAGGATCAATGCAAAAGGTTCAGGGAGAAGGTAGCTTTTCTCTGACAGCCAGAGTTAGACCATCAATAAAAAAACCAAGATTCATAGGTCTATCTTCAAAAACATCCTTACAAAAAACCCTATGAAAAATGTTAAGGTGGCTATTCCAAAACTGATGATCGCCATCTCAGAAAACCTCTTCCAGAATGGGATGTCTTTGGCAACAGAGACATAAAAAGTGAATATAAGGATCACGATAATTGCATTAAAGAGCGTAAAGCCGAGGCAAAAATAGTAGTTCGCAAAAATGACATAAGGAAAAATCAGAAATAACACTGTGATCACATAGGCGGAGCCAGTATAAGCGGAAGCCTTAAAAGGGTCTCGAGAGCTTTCTTCAGATTTGGTCGAAAGATACTCTGAAGTAGCCATTGACAGCGATGCAGCGATTCCGGTAATAAAACCTGCCATAGCAATCAGGTGTGTATTTCGGAAGGCCAGGGTAAATCCTGCAAGTGCTCCGGTCAGCTCTACGAGTGCATCATTCAAACCCAGAACCATAGAACCAATATATCTAAGCCGCTCTTCGTCTATTAAATCTATGAGTTTTCTTTCATGCTCTTTTTCGTCCTTTTCAATATCTATGGCGGCCGGAACATATTTCGAGATCTCTTGATAGATCGCCTGCGCCTTTCCTTCGACCTTCTCCATTAGCTTTATTCCAAATGTTATCCCAAATATTCTTGAAATAAGGTAGTATTTCCATAGGCTCAACCTGTTCGGTTTTGCATCCTGACGGGTATATTTCTTCCAGAAATTATAATGTTTCAGCTCATCGTCGGAAATTTGTTTTAAGACGCTCTGGTTATGAGGATCCATTGCCGATTGTGACAGCTTATGGTAAACAGAATGCTCTGTGATTTCACTCTTTTGGGCAGTTAAGATCAGATTTTCTATTTCTTTTTCTACCATCTTTTTCAAATTAACCCTCCCTCAGGAATTCGGCAGTCTCCTCGGGAAAGGAAACGTTAATATAGATGCCGGATCCCATTTCAAATCCAGCGGGGGTAGTCAGTCTTGGGATAATCTGAAGATGCCAATGGTAGTAATCTTCTTGTTCATCCTTAATGGGAGCGGTATGGATGACATAATTATAATCAGGATTGTTCAATTTGGAATAGAGTTTAAATAAGGTTGTCTTTAAGACCTTTGCAAATCTTTTTGAATCCTCCATGGAGATTAAACCGAAAGAGGCCTGATGCTCTTTAGGAACGATCCAAGTTTCGAAGGGAGACCGGGATGCAAAGGGTTGGAGGACAACAAATCTTTCGGTATCCATCACGATCCTCTTCCCGAAGTTAAGTTCCTCTCGAATCGAATCGCAATAGACACACCTCCCGTGGTCATCATAATATCGAGCTGCCTCTTCTAATTTCTTTCGAATATTGGATGGGACGACCGCAGTTCCGACGAGTTGGGAATGGGTGTGATCCAGTGATGTCCCAGCGGCCTCCCCATGGTTTTTAAAGACGATGATCAATTTGATCCTGGGATCCTCTCTTAACGCAAGATACCTTTCTCGATAGGCAAGAAGGACCCCCTCCACCTGTTTATCCTCCATCAGAGGGAGGAGTTGGTTATGGATGGGACTTTCGATCACCACTTCATGGATTCCCATTCCATCCATCATCCTGAAAAAGTCCTTCTCTTCTTTTATCTCCCAACTCCCTTCTGGGGAGAGGGCAGGAAATTTATTGGGAATGACCCTTACCCACCATCCTTTACTATCTGCCAGACCACCGCTTCGATAGGCCAGGGACTCATGAGGAGTGAGATGCTCATTGCCCTGACAGAAGGGGCAGTCTTCTTTATAGGGAGGTTTTTCGACCAAAGTTTTAGTCTTTTTAAAATCGTGCGGTCTCTTTGAACGCTCTGCAGCAACGATAACCCACTCTTTCGTTGTGGGATCTTGTCTTAGTTGAGGCATAGGAACCTCCTGCAAAACCTATTGGGTTCCATCTCCCCATTCCCCTCCATGAAGGAGTCGGGGAAAGGTTTTTCGTTTGATACCATATCATATCAGCACCGGAGTTTATAGACAAATTGTAACACTTTTGCGTTTTGTAAAATCGCCCCCATATTTATATTTTCTAAACTTGATGATGATGATATATTATCTTAAAGTCTCTTCTAACGATGATGAGTGTTTATCTGCTCTGAGATTTAAGCCTTCGCCTAAATGAGACGGCAATTTTAGATACATGCTGACCGGATAAGATATGAGCCAAAGCCAAACTCAATTTTGGAGTGTCCCCTCTCTTGAATTGCTTCAGCAACTTCAAACCACCCCTGAAGGCTTGATGAGCGATGAGGTCCAACGACGACTCTTACGCTATGGATCCAATCTCCTAAAGCCTAAGAAGAAATCAGACGCACTGACACTCCTGTTAGCTCAATTTAAGAGTCCGATTATTCTCATCCTTATTTTTGCAGCGGGATTATCCTTCTTCCTCCATAATCCCATTGATGCCGTGATCATCCTCGTGATTGTTTTGGTCAGCGGTTTCCTTGGATTCTGGCAGGAACGGGGAGCGGTCAATGCTGTTGAGAAGTTGTATGCAATCGTGCAGATCACAACGACTGTGGTTCGCAATGGAGACTCAAAAGAAGTTCCCATCGAAGAGGTTGTCCCGGGGGATATTGTGTTCATCAAGGCAAGCGATGTCATCCCTGGAGACTGTCTTCTTCTAGAATCCAAAGATCTATTTGTCGATGAAGCAGCCTTGACAGGTGAAACCTATCCTGTCGAAAAATCGATTGGCACTTTACCACCGGAAACACCGCTCAGCCAGCGGACAAACTCGCTCTTTATGGGAACCCATGTGGTCAGCGGGAGTGCAAGGGCCGTGGTCATCCGAACAGGGAAGGAGACCGAATTTGGAAAGGTTTCCGAACGGCTGAAACTCAGACCCCCGGAGACAGAGTTTGAGCATGGTGTCAGGCGATTTGGGTATCTCCTCATGGAGATCACACTGGTGCTGGTGATCGCCATCTTTGCCATCAATGTCTATTTTGCGCGGCCGATATTAGAATCTTTTCTCTTTGCATTGGCGCTTGCAGTTGGACTGACTCCAACACTATTACCCGCGATCATCAGCATTAATCTTGCTCACGGTGCCAAGCGGATGGCCCTCGATAAGGTCATCGTAAAACGGCTGGCATCGATTGAAAACTTCGGTAGCATGAACGTGCTCTGTTCCGATAAGACCGGCACCCTGACTGAAGGAGTGGTGAAATTACACTCTGCCTTAAATGTGGACGGCCATGAGAGTGAAAAAGTCCTTCTCTATGCCTTTCTCAATTCTTCTTATGAGACGGGATTTATGAATCCGATCGATGAAGCGATCCGTAAACATCGCCAATTTGATCTGTTAGGCTATCAGAAATTGGATGAGGTGCCTTACGATTTTATTCGCAAGCGATTGAGCATTTTAATCTCAAAAGGTGACACGCATCTGATGGTAACGAAAGGAGCCCTGTCAAATGTGCTCGCTGTCTGCTCCTCCGCAGAAATTGCTGAAGGAAGGATTGTGGACATCGTTACCGTAAAGGAACGGGTCGGGGGTTGCTTACAAGGATACCGTCTCCGACACGGTCATCACCAGGGAGCAAGAAACCGACATGACGTTTTTGGGATTTTTGATTCTCTTTGATCCGCCCAAGCCCGGAATCATCGAGACCATCAGACAACTGAAACATCTCGGGGTTTCATTGAAGATCATCACCGGAGATAACCGGCTGCTTGCCGCCAATGTCAGTCAACAGGTGGAGTTATTGAATCCACACATCCTCACAGGTGGAGATCTTCACCAGATGAGTGATGAGGCGCTTCTCAAACGGGTCAACGATGTGGATGTCTTTGCTGAGGTGCATCTCCGTGGATAGCGCAGTGGATGTTGCCAAAGAGGCGGCTGACATTGTGCTGCTCGAAAAGGATCTCAATGTCCTCGTTCAGGGTGTGCGCGAGGGGAGGACGACTTTTGCCAACACGTTGAAGTATGTGTTCATGGCATCGAGCGCCAATTTCGGGAATATGTTTAGCATGGCAGGAGCCTCCCTCTTTTTACCCTTTCTTCCTCTTCTGCCCAAGCAGATTCTACTCACCAATTTGCTGACGGACTTTCCAGAGATGACGATTGCCACGGACAGTGTCGATCGTGAACTGGTTGAGAAACCTCGGCGCTGGAATATCCAGTTCATAAGAAACTTTATGCTAACCTTCGGCCTTCTAAGCTCGGTGTTTGATTATCTTACCTTTGGTGTGCTTCTGCTTATCCTCCATGCCACCACGGATCAATTCAGAACAGGCTGGTTTATAGAATCTGTGATTTCAGCTTCGGTCACTGTCCTCGTTATTCGCACTCGGAAGTCTTTCTTCAGAAGTAAACCCGGGAAGTATCTGCTGATGGCCACTCTGCTGATTGTTGTGGTGACGATCCTATTTCCATTCACTCCCCTTGCAGGACTCTTAGGTTTTCAACCGTTGCCAATGACGATCCTTCTGGTTATCGGCATGATTGTGGTGCTCTATATTATTGCAGCAGAAATAACAAAAAGGTCCTTTTACAAAAGGGTGAATTTTTAAAAAGATACCCGCTGATTAATCTATTAAATCCATATTACAGAGGGGTTAAATGGGCCGTGATCATAAATGCATATATGCAACCCTGCCTCCCTTGCCCTCGTATAGGTTCTGGAGTGCATAAATCAGGTTGCATTAGAACCAATGTCTCCTTTTTCTTTTTCGTCCCTCCCGGGTATTTCGATTAATTTTCATACCACTGAAAAAAAGTCTTGACTTTTTTACGTATTTATGAAAAAAAGTCGGTCCACCGTTTTGGAAGGTGTGAAGCATTTCCGGACAATTGTTTCAAAATTCCTGCATCAAAATTCCTGATGCTCACCGGATAAGTCTACCCTGTTGTAGCATTAAATTCTGCGTTCGTAATCATAATGCCTTTGCCAATTGAAGGGCGGAGCATAACCCAATACCAGAAGTGCATCATTTCAAGACCTGTTCCCCCGTCCTCTTTCTTCCTATTCCACCCGCCGGTGGAAGGAAAGCTGATACGGGGGTTTGAAGGTCTTGATGCCGCAGATCGAACTCGCGTTGAGCCAATAGGAACCGATGTAGAACGAGGATTCATCGACTTTGCCCGCACAGGACGAGGGTAGGGAGATTGAGATTCGCCTGTCTCGGTTAAAAATAAGGGGATGCAGGTTGCAAAACATTTTAAGGTATTTTCCACATTTACCGCTTCTTTAAAAATGATCACCCGGTGTCAACCCTTCGACTCCCCGGCTTGAAGGCCATGGCTTGCCTTTGGCCCGAGACTTCGGCGAGCTCAGTCGAGCCGCTCAGGCCGAGGGGCTCAGGGTTGACCCTGAGCTGCGCTTTCTTACGCCGTCTTTAAAGACGAGGCGTGATGAAGCCGAATGGGTCAAGTTGTTTTAGAACCTATGTCCGCTTCGTTGACGAGTATACTCCCCTGTCGGAATCGAGTCGGAGTCGACTCGGTCGTACCGCACCGACCCGTACCGAGTTGTGCTTCCCCGGAAATGACGCACAACAATTGCTCTGGATCGGAAGCCCTTTCTTATGGTTTAAAAAAATGGTTATTTCTTGCCTTCCAGTAATGAAATTCCGACTTTTTTAAACTTCCCACTTGACTTTGGTTTAAAATTATTGTTATTTAAGTACCATGGGTAATGAAAAAACAACAAAAATAAACCAGCTCATCAGTAAGTGGTCCCGGGGAACCGTTGCAACGGCTTCTTACCTGAAGCGGCAAGGGTTTACTTACGATCTCCTGACGAAATATCGCCGTAGCGGCTGGATTAAATCTTTTGGCCAAGGGGCCTACATCCTCCCTGAAGATCGGGTCGAGTGGTCCGGAGCCTTATACGCAGTTCAATCCCAGCTTGAGCTTGAAGTTCACGCAGGAGGGAAGACGGCCCTTGAACTCAAGGGTTACGGTCACTACATTCCTGAGGAGACAAGAACCCTCTTTCTTTACGCTCAACCTGGGATGATCCTACCCGCCTGGTTCTCAGGAGAACGGTTTAGTCTTCGTCTTGTTGTGACCCGGACGAGCCTTTTCCCTGTAAACAACCGTGACGGATTCTCCGAATGGAAGGAGAGGGAGTTCTCCATTCGGATATCCTCGCCGGAGCGGGCGGCCATGGAGATGCTTCACCTTGTTCCGGAGAAGGTAAGCTTCGAGGAGTCGCTTCTCATCATGGAGAGCCTTGTTACGCTCAGGCCCGAGATCGTTCAAAAGCTTCTCGAAATATGCCGCTTTGTCAAAGTTAAAAGGCTTTTCATGTACATGGCCGAAAAACATAGGCATCCCTGGGTGGAAAAGCTTGATCTTTCACGGATAGATTTCGGCAGAGGGAAGCGGAGGATCGTATCCGGGGGAGAACTCGATCCCAAGTATCAAATCACGGTCCCCAGGGAGAGGAGAGAAGGAACAGTTTGAAAAAAGACACGGTCTTTTTCAGGCAGGCAGAATTGCTCCTTCGGGTTTTGCCCTTTGCAAACGAAGAGGAAATCTTTGCCTTGAAGGGAGGGACCGCGATCAACTTCTTCTTAAGGGACCTTCCCCGTCTTTCCGTCGATATTGACCTGACCTATCTTCCGGTCAACGACCGTGAGACTGCTTTAAATGACATCGACAAAGCCCTTCTTCGAATCTCCAAAAAGGTTGAGAAAAAAATTGCCGGTGTTCGCGTGTTTCCCAAGAAAGATCATCACCTGGATATTTTAGCCGGTTTGCTAATCCGCCGCGGCGATGCAGCGGTCAAAATAGAACCGAACCCTGTCCTGAGAGGATCGGTATTTCCAACAGAAACGAGAACCCTCTGTCAGAGGGCACAGGATTTCTTTGAGCTTTCAATCGAAGCCCGCACCCTTTCATTCGAGGATCTTTACGGAGGAAAGGCCTGTGCAGCTCTGGACCGGCAGCATCCGAGAGATCTTTTCGACATCGATATGCTGTTCAAGAATGAGGGGTGCCGTTGCGACGAGTAAGGAGCAACTCTTGGCACGCCTGCGAGAAGGTGAGCAGGCCGGATAAGCCCACGAAGAGCGGGGCAGACGGGTTTTTTTCAGCTTCTTGTCAGTCACTCCCGACCGATGGTCGAAATCCTCAATCCACAATGGGGTGACCTGCGCCCTGTCTTCGAGAGAGAATTCCAGGGCATGGTGGTCGAACCGGTCACGCCAGAGGAACTGAGGACTATAGGAGAGCAATTGGTATCCAAGCTTCGCAAGGAAATGACCCAGGAGGAAAGGCAGTTTATCGTATCTGTTAAAGAGGGAAAACCCCAGTGGAATTTGTTGGGCGTGCCCGGAATCGAGAATCTTCCTGCCGTTCAATGGAAGCTTCTAAACATAGGCCGAATGACCCACGGGAAACACCGGGAGGCACTACGAAAACTCCGGGACTACCTTGGCGTATAGCCGCGTGTTCGATACTTCCTGTTCTACCCCATTACAAGTGACAGGAAATTATTCCTCTTTACACCAACGTCCCCATCTCTCTTCATATCCGCCGGTGGAAGGAAAACTGATGCAAGGGTTTGAAGGTCTTGATGCCGCAGATCGAGTTCGCGTTGAACTCATCGGGACTGATGTAGAACGAGGATTCATTGACTTTACCCGAGCAGGAAGAAGACAGGGCCAATGAAGGCGGATTATTTGTAATTGTCCTGCTTTCACCTTGTCTTTGATGAATCCGTTATCCTAGAAAAGTGGAGCTGCGGTAAGTTTAGGATGCTATCAAAACATCTTTCGCAAAAGGTTTCCGGACCCTGGCCTTTTTTGGGGTAGCTTCCTGAAAAGAAAAATAATCAGGAGAATTTTTATTGGGTTTTGATTTTGACTTCTCCTTATAAAGGTTTTCGAGTCTTCCTTCCTGGTGTTCTGTTAACATTTGTTTTTGATCGAAATCCCCTGATGCAGATTTGATAAATTGGTCTTCATTCTTAGTTAATTTATACTGGTTTAATCCTGACATAACCCATTCAAGCCTTTCTTTATTCATAATGACTCCTTTCCATCCTGATCACTGAGTTTTTCAAATCCCTATGACTATCTTTCTCGGAAGACATGGCTTCCCTTGCCTCTTTTACCAGCAAATTTTTCCCATGAAACCTGCCCGGTTCAACATGTTCCTTAGATATTCTCTATTTCCTGAAGCACTCCATACACAGTAGTTTTTTGTCATCAGGCGGGGGAACCGGGGTAGCAACCTCCTTTCCGCAACCCGAACATAAAACTTTATAGGATTTTGGATGCCTCAAATAGTTCGTTCTTGAAGCATGGAACCTCCCGTGTCTTCTCCGCTGTAACATTGTTCACCCTCTTTTCTGCGAAAACAGGATTAATAACGGTTTCCGTGGGCGCTATAATCCATTCGCCCTCCCCCAGTTCTTCCCTGGTCGGCACGGGGGCGGGTCTCATTCACACTTATCTGTTTGCCCAGGAGTTCCTTCCCGTTAAGGCTCTTAATGGCCGTTTGAGCCTGAGACTGCGCAGGCATTTCTACAAAACCAAACCCCCGGGACTGGCCATTGTACTTGTCTTTGATAACTCTCGCTGAAGTTACCTGGCCGAAGGATTCAAAAGCCTCCCGAATCGTTACATCTGTTGCATCATAGGATAAGTTTCCCACATAAATATTCATAATCATTCTCCCTTTTTTAGATTTTTCTTCCTTTTCTTTGTTATAAAAGTCTGGCTCCATTCCAATGCAAATTCTTCATGACAGCTCCACAATGAGCTTACTTTCTTTTGGGGAACAGCTTCATGGCCGACGGTTACCTCCTTCCCTTTATCGCTTTCCCCTTCAATTTTGATTCTCTTCATATCACCTTTTCTCTGGTCGCTCTGCCTTGTAATCGCCATCTTAACCTCCAAAACGGCTTTGATTTCGCCATAAAAAAGCCCGCGAAGAAGTCGTTTAGAGTTCTTGCGGGCGTAAGCTATAAGCCTAAAAGGCTCTGTGCAACTTAGTTTCTTTAATAATTATAAGCTAATTTATACTTAAAAGCAAGAAAATACGCTTGGACAATGCAATATCCGGTTTAGAAGATACCATCGTTACGGGTGCCTCAGAAAAAGGAACCTGGGCTCGCCTATTCCATCCGCCGGTGGAAGGAAAGGTGATACGAGGGTTTTAAGATTATGATGTTGGAGATCGAGTTCGCGTTCAGCTCATCGGGACGGATGCAGAACGAAGATTCATCAACTTTGCCCGAGCAGGATGAGGGCAGGGGGATTGATATTCGCCTGACCCAGTAGAGAAATAGATCATTATAAAAGTAGAAATTTATAATTTTATGGACGTCCCAGTCGCTGACGCTGGATGTGAGACCTGAAAGTAAATAGTGTCTATTTCAGACGCGTTTATTTATCTTTTGGGAACCAATACTTCCAAGCTTCAATATTCTTACTAAAATCTGGAAACTGAGGGCCTGTTGCGCAATTGTATCCACCTTCGTATTTCGCCTCACCCATTGTTTCATGAAAAACCAATTGGGCAATAGGGATGCCTGGATAGAGGATGACCGGAACTTCGCCTTGGTTAATCATTTCTAATGTTATACAACCCTTGAATCCCGGATCAACTTTTGTTGCTGTTGCAATTACTAAACCCATTCGCCCCCAGGTAGATTTTCCTACTACGTAGCACATCAGTTTGCAAGGGAGACTAACGTATTCAAGCGTGCTTCCTATTATAAGTTGATTTGGATGAAGTACAAATTGTTCATGATAATTCAACCGGACGTGTTCCTGATATCTTTCTATTGGGGCAGCTAATTCTTTCAATTTTCCCCTGAAAATTAGTCCGTGCTTTTACTGTCTTTTTTTAGTATGTGGATTAGCCAGTTCAGGAATTAAAAATTTCCCCTGCGTGCTCTACGGCGACATTTCTTTGTTCTTAGGACTGGCT
>JBEKWN010000080.1:0-14551 GCA_049513055.1 Thermodesulfobacteriota bacterium
TGGTGGTCCCAAGGGGATTCGAACCCCTGTTACCGACGTGAGAGGCCAGTGTCCTAGGCCACTAGACGATGGGACCACGATTCTAATTCAATTCCAAATGTCAAACGACAAATTTCAAACGAATTCCCCCGCCTGCCGGCAAACAGGAATTCCAATTACCCTAAATTCAGATCCTCCCCTCCCCTCACCCTCTCCCCCATGGGGAGAGGGTGAGGGGAGGGGAAATTCCGGTCATTGGAATTTGGTGCTTATAATACCTTGTCCAAATTAACCCACAGCCTATTAAAAATCAAGCACTAAATATGGATCAACCTTTCAGATTGAAAGGCTCTTGATTTTTCTTGTATTCAAAATGGAGAAAAATTATATTAATAGCAAAATACTATGATCCCGATTCGAGATGCCATTCGTTCAAAGAACTTTCCGGCGGTCAACTTCATTATCATTGGCCTCAATATCATTGTTTTTCTATGGCAACTCCTTCAGGGTTCCGATTTAAAAGAAGTCTTTTATCTCTATGGAATGGTTCCTCTCCGATACCATGATCCAGAACTCTCCGCTCACTTTACAAGGTTCCAACAATATCTCCCCTTTCTGACCTCCATGTTTCTTCACGGAGGATTCCTTCATATTATCATGAACATGTGGTTTCTCTATATCTTCGGGGACAATATTGAAGACAGGCTCGGCCACATTCGATATCTCGTCTTCTATCTTTTCTGCGGTGTGGCAGCTGGCTTGGTCCACCTCTTCACAAATTGGAATTCCAATATCCCTACCATCGGGGCGAGCGGAGCCATTTCAGGTGTCATGGGAGCTTATCTCCTTCTTTATCCCCGTTCCAAGATCTTGACATTGATACCGATCTTTTTCTTTTTCCAATTTGTCGAGATCCCAGCCTTTATCTTTCTCGGGTTTTGGCTCTTCTTACAATTATTTTCTGCAAGCCTTACACCCAGGAATGTCGGAGGCGTTGCCTTCTGGGCCCATATCGGCGGTTTTGTCGCTGGTCTTATTTTTATAAAAATATTTGATGTGATCCCAAGGACAGGCTTAAGTGGAATGCTCCGTCAACATACTGAAAGGCAAACCACACCTCGCATTCAAACTATTTCACCTCGCTATCCTCCGGAAGAATTGGATATTCATGGGGTCATCACGCTTACTCCGAGGGAGGCTTCTTATGGTGCTCGTAAGCTAATTTCCATCCCCCAAGGATTGAAAAAGAGAAGCCTCTTTGTAACCATTCCACCTGGAGTTCATGAAGGAACGCGTTTGCGTTTGAAAGGATTAGGGCAGGTGGATAGGGATGGTAACCGAGGAGATTTATTTCTCGAGGTCCAAATACCAGATTAGAATAAAATTACAATAACCAAATCCCAAGCTCCAAATAAATTCCAATTACCGGATATCCAAACCATCCCCTCACTCTTGCCCTCTCCCCCATGGGGAGAGGGCAAGAGTGAGGAATTCTCCTGACATCTTGATTTTTCGAAGATGTCTACAGCTTTCCAAAAATTATTAGAGATAGAGCAGGTTGTCAATCGAAAAATCAAGTTGAAATCGTCTTGTAAAATTGTTACCTTTTAGCATGTTATTCTATTAAATTGGATTATGGGTGAGGAAGAAGGGAGATTTAAATGGAATGCGAGGTTTCGGAATCAGAAAGAAGCGCGATGGAGCTTTTTTTTGAACCACAAAGTGTTGCGGTCATCGGATCGTTGAGAGAAGGCTACTTTGGCGGTTATGTGGTAATCAAAACCTTATTGAATGCAGGTTTTGCAGGAAAAATCTACCCTGTGAACCCTTCTTATCAAGAAGTCCTCGGCCTGAAGGCTTATCCTTCCATCAAAGAAATACCAGAGAAAATAGATTTGGCACTCATTATGATCAATCGCCGATCCGTTCCCAATGTCATGAGAGAATGTGCAGGGAAAGGAATCAAGGCGGTGATTGTGGTGGCGGATGGTTTTGCGGAAAGAGATGGAGAGGGAGCCAAACTGCAAAATGAAATTGTAGAGATTGCAAAGAAAGCAGGAATCCGAATTATTGGGCCCAATACGGCAGGCATTGTGAATTCAGCCAATGGCCTGACTCCTGACCCATATGAACCAGGATATGAAAAAGTTAAGCCAGGGGCAGTAGCGATCTGTGCTCAAACAGGGATGATCAATCCTCAGGCATTCCCTTACGCTGATCTTCACTACGGGGTAAGTAAAATATGCGACTACGGAAATAAATGCGATGTGGATGAATGTGATCTGCTTGAATATCTTGAAAGCGATCCGGCAACGAAAGTCATCACCATGTACCTGGAAAGTATTCGAGATGGACGGAGGTTCTTAAAAATTTCAAGAAGGGTCACTGCCAAAAAGCCTGTCTTAATTTTAAAATCTGGCCGGACAAAAGAAGGGGCAAAGGTATCTGCTTCCCATACAGGTGCATTGGCGGTAGATGATCAGATTTTCAGTGCTGCCTGCAAGCAGGCGGGGGTCATTCGTTTGGAAAAATTCAGTGAGCTTTTTGAGTTACCCAAAATATTTTCTCTTCAACCCTTACCAAAGGGAAATCGGTTGGGGATCGTCACCTTTACCGGAGGGGTGGGGGTTTTAGCTATAGACGAAGGGGCGAAATATGGTTTATCGGTTGCCCGGCTATCTCCTGAAATAGCCGAAAAGTTAAATGCGATTTTCCCTGGCCTGGGGAAAACGGTGGTGGATATTGGCCCGCCCATGGCGGTTAATAGTTACATAACGATCTATGCCGACATTTTAAAAACCGTTCTGGAAGACGATAACATTGATTGTCTCTTCAATGTCATCTGGACGAGCCCGTTTGAAGAATTCGTAGAGGAATACCTAAAATTTTATGGAGCATTACAGGGAAAATATCAGAAAACCATAGCCACATGGATCTATGGCCCGAGTATCCCTCTCATCAATGACATGTCCAGTCGGATGGAGGATCTGGGTTTTCCGGTATTTTCAGATCTTGAGATGGCCATTAAAGCGCTCGGCATTGCTTATCAATATTCAAACCGAAAGAAGGGAGAAAAATGATGGGGAAGCTTTCGATATTCGATCAAGTAAAAAAAGAAGGCAGGTTCATACTCACCGAATTTGAATCAAAAAGAATTCTCAAACAGGCTGGGATATCTGTTGTGGAAACCAAATTGGCAAAAACCCAAAAAGAAGCCGTTTCATTGAGCCAGAAAATGGGTTTTCCTGTAGCACTGAAAATAACTTCCCCGGATGTGATTCACAAAAGCGATTCAGGTGGCGTTAAGCTTTCATTAAACAATGGTACTGAAGTAAAAAAGGCCTACGACGAAATTTTAAAAAAAGTTAGGAAACAATATCCCGACGCAGTCGTTCATGGAGTATCCGTACAAAAAATGATCCGACCAGGAACAGAAGTCATTGTAGGGACCAGTAAAGATCCGCAATTCGGTCCTGTCATTATGTTTGGCCTGGGAGGTATTTTCGTAGAATTACTCAAAGATGTTTCCTTCAGAGTGATTCCTGTTGAGCGAAGAGACGCCCAGGAAATGATTAAAGAAATAAAAGGATATCCGTTATTGCAGGGCTACCGGGGAAAAGAACCTGCCAACATCTCTGCTTTAGTGAAAATTATTCTTAAAATATCCAAATTGATAGAGGAGAATCCACAGATTAAAGAATTAGAATTAAACCCAATATTTGCTTTTGGAGATAAGGCTGTCGCCGTGGATGCAAGAATCATCTTAGAAAAAGGTTAAATGAACACGGTAACTTTACTCCAATTCTCCTTTTTACTTTTTTACAAAAAGCCTTAAATACTCTCCATAGCCTTCTTTTTCCAAATCCTCTTTGGAAATGAATCTTAACGCCGCGGAATTCATACAATACCGGAGTCCTGTCGGCTTTGGCCCATCGGAAAACACATGGCCGAGATGTGAATCGGCATTTTTGCTCCTCACCTCAATGCGTTTCATGAAAAAGCTGTTATCTTCTTTTTCGACAATATGATCTGGGTCAAGGGGTCTGGTAAAGCTTGGCCATCCGGTCCCGGATTCAAACTTATCAAGGGAGCTGAACAGGGGTTCCCCAGAAACGATATCGACATAAATTCCTTCCTTCTTATTATCCCAATATTCATTTTGAAACGCAGGTTCAGTACCATTCTTTTGAGTCACCTTATACTGTAAAGAAGACAGCTTTTTTCTCAGGGTTGCATCGTCGGGCTTTTTATAAAATCTTTCATTCTCGGGTTTTGTGCTTTCCAGCTCCTTCCCCCAAACCTTGCTTAAAAACTGATCGCGACCGGACCAGTATCTGTAATAACTGTATTTGAGAGGATGTTTTTTGTAGTAATCCTGGTGATACTCCTCTGCTTCATAAAATTTAGTAAACTTTATAATCTCCGTCATAACAGGTTTATTGAACCTCCCGGATTTATCCAACGTTTCCTTAGACTTTTCTGCCAATCTTTTTTGATCTTCATCATGATAAAATATAATACTCCGATATTGCGGACCCCGATCCACAAATTGTCCACCCGGATCGGTGGGATCGATATGCATCCAGAAGAAATCGAGTAATTTTTCATAAGTTATTTTAGAGGGATCATAATAAACTTGAACGGCCTCGACATGCCCAGTCGTCCCAGACGATACCTCTTCATAGGTTGGATTCTCTTTGTTTCCTCCGGTGTAGCCTGATATGACTTTCACAACGCCTGGCAATTTTTCTAAGTCCGCTTCTGTGCACCAAAAACATCCCCCCGAGAAGGTAGCTTTCCTTATCGCTACATCCTCTTTATTCATATCATTCCTCACTCCTTGTTGAACGATATCGGACTTTTGACACCCATTGATGACCATGAGCATTACCACCAACAATAATAATAAAATTTTCATTATAATCACCACCTCCAGTGATCAAACCGTATCATCAGACCTATGGCAAATTTATAAAATAATACACTCTCTCAATTTAAAAATGTTTACGAGTCTGTTAATTGTCAAGAAATGGTTAGAGAAAAAACTCTTAAGGAAGGTTAATAACGGGGAGAGGTGGAGTTTAACCTCCACCTACGTATGGTTTGGTGATAATGGGCTGGTTTCAAGCTATACTTTTTACATAGGAGAGAGTCATCCTTCCCAAAATGTACATCACAGCTACCATTCCCGTTCCTAAAACAAATGTGACGGCCATCATTCCTATCCAAAGTGTTTTCATTCTTCCTTTCCTCCTTTAATAATTTGTCGTTCCCATCAACAAAAAACCCGTGGCTAAATTATAGGCCACGGGTTTAGCAAAATTCCTTCTGCTTCGGCAACCCGGCTGTCCCAGGAGCCTGGGACCCGTGGCTTTCCGTCCCACGATTACTCGTGGTTTGGCTTTATCGGCATTTCTAAGCTAATAAAGTTTGTTTTGATTATTATTAGAGCAATTTCAATGCCAAAAGCTAATTCATTGTCAAACCACTTGATATTAAAGTATTTTTTAAATAACCAGAATTAGGGAAGAAGGGGAAATGTGCCCTTTTTTGTCTTAAAAAACTACCAATCTTTTGATGAGCACACCATTTTCAGGTTTATTTTCTTGGAAAAATATATGTCCCTAAATTTCCATAAGATCTTTTCCAACAATAACCTTCCCGTTGAAATGAGTTTTTGCGCCTTCTATCCACATTCCATCTGTCAATAATGGATCGTCAGAAGGGACAAAGTGAGTTAGGACCAAAGTCTTTACCCCTGCTGCTTTGGCAACTTTCCCTACATCGATATGAGTGGTATGAGAGGCCACGATGTGTTCAACAAGTCTATCCGCATTAGGAATTCTGGCCATTAATCGGGTTAGGGAAGGTTTATGGATGACCTCGTGGACTAATACATCTGCGCCTTGGGCGAGTTTGATTAAGTTATCCCAAGGAGTGGTATCCCCTGAAAAGACAATCGACCTATCTGGCGTATCAAAACGATAGGCAAAAGAAGGTTCAACTGGAGGATGATTCACCAGAGCAGCTGTCACTTTGACACTTTCATTTTGCATCACCACACCATCTTTGCTGAACTCGTGGGCAAAAATCATCGGTGTAAGGGGAGGTCTTCCCTTGTCTGGAATGCGAATGTTGATATCATAAGCATTCATCTCAAAATAGAGCTTAGTCATTTTTTCTATGGGCGGTGGTCCGTAGGTATCAATACTTCCTTTAAACCCAGAAACCCAGGCATTGTAAATGAGATTCCCCTAATCAAGATTATGATCAGAATGGTGATGAGTGATAAATATATACCTGAGATTTCGAAGAGGCACATTAGCAAAAACCAGTTGGCGACTAACACCTTCTCCACAATCCACCACATAGGGAACCTCATTAACCAGAACAACCCACGAGGATTGGGCTCGCATCTTATTCGGTCGAGGACCTCCACCCGTCCCTAATAAAATCAATCGTGTCCCTGTTTTTAGGGGAGGAGAATCTTTCGCCTGTGAAAAAACTTTCTTCGTTAATAAACCGCTCAGAGCAATCGCCGCAGACCCTGTTAAAAACCGTCTTCTTGAAAGCCTTTCTCTTCTTTTTTCATTTTTTTAACCTCCTCATTAATGGGGCATTCAAAGATCACTCGTTTTCCAAACGAAAAAAGTCAACCCTTCGACTCCCCGGCCTGAAGGCTAGGGCTTGCTCAGGGTTGACCCTGAGCCGCGCTTCTTTACTCCGTTTTTAAAGGCGGGGCTTGGCGCGGCCGAACGGGTCAACAACCAGATGCTCTGAACTTGGATTAGAGTGTATTAGATTAAGAACGGGGTGTCAATGAGAATTGGGGAGGGGAGCTTAATTGGATGGGAGAGATGAGGATATTTGGAGAGAGTTTAAATTGAAGAGTACACCTACAAAGTATGGAACTCAGTCAACGCCAAAGGTTGAGGATTTCCGATTGAAAGTGAGTAATCTGACATATCACATTAGGCAGGATTATCCTTTGAGCCATCCGCATTAAAACCTTTTTCTAATAAAATTGATTTGACCAATTTGAAAACCTCATTAGTTCCTATTGCACCCTTGGAAAAGAAATAATCAGCCTTGTATCGGATCGCCGCCTCTCGATATTCTGGTAAATCATGACTCGTAAGAATGATAATGATGATGTCAGGGTGATTAGTTTTTATCTTCCTGGTTAATTCAAGGCCGTTTTCCCCAGGTAATCTGATATCCATGAAGATTAGATTTGGGGGATGAGAATCGATTTTCTGCAATGCCTCCACCCCATCCGCAGCTTCAATAATGTCCATTGAAGGAAATATATCCTGTAAGTTATTTTTAACTACTTGTCTAAATGAGGGATTATCTTCAACGAGCATTGTTCTAAACATAATATTGCTTCCTTTCTCACATTTTTTGTATTCTGTTCTATGCCTGTCTCTTTGACTGACTTTGACCGTTTGCTCCTCATTTTCTACCTCTTCAAAGATTCCCATTTCTTTCTTAATGAATCCAAAACCTCCGCATTCTTTGCAAACATCAAAACCATCAGGGTTCTTGGGCAATTTTCCTTTTCCATTACAAACCGAGCAGAAGACCATATTGTATTTTTTGGGATTAAAAGTCTTGCCCATATCAACCCTCTCACCTTTTCCTGTTTCTCGTGTTTGGCACCCGGCCCATCCTTATCAACTGCCGATTCTCCAAAATCACCTGGTCTACAATCTCCTCGCAGATAACACATTTCCATCCCCCAAAGTATTCATAAGGGCGTAAAATTTATCATAAATCATGACACTATTGCAGCGAAGACACTTCATAAGAACATCTTCCTTCAACCTATTCGGTAATTATATACGAGTGATTTAGGGATTAAATAAGGCGAACACTGTATTTTAGGGTGAAAAGGGCTGTATTTTGAGAGAGGTCACATGGGCGAATAAGTTTATAAAATTTGATTCTTCCATCCTCAGAAAACTATTTTATGTGAAAGATTTCTATTTGAAATGTTGTATTGTGTTACAAAAATGTAAAATCAAAGTTACGGGAAGAAGTTCTCATTTTTCCAAAATCCCGCCGGCCAAAAAGCCATGTTAAGACTTTCGCCTACTTATCTTCAATCGAGGCATGCTTTAAGAATCGAGGATTTCTGGTAGAAATGAATTAGGCCGGGTAAATATATGAAAATCAAATCCAAACATTTTGGACAGTCTGAAAACAGCACATCTATAGCAGATAGTGAAAACCCCCCAAGAGACGGTTCCTTCACGATCAATTATTCCCGCTCAATAGCCACGACGCACGAACGGTTGTTCCTTTTCCCTCGGCGGATTCGATAGCAAAAGAGCCACCTGAAAGCTCTGTCCGCTCCCTCATGTTCGTTAGACCAAATCCCCGCTTCGTGCTCTCCGAACCGAGCACTTTTTTCAGATCAAAACCCTCACCATTGTCTTCGAGAACAAGTTCAATTCTCCCGTCCATCTTCCACAAGGACAAATGGACAAGATCCGCTTTGCTGTGCTTTGCAATGTTGTTCATCCCTTCTTGCGTTACCCTAAAGATAACTATCTTCAAGGAATTGGGGATGTCCCTTTCTTCGAGAGTTTTTTCCAACTCGACTTTAATCCCGGTATAAATCGTCTGGTACCTCCTACAGAACCAAGAAAGGGCAGCCAAGAGACCCAGATCATCAAGGATGGATGGCCGTAAGTCCATCTGTATTCTTCTACATTCCTCGACACATTCTTGAATCAAGGGGATGATGGTATTCAAATATTCTGTCGAACCGCTGGCCGTCTTTCCGATCTCAAGATGAGCACTTTCCACCTTGAATTTAATTGCAGCCAGGCAAGCTCCGAGGGTATCATGAATCTCGCCGGCGATCCTCTTTCTCTCCTCCTCGTGGGCTGAAAGAAGTCTCGTGGATAGATCCCGAAGCGCTTCATTCGCTTTTGCAAGTTCCAAGCTCCTCTCGTGAGCTTGCTGCCGAGTGCGACGATAAAATTCGGCTACTACGCTTATCAACACACCCATGCCCGAAAAAAAACATAAGCCGACGAAATCGGAGAGGAGCTCAATAGCAAACCCTTCCGGAGGGAGAATCCAATAGGCCGAAATCATCGCAACCATCGCGGTGGCCAGAAGGCCAGCCCAGAAGCCAAATACTATGGCGACGAGCATTACGGCTGGAAAGAAGGTAACGTAGGTCGGCAAACCAGGGCCAACCCACTTCGTTAGCACCAGGCGCAACAGAAATGCTACTGCAACCACGCCGATTGTGATGCCATAGCGAATCCAGGTACGATCGAACCAACCAACACCCACCAAATTATCCCTCCACTTGTTTAAGGTGGCAATCTCCTGCCAACGAGTACTCTTGAGGGGGGCACCTCAAACAGGCCATCAACAATACATTATTTTGGAGCCGCTCGCAACATGGATTACTGGGAAGAACCGAACACGCCTGAAATATCCCTTAAAGGTGATCCTCGTTATTTATCATTCAAAGGACTTTGCAAAATTCTTTTATTGAGGATTACCTATTGAAATCTTGAACAGAGTCGTCGAATTTCGAAATCTCACTTTCAGGAAGAACTCGATTCGGCATCCCTGACCATTCATTAAGGCTGAGCAAGGCAATAACTCTTGGCCAGTCGATTCAGTGGCCTCAGAGAGGTGTACACGCATAAGAAAGGCGATGGATGAAGGATATATGAGGAGGGATAAGTTAACCGGACCATTCTCAAAACGCTGTTGTTAAAATTGATGTGACTCTGAAGGGAAAAGGCCAACCCCAAAGGATTGGCTTGTGAATTTGGCTCTATGAACATGCAAGTACTCTTAGCTTAAGCTCAAAACTTCTCTTAGCTTTTTTCCTATTTCGCCCATTAGCGTTGGACCTACCTGACCAAGATGACTTGATGCAAGGTTTTTAGACAATGTTGCAATTTTTGCAGTTCTAATCAAAGAAGCTTTCTTGAGCCCAGTTCTTAGAAACTCTGTGTCACTTTGATCCAGGAAAAGGTCTGTAGGTTGAGGATTAACTGTTTGTGAAGAAATAAACATAAATATTGCATCCTCGCCACTTTTCGTGTAAGAGTCAGAAGAAATGATCAATGCTGGTCGTACCTTGCTTGATACCAAATTAGTAAAAGGATATTTTATTAAAACAATATCTCCTCTTTTCATCTTATCGGAGTCCCATCTAATTCCGTGTAAATATCTTCTTCCTCATCATCCAAGAATGAGAAAGAACCGCCTCTGCTTGCCAGCATTAGTATTTCTTCATCATTTAATTCTTCTTTGACAGAAAATTCTAAATCCGTAATAGTACCAGAAACTATTTTTGTATTAAACCATGCAGGGTCCGAAGAAACCGATTTCACGTCTTTAAAGCCTTTTTGAAAAGTTGCTACCCCCTGTGGAGGAATAACCTTACTATGGATATTGATTGATTCTTCTGCTGTAGAGAATAATGCCTCCATTACTTTTCTCCCTTTTTTGCTGCAATCTTTGCAATTTGTTCCCTAAGTTGTTCAAGATCCTTTATTCGACCATCCAACCAATTTATGAAACTTGTTGCTACTTTATCATTGAACACTAAAGATGCCTGAACGATTCTTACATATTCATATTTCTTCTCTTCTTCTTTTTGGTCTCCAAGGGTTTTGTCTGGATTCATCAGACGTTTTTCAACATTTGGAATAGCCTGCCTTTCTGAATACAAAGCCATATGTATCATGCCATCTGGAGCAACCCCACCGAAAGCCCCGTTTACATGCAATTCCTTCAAGTCACTTGGAAAAATGTATTTGAAAGAAACGGTTTCACCTTTAAGTTGATCCTTTTCATTTTTCATTCTTAGCCCCCTGGATACATTATCAACTCCTCTAATATATTATATCAACCTAATTGCAAAGAAAGCAATTAAGAATTCCATTTAGGGTTGTTGTGAAATTTGATGTGACTTCATCCTGGGCACACTTGGGGCAACTTTTTTTTCACGTAGGTTATTGAAATCATTGGCTGGGGGGCGAGGATTCGAACCTCGGTAGCAAGATCCAGAGCCTTGCGTCCTGCCGCTAGACGACCCCCCATTTTTCGTGCCCGTGATTCGTGTCTCGTGTTCGGGTAACAACCCTACAATTACCTAAATTTTTAATACCATTAATTCAATTCGATATCAATCTTTTCGAGACAAAAAGCTGATTTAGGAAAAAACCAGTTTTTGTTGTAAAATAGAACCTGCCCTGAAGAGGGAGAAATAGACTGTTTAATCTTAGAGCAGGAGAAAGGAACCGATTCTATGGCCCAAATTAATTCATCACCCCCGTCGGATTTTATAAGAGACATTATTGAGGAACACCTAAGAAACAATAGGTTTCAAGGGCGTGTGGCTACCCGCTTTCCACCCGAACCGAACGGATACCTCCATATCGGACATGCCAAGTCCGTCTGCCTCAATTTCGGTATCGCTGCGCAGTACGGTGGTTCCTGCAATTTACGGATGGATGATACAGATCCGAGTGGTGAATCCCTTGAATATGTCGAATCGATTATCAACGACGTCCGCTGGCTGGGGTTTGATTGGGGAGATCGCCTGTTCTATGCTTCTGACTATTTTGAGCAACTCTACCAATTTGCGGTCCAGCTGATTAAAACTGGCAAAGCCTATGCCTGCAGTTTGAGTGCAGATGAAATAAGAGAGCAACGGGGCACCTTGACCGAGCCAGGGAAAGAGAGTCCCTATCGGAACCGCACCATTGAAGAGAACCTGGATTTGTTCGCACGAATGCGGGTGGGTGAATTCGAGGATGGAGCCCATGTCCTTCGTGCCAAAATCGATATGGCCTCTCCAAACATCACCATGCGAGACCCTGTCCTCTACCGCATCAAGAGAGCGACTCACCACCGAACAGGGAGGCAATGGTGCATCTACCCGATGTACGACTTTGCCCACTGCCTTTCGGATTCCATCGAAAAAATCACTCATTCGATTTGCACGCTGGAGTTTGAAAATAACCGTCCCTTGTACGATTGGATTCTGGATCAGTTGAATGTGGATTGTCACCCTCAGCAGATCGAATTCGCTCGCCTCAATCTCAGCTACACGATTCTCAGTAAGCGAAGACTGATCGAATTAGTAAGTAAGGGGTACGTAACGGGCTGGGACGATCCACGAATGCCCACCATAGCGGGAATGAGAAGGCGAGGCTACACTCCGGAGGCAATCCGAAACTTTTGTGCGAGAATCGGAGTTGCCAAGAATGAAAATCTCGTCGATGTTTCTCTCCTTGAGCATTGCGTTCGTGAAGATTTGAATGAACGGGTGCCACGCGTCATGGGGGTATTGCGGCCCCTTCGCGTGGTCATCGACAACTATCCCGAAGAGCAGGTGGAAGAGTTCGAATGTCCCAATCATCCACAGAATCCCGGCATGGGATCGCGGAGAGTTCCCTTTTCCAGGGTACTTTATATAGAACAAGAAGATTTCCTGGAGAATCCTCCCAAAAAGTTTTATAGGCTGGCTCCCGGCAGAGAGGTGCGTCTCCGGTATGGATACTTTATAAAATGTGCGAGCGTAGTTAAAGACCCTAACACAGGCGAAGTGGTCGAAGTGCACTGCACCTATGACCCGGAGACGCGAAGTGGGTTTGCTCCAGATGGGCGGAAGGTCGATGCAACCATCCATTGGGTATCAGCGAATCATTCGGTTCCTGCTGAGGGACGATTGTATGATCGCTTCTTCAAATTCTCCGATCCAACGGGCGAAGGGGATGATTTTACGAAATACTTGAATCCGAGATCGTTGGAAACCCTTACCTCATGCCGTGTCGAGCCCAGCCTGGCAGGTGCGGCACCGGGAGGCAGATACCAGTTTGAAAGGCTCGGTTATTTCTGCGTCGATCCTAAAGATTCTTTTCCTAAAAGGCTTGTATTCAATCGGATCGTGCCTCTTCGCGATTCCTGGGCAAAAGTCTCAGAAAAAGAAAAGAAATAGATTCCAGGAAGAGCGGGGGGGTGTAGGAACATTATGTAAACGGTTTCTTCTTCTTGGTAATAAAAATGGGTTCGACCGAATTGAGTCAGACCCATTTTTATTCTATTAAAAATAAATGGGGAACAACAGTCCCCTTTTTTGACATTCTAACTAAAACCCCAGGACAAAGACATTCGTTCTTTTCGTAATCTATTATTCTTAGATAAAACTAACTTACTCAACGCTTCATTGGAAAAGTTCAGGGAAAAGTTCGTAGAACATCTTAGGGCCAACCTTTTTAGACCTTGGTCTATAATGACTCTTAATATCTCCTAAAGTCTTTTCACTAATTTTTAATTCCATGCACAATGTTTCATCATCCCAACTTTTTGCTCTTTTCAACATAGTATATAGGTTAAATATAACTTCAGGATTCTCTTCACATTCTTCTTCAATTAACTCCCCGAATTCGGGAAGTTTTTTGTCCAATTCCTCAATTTCCTCTTCACTAAGCAACCCTTCTTTTTTGCACTGATTGAAATACTCAACCGCATCTAAAAGCTTCCCTGCTCTCCATAATTCCATCACTTTTTCGTAGTAGACAATCATCGTTTACTCCTTGTTATTTATACAAAGCTGATAACCTAACCCTTTAAGCTCCTTTACTGCTGGTATCAGCCGATATGTTCATTTTTCTTCCCCTCTCTTTTCATGTTCAAACATTAATGGAGACCGAGCACTTCCTTTATTTTACTCTGCGTTTCTGGCGGGGCCTTACGATAAAGTTTCATCAGCCTTTTCACCCAATCGTTGGAAGCCCTATCAGAAACCGACGAGATTCTTGACCCATCCTCAGTTTCAACGAGAATTTCTTCTGGATAACCTGCATTTCTCAATAGCTTCTCAGTTTTTTTGATCAGTGCTTCTTTGTGGTCTCCCACCTCAATGAACCAACCATTTCTTAGCTGTTTAAGAAAAGCTGATTTCATAAAACCTTCTTTATCGGGGCTGATAAAATTTTGAATTTCGGGGAGATTTTTTCCATCTTCAAGAATCCAATTTGCTATTGTTACAGGTATTTCATTCCATTTCCTGATTCTCATTTCTTTTTCACCAATTCTTATTGCAGTAGGACTTTTTCCGTTTCTGGAACAAATTATTCTTATCGCCTGATTTGCTGAATTAGTTTCGGGTTCAATCTGAACCTTTGCTATTTCGTCAAATAGGTAGCTAATTGCATCAACCAACTTTTTCTGTTCCCTTATAATGGAACCCACCTTTCCCATCTGATTCAAATTTCTGTTTTGGTTTGCTCGCTCTGATAACTTCCACAATTCCTCTTCCAATTGGGGCATATAACTCAATAGACTTTCTTTAAGTTGGGCGAAGTTAACCATAAAGCCCTCTTTTTACCAAAATTACTTCTAAAATTTATAGTTATTACGTTATCACAGTTTTATAGTAATGTCAAGCGAAAAATTAATTCATGCGAATTGATTATAAATTCAGTAAAAAGGAAAAACGGACAAGCTTCTTTAGGGGGTAGAATTGTTTAAGTAATTGATTTTATTTGGAAGTCTATGGCTGGGGGACGAGGAGTCGAAC
>JBEKWN010000081.1:0-14529 GCA_049513055.1 Thermodesulfobacteriota bacterium
GGGACCTCTTTACCCCCGCAGCGCGGACGGCAAAGAGAATGAAGGGAAGCAAGAACCGAGTTCATGTCTTGGGAAAGAGACCCAAAAAGACAGCTCGTCGTAAATAGAGACTTCTTCCTGTAGTCAACGAGTCCCCAGTTCGGCAAAGTATGCTTGATTTCGATTGGTAATAATCGGTGTGTTTCTTGACATACAACTCCCTTTTTTATATTCTTAATTCGTCCCAAAGCGGGTTCTTACCACTTTTCTAAACAAAAAAGGGGATAAAATTTGAAAAATTCTTAAATCCAAAAAAGGAGACAGATGATATGAAAAGGATGATTTTTCCATCGTGTATTATTTTGGTTCTTGCTTCGATGGTATTCGTGAGCTATGCCAAGATGGAGAAAACAGCCATCTCAGAAGGCAATCTTGCAGATCTCAAAGGGAAATGGGTAGGGAGTAGAACCGTGGGAATGATGACATCCAATACCGATCTTGAAATCTCTAATGACAGCCTTCCAGTACAAGGCAAGCTTATCTTTCGTGACATCGTAATACCAGGTCGGTCTGCCCAGACGGCGATTATTGATTTCAAAAATGGTAAGATAAACGATCAGGGCAATTTGTTAATCATAGGCCCTAATAATGAAGTGGAACTTTCACTTTATAAGGATGATGGTAAAATGAAGCTCGAGGGGAATTTTTCTTGGATGGGGTCAAGAGGAACGATGTCGTTCAAAAAGAAATAAGGCAATGTTTCAAGGTTACAAAATGGGACCTCTTAATGTCGTGTTCAGGGGGATCCCATTTTTTTCTTTTTTAAAACAAATTCGTCGGGAATGAAGGACGGCGTTATACTCACTTCCATCCCCTATTCTTCAATTCCTGAATATGGTTCCTGGTATTGACTTGTAGGTGAAGCCCACAACCTATTTATTGAGGACTCCTTCCTTGTAACTTTCGTTTGACATCCACTTCAAAATCCTATCATTTGACAACATGAATAATGGGATTTAGAATTTAGTTAAATTTATCTTTTTTAAGGAGCGTACAATGGGAAAGAAAATGACTAAAGGATTGGTTTGGACTCTCTCTTTTCTTGTTCTCTTATTCGGTCTTTTCTTCTGCGTGGATAAAGACAAGGTCAATTCCACTCCTAAAAACGACCAGTTGACCTCGGTAAGATCCCTCGGCAGGGGCTTTGTGGAAGTGGCAAAAAAAGTGCAGCCTGCCGTTGTCAGTATTACGACAGAAAAAACAATCACCATGAAACCCTGGGATAGATATGGGGAAGACTTCTTCAGGGGGAGTCCCTTTGAGGATTTCTTCAAGGGTTTCGGTTTTTCTCCCCGGGACAAAGGAAAGGAATACCAGCAGAAACAGAGGGGCGGGGGGTCTGGGGTGATCGTTGATAAAGAAGGTTATATATTGACGAACAATCACGTGGTCGAAGATGCGGATAAAGTCAAGGTGCGTCTCAACGATGGAAGGGAGTTTAACGCCACCATTAAAGGCCAAGACCCCCGTACGGATCTTGCCGTTCTCCATATCAAGGCAAATGATCTTCCTGTCGCCACCCTGGGCGATTCAGATAAGCTCGAGGTGGGAGAATGGGCTATTGCCATCGGCAGTCCGTTTGGCCTGGAGCATACGGTGACGGTCGGAGTAATCAGCGCCAAAGGACGGTCAGGGTTGGGAACAGGAACTTATGAAGATTTCATCCAAACCGATGCCTCCATTAACCCGGGCAACAGCGGGGGTCCGCTGATCAATATCGATGGCGAGGTGGTGGGAATCAATGCCATGATCATCCAACCCGGAACAGGAATTGGGTTTGCCATCCCCATTAATATGGCCAAACAGATCTTGAACGATCTCATCAAACAGGGCAAGGTGGTTCGGCCTTGGCTGGGAATCAGCGTACAGGATCTCACTCCTGAGATGGCAGAACAATTCCAAGTGAAAGAGAAAGAGGGAGTTCTGGTCGCTCAAATCCATCCGGGAAAAGGAGCTGAAAAGGCAGGGCTTCTTTCAGGAGACATCATCAAAGCGGTGGATGACAAAACCATTAAGAACGGCAATGAACTCATTAAAGAAATCCAAAAGAAAAAAGTAGGACAGAAAGTTAAACTTAATGTGATCCGGGATGGAAAACCCATGACCATTGAAACCACGACGACGTCTATGCCGGATAAACCGGAGGGCATGAGGGAAAAAGAGAGCGAAGAGAAGTTAGGGGCAAGCGTTCAAGATCTGACCCCGCTGCTTGCGGCTCAATATCAAATCTCAAACGAAATAAAAAAAGGTGTCATTGTGGTCGGAGTGGAAAGGGGAAGTCCTGCCGATAATATCGGTCTCCAGGAAGGGGATGTTATTCTGGAGATCAATCGAAAAAAGGTAGAGACCATCAAGGATTTTGAAAAAGCGATACAGGATATCAATCTGGAAAAGGGGGTTGTTTTACGTCTCCATCGAAGGGGAAACACTTTTTATCACTCTTTCAAAAAACAGTCCTAAAATCAGATTTTTGAAGAGTCCAGAAATCCCTGTGATGACATCGAATAGCGAACGATGACACGGATACGAAATTCAAGAGAGCATATAGTTGTTTTTCAGAGCTCTCGTAAAATGGACTGGAGTAAAGGCATCTACCATCCCAGATGAAAATTGGAAGCAAAAGAAAAATCCTTACAAGAACAATTCTGATATTAGCTTTGTCGTTATAGAAATGGAAAAGGTAACCAAAAAGGGAAATGAAAAAACAGCAGTATTGGGGTATGCGGTTAATACAAAATCAAAGGTTAAAGAACTGATCCAATTTGGGATTGACGGAAAGCCCCAATCCCCCCTTTTGGGTCTGATTGAACTGGGAATCATGTCGATGGAATGAGCACTTCAAAAATTAAATGAAAAGGAGGGTAAAGGTAGAGTCAATTCGGATCTGTTTTTTTTGTTCCCAAAAAGTACTTCCTGAAGTCGTGATTGTTCAAAATCGGCCATCCATACAACCTTTTAAGTAGTAACCGATATTCTTGTTGACTTTTATGTTCCAAGGGAGTAGTCTTTGATCAGATCGTAAGATCTCAGATTAAACACCTAACCAACCTCAAACTTTTAGAATCGCCTCGTTGAATTTCTTACGATGGAGGGCATCAAGAATGAGATGCTCAAAATGCCAATTTGAAAATCCTGAAGGCTTGACATTTTGTGGACAATGTGGTGCCAAATTAGAAAGGATTTGCCCAAGCTGTAATTTCGTAAATCCCCCTGAATTTAGGTTCTGCGGCAAGTGCGGGCAAAACTTATATCCCCCGGAGTCAGTCCCAAAGGAACTCTCCTTTGATGAGAAGCTTGCCAAGATTCAAAGATACCTTCCTAAAGACCTAACCCAGAAGATTCTGGCACAGAGAGATAAGATTGAGGGTGAACGTAAGCAGGTCACTGTGATGTTCTGTGATATGGAGGGATTTACCAGTCTTACTGAAAAGCTCGGATCAGAAGAAATGTACTCCATCATGGATGAGGTGTATGAAATCCTAATTCATAAAGTCCACGACTATGAAGGGACAGTCAATAAACTGACCGGTGATGGCATTATGGCCCTCTTTGGAGTTCCGATTGCATTGGAAGATGCTCCCCAGCGAGCTATTCGATCTGCTTTAGCCATCCATCGTGAAATAAATAAGTTCAGCGACCAACTTAAGAGTGAAAAGAGAATACCGTCTATCAGGATGAGGATTGGAATCCACACAGGTCCTGTGATTGTGGGCACCCTTGGTAATGATCTAAGGGTTGAATTCACGGCAGTAGGGGATACGGTGAATTTGGCCTCCCGAATGGAAGGATTGGCTGATCCAGGGACAACATATGTGACTGAGGATACCTTTAAGCTTACCGAAGGATTCTTTAGGTTTGAGGCTTTGGGAGAGAAGCAGATTAAGGGTAAAGAAGAACCTGTAAAGGTCTATCAGGTAATTGCCCCCAGTACTCTAAGGACAAAGTTTGACGTCAGCGCCGAGCGGGGCCTTACCCCTTTTATTGGAAGGGAGCATGAGCTTGAGCTTTTGCTGGATGGCTTTGAGAGAACCAAGACAGGTAAGGGGCAGGCGTTTTCCATTGTATCCGAAGCCGGGGCAGGTAAATCTAGGCTCTTATATGAATTTAGAAAAGCTGTTGCCAATCAGGATATGACTTTCTTAGAAGGTAGGTGTTTATCTTACAGCAGGAGCATTGCCTATCATCCAGTGATAGACATCTTGAAGTCAAACTTCGATATACAGGAGGGAGAAGGGGATCAGGAAATCAGAGAAAAAGTTAAAAAGGGATTAAGATTGATAGGAGTCGATGAACCTTCAACCCTCCCATATCTTCTTGAGCTTCTCTCAGTGAAGGATAGTGGTATCGATCAGATCTCCATGAGTCCTGAAGCAAAGAAAGATAGGATTATTGAGGCAATAAAGCGGATTGTTATTAAAGGTTCTGGGATACGGCCTCTTATCATAGCCTTTGAGGACTTACACTGGTTAGACAAGAGTTCAGAGGATGTAGCAAAGGACCTATTGGAAATTATACCTGGGTCAAAGGTTTTATTGATATTCACGTACCGGCCTGAGTTTGTTCACACCTGGGGCGCCAAGTCTTATCACAGTCAGTTAAATTTGCATCGGCTTTCCAACCGCGAAAGTCTTGAGATGGTGAACCACATTCTGGGCACAAAAAAGATTGGAAGCACTCTTGAGAAGTTGATTCTTGAGAAGACGGAAGGTATCCCATTTTTCATTGAAGAGTTTATCAAGTCCTTTAAAGATCTAAAGATCATAGGCAGAAAAGAAAATGCCTACCATTTATCAAAAGAAATCGAGAGAGTGGCGATCCCTTCAACAATGCAGGATGTGATCATGGCCAGGGTCGATTCACTTCCCGAAAAGGGGAAGGAAGTGCTTCAGACCGGGTCGGTAATAGAGAGGGAGTTCAGCTATCCATTGATAAAACGCGTTGCGGGTCTCCCGGATCAAGAACTGCTCTCATATCTTTCTGTTTTGAAGGACTCGGAGCTTCTCTATGAGAGAGGTATCTACCCTCAGTCAAACTATGTTTTTAAACATGCCCTAACCCGTGAAGTCGTTTATGACTCCATATTGACCAAAAGAAAGAAAAAACTTCATGAAGAGATCGGGGACGCGATCGAGGAGTTGTGCGAGGATGGTCTGAGGGAGCATTATGAGGTTTTATCCGAGCATTATTTCTTGGGTGAGAATTATTTGAAATCAGCTGAGTACTCGAGACTAGCAAGCAGGAAGTCCGAAAAGGCAGCTTCGCTTAATGATGCGATTACCTACTCAAAGAAAAGAGTGGCATGTCTTGAACGCTTGCGCCGTACAGAGACTGTCGAAAAACAGATAATTGATGCAAGGGTGGTTCTTGGACTGCACCTACATCAAATGTACTATCATACTGAAGCAAGAGAGGCCATCGATCCGATTATCAATTTGGCTATGAAGCATAATAACCAAAAGAGGCTTTCCCAGATACATACAGTCATGGGCACCTATCATTTCATTGTGAAGGAAGATTATCCGAAGGCATTCGAAGCTTATGAAGACGCCCTTAGAGCATCGGAAGAAGCTAAAAACGTAATAACCTTAGTTATAGCGAGTCTTGGAATCGGAAGCGCTTTTGGCTGGAATTGTGAATTCGAAAGGTCAGAGAATTATTTGCAGAAGGCTCTTAACATTAATGTGACAGTAAATAATTTATGGGGGATCGCAGTAGCAAAAAGCATCCTATCTCATAATTTATTTTACCCTGCTGGGCGAATAAATCTGCAATTCAAGACTACCGATGAGGCTCTACGTATTGCTGAAGAGAGCGGGGATATTTTTTCCAAAGCGCATGCCTACGTGATGCATGGGATTTCATACTACGCAAAAGGATTACCGGACGAGGCTCAAAATCATCTGCTCAAGGGAGCCGAATTCTGTGAAAGGATTGATTTACAAATGTGGAATGCTCTTGCCCAACTGCATCTAGGTGAAACCTATTTTGAAATGGGAGATTTCTTGAGATCTGAAGAGCATTACAAGAGATTGATTTCGGTTTTGGAGAATGCTCGATTACTTCCCTCCCTGGCGGGTTTTGGACAAGTTGGGGTAGCGAGATCAAAGGTGATGAATAAGGATAAAGAGGTAAATCTTGAATTTTTATACAATCATTCAAGAAATAACAAAATAAAAGTATTTGAAGGCTTGATCTCAAAATGCATCGGCGAAATCTTATTAAATTTGGATGATCCAGAAATATCTAAAGCAGAACAGTGGATCCAGAAGGCCATCGAAGCCGATCAAAGGAATGGAATGATGTTCCATCTTGCAAAAGATTATGCTTCATATGCCAATGCATTCAAACGAAAAGGGCAAATGCCGGAAGCTCGGGAGAATCTGGGCAAGGCTATAGAAATACTGAAGGACTGCGGCGCTGCTGGATGGGTGAAGAAATATGAAGACGAACTGGCTTCACTATGCTGATAACTTCTCTCCAGAATAGCAATAAGGTGTGGTCGAAGTTCTTTATCCAAAAGCTAACGAGTTTGCCGCCTGGGAAAACACAACGTTTTAAAGGTTTCGTCTGGTAATTCTGCATAAATCGACTGTCCTCGAATGCCAGTACGCGGAAATGGTTTTTGACGAATGATTATATCATTTGTGCTGAGTTGATGAATCGGCAGGGCCGTCACTCAGAAGACAAAACCAGAAAAAGCGGTAGATACGTTCACTGAATGCGGCGCTAAGGGATGAGTTAAGAAAGTCTAAGACAGAATGGGTGGAATTCGCGATTACCTATCACTCGCACGCTGCGAGGCATAACTATGCAAATAAAGAAAATTACTTGTATTGCACTGGATGGCGAATTTCCTGACTTCGCTTCTCGGTTAATCGCGCCGGACTACGGAATGCCACTCATCGCTACTATCCTCTCAGAATCGGGCTACGATGTGAAATTGTATATAGAGCACATAAAGTCTCCGGAATGGGACTGTATTTTGACCTCGGACCTGGTTTGCTTTTCGACATGGAACGCCAACGCAGACAAGACGTATAGCCTAGCCGACGAGATTCGAAGGAGGCTCGCAATCCCGATTATTATGGGTGGGGTCCATGCTACCTATTTTCCGGAATCGTGCCTACACCATTGCGATTATGTTGTGTTCGGCGAAGGCGATGAAACCATTCTCGAACTCATCGAAGCCCTCGCACAGGGAGGGAAGGTGGAAGAAGTGGCCGGTATTGCCTATCGGGTGGGCAATGAAGTTCGCCGTACGGCTTCCCGCCCCGGACAGGCTAGGTTCGATACAATTCCGAAGTTTTCCCTCATCGAATGCTATCGTCGAATGAATCTCATTGACATCTTATCGGAAATAAAAAGACCGGTGCTGACGATACAATCTTCTCGGGGGTGCCCATTCAAATGCTCTTTTTGTATCGTCAACACCATGTTTCCTGGTGGCTACCGTACACGGGATATTGAAATCGTGATTCGCGACCTGAGAGATAAGCGGCAGTACGGACGTAACCTCCTCTTTGTGGACAATGAATTTGCTGGCGATCGACGCTATACGAAGGAGCTCCTGAGACGGATAATCGAGGAGAACTTCGCCTTTAATATCAAAGTCTTTGCACGAGTAGATATTACAAAGGATGATGAAGTTCTTTCCCTGATGCGACAAGCTGGGATAACTTATGTTTTCCAGGGCTTTGAGTCCGTTCAACCTGAAACTCTGAGGGCGTACAACAAGCATCAGACACTTACCGAAATGATAGCCGCAATTCAGAAATTGCATTCTTTCGGAATCGGCATTTGGGGGTCATTTGTACTAGGAGCTGATACCGACACTCCTGAGACGGTTAAGTCCACCGTAGATTTCGCTATAGATCAGAAAATCTCGACTGCTTACTTCTGGCCAATCTGGGGACACTTCCCTGAGCAAAGAAACGGCTACAAAACGCTTGTTCCATGGTACCGAGGAATATTTCATGGATGGCGTTACTGCAATGGACACTTCGTAACACATTTCCCCTTGAACATGCCTCCATCGAAGCTTCAGACAGAAATCATTGATGCTTACCATGCGATTTACTCTCCGAAACAAGTTCTTCAAGCGCTAAAGGACCGAAGATTGAATGATATGATATCAAGAATTTGGCTCAGATACCAATGGGAAAGCATTGAGAAGGAGGTTCGGCGCTATGTCTCCTTCCTACAGGAACTCGAAGATGGGCTCTATGATTCCGATGGGTATTTGTGTGAAGACCTCCTGGTTGAACGTGTTAGGAAAAACCCAAGATGGACATTTCAGGCAGGTAAACAAACAAGCGAAGCACTCGAGCTATCACCCCTTGAACTCCCTATCCCTGGAAAACGGAATACCACATCCCTCCCTGCATAGGACAGCTAAGACGTGTAGAATATGAGGACGATTGTAGCTCTCAATAAATAGGTGAAAAATAGAATTATGAAAAAGGTGCTTTTATATAGGCTAACATCAGCGGGAGGGTTGAGCGACTCGCTGCATGGCGTTGGGCAATCATTTCGCGTCTTCATCTTGTCCTCTGCCAAGGGCTGATCCCTTGGCTTGTATCTATCAAGTTCTTTGATGACCAAAACAATCTGATCGCTTCCTTTGAGGAATTCTTGTTGACTTTTTCAGATAGAATTAGTAAGGTTTATTCGAGTCATCCTTTTAGAAAGCAACCTACCAACTCAACCTCAACCTTTTGGAGTTAGAAATGAAATGGGAGACCCGAAAGGTGCCTCAAGGGGAAAAGACCCTGAGAGCCCTGGATACTGCCGAAAAGGTCTTCCAAGAGGCAAAGGTGTATTACTGGCTGGGCAGGACACAGGCCGCCCTGAAAATGCTTCAGGGGATGAGGAGTCTACTATGAACCCTCCACGCATAACACTAAAGGACATTTCGCGCGAAGACTTGCCCCGCGTAGCCGATCTCTGGGCTGCCTATTTCAGGGCCATGCCGGAGATATGCACCGAACGGCCGCGGCTCATTACCGAGTACAGTCTCGCTCACGACCTTTTCCGGAAAACACGCATTTCGATTCTCGATAAGGCAAGATTGTACCGGCATGTCCTCGAAAACCGTACTGCCATCGTACGCCATACCCATGGGCACGAAAAAGGGATGACCCTTTTTGAATTGAACGACCGCTCTCTTTTTGCGGGTTCTACCACCAGTAAGTTCAAAGGCGTGCTTCTCTATCCCGAGTTTGTCGCACTCACTCTGTGGCCGGAACTTTGGACTTTATCAACAAGGGCGGCTAACCCTTATTACATTGCCGATCAGGACGTGAAAGGCCTCAATGAAAAGATTTTTCCTCCTTGGATGGAAAATACGATAATGGAACTTACCCGGAAGAGATGCTACCAGGATAACAGAGAGAAATATGGGCCCCAATACGCCCCTGAGATGAAGCTCTTGGAACGCATCGTATTCTTCCTCGCCAGTAAGCCCGCTTGTATCTCACATACCATACCGGATTTTTCGAAGGCCATCCATCTGGGCCTTCGCCATCTCATTAATGAAGCCAACGATAAAAAACGCCAAAATTCTAATGAATCGAAAAAAGAGTTCTACGAGGCCATCTCAGAGGTTCTTGAGGGAATTATCACCTACTCAAAAAGGTTATCGGCAAAGGCCAAGAAGATGGCGGATCGGGAGCGCGATGGCGATTTGAAACAGGAACTTCTCAGTCTGGCGGAGATCTACGCCTGGGTGCCTGAATCTCCAGCCAGGACTTTCAGGGAGGGACTGACGACCCTTTGGATCTGCTGGACAGCCATCCTTCTTGAAAATGCGAATCTTGGTCTTAGCCTGGGCAGGCTCGACCAAGTTCTTTCCAAGCTTTACAGAGACGATATGGAGGCCAAGCGATTAACGATAGAGCAGGCCCTTGAGTTGATTTGCTGCCTGTGGCTTAAGATTGGAGACCACGTGCCAGCCGTTCCGGAAACATCCGAACAGCTTTTTGGCGGATCTGGCTCCAACCAGGCCATCACGATTGGCGGGATCGATCAAGACGGTGAGGATGCCGTAAATGACCTGACCTATATCATGCTGAGGGCTACAGAATTATTGATGTTACGGGACCCGAACCTCAATGCGAGGTATTATCCGGGCAAGAATTCAAAAGACTATTTGAGGAGGCTTTGTGAGGTCAATATCAGGACGGGAGCCACCCCAGCCATCCATAATGATCCTGCAGTCATTAAGGCCCTCAGGAAGAAAGATGAAACCATCACCATCGAACAGGCGAGGGATTACGGTATCATCGGCTGTGTCGAGCCGGGCAGCAGTGGCAGGTCCTACGGCCATCCTGGGGCAATCCTGTTTAATTTGACCTCTGTGCTTGAATTGACCCTTTACAACGGACGACACCGTCATACGGGGAGAGACTTGTTGATCAGCAAGGAGACAGGTGACCCTTCTACTTTCAAATCCTTCGATGATTTCAGAAAAGCATTTGAAGAACAGGCACGGTGGCTTGTCGATCAAGCGACAACGCTCAATAATCTCTTTGGGAAAGTACATCAGGATTTTTATCCCACCCCAATTCTGTCGGCCTTTTTCGAAGGCCCCATGGATAGCGGCAAGGACCTCATTCAAGGCGGAGCCGTCCTCAACTCTTCCGGTGCAGCGATCATCGGGCTTGCGGATGTGGCGGATTCCATGAGTGCCATTGAGAAGCTCATCTATGATGAGAATTCGATTTCATTTCCTAAGCTTCTCGGAGCCCTCCAGGAGGACTTTAAAGGTTACGAAGCATTGCACAAGCGACTGATGAATCCGGATAAGACCCCCAAATACGGGAATGACGATCCCATGGCAGAGGCCAACGCTATCTGGATCATCGAGATGCTCGATCAACTGTTTTCTGAGAAGGAGAATTACCGCGGAGGGCGTTACCGGGTTGGTTACTGGACCATGACCAACCATGCAGGCTTTGGGAGGCTAACAAAGGCGCTACCGAGCGGGCGTAAAGCGGAGGAGAATTTTGCGAGCGGTATCACCCCGGTTTCCGGGGTTACGCCCTGTCTGCTGGAGACCTTAAATTCTGTGGCAAAGCTGCCGGTTGAATGCCTTTCCAATGGTATTGCACTCAATATCAAATTCACTCCTGATGCGAGGATGCTCGAATACTTTGTTCCTTACGTGGAGGGTTATTTCGATTCGGCTGCTGGGACAAGGGATGGCGGGATGGAGATCCAATTTAACATTAGAAACCACCAAGACTTTTTAGATGCGTTTGCCAACCCGGACAAGAACCCGGGGCTTTTAGTTCGTGTCTCCGGTTACACTGCTTACTTCAAGGACTTGAACCCCCAAATGCAAATAGAGATCATCAATCGGACGGAGTATTTGCTATCGACTGGAAAAGCGGTGGACTTTCCTCCTATTCCACTGCCCAAGAAAACTTAGAACTTGCATCGGTTCACTAAATAGATTTCAAACGCAGGAGGGAATTAGATATGAGATCCAAGTTCAAGAGAACAATTTTAGGATCTATTTCTCATCTTCTGACTGACTCTATAGGAAACTTTCTAACACGTTTTTTCTCAAAAAGGTTAGAGAAGGAGTTGCTTGGGGAGTTGACGGACGAGTGCCTAGAACTTTTGCTGGAAGGAATGGAATTAGCCTTTTGTCTATCAAAGGGATACCGAAGAAATATAAAAGAGTTTAAAGGAGCTTACCTCCTGAAGACGGGCGATCATCTCGTAGTCACTTCGATTGTTTTCGACAGGGGCAAGATGACCGTTTACGAGGATGCGATCGCGGATTGGGACATAAGGGTGACTATTAAAGATGTTCAGGCATTCTGGAAGTTCGTATTCTCCCGGGACCATGACATTCTCAATTTGGTCCTGGCAAACGAAATTGAGATTGACGGGAACCTCAACTATATTTACAAATTTGGTTTTTTGGCCAGGGACCTTGCCCACAGACTTGGGCTTTAGGTGTTCATGGAAAGCCCTTTACCCCTCATCGTAGATGTCAAGAGGAACAGCCTGGAAGATGGTCCGGGTATCCGGAGTGTTGTATTCTTCAAGGGCTGCCCTCTCCGCTGCCTCTTCTGCCAGAATCCCGAGACCCAGGACCCGAACGTTGAAATCGTCTTTTCTGCCAGGGAATGCATCCGATGCGGGGAGTGTGCGATTGTTTGCCCTCAGGGGGCGATTGATCTTGGATTTTCAGGACGTATCCACAGGGAGAAGTGTCTCCGATGTGGAAGATGTGCCGGTATCTGCCCGGGCAAGGGTCTGAGACGAATAGGTTCCTACTACCCGGTTGAAGTTCTGACCGGTATCCTCTTACAGGACCTACCCTTTTACCGTCACTCAGGGGGTGGCGTAACTCTTTCAGGTGGTGAGTGCACCATGCATCCTGATTACGTGGAATCCCTTCTCAAATCCCTAAGAGAAAAAGGAATTCATATCGCTCTGGAAACGTCAGGTTATTTTGAATACGAAACCTTCAAAGGGAAGATACTGCCATATATCGACCTCATTTACTACGATATCAAGATTGCAGATCCGGAAATCCATAGAATGTATGTTGGAAAGACAAATCGGATCATCCTTGACAATTTGTTCCGTATCGCTCGGGAGAGGGGGATTAAAGTTTATCCCCGTGTACCCCTTATTCCAGGGATCACAACAACTATGAAGAATCTAAAGGAGATTGTTGACATCTTGTGTGAGGCGGGAGTGGAGGCTGTCTCATTGCTCCCGTATAATCCCATGGGAATGGAGATGTTTGCTAGCCTTGGAAGAGCAAAGCCTGCTCTTCCGGAATTGTTTATGAGACCCGATCAAGAAAGAGAGATCTATGCCATTTTTACAAAGATAATCGAGGAAAAGGAAAGGTTCGGTTCGATGGCTGAAAAATCTTTTCTCTAAATCGTTAGCAAGATTTTTCCCGTGAGGAGGAGATATGGACAAGTCGATTCCATCAGGCCGCCAAACACTTGTCTTTTTGGCTGGCGTGGGCAGAGGGGCTTCAGAAAAGGCCATGAAGTTGGCGGTTCGCGCCGCAGCCGAAGAAGCCACCGATTTCTCTTGGTTGTCCAAAGCCGATATTGTCTTTATCAAGCCGGCCCTTAACTCGGGCAACACCTATCCTGCTACAACGAGTCCCATCGCCATCGGAGCCATGATCGAGCTCCTCAAGGAAAAGGGAGCTGGCCGGGTGATCGTGGGGGACATGTCGGGGATAGAACATATTAAACTTTCTCCGAGGGGATTTTCTGGTAGCTCCCGCCGTTTGATGGAGAGTTCCGGCATGGCGCGGGTCGTGCGGGCGGCTGGCGCGGAGATCCATTTCTTCGAAGAAGCTGGATGGAAGGCCTTTTATGAAGACGCTCCAGCAGAGGGCTCTTACTGGAAGCAGGGCCTGATGATGCCTAATATACTGAAGGAGGTTCAGCACATCATCCTTATGCCTCGCTGTGGTCGCCATGCGTTGGCAGGAAGCACACTGGGTTTGAAGGCTGCGGTGGGCTACTGGCGTACCGATACGCGCCTCGCATACCATCGGGACGCATCCACCTTCCAGGAGAAGACGGCAGAAGGCAACGCCGTGGAAACCTTGCTCAAGAAGCAGCGGTTCGTTCTCTCTGCAGCGGATAAGATACTCACCACCTATGGTCCAGATAAAGGTTATGTCGTTGAGCCGAAGAACGGACTCATTATTGCCTCAGAGTCGGTGGTCGCTCACGACATGGTCTCCCTGTCTTGGCTCTTGGAGAACAGGCATAACGTCTCTCGATCTGAAAAAAATTGGTTAAAGGATCCTTATAGCAGCCAGTTCATCGTCAGTATGGCCAATCGCTTTTTAATCGTCAGAAAATTAGGTGGATGGGGACCTGCCTTCACCTCCGAAAAACTGACCAGAAACGATATTCATGCCATTTGGGATGATCGGGTTCTCAACCATGCCTACAAGGTCTTTGGTGGAATCCCTAAGGTTATCCTCGAAGCGGCCAACGATGGTGTCCCCGAAAATCTGAAGAAGCAGCTGAGCGAAATGACCACTCTCTCCACCTGATGGCGACCCGTTTACAACTGAACTTAAGGTAAAAAATTTATGGGATGTGAATTTCGGCCTTGGCTTTCAAGCTACGGTTCCGTACGGTATAAAGCTATATATTGGACCCTATGCCCATTATTCGGAAGCCAAGGTATCTCTGTCCGCGAACATCCCGGGTCTTAATTCTGATACAGGGAACGTTAGGGTTCATAACAAGACAAACATAGGGGGATTTACAGGGGTCGACGTACCCCTCGCCAAGGGATTTCATCTGAATGTGGAAGGGCAATATTCCGAAAGGTTCTCTGTTGGGGTTGCAGTTACCTATTCATATTGACCCCCTCCCCATTGTCAAGACAAAAAATGGGGGTACATTTGGTGCATAGTCTGACAAGCCTGCCCTAGGTTTAGGGGGATCGGCTGCTTGAAATAGACCTCATAAGGGGTTCGGTTCC
>JBEKWN010000082.1:0-14461 GCA_049513055.1 Thermodesulfobacteriota bacterium
TCTTCGCTCAACGATAACATCTTGGCCTGAGGATTACTGGCAGAAATCATGTATCCCGGGTGAACGTATAAAAATCAAATCGAAACTTTTTGTAGTTGTCGGAAACAGCGGATAGATAGCAGATATCGTGACCTATCAACATTGGGCAACTACCAGGATCATGAGATAAAAAGGAAAAGAGGAATTGGGTGACACTCCTAAGCAGGAGACAGGAGTGAGCCTGTGGAGAATGTAGGGGAGTTAAGAAGAGGGTAAGAGAAAAGAAAGTAGGTATCGAGTTCAAGCTTCCGTTGTATGAAGTTGGGATTGGAAGGAGGCCCTTTCTTTGGTGACTGCTTTAAAAAATCTAGAAAGAAGAAAAGAAGCGACCGTCTGGTTGCCGTCAGTTTGATGAGTATTTTAAGTATTCCTACCAGAGCCGTACATTTCCTTCACTTTTTCTCGGTCGATCGAACCATCCTCTCTTTTCGGAAGTGTGTCGACAAAGAAGACGTACCTTGGCTTTTTATAGCGGGCGATCCTCTCCGCCACAAAATCGATCAGATCCTGCTCAGACAATTTTCCATTCGCCTTTAAGACACAAACAGCTTTGATTCCTTCACCAAACTTCGGATCAGGGACGCCAATGACCGAAACTTCCTGAACGCCGGGGTGTTGAAGAATAACTTTTTCGACTTCCACTGGATAGACGTTTTCACCACCGGGCTTGATCAGTTCTTTCTCAGCCTTTCTGCCTACAAAAAAGAGATAGCCGTCTTCATCGAGACGACCTATATCTCCCGTATGATGCCATCCTTCTCTAAAGGTGTGCTGCGTTAATTCGTCTTGTTTCCAATATCCTTGAAAAACGAGGGGGCCTCGGATAACAATTTCTCCAGGTCTACCCACCTCAACCTCACGGTCAAATTCATCCACGATCTTTAAATCGACCATCGGCCCTTGTTTTCCAGCCGAGTGGGGTCTCTCCGCATTTGTGCAATTACAAGTGATGCCCATGGTCTCTGTCTGCCCATAGCCCGCAAAGAATTGGCCGTAGCCAAGGTTCTCAAATCTTTTCGCCGTATCGGGCAAATCCACACCTATGACCTTTTTTAGAGATGAAAGTGTACACTCTCCTTTCACCTGTTCATCGAGCAGCTGACTCAGAATGGGAGGGAAGTCGCCGATAAGTGTAACCTTCTCTTGGTCGATCAGTTTGCCTGAAGCCTTCGGATCAAATCTTGAAACAATCACGTTTTTTCCTCCGACCTGCACAATTGTCAGGGCAACCATAAGACCTACAATGTGAAACAGGGGGAGAATGTTGAGATAAACATCACGGTCACTCAGGCCAATTGTGCCAGCGAGCTGAATCGAACAGGAGAGGAGGTTCCGGTGGCTGATGAGAGAACCTCGGGGCCGACCTTGAGTCGCGGCAGTGTGGATGATCATGAAGGGGTTGTCATCATCTAATTCCAGCGCATCTCCTGGTTTGTTATTCAGGAGAGAATCATAATTGATGTAGTTTTTTCCCTCTGATCCAAAAATGATAAGTTTTTTCAACGAGGTGCAACCATATGAGATTTCAGGAATCATCTGTTCGAAATCGGATTCAAAAAAGAACATGGTCGGCTCCACATCCGAAAAGATATATTTCATCTCACTGCTTGAGAGACGAAAATTGATGGGAACCAAGATGGCACCCCTCGCAGCAACGGCACCCATCAAGGGAAAGAATTCAGGACGGTTCTTAGTCAAGACAGCGATTCGGTCTCCCTTAGCGATCCCCCCAGAAGCAAGCCAGCCGGTCAATGCCTTAATCTGATCAAAGAGTTCACCAAAAGTGATTCCATTGCGATCGAAAAGAAGTGCTGTCTTTCGACTGTATAATCGCGCACTTCTTTTAAAGAAGTCAAAAATAGTAAAACTGTGAAGATCCATCTTACTCTCCTCTGCTAAAATAGGCCAAAGCAGTGTAGCCTCATTTACTGAGGTAGAATTCGAAACTTCCTTCCAATAAATATCGGCATGCTACATTTTTGAAAAAACGCGAAGGATCCTTTCTCTGAGCGACGAGCAAAGGATTCTATTAACTTCCCCACTCACGAGTTTTCCTATCTTTGTCCGAACTCTTCTTCAATAAGCTTTTCTCGATATTTTGTGACGATGGGACACTCAGGGCCAAGACATTTGTCTATTTTCTGTTTGATTGCCTTGTCAAGTTCCTGCTTACTCTCCTTAGTTGCATTAGTCTTGTACTTAAGATACCAGGCGCATATTGCCATCCAATCTCGGGTAACCCTAAGCGTAACCATATCACCGATGTAATCACATCGGAGAGAAAAAGCCGTTATCTCCCAGTTAGCTGGCTCAAATTTCCTAGTGGGTTCCATCATATTGCCTCCTATAGTGAATGGCGAGCGGTACTCCATCATTCGCTCTGCGATTGAATGATAAAATTCCAAGCCATTGCCGCAATGCCCAAGACACCAGCAACCGCCCCAATAAGCAGTAGGATTGGTTTCATCAGCACCACGCACAGCATATCAGGATTGGTACAGACTCCGATAAGGGCTGTGGGAAAAAGGATAATAAGAATCCCCAGGATAAGAGCTAATAGCGAGAGGAACCTTCTTGACTCCAATTTACGGCTGATAAAGAGAAATACACCCACAGCCAACAACAAAACCCCCAGCCCGATCTCCGCACGAGCCGTCCATAAGCATTTCATTGGAATGCTCTTACCGCTAGGGAGTTGGATAGCTTTCCCTTGAGCCGTACATGTATAAAAAGAAGGGACAAAAATTGTAGCTATTCCCGAGACGATCAGCAAGATTGCGATAATCTTCATGATTGTCTTTCACCCCTTTCCGCCATAAATCTACCATCGGACATTTTGAGATGCTTCGTCCCATAATCAATGAGGCTAGGGTGATGGGTAACCAATATGATGGTTGTCCCCCCATCATGAATTTTTTGGATAAGGCCCATGACTTCCTTTTCAGTAAGCTCGTCAAGATTAGCCGTGGGCTCATCAGCCAGAAGAACCGGGGGATTGTTTATGATGGCGCGAGCAATAACCACCCTCTTTTCCTCCCCCGCAGAAAGATGGCGCGGGAAGGCCTCCATTCGTTGAGAGAGCCCCACCGCCTCCAAGGCTTGCCTCGCGCGCGGGTAGGCATCCCCTTGGGTTTCTTTGGGCGCAAACATGGTTGGCACCACCACGTTATCCACAACATTCAATGTGGGGATGAGGCTGGGAACTTGAAAGATAAAGCCCATTTTCAGGTTTCGTAAACCCGATATTTCTTCATCTTTCAGCGTCCAGATATCGACACCGTCAACAAACACCTGTCCTGAATCTGGCTTGGCCATACCAGCCATCATATTGAGTAAGGTTGTTTTGCCACAGCCCGAGCGTCCGGTGATGACCAAAAATTCACCGGGCTTGACCTTTAAATCGATCTGGTCAACGGCCATCACAGGTATTTGTTGGCCACGTTTGCCCCGGTAATACGTCTTGGTCACTTGCCTCATCTCAATCAATGGCTAAACCTCTCTCATGGCTAAAGTCGGGTCAAGGCGGGTTGCTCTAATAGCTGGATAAAGAAGAGCAGGGAAGACGAGTAGTAGAGCTACCAAAAAACAACCGATCATAGATACGACTAGACCAGGCAAAGACGGAAGATATATTCGTACTTCAAAAACAGCCATCAACCATGTCCTCAAAAAATAAAGCAGGAACGTGCTCACAATCATCCCCGTTAACCCTCCAACACTGGCCAGAATGGCGCCTTCTGTCAAAAACAGTCGAAATATGAAATGCCGGCTGGCCCCGACAGCCCGAAATATACCGATCTCACGCCGCTGCTCGTTGACAACGAGAGAAAAGACAAGACCCGTAAGCACAACCGTAAGTACCCAGATAATGCTCAAGGCTAAGAACAAGCTTTGAATCAACCCGGCTCTCTGGGCTGCCAAAGTCCTCATCAACTTGGTAGCCTGGACTGGCCATATGCCAGGGGCTACCAGCAACATCTCGGTCGCCGTTCGCGCCACATCATAGCCCGGTTTGAGATCAACCGAAATGCTCGTGACGGTGTCTGCCGGGACCTCAGCAGAAATTGCTCTCTTTACTATCATCTCCCGGGCCGTCTCGAAGGTGACGAAAACTGTCTGGTCAAGCCATATCCCCGTTGATTCAAGTTTACCGACAAGAGTCAATTCGTAACCGTTCGCTAAAATATGCTCTGGAGGATCCATCTTATTGATTAACGCTCCTCCAACGGCATCACGAATGCCTAAGGGCTTTGGTAGTTTATATTTCAGCCAGGGAAGGATAGTAAAATCTGTCTTAGGGTCAAAGGCTATAATAGACACCTTCTCGGCAGTGGAGTAAACGGAACCGCTGATCGTACCTAAGTAAAGCTGGGGACTCGCCCGTTTCACAGCCTTCATTTCTAAAATTCTTCGGACATGATCAGCAGGCATTGAATCCCTTGTAGCCAACCTCCCGGTCAGAACTTCTTCCTGAGCTTGCTCGGTCGTATCGTAAGGGATCACGATGATGTCAGCACCTAATCTCTCCGTACCTTTGCGGAGGCTCTCCTCCATCCCCTTCAGAATCACTGTGGTCGCTAAAAGAAAGCCAGTAAGGACAAGAATAAAAAAGGCAATCAGCAGGCTCCTGAATAGTCTCCCCTTTATACCTCGTCGCACCAAGTACAGGAGTGTCACCGGCTTACACTTCTCTCATGGCTACCGCTGGATCAACGCGGCTCGCCCGCACTGCGGGGTAAAGCAGAGCTGGCAGGGCTAGGATCAAGGCCGCCACCAAACAAGCCAGCATGAATCCTGATAGGGATAGTAAAGGCGGCAATAAGAGGGGTAGCTTCGCAGAGGCCATTAAATACACCCTGAAGAGATAAACAAAAAGAACCGCGAAGACAACCCCGATCAATCCGCCCCCCACCCCGATGCTGCTGCTCTCCGCTAGGAAGAGTTTGAAAATGAAATTACGATTCGCTCCGATGGCACGAAGCAGGCCAATCTCCCGTCGGCGCTCATTTATTGTGAGCGAAAAGAGAAGACCGCTCAGAACCACGGTGAGTACCCACACCAAGGTTAAGCCCAAGAATAGCATCCGAAACAACCCTTTTGTCTGACGATGAATAGCCCTGGTCAGTTCCAGGCTGGCGAGAGCATGGGTCCGGGGTACCGTAGCCGTGATTCGTTTGGCTACTTCGTCGATGGCATAGTTTTCCTTGACTTTCACATGGACCGCGGAGATTTGCCCTTCTGGAATTTCCAATGGCCTAACGGCTGTGGTCACTGACTCCTTAGCAATCTCACGGGCCGTGTCAAAGGTGAGAAACATAGTCTGGTCAAGACCCATGCCAGTAGGCTCGAGCTTTGCGGCCAGATTGACTTTAACGCCATATATGAGGATTTTCCCGGTCTCCTTGGGGATAGTGACCCAATCTCCGCCGACCACATCCCGTGGACCGAGGGATTGGGTCAACTTCTCTCTCAGCCATGGAATAATGGTAAAGTCGGTCTCTGGATCGAAAGCAATCATAAACATCTCCGAGGCACTACAGCAGGCAGCACCCGTTAAGGTTTCGAGGTAAAGCTGGGAACTCGCTTTGGCTACCCCTTCCATCTTGACTATTCGATCAAAATTCTCAGCGGGCATCCATGCCTTGGACACCGGTTTACCTAAGAGGATAGCCCTCTGAGTTTCCATCTCCTTGCCGGCAGGCACCACGATGATGTCAGCGGCAAGCCTCTCTGTACCTACTCGGAGACTGTGTCCAATGCTCTTGGCCAGCAGCGTCGTAGACATTATGAAAGCGGCCAGAACCGCCATAAAACATACAATTAAACCGCTCCTGTAGGCTCTGCCGCTTATGCTTTGACCAACCAAATACCGCAGGTTCATGCTCTCGTCAGCCTAACCACCTCTTGCGTCTCTTGTAGTGCTTGACATCACGATAGCTTTTGCGCTGCGAAAGAGCACCGAAACCAAGGTAAAACTCCTTTACGTCTTCGTTCGTCTTCAACTGTCCACTCGTCCCATCGAGAACAATCCTGCCATTCTCCATAACGTAGCCGTACTCCGCCAGGTCGAGGGCAGCCACGGCATTCTGCTCGACGATGAGAATCGAAACCTTCTCCTCTTCATTAATTGCTTTGACAATTCGAAAGATCTCCTCCACAAGGATTGGCGCCAGACCAAGAGACGGCTCGTCTAACATCACCAGCTTGGGATGGGACATGAGAGCACGACCGATCACGAGCATCTGCTGCTCCCCGCCGGAACAATAACCGCTGGTATGGTGGCGAAGGTCCTTAAGCTTCGGGAAAAAGTGATAGATCCGTTCTAGCTCCTTGCTCAAGTTTAACCGATTACGGACGATGTAACCGGCAGCAAGCAACTCATCTTCAACCGTCAGATGCTCCAGGATTCTCCTGCCCTCCATGACCTGAATGATCCCTAACTTCGCTAATTCTTCGGGATCCGATCTTTGGATTTCTTGGCCGTCGAAATGAATGCTACCACGGCTCACTCTGCCTACCTCGGTTTTGAGCAAACCAGAAATTGCTTTCAGAGTTGTACTTTTCCCAGCCCCATTGGCTCCTAAGAGACTGACAATTTTCCCATCACCTACCTCGAGCGACACTCCCCTCAAGACCAAGATCACCCCATGATAAGTAACTTCAATATTATTTACCTTTAACATCTTGATCCTTTTCCTTCTCAACAGAGTAGATGACCAGCTCAGCCCCGACCGTCCCTTTCCTGCCATCCTCATAAGTGAATTCGGATACCACGGAGATACTCCTTTTCCCACTATACATCGCTTCGATCACATCGCTGTAACGCTTTTCCATTGCCGTCCGTCGGAGCTTCCTCGTGCGCGTTAGGTCAGCCTCGTCCGGGTCAAACTCCTTGTGAAGAAGGACATACTTCCTTATCCTCGTAGTAGGAGTTAATTGTCTATTGACTCTGTCTATATCTTGCCGGATAAGCCTGCCCACCTCAGCTTTTTGTGACAGGTCAGTATAAGTCGTGTAGGGAATATGATTCATTTCTGCCCAACGTCCTACGTTCTCATAATCCATGTTCACAACGGCTGTGACAAACTCCCTACCTTCTCCTACGGTGATGGAATCCTTTATATACGGGCTAAAGCGCAGGCTGCTCTCAACGAATTGCGGGGCATATTTCTCTCCTGAAGCCAACTGCGCCATTTCTTTAACCCTGTCCATGTAAACGAGATGCCCTTGTTCCTCAATCGTCCCTCCGTCCCCACTATGCCACCAACCCCCTCGAACCACTTCCTGGTAATCCTCTCGATTCTTGTGATAACCGGAAAAAAGATAGGGACTTCTGATGAGAAATTCTCCATCTAATGCGACTCTGACTTCAACCCCAGGCAGAGGAGGCCCCACCGTACTTGGCCGTATGTCGTCATTCCTGTGGCCGGATATCATCCCCCCTTCGGAGCTGCCATAGACCTGCCTCAATCTCACTCCGAGTGAATTCATAAAGGCCATGGTATCCGTTCCAGTTAACGACCCCCCAGTGCCGGCAAATCTGCATTTGGTGAACCCGAGTTTGTCTCGAATGGCCTGGAGCAACACCCAATCTACAAACTGGTAAGCAAAGCGATTCCACCAAGGTACATCTTCTCCTTCCTCGATAGCCTTTTGCACCTTGAGCGCCACGGGCATCAGTGTTTTGTATACCAGCTTCTCGAGCCCACCTGCCTCATCAATCTTGGCTCGGATCTTAGATACCCACCCCTCCCATTGTCTGGGTCCGCCCAATATCATGGTTGGCGTGATCTCTGTAATGTCATGGAATAACGTCTCCGGCTCTTCCAGAGTGTTCATCTTCACACCGGTAATCAGGTGAGGAACAGTGGTAAAAAAGGCTTCGCCCACCCAGGCAGGAGGAAGATAGCAAAGAACATTGTCTTTGTAGCTGATATCGCACAGTGTCAGCGTCGCTTCTGTTGAACCGATCAAGGCCTTATGGTTGATCATTGCACCTTTAGGAAGGCCGGTTGTCCCTGAGGTGTAAAATATGTTGGCCGTCTCATCGCCTTTCGTAGCCTCTACATTCTCTTCGAAGGCCCTGGGGTGACTCTCCTCATATTTCTTCCCGAGCTCCTTGACCTGCTCATAACTCATGATAAAGTCCTGATCGTATTTCCTCATCCCCTTCCAGTACCAATAAATAACCTTCTCCGCCTTGTGAACGTTGTCCCAGATCGCCAATAATTTATCCACCTGCTCTTGGTCCCTGGCAACAATGAATTTGCTGTCCGAATGGTCAACAATGTATTGAATCTCATTAGGAATTGCGTCGGTAAATAGGGCGACGGTTATTCCCAGTGCCGCCTGAATCGCTAAGGAAGCCCAGTACCACTGGGGTTCATTATCCCCGATGACTGCCGCTCGTTCACCAGGCCTGAGACCAAGGTTGATCAGTCCCAGAGAAAAGTATTTCACATTTTCATAAACATCTTTCCAGGTGTATTCATTCCAGATACCGTAATCCTTGTCCCGGAAAGCAACTTCTTTCTCCCCCCAACGTTCGAAGTTCCGCTTCAATAACTTGGGAAGAGTATCAACTTCCATTTTTTTACCTCCTCAATGGGCCTTACCCAGATAAGCTTGTATGACCTTCTCATTCGATCGGATTTCTTCAGGAGTGCCTTCGGCGATTTTGCGGCCAAACTCCAAGACTACCACCCTTTCACAGATGTCCATGACCAGCCCCATGTCATGCTCTACGACCGCAATCGTAATCCCCATCTCTTCAGAAATGTCAAGGATAAACCTGGCCATGTCCTCCTTTTCATCTCGGTTCATCCCGGCCATTGGCTCATCGAGAAGGAGAAGTTTCGGCTCGGCCACTAAGGCTCTACCCAGGTCAACCCTTTTTCTCAAACCATAAGGGAGTGCTCCAACGATCTGCTTTCTTACAGGCTCTATCTCGAGAAAGTCAATAATCTTCTCAACGACCTTCCGATGTTTGATCTCTTCTCTCCGCGTCCAGCCGAAATAGAGGGCGTCACTCAGAATGCTCGTCTTAAAAAGAAAATGCCTCCCTGCCATAATGTTGTCTAAAACGCTGAGTCCATTGAAGAGTTGCAAGCCTTGGAAAGATCTGGCAATCCTTAACTCAGCGATCCGGTGAGAGGGTAGGCGAGTGATCTCCCTGCCTTCGAAATAAATGCCACCCCTCTGGGGATGGTAGAAACCGTTTATGCAGTTAAACAAGCTGGTCTTGCCAGCACCATTCGGGCCGATAATGGCAAATATCTCGCCTCGTCTTATTTCCATATCGACATCGAGCAATGCCTGAGTTCCACCGAAGCTTAAGCCAATACCCTTTGCTGTCAACATCACATTGTTTCCAGACATTCCAACTCCGTCCGTCTATAATGTACTCATTCCCCTTTTTCCCTCCCTTCCGTCAGGGAAGACGCTGCAGCGTTCCGAGGGAGGAATCAATTTGCTCCCAGGAAATGGGGCGGCTACTAAACTAACACAACCAGAACCAAAAAATTCGAAATCTTAAGAATGGCAATTAGTGTTACTCTGCCTTTACCCCCGTTTCATCAAAATATGCTTTTAGGTTTGGGAGACGTTGATGGTTCCTTGTAGGCCCCCTTTAGATCCGCACGGAGAATCCCCGGCATCCTGTTCCAGTCCGTTACCGGAGTCCACTGCCCGTTTTTCACTTCGACCAGTCTGGCGATCATTGGCGTCCGGGCTTCAGCGGTGTAGTCGAACTTGACTAGTCCATGGAGGTCGTATCCCTTTCCCCAGCTTTCCAGTTGACGCCTGAAGACTCGCCCATTGATGCCGGCCCAGCCGACCTTCGGCACCGCCTGGCTCAAAACATCATAAAGGGTAAGTACGTTTGCCACACCCAGGAAATAGCCGCTGGCAAGGTCCTGCCGACGACGTCCCACTTCCTCGGCAATTTTTGAGAGCGTCTGAATGATCGGCTCGTTCTTTTCAGACCACAGCTTATAGGGGGTCGTTCCCAGGATTGTGCCCTCCGCGGCTTTGCCTGCGAGTAATGGCAAGGGCTCATCTGCTCCGAAATTGTTGGTTCCAAACTTCAAACCGTAGCCCAATTTTTCATTTTCCTTAAGCAGTGGAACAAGAGTCACATACGCGAGCTGACCATAGACATAGTCGGCCCCGGCTTTCTTGGCCCGAGTGAGCGGAGTTGTTGCGTCTACTACGATAATGGGTATGAACTGCGTATCGACAATTTCTATCCCTTTTTTCTTCGCATATTCCAGAACCAGAGGTTGCAGACAGGCCCTGCCAAAAGGGATGTCATAGGTTATGAAGGCCAGCTTCGGGGCTCTGCCTTTTGCCTTCCAGTCCCATTTCGCAGTAATATAGTCTGCAAAGTTGGCAAACTGGTCTGAATAGAGGGGAATGGTCGCAAAGGCATAGCTTGCAGGGTATATTCCTGTCTCACTCACCCCGCAGCTTGAGACTACGACCTCATCCTCTGCGTATCGGTCATGAAAGGCTTCATTCTCCTGAGATCCGCATACGGCTAAAAAGACGAAATTCTTCCTGGTGCGCCACCTCTCATAGATCGTGGCCGCTACCGAAAGGTCATTGGCGTGATCAGCCCACTCCACCCGAAGTTTCCGGCCCTGGATGCCTCCTTTATACTTGTTGATCCAGTAGATCGTGTCCTGAATCCCCAGAAGGCGAGGAACATTTACCGTTGCGAAACCACGGCTCATGTCGGCGAAGTAATACATGGTGAAGAACTCGTCTTTGGCCGCTGCCTTAGATTCTGAGGTTGCAAAGAGGAATAAAGATACGACCGCCATTGCTGCCACTGTCCAGGTTACCTTTTTCATATGTCCTCCTTTCTGTATCGTTTCATATTGTTTCGTTTTCGCTGCCTTCAGACAGGGGTTCCTCCTTTTCTGCGGGCAGCGAAAGATTGCCGTCTTCTTCTTAAATAGAGTACTTGAAGGGCCAATGTCTGAATCGGGATTTAAGCACCTCCCAAGTGTGAGCCAAACCTCTCGGCTCGAAAATCAGGAAAAGGACAACCACCAATGCCCAACTGATCACGGCTAACCCCGGGCCGATCTTAGGGGCATTGATAGGAGATACCATTTCACCCAAGATCGGGCTTATAAAGGTCACCAACTCCTTAATGATTCGCAAAAACAGAACTCCAAAAACCGCTCCAACGGTCGTTCCCATTCCCCCGACAATGAGGCACCCCAGATACCAGATCGATACGTCTATGTGAAAATGGGGCGGGTTTACGTTTCGGAAGTAAGTCGCCCATAAAGAGCCCGCGATGCCAGCATAGAAGCAGCCGATTGCGAAGGCATAAAGTTTGCATCTGGCCACATTGATCCCGATCACCTCGCCGGCTAGGTCATTATCGCGAATGGCCACAAAGGCTCGTCCCGATCGGCTACGGACGAGATTCTTCGCAAAAAATGTCATCAGCACTGCTATCACGATGACGACGTAATAGAAGGCCTCATTTTCTCTGAAGTCTATCCCCCACAGCTCAGGACGATTCACCCTGATGCCGCTTACGGAATGAAAATAATCGGGGAAGGCATGGTTGAAGAAGGCCATGATGATGAACTGGGCGGCCAGCGTGCTCATGGTCAGATAGAGCATCTTGAGCCGGAACGAAGGAAGACCGAAGAGCACCCCTACTCCAGCAGCAGCAATCCCGGCCATAGGCACGGTGGCCCAGAAATTCCAGTGGAAGGAGTCCATCAGCACGGCTGTCGTGTAGGCGCCTACAGCTACAAATGCCTGGTGTCCTAAGGAAATCTGACCTGCATATCCCGTAAGGATGTTGAGCCCCAGGACGGCAATTAAAGCGATCCCCGTTAAGATCATGAAACTCAAAAAGTAAGAGCCAGCAAAAAGAGGTAGCACCGCCAACAGAATCAGAAAGCCGATCAGTGTTGCCCACTGGGGCCCCGTACGAACAACCGCCATGTCCTGCTCGTACCGAACGTCAAACACACCCGCCGGTCGATCCATTTTTTTCCTACAGCCTTTCTATCCGCACCAAGCCGAATAGGCCATACGGTTTGATGATCAAGATGCCAAGCAAGACGATATAGGGAATCACATCAGCCAAAGAAGGGCTCAGGTAGCCTGTCACCAACGATTGAATGAGGCCCAGGATCATGCCGCCGACAATGGCTCCTGCAATGGAGTCAAGACCTCCCAGAAGCACTACGGCTATGGCCCCTAGCAAAGACTGGTACATGAGCATATTCACTCCGCTGACCACTCCCAAAAAAAGTCCTCCGATGATACTCAACATACCAGCAAGCATCCAGCTAAGGCTGAAAACGCCCTTTACCGGCAATCCGAGGCTCTGGGCCGTCTGATGGTCCTCGGCTGTGGCTCTCATCACCCTCCCCATGAGCGTCCGCCAGTAGAAGAGACTGAAGGCGGCAAAGGCCAGGACTGCAACTCCGATGCCCCAAAGAAGGGAGTGGCCAAGCACCACTTCACCCAGCCTGATAGGTTGACCGGGCAATTTCAAAGGCATTTCATAGCTGAAACTTCCCCAGACCAAAATATTGATCCCTTCGAAAATATAGGCGAGCATAATGGTCAACAGAAAGGCTGCAATGAGGGGTTGCCCAATCAAGGGTCGCATCAGGAGCCTATCTACCGCAAGTCCAAGAAGCGCTCCAAAGACCAGTCCGGCGATCACCCCAGGCACCGGGCCGAACCATTTAACAAGAGTTACCAGCATAAATGCCCCGAGCGTGACCATCCATCCTTGACTTAAATTAAACACTCTCGTAGACTTGTAAATAGTTACAATGCCCAAGGCGATCAGCGTGTACATACCGCCGAAAAATAGGCCTCCAGTGATGAATTGCAGAAATGTAGCCACCTTTTGATTCCTTTCTCAGGCTTATTCAGTCACATCAATCTTCCAGTTCTTGACCCCGGCGGTTGTCTCGACTTTGATGTAATACTCACCGGGTCCTTTAAGAACCCTCGTACCGGTTCCGGCACCCACAGTGGTCGCATCAATATAGTTTTCCGTTTCCCCTCGCGAATAAACCGCAATACTCAGTCCCCCCAAAGGGGCTTCCATCACATAATTGATTTTGAACTCTTTCTGCCGGATCTTGAAGGGCTTTGTAGTCATATCACTGCTTCCAGCAAATGTAGCAGGTAATTTGAGCGTCTCGCTCACTCCTGCTCGGACAATCTCCACCTGCCAGTTTGCGAGGTTCTTGGCCCTGACCTTGATATAGTACCTGCCTTCTCCCTTGTAAAGGTATGTGTTGCCACTGGCATTAAAAGTGGGGCCCTTCACCATTTCAATCCAGTTGACCTTGTCTCCCTCTGGGTACACATACAAGATAAAGTTGAGTGGCTTCTTTTCTTCACCTTTATATTCCCAGTTAATCTGCCACTCTTTGGTGTTGATACCAAACGGCTCGCTGGTGAAGTCTTTGGAATCACTGAACTTGAGCGCCTCCAACGGTGGAGGTGCTGGTTTAAGCATGGCACATCCAAAAACTCCCAATAAAAGTAATAATACACAACTAATAAAAAATAGCTTTCTCATCGATACCTCCTCCTTTCTGCTTTTCACTTTGGCTTGGGCGTCGGAGCTGAACATACACCGTTGCCCATCCGCTTTTCCTTGCGTTTGTAACCCAAAGCCTCATACGTGTATCCAAACCGGGCGTCTATTCGATGAAATTGCCTACGCTCATTTTTTCGTACCAGAATGATTGGGAGATTCTCATCCCGGTCGTTGAAGAAGTAGGTAATTTTGGTGTTCAAAGCCTTGGCGATGGTGAAAAGAGCGAGCACAGGAGACGAGACCTTTCCATTTTCTATTTTAAAGAGAAGACTCTTGGAAAGGTTCGTTTGTAAAGCCAGTTGTTGAAGAGTGATGGTCTTCTGCAGGCGCATAGAGCGGATCCTTTTACTGAGATCCTCTTCGGGAGAGGTTGGATTCGTTCTTCCGTATTTCTTAAGATTAAACTTTGTTTAATATGGGGAAACTTGGACAAACTATATCAGAGGGGATTTTTTTGTCAAGAAAAAAATTCTTTCCTAAAAAAATCTCCTTTAAAATTTCACCCTATTGCTGATTCTCGGTCGAATTGTAGCGTAGAAGAGTAGAAATTGAAAAACAAGTTTCAGGAGCAAGAAAACAACGGCCAAATTTAGTGCAATGCCGCTTCCAGAACCTGAACATATCTTGCCAATACCTTCACTTGTCCAAACCTGAAGATATCTGATTGAAATCTGCATCGAAAAGGGGAAAGGGCTCTTTATTGATTACAGGAAGAACTCACCATCACACTTGACAATGGTGCTGCCGCGTTACCCCTGAAGCGGCGGCAAAGGCCGCCACCTCAGGAAGAGCAGGGTCAGACTACTTCTTCGCTTCTTTCAT
>JBEKWN010000083.1:0-14225 GCA_049513055.1 Thermodesulfobacteriota bacterium
CACACTACAAAAAGGGTTCTCTGACCCAGGTGAAAACTCAAGTTCTCCTGCCTTCCTCTTGAATGAGTAAAACCCCATTCTTTTAGACTCTATAACACAAATGATAAGTAGGAGGTGAAGTCATCATCCCCTTTTCTGAAGATAACTTCCTGTAGTCATCAAGGTGAAAACTCGTATCACTATATCATATTACAGGTGATAACCCTCAAAAAGAGAATTTTCACAATTTCATTTCATTATTGACAAAAGAATCGCTTTATGGTTGACTTTCCTATACGGATCAAAATAGGGAGGCGATATGGTTACCAGAAAGGACTCGATTGTCTTCACTCCAGGACGTATCGGACAGCTCGAAATCAAAAACCGTTTGCTTCGTTCGGCCACATATGAGAATGCAGCCACAAGGGAAGGTGAGGTATCCGACTTTTTGGTCGATCTTTATCGCACCCTGGCCAAAGGAGGTGTGGGTCTGATAATCACCAGCGTTGCTAGTGTTTACTCCAAAGCGCCACAGATGCATTTTGGGATGAGAGCGGGTTCGGATTCTTTCATACCAAGTCTCAAAAAGATCCCGCGTGTGATAAGGGAAAGTGCCCCGGACTGCAAGGTAATGCTTCAGTTGGGCCACCCTGGAAGGCAGGTCATCAATCGAGAAGACGCTATCAAGTTATTACCGGTGCTGCCACAGGCCTTTTTAGCTTACATTCAAAGGCATCCCGAGCTCATGCTCCTTCTGGAAGAAGCACCCCATGTGGTGGAGCCTACTGCCCCATCCGCAATCTACGACGCTACCTTTGATCGGACGCCAAGAGCGTTGACCTTTGAGGAAATTGAAGAAATCATCGAATCATTTGCCGAGGGCGTGCGGCGGGCCCAAGAGGCTGGTTTCGATGGGGTTCAGCTTCATGCGGCTCACGGCTATCTTCTGAGTTCTTTTCTGTCACCACGAACCAACCAGCGCGAGGATCAATACGGAGGCTCGATTGAGAATCGGACCAGGATTATCAAAGATATCTATCAATGCGCTCGGAAAAAAGTGAGTGAGCCTTTCCCCATCCTTATTAAGATAAACACCACTGATTTCCTCCCCGCCGGTATGGACCTTGCTGAAGTGGTCCAGGTGGGAAGAGCGTTAGCGGAGATCGGTTTCGCCGCAATTGAAGCCAGTGGTGGAATGTGGGAAGCCGTGACCCGCAAACAGGAGGAACTAGGCTGGCCCCCTGTAATTCTGCCCGAGGCGCGGACTGGCATCAAGGCCCAGGACCAAGAAGCTTACTTTCTACCGGGCGCCAAAGCGCTCAAAGAAAAGACGAACGCGACGATCATATTAGTGGGTGGGCTGAGGTCGTTCAGTAAAATAGAGGAAGTCTTAACTTCCAAAGTGGCTGATTTCGTCTCAATCTCCAGGCCTCTGATTCGCCAGCCTGATCTTCCTAGCCTCTGGCGCTCTGGAGAGGGACCCGACAAGGCGGAATGTATTTCCTGCAACGCCTGCCTGCCGGTAAGCAATGCTCGACTGGCCTGTAGGGTAAAGAATCCATAGGCGTGGCCGAAAGAATTGGGCGATTTCCTGCGCGGCGTTTTGCCTAGATGTAGAACACTGGTTGGGGGAGGCTGGGGACGGTTCCCGAATAGTTAAACTAATCTAAATAGTTAGAAGTTAATTATTCGGATATTGGGACGAAAGAATTAAGATAGACGATGTTGTTTTAGGAGATGGTTAAAGATGCCAAGAGCAGCGAGGGTCGTCTTCGCATCAATGCCTTATCACATCATTAGCAGAGGGAATACAGAGGCAGAGGGCATCTAGAAGGATATGTTTGTTCGAACAGAGATAAGGAAGAACAAGAGATAAGTGAGAGGATGGCTAAGGGGAAGCATCCCCAAATCCGTGATAGATAAAAAACAATAAAATTGACATTAACATTTTAATCGGTTATTTTTTTAACAATTATTCTATAACTTCCTGGGGAGCAAAAAAATGGGTTCCTTTTTCTCAAGTCAAATATTTTTTAATATTTCTATGGCACTCTATATCATCTGTTTTTTAGGTTATCTCATCTTTTCGACCTCACGAAGTAAAATACTCGGAACCCTCTCCACCTCTCTACTGGTCATTGGACTTATGATCCACTCTATAGGCCTTGTGGCTCGGTGGCTGGAAACACATCAGACGGGTTATGGCTATGTTCCCTTATCCAATATGTATGAATCCTTGATCTTCTTCTCCTGGACCATTGTTTTGATCTATCTGATTCTCGAATTCAAATACCGGCAGAAGATCATAGGGATTTTTGTCACTCCCTTTGCTTTCCTGGCGATCGCCCTGACCTCCATCGTCCCTGGCATTGACGCAAAGATCACCCCCCTGATGCCCGCCCTTCAGAGCAATTGGCTGACCATCCATGTGACCACCTGTTTTTTTGGATATGCTTCTTTTGCCGTATCCTTTGGAGTCAGCATCCTCTACTTGATTCAGGATAGAAAAAGTGGCCAAAATGAAGGGGGTTCAAAATGGTTGCCTTCGACCCCTATCCTGGATGAGATCAATTATAAATCCATTGTGATCGGTTTCCCCATGTTGAGTTTGGGGATCATTACGGGTGCTGCATGGGCTAATTATGCGTGGGGGAGCTACTGGAGTTGGGATCCTAAAGAGACCTGGTCTCTGATCACCTGGTTCGTTTATGCTGCTTTTTTACACGCTCGGTTTACAAGAGATTGGAAGGGAAGAAAGGCAGCCATTCTGTCGATTGTTGGATTTGCTGCCGTCTTATTTACCTATTTTGGCGTCAATTACATTATTTCAGGACTCCATAGTTACGCTTAGGCGGTTACAACCGATAGAGCTCCTCATCATATATATGGACCCAGTTCTTTTTTAAAACCTGCGTTGCCTCTTCCATTTTATCCACACCCACAATGAGAACTGTTTTTTCCCCTGTTCCGAGGCAGGTATAAAGATAATTGACATTAATAGAAACTTTTTTAAGGGGTTTTAGGACAGCGTTCAAACCTCCTGGATGATTAGGTGTCTCTACCGCTAACACATCGGTAATCTTTATAGAATAACCGTGGCTTTTTAATACATTCGCTGCTTTTTCAGGGTCGTTCGCCACAAATCGAATAGCACTGATATCTGCGGTGTCGGCAACACTTAAGGCAATGATATTGATGCCGTTTTCACCTAAATATTCACTCACTTCGGAGAGTTTTCCAGGGACATTTTCGAGACTGACAGAGATTTGTTTTACCGACATGGCTCCCTTCCTCCTAATTATTCTAGATAGTCGAATCCCAATTGCAGAGCGGTTTTATTGGATTTTAAGACCCCTGGATTTCGATTTCCAAACGTGTCTTTCAGTACATGAAGCATAGTGTCCAAGGAAACCAGACCAGACTTCTTGGTAAAGGCCCCCAACATAATCATATTCGACACTTTATTTCCGGGAAGCTGTTTAGCCAGATCATTCACTGGAATTTCATAAATCTCTAAATCCCCCCGGATGGGCCTTGACTCAATCATGCTCGAATTTAAAAAGATAGTTCCTCCTGATTGAACCTGGTTCTGAAACCGAAATAACGAAGGCTTATTCATCAAAACGGCAAACTCAGGTTCCGAAGCAACCGGCGAGGCAATCTCTTCTGTAGAGATAACGACGGTGCAATTGGCGGTCCCTCCCCTCACCTCGGCTCCATAAGCAGGCAAACAGGTGACATTTTTCTTCTCATACATCCCAGCGATCGCCAGGAGGTAACCCATCATGATCACACCTTGCCCGCCAAATCCAGAAAAAATCGTCTTAATGAGCATCTTTTTTATCTCCGGTGATATCTTTTAAAACTCCGAGAGGGAAATGGACGGACATCACCTCGTCGATCCATTTACAGGCTTCAACAGGCTCCATCTTCCAGTTGGTAGGGCAAGGCGATAAGACCTCGACGAGTGAAAACCCATATCCTTCCATTTGAACGCGAAAGGCTTTCGCAATTGCCTTTTTCGTCTTCAAAATATTAGCAGGGCTATTGACGGCTGTCCTTTCAATATAGGCACTGCCCTTAGCCACAGCGATCATTTCACTGAGATTGATCGGAAACCCATCCCTTCTTTCTTTCCTCCCCCCAGGTGAAGTAGTGGTGTGTTGGCCCAAAATCGTCGTCGGAGCCATCTGCCCGCCTGTCATTCCATAAACTCCGTTGTTGACAAAGATGGTGGAGAAGTTCTCTCCCCGAGAGGCTGCATGGATGGTCTCGGCTGTCCCGATGGCGGCAATATCCCCATCCCCTTGATAGGTAAAAACGACTCGATCTGGCAGCGCCCTCTTCATCCCGGTGGCCAATGCCGCGCCTCTCCCGTGGGAGGCCTCCCCCATATCAATGTCAAAATAAAAGTATGCTAATACCGCACACCCTGCTGGCGGGATACCAATAATTTTTTCCTGGAGGTTCATCTCATCGATAACCTCCCCAATGATTCGATGCAGGAGGCTATGTCCACATCCTGGGCAATAATGGAAGGGGGTTCTTTTGAGAGACTTTGGTCTTGAAAATACCTTCTTCATCTAAATTATCCTAATCTCTTTTGATAATAGTAGCTGGAGATGACCCTCGAAATTTCTAAAGGGGTGAGAATAATCCCTCCTGGTCTGCCATAAAAATGAACCTCTCCGTTTCCTTCAAGGGCTAATTTGACATCTTCAATCATTTGACCCATATTCATTTCAAATACAAAAAAGTGTCTTACTTTTTTCGTAAATTCCTTGATGGCCTTATAGGGGAAAGGCCAAAGAGAAATGGGTCGGATGAGTCCCACTTTCAGCCCCTCCTCTCGCATCCTCTTGATCGCCCCTTTTGCGATTCTGGCTGCGATCCCAAAGGCAACAACCATCAATTTAGCGTCATCGGCAAAGGATGTTTCCCATCTCACCTCTTCTTTCATGATCCTTTCATATTTCCTCATCAATTTCCAGTTATGCTCCTCTTCCTCAAAGGGGTCTAAAATGAGTGATCGAATAAATCGACTGGGTCTTCCTTTGGCGCCTGTCAGAGTCCAATCTTTATGGGGCAACTTCTTGATTTGAACCTCGGGGGGTAATTCAACAGGTTCCATCATCTGTCCGAGCATTCCATCTCCAAGGATAATGACAGGAGTCCTGTATTTATCGGCGAGATCAAATGCTTCATAGGCTAAATCGGCAAGTTCTTGGCAGGAGTTGGGAGCCAGGACAATGGTGCGGTAATCCCCGTGTCCTCCTCCTCTTGTGGCCTGAAAATAATCAGATTGGGATGGAGCGATGTTACCCAGACCTGGCCCTCCCCGGCTCATATTGACGATGACCGCTGGTAACTCCAATGCAGAAAGGAAAGAAATGCCTTCTTGTTTGAGGCTAATTCCGGGCCCTGAAGAGGAAGTCATCGCTCTCCCTCCAGCCATGCTGGCACCGATTACCATATGGATAGAGGCAACCTCGCTTTCTGCCTGGATGAACACCCCTCCATCCAGGTTGGAGAGCCTTTCAGACATATATTCAGGAATCTCATTCTGGGGGGTGATGGGGTATCCAAAATAAAATCGGCATCCCGCCCGGACGGCTGCTTCTGCGACGACATGATTCCCGCGCATCAATACTTTAGGCACGATACACCTCGATGGCAATTTCTGGACATGCGATAGCGCAGAGGCCACATCCTGTACATTTTGTCCCCTCTTTTTTCAAATGTTTTTCAATAAAAAGAGCGGGATAGTATCCCTTTTGATTCATTCGGTCAGAAGATTCGATCAATCGATGGGGACAGACAGAAATACATAATTTACAGTCTTTACATAATTCTAAATCGATTTCGATCATCCCTGTTGCCAAAACTTTCCTCCAAAAGTGTGAGATTTCAGAAAAAGTTCGAAATCTCTGATTATATAGATTATGAAACGATTACACAGATAAGAAATGCATTGGAAATAGAGAAAATCCATTTAATCATATTTGAAATCTGTGTAATCAAGAGAGCATAAAGTAGTTTTTCAGACCTCTCAATGTAATATCTTGACCAAGTAAATAATTTATTATAAAGTTTAATATCTTTAAAATCAATGCATTTAGAGGTCGTCATGGATCCTTCATTAAAACGCCTGGATAGAGAACCAAAACGCCTGATTATGATTGGAGGAAAAGGAGGTGTGGGAAAGACCACCTGTGCCTCTGCCATTGCCCTCCATTTCTCCCTTCAGGGGAAAAAGACTTTAATCATTTCAAGCGACCCCACCCCTTCCCTTTCAGACATTTTTGAGATGGAGATTGGCGATCAAGAGAAACCCATTAAAAATGCAAAAGACTTATATGGAATTGAGATCAGTTCCGATGTCGTCTTGAAAAAATGGAAGGACCGATTTGGACCAGAAATCTATGAAGTCGTTTCATCTTTTACATCACTCGATTATGATTTTGTTGATTATATTGGAGGAGCACCTGGAATTGAAGAGGAATACATGCTCAATTACATTCTGGAGTTGGTCGAAGGTGCGCAATACGATTTAGTCGTCTGGGATACTGCCCCTGCCGGCCATACCTTGAGGCTTCTCCATCTTCCCCAGATATTTCTTAAACATCTTGAAGCAGCCACAAAATTCTATATGAATCTATACAGTTATTTTGAAAAGTTAAAGGAAAGTGTGAAGCTAAAAAAGGGCAAGCGTTCTTTATTAGAAATTATAAGCGGGTGGGAGGATTTGGCAGAAAAAGTGGTCAATTTTATTCGGGACCCACAAAAATCTGACTTCATCATTGTGACCATTCCCGAAGCTCTCGGCGTTAGACAGACGGAGAGGATCATTAAAGATTTCGATGAATATGAACTCAAGGTAAACCACTTGATCGTCAATTATGTGATCCAGGAGGCAGATTGCAATTTTCATAAAATTAGAAAGGAAATGCAGCAAAATTACATTCAGATATTGAAGAATCAATATTCTCACAGGATTGGATTGATAGAGCTCCCTCTTATGCCACAGGAGGTTAAAGGTGTGGAGAGGATCAATAAAATTTCAGAGATTCTTTTTAAGGAGGTATAGCAATGACCGTTCTTTCCAACAGAGCAAAAAGCCTAAAACCCTCCCCTACTCTTGCCATCAATGCTAAAGCCAAATCAATGCAGGCTCAGGGCATTCATGTCATCAGTTTTGGTGCAGGGGAGCCTGATTTTGATACTCCTGAGAACATCAAACAGGCTGCAAAAAAAGCTCTTGATGAGGGTTTCACAAAATATACACCCGTTGGAGGCATTGATGAGTTAAAAGATGCAATTATCAAAAAATTCCATAGGGATAGTGGTTTATCCTATAAGAGGTCTGAAATTTTAGTTTCATGTGGAGGCAAACATTCCTTCTACAATTTAGCCCAGGCTATTTTCGATCAAGGGGATGAAGTCATCATCCCTGCTCCCTATTGGGTCTCCTATCCTCCTATGGTGGCACTGGCAAACGCCACGCCAGTGATTGTTGAAACGAGGGAGAAGAATGATTTTAAGATCACACCAGAAGAATTGAAAAAGGCCAATACTCCGAAGACAAAAGCCTTGATCATCAATAGTCCGTCCAATCCAACAGGAAGTGCTTATACGAAAAAGGAATTAGAAAAGATTGCAGAAATTGGGATTTCAAAAAACTTTTTCGTTATCTCGGATGAGATCTATGAAAAGATTGTCTATGATGGTTTCCAATTTACAAGCATTGCTTCTCTAAATGATGAGATAAAGAAAAGAACAATCATTGTCCATGGAGTTGCTAAGACCTATGCCATGACAGGATGGAGAATTGGTTATACCGCAGGATCCGAAGAGATTATTTCGGCCATGAATAATATTCAGAGCCAAAGTACCTCTAATCCCACCTCCATTTCCCAGAAGGCCTCTGTAGAGGCCCTTATCGGTCCACAGGATGAAGTGGGAAGGATGGTGGCGGCCTTTGGCCAGAGGCGAAATTATATCGTAGACCGTTTAAATAAGATCCCAGGGGTTTCTTGTTATAAGCCAGTGGGGGCCTTCTACGTCTTTCCAAATTTTTCGTCCTATTATGGAAAGTCCTATCAAGGAAAGAAGATTGAAAACTCTACTCACTTAGCTGATTTTTTCTTAGATGTGGCAAGAGTGGCCGTTGTCCCAGGAGTTGAATTCGGAGCCGACCCCTTTGAAAGACTTTCCTATGCCACTTCTATGGAAGACATTAAGGAAGGGTTGAATCGAATTGAGGAGGCCCTTAAAAAACTCTCTTGAAATAATCATTCAGGATGGAGCGGTGGTCGAAGGCGATTTCATCGGGTAGGTTTGATTCATTGAATATCTTGTTCAGGTTTGGGTACTCCTGGAGATCTTCTCCTTTTCTTTTACTTTTGCTGAAGTTTTGAAAGTTAGAATTTCTAAGATAGCTCTTTTCGTGTTATCTCTTTTCGGTCAGTTCAAGATAGATGATTTCGACAAGGCTCATCCAGCGCATGCCTCCAGGCCGGTCTTCGATATTGAAGATCTTCTTGACGTGCTCCAGGTCCTTTCCTTCTTTCAGCAAGGCCTGAATTCTGATCTGTTTTTCTTCGACGCTTTGAATCACACTCAGGATGTCTTTCTTCGTAGCCAGGTCGCCGTGACCGTGGACAAATATCTCAGCATCCAGGTTCAGAATGGCCTTCAAAACTTTGACCAAACCGAAGGAACTTCCATTTTTGTGGCGGTGGATGAGCGGGTCTCGACCGATAAAGAGGAGGTCACCGATAAAAGCTACTTTTTCATTAGGAAAATAGACGATGGCATCACCGTCCGTATGGGCCGGGCCGAAATAGAAAAGATCGATGCGCGTGCCTCTCAGGATGCCACCAAGATAGAGGCTGAGTTTCTCGGAGAAAGTAATATTTGGAAGATAGGCACGCTCCCGAACCGATTGAAAGGCCTTGTCCATATGGGCACGGGTCTTCTCATGGGAAATAATATTTGTCCCCTGCGGGAAACCCACCAAGCCGTTGACATGGTCGCCATCGCTATGGGTGAGAGTGATGTAGCTGATGGGATGAGGCGTCAACTTCTTGATTTCCACAATCATCTGCTTGGCTGCATCTTCGGTCATCTTGGCGTCGATAGCCAGGACCTCCTTTTCACCGATGAAAAAGCCGGTGTTGGCCCCCATCCCGCCTTTGAGTTGATAAATGTTCCCCTTGACATTCTGGACAGAGATTGGCGGGACTTCCTGCTTCAGTGGCTGTGCCTGCTGCGAAGTTGGTTGCTGGGCCAAAATCGGGGAAATAAGCCCCAAAAGAAGAAGACAGGAAATAACATAGGCGAAAGAGCGCTTCATTGAGAGTTCCCTCCTCAAATTTAGATTTATTTCCCAACTGATTACCAATCAAAATCTACACACTTTAAAAAAACCTGACTGATTACCAATCAAAATCTACACACTTTAGAAAAACCTGTCAATCGCTACTTCCAGGAAAAAGTGTTGAGTAATGGTGGATATAAGAAAAGAATTTTCGAATTTTGTCGAATCTCTAATAAACTTTTTTGAAATAATCATTCAGGATTAAGCGGTGGTCGAAAGCGATCTCATCGGGCAGGTTCGATTCATTAAAGATTCCAATCTCTAATGCGTCATCCTTAGCTTTAGGTTTCCCCTTCCCTTTTGCAATATAAACCGTTGAAATGCTGTGATGTCTTGGATCTCTTTTAGGATCTGAATAAGTATGAAATTGTCTGATTAATTTTACATCTAAATTTGTTTCTTCCTTTGCTTCCCTCACGGCAGCCTCTTCTAAAGATTCGCCATAATCTACAAATCCCCCCGGAATGGCCCAACCAAAGGGTGGGTTTTTGCGTTTGATTAAAATGATTCCCTTTGATTCGATTTCAATGATGATATCGACTGTGGGGATAGGGTTTCTATAAACCTCAACCTCATTTTTACATTTTGGACATTGAATGGCTTTTGTTGCCATCCTATTCACCCCTTTTACATCCCGCTCCTGTCATTCCCGTGCAAACGGGAATCCAGACAAAGGTTAAGAATATATGGATTCCTGCTTTCGCAGGAATGACAAGTAGAAAGAATTCTATGCCCTAATCGCTTTGCTTCGTCTTTAGTAAATATTTTCTCAACATATCAAGAGCAATAATTGCAGCCCTTTCTCGAACCATCCAAAGTTCACCGCCTAAGGAATATTCTTGATTCTCTATTCTGGCAGAAGTTGAAAGGGAATAATAGGTTTCTATCCGATATTCTCCCTCCCCTTGTTTCTCCGCAATTTTCCCAAACATGGCAAGTCCAAAATCCGTTTTAAACTCATTTCGAGCTTTTTGGGCTAATGAATCCGTGAACCATTTTGAATCCTTCTTGAGAAATTCGGACTCTTTTAAGGACAGATTAAGATACTGCCTTTGGGAAGTTTCAGAAGAAAGAACGATCCCCTGAATAAAAGAGTTACTATTCGTACTCGTCAATTTCTGAGATATGATCCCTCCAGTAAAAGTCTCAACCACAGATAATGTGAGGTTTAACCTCTCCAACTCCCTGGCAATATTTCCCTGTAGGGTTTCATTATCCACCCCATAGATCAGGATGCCGAGTCGGTTTCTGATCTCTTTTTCCATTTTTTGTATCAGGTTTGCAGCTTCCTCAGGATTATCGGCTTTAGCCGTAATTCTAATCCTAATGTCCCCAATTGAAGCGAGCGTCCCCACTGAAGGATTCCTACTCTCCTTCATCAGATCTTTGATTTGAAGGCCAATAGCGCTCTCTCCAAGGCCACAAGCACGCAAAACCTTATACTTGATGACCTGTTGCTTGATTTCGAATCGTTTTCTTAGATAAGGGATGACTGTATTTTCCATTAAATATTCCATCTCTGGAGGAACTCCAGGGATGGAGATGATTGCCCCATTTGAGGTTTCTACAATAAACCCAGGAGCCGTTCCTTTGGGGTTTTCGATGGGGATAGCCCCTTCCGGGATATAGCCCTGTTTTCGATTGCTCTCAGCCATTCGAAAACCCCGCTTTTTGAAGAGGTCTTCGATTTGGTCCATGAGATGTGGTTGAAAGGTGAGAGGCCGTTGGAAGACCTCTGCAATGGCTTCTCGAGTGAGATCATCTTCAGTGGGACCGATGCCACCTGTGGTGATAATGATCTGGGATCGGGTGATCGCCTCTTTGATGACCTCTTTCATCCGTTGGAGATCATCTCCAACCGTTGTGGTCTGGACTAATTCAATTCCATTTTCTGCAAGTCGTTTAGCAATGTAAGAGGAGTTTGTATCGACGATTTGACCGAGAAGGAGCTCAGATCCAATGGCAATGATTTCAGCTTTCATTTTTATAAAGAAAAAAGCACCACACGCGTTAAAAGTACTTTCGCTAATTATTTAGGAATCGTCTTCCCGTACCTTTAGGACCTAACTTGCCCATTTGGGATATTGTTTGAGAACTAAAAATTATCAAACCAGGCGTTTATTGGCAAGCAAATTTTTGAATGGATTCCCTCCCCATTTAATCTAAAGCAAGAGAGCAGATCGATGGTTATGATGGCCGCAAGCAAGAATCGGGAGCGTGTCTCTCTTGACAATATTTTAATTTACCTCTATATTTTTCCATCGTCATTAAAATTTTAATTCTTCGGAGGATCTAACATGTTCAGGGTCAGTGTCATGTATCCAAATCAGGAAGCGGTTAAGTTCGATATCGACTATTATCGAACGAAGCATATGGAATTAGTGAAAACACTTCTGAAACCATTCGGATTGATCAAAACGGAAGTGGATAAGGGAATCTCTGGCAGTAGCGGACAATCCGCACCTTACGTTTGTATCGGGCATCTCTACTTTGATTCCCAGGATGGTTATGACCGTGGAGTGGCCGAGAAGGGGTCGATCATCCGAGGGGACATACCTAATTTTACCAATGCCACCCCAATTCGACAGATCAGTGAGATCCTTGATTAATCTAAGATTTGTAAAATATTAAAAAGAAAGCGCCCCTGGCGTGACTCGAACACGCGGCACACGGATTAGGAATCCGTTGCTCTATCCACCTGAGCTACAGGGGCAACTCCTGTAACCTTACAATCTCTTTAGCTTTTCGTCAATACTGAAATTCAGAGGCAAGAAATTACCGGACCACCTGATATGTCTGTAGTAAGGCTTTAAGCCAGCCTCCTTTTCATTCGTACCTTTCATAGCATACTATTTGATCCAGCCTCTTTCTCGATTTTTGTGAGGGGGATTGATTTGGATACCCCAACGGAGTTATGGCCACAACCCTAACATGTTCTGGAATGCTCAGAATCTTCTTCGTCTCATCCTCTTTAAAAGCCCCAATCCAACACGTTCCCAAACCTAATTCATAAGCCTGTAGGATCATGTACGCACAGGCAATGGATACATCGACCGTATGCGTGGGTTGCCCACAGGCCAACATTGCCTTCGATTCCGTCCCACACGCGACAATGACCACAGGTGCTTCGCCAATAAAAGACTGTCCGAAGGCAGCCTTCGCCAATTTCTTCCTTGTTTCCTTGTTCCTAACAACAATAAATTTCCAGTCCTGGCGGTTGCTTGCAGAAGGGGAAAGCCTTGCAGCCTCCAGTACTTTTTTTAGTTTATCCTCTTCGACATCCGTTGCTTTGTAAGCTCTCACACTGCTTCTTTGGCTAATGGCAGCAAAAACATCCATTTTGGGTTCCTCCTTGTCAACTGATATCATGTGTCTCTTTAGAAGAGCAAAGCCTTATTTTTAGCGTAGATGAGGTAGATATTTTTTCCTACAGGGAAGATGGGGACATTCGTGCGGAACGTGCATAAGAATATTGATATCCTTATTGTTTTCAAGCACGCTCTGCACGAACGTCCCTCTTTATTTCCACTTCTCACCTCTGCCAATACCAAACCATGAATCAATGAGTTACAGGTCACCTCCTTTCCCATTTATTTGCATACTTCTTTGAATAATCTCTTACCCAGCGAACCTGTGGTAAAAGGACTCCATTCCTCCGAAGGTCCAGATGAGTATAAAACCTTCCATGAATGTATAACCTTCTCTTCTTTTGAATAATAAGTTAATGATAAAAAGTGAAACTTTTTGTCTGCACAGTTTATTTGCCATAATGTTATTGAATGGCTCAAATTCTTATATTTTTCCCCCAATCCTTCCACCATAAAATTTACACCTTTATTTGTATAATCTTGTTTCTCCCACACCTCTACAATATTTTCAGAAGGATGACTTATACTTTTCGCATCATAGAAACACGAATATTTATCGGTTTTCCCATAAAACATCCAATCTTCTGCCCCCACTTCCGCATAAGTAAAGAGTGCAAGTCCGATAATGACAAGAGTTACTCCCAATCTAATCGATAAAGATTTCATTCAGGTCTCCTTTTTCTCAAAATGTTCTATTCAGTCTTGGCAACTCGTGACTTTACCGTCAATGAAAAGAATATTTAAAGGCAATTTACCATAGCGATTATAGGACCACCTTTCAATAGTTCCTCTCGAATCAATAGTTCCTCTCGAACCAATAGTTCCTCTCGAATCAAAACTTCCCCTCTTATCAAGAGGAGATTCTGACTTTCTATCACTTGGAAATCCTAAAACATTCAAAACATCATCTTGCGTCATCCCTGTTTGAATCTTATTACAACTGTATCGGGTTTCGTCCTCCGCATAGAGACGTTGAGGTTTTGGTTGAGCAGGCAAACTGAATAGCCTCCAATCCGCCCCCCACACTTCTGCATAACCAAAGATAGCAAGTCCGATAAGAATACCTCCCAACTTAACCAATAATGATTTCATTCAAGTCACCTCCTTTTCACAAACTTCCTCGTCATCTCACTTCCTTTTACTCTTCCATATATGGACGTATAAGATTTTCAAATTCCACCAGCGACTTGCACTGTTTGTCTCCTACGCTACACTCGGCAATATCTGGGTAAAGGAAAAGATTTTCGTCATAACCAGTCCTAGCAAAATAGATGGCATATACATTCCCTTCGGAAACATCAATAAGACTATAATCATTAAACATTCGTTGGCCTTTGAAGCCAGTATGCCCATGTGCTAACAGAAAACACTTGTCTAATTTCTTATTGTAATGAGATTCATACGACCAGTAATAAGTACCAAAAGTGTCCACTACAAAGCAACCTGACGGATCTATTTGGCTTTGATCGCCACAATATTTTCTTTCAAAGTTTTCTCTT
>JBEKWN010000084.1:0-17704 GCA_049513055.1 Thermodesulfobacteriota bacterium
TCTTTGAGGAAGACCCCTCGGAGTGTAATATCCGATTGGATGGCGATAGCATCATAGTCGACCAGATAGCCTTCCCGGACAGCCCGTTCATAATCATAGCTATAGACAATTTCCTTAAAGAAGGCCTTGGTGTGGACAGCGGGTGTCGCAGTCAGTCCAATTTTTACACCATCAAAATGATTCAAGACCTCGCGCCATTTACTTTTTTCTTGAGCTGTATATCCATGGTGGCACTCATCGGCAATGATGACATCGAAGGCATGGTTAGGAATATCCAATTTTGAAGCATCGGAATCATCATCCTGATCCTCAGAGGCAGAAAACATACCCTCATACCCAAACAGATTAATCCGCATGCGTTGGATCGTCGAGATATAAACGAAACTGTCTCTGCTATTTGGATTAGTTAGATATTCGCCTGGTAGAATTTTAGGATCAAATTTAATATCTTCATCCAGATCTTCCCTCTTAAGTCTCTGGCTATAAACTTCATAGCATTGGTCGAACTTTAGTCCTGGCTCAGCTTCGAAACTGGCGGCGGTTGTAACAGCCTGAGCGGCAAGAGCACGCCGATCTACCAAGAATAGAATGCGCTTGGCATAACCGGATTTCATCAACCGGTAAATCAAATTGAAGATTGTAAAGGTTTTACCGGTACCTGTTGCCATGGCGACCATCATATGGCGTTTGCGAGAAAGGATGGCCTGTTCTATTGCGGTTATTGCTTCAATCTGAAAAGGCCAGAGATGTTTCCTATCTATCTCATTGTCTTTGAGCCATTCTTTCGCTGCAGCTTCGTTCTTATTTAGCATATCCATCAGTGCCTGGGGAGTGTGAAACTCGGCAACCTCTCTCGAAAGATTTAACGGGTCCCGTAAATCTTGAAACCAGAATATCTTTCCATTAGTGGAATAAGCAAAAGGAAGATGATAATCGCCAAATGAGTGTGGCCCTCCTTCAAAACCTCGTGCATATCTTTTGGCCTGCTGAAGAACATTTTGAGGCCCTATACTCAATTTCTTGCCCTCAACACATGCCAATGGTATCCCTTTGAAGAAGAGTATGTAATCAGCTGGACCATTCTTGGTTGGGTATTCTTCAACAGAGCCCTGTATATACTTGGTGCCTACTCGGAAAGGAACGATTGGACCCCACCCAGCCTTTAGAAGGGCCTTGTCTATAAACAACTTCCTGGTCTTTGCCTCGCTGATGTCAGTATCATTCATAGCTATCGCTCTACAACATCTTCTCCTGGGCCATACTCAAAGCTCTATCTTTAGATAAGATGATGTGGTCGAGGATTCGAAGCCCGAGGGTTTCAGCAGCCTTTTTAAGGTCTTTGGTTATTGTCTTGTCGTCTTGACTGGGCGTAGGGTCTCCACTGGGATGGTTATGAACCAGAATGAGTGCAGAAGCTGATTCTTTAACAGCCGGTTTAAAGACTTCACGGGGATGGGCAAGGCTTTTATCTAAGAGTCCGACAGTGATCTGTTCTGACTTAATGACATGATGCTTTTCATCCAGTAGGACGATATGAAATTCTTCTTGTTTGGCTTCTCTTGCTAACCTCATAAAATGTTCTTTGCAATATGCGAGAGCATCAGAAGTGTTTCTAACTTTATGATGAGGCACTGATTCAGTGGCCCTTTGACTTGCCAACCTTTTACCTAATTCAAGGCCAGCCATAATTTGACAAAAGGCAGTCTCCCCAATGGCTTTACTAATCTGTTTAAGTTCTCCTCTCGCTTGGAGCGACAGTTTTTCAAGGTTACTCCCAAATAATGTGGCCAGTCTTTCACCAGCCTGCATTGCAGATTCACCTTGAAGACCGGAGCGAATCAAGATAGCCAAAAGTTCTGAGATTTTAAGTTCTGACGGCCCCAATCGGAGAAGACGTTCTCTGGGACGATCTGCAGAGGGGGCCCGCTTAACAGTGGGTGTAAAAACACGTTGGTCAATCCAGCGTCCAGGATTGAAATCTTCTTTCTTCGTTGACCAGGAATATTTGGGTTTCGCCTTTGATCCAGAGTTAGTTAAGTATCCATCCCTTATCAACTCGCCGATTACACGGCCTATAAATTGAGGATTTTCATTTCTTAGGGCTTCGTAAATTTCGAGCTTATCAAATGAATGGTTCCCCAACAGAACATTGACTACTGATTGATACCTTGTAAAACGTTTTACGTCTGGATCAATCTTCATGTTTAACATTCACTATCCACGGTACACAGGGAAGAGAGCCGGAGGGACGTAGTTGAATTATTTCACTTATTTTTCCCTTTCAGAAACCTCATCCCCCCTCACATTTCAATTGTCCTTGAGCATGCTTCATTAACAACGTGACTCGTGATTCGTGTCTTTTTGAGAATAGGCTTCAATTTGACGCAAAATCAGTGCCCATATTATTCTAACCTGATAGGCAAATTTCTATATCTGGCAGAAGTCTCATCAACGGTGATGATAAGCACTTCTTCAAAATTCTTGAATTATCCCGCCAGATCTTGGTTTTAGATGCTTCCTGATTTTCCCCTTCCCGCTCAAAAATCTCAGCCCTCTTCTTCCATGCTCTCGTGAATTCTTATTCGCTCCCATTCTACAATCCAAAGCCTCCCCTCTGGTTTCTCCCTCCTAAGGCCTTCTATTAGGGTTTCAATTAACTTCCGAGTTGTAGCCAATAGATCGTCGGGCCCTCTCAGTACCATAATCCCGGGGGTGTATTTTGGATCGAAATTCAAGACATTGGAGAAATGAATATCGAGGGGCACAAGGATGGAACCTTCATCCATGCAGAGATGATAAAGCCTTTCATCTTCTATTCCATGAAGTCCTTGTTCGTGAACCGTTGTTGCTTCATATCCTGCTTGTTTCAAATTTATAGACAGCCGAGCGTCTACACATTCATCCAGCTTGAACTTCATTTAGCCCTCTCCAGCGGTAGGTCAACATAACGCTCTCTTGACATTTCGGCAGCGAAAGCCAGTGCAGCATGGATATCCTCTCTGGTGAGGGACGGATAGGCCTTCAGAATCTCATCTTCGCTTGAACCTGCAGCAAAATTATCAACAATAAGAGACACCCAAACTCGTGTCCCTTTGATACAGGGCCTTCCATGGCTAATGTTGGGATTAATCGTTATTCGGTCTTTCCAATTTTTCATTGTTCAAATCCTCCTATTCAGAATCTAAGTTTAGCCACCCATGGCCCCCTTTAAGGGAATCGGTCTCGCCTTTTCTGAGGAAAGCCAGGCTGCGTACTTTAAGGCCTGAACGACATCCTCCTCTTCAAGTTCTGGATAAGCCTTCAATATTTCTTGAGTTGTCATTCCATTGGCGACGAGTTTAAGAATAACTGAAATAGTTATTCTCATTCCCCGAATCGTAGGTTGACCAAGGCAAATATCTGGATCAATGGTTATACGATTGAGCTCTTTCATGGGTTTTATCTCCTTATTTCTATATATTTATATACACCAAATCAGAGGAAAATGAAAATACAGCCTATCCATGGGTTGTTGAATTCTTAAACTCATTTTTGCTTTCAGAAATCTCATCCCCCCTCACATTTCAATTGTCCTTGAGCATGCTTCATTAACAACGTGACTCGTGATTCGTGAATCGTATCTTTAAGACTCTGTTCAAGGAGCGCTCAGTTTGAGGAGCGTTTCACTGCTTTTTTAATGACCTTAAGTTCCTTTCGGACTGCTTCTCTCACAAGATCCTGAAGTGGGCGTTTGTCCTGTTTGATATAATTGCGCAAAGCCTGATTGATCTCTGTCTGGTATCCCCGGCCCTCACGCTCAGCTTCATCCCTAAACCACTCCAGTATATCCGAATCGATGAAGATCGTGATCCTGGTCTTGCCTTTATTGGGGATAACCGGCCCGCGTTTTCCTTTGCTGAAGTCATATTCCTCCAGCATCTCATTCTTTTTGCTCATAAACTATCCATTCCCCTTTCAATAAGCTAAACGCTTTTCATTGTATGATATGTATTTAATATGTATTTGTCAATCTAATTCATTTTGCCCTTTGAGGTCGCAAATTGCGACCTCAAGATGGCTTTCCGAATACGGCCGCAAACTGAGAGATGCAAAGTGTTAAGAACAAAATATTTTATGCATTTCTAATTTTTTTACCGCAATTTTAAAGACCTCTTCGGGTTTCAATCTGATCGTATCAATCTTAATGTCCGAAGGTAATTTTTTGAATTCCTTATATAATTTTCTAACAAATTCATACTTATCTGGGTAATCCACACTGAACAACCACTCACCTCCCCATTCTCGCTTCTTCTTTTTACCTATTCTATCATAAAGAATTTTTGGGGGAGCCTCCAGTTTTATCGTTATCATTTGTGCGAAAGGAAGAGCTATTCTGATGAAGCATTCTCTCCGATTAAGACCGGAAGTTTCCAGGATGCAATTTCTCCACCTCCGTTTGGAAAGTTCTCGAAACAGAGCAACCCATCCATCTGCTTCCCCAATCGGAGAGAGCGGGAACTTTGAACGATATTCTCCAATTCGAAGAATCGGAAGGTTTAATCGATGAGACAGTTTTTTAGCCAGAGTAGTCTTACCAGCACCCGGTAACCCAATAATGTGAATGATGGGGAAGAAGTTCTTCAACGGATCTCTTTCCCTATGCTTCTAAAAACCTTTAAAAAATGTTCTCCCAAGGATTTGTCAAATTCTGCCAACCATTTTTCGATATAATGCGAGTCATACTTCGGGTTCTTTAAGAGAACGGATTTCAGATCCTCAATATCCCTTGCTCTTCCAGCAATCACCTTATGGATAACCACATCTTCAAGAGAGGCGAATTTAACCAGCGTCCTGCCCAATTTAATATCCTTCCCTCTCTCGATGGCTTGCCTTCCATAGGGAAAGAATGAAAAGATAAAATCAACTCGTAGTCCACTTTTTTTATCCAGGGTGGGAAGCACCATGTTCCTTTCTACAAACTTCTTTTCCTTTTCAACGAGAATTTTGAGGCCAATGGCCTTAATGATTTTTTTGATTTTATCCAATCCATTCACACCCATCCCCAGGGTAATATCAATATCCCGGGTCAGTCTTGGCTCTCCGTAAAGAAGCACGGCCTGCCCACCGATCACCATGTAGGGAATCGCCCCCTTCTTCAACTGAATGGCTATCTTTTTAAGTAATCTCTCAAACACGATTGACCACCTTCGCTATTTTTAAATCCACCTCTATTCCATCAAGAGGGTTTTTTAACGGGATGATGCCAAGAGTCACTGCTTCGTTATAGAGAGCCTCCACGATCCGGAAATTCCTCACCCTATCCACTTTCTCCCCTCTTAAAAGGTCAAGCTCAAACTTCAGGAGCCCACTCCGTTTGAGCAAATCCTTACTCTTAACTCTATAAATGGATTTGGCTTCAGCAACGATGGGTGGGGGCTGATGCTTTTTGCGCTGGATTTCCACACGGACATCAGCTCCGAGAACTTCAGCGACCCGGCGTAACATACTTAAGGAATGGCCTTCATAAGAAGGTGACTCAAGACGGCTGATCTGCTGCTGGGATGTTCGCACCCGTTTTGCCAGTTCTTTCTGAGACAACCCAACTTTTCTCCGAAGAGAAACGAGTTGAATGGCAAGGTCCCAGGCTTTGCCTGCCCTTCTGAATTTCTCAGTAAAATCGGGATTCTTGATCCGTTCTTCGAAGTAACGATCAAAATTTGTTGGCCGTTTCATATCGGTTTCGTAAATTCTATAGTAAGTTCCATCTTTAGTCAACATCAAATTTGATGTATTCGAATCCACGGGGTATTTGAATTCTTCCGCTTATTTTTTGAATATTAAAATCTCCGTTCCCCCTCACCTTTTAATTGCTCTGGAGTACGTTCTTGAAGCCAGAGTTTACATACATTTTTCCAACCTATTCTGCGCCATTTCTTAAATACCGTCTTCAACTCGTTCAAGTCCTTCGCTTCCAGAAGTTCTTTCTGGGCAGCTTTTAAATCTTCAAGAGATGCGATTGCTGGCATGAGCACCTCCGGTGCTGACCGCTAAGGATCAAGGAGCACTTCGTTTGAGGAGCGATACACCATAGAATATAGCTCAAATTCTTGATCGTAAGGCGTAAGGCGAAAAACAAAAAACCCATTCCTAATCATAAAATTCAAAATAAAATCGTGTCTCGTGTCCTTAAAGCCTAACCAGAGCTTATATACTGAATAGCGCTTGCCTGCAGCAGATCAAAACTTCTTACTCCGTTTCTAAATCCGGAACTCGATCAGGAAGGGTCCTCGGCGGCCGCAGGCAGCGCGGAACGTGTCGGCAAAGGTCTCCAGCGTCTCCACACGAACCGCTTCCACGCCCATGCCCTTGGCAAGCCCGACCCAATCGAGGTCAGGACGGCTAAGGTCGAAGAAGTTGTCTGAGGCGCATCCGGGTGTGGCGCCTGTTGCGCGCAGCTCGCCGTACAGGATCTTGTAGACTCGGTTCGCAAAGACCACGTCCAACACGTCAAGCTTCTCGCGGGCCTGTGTCCACAGGGCCTGCAGTGTGTACATGCCAGCTCCATCGGCCTGAAGGCAGACGACCTTGCGGTCAGAGCAGGCCACTGCAGCACCCGTGGCGCAAGGAAAGCCGTGGCCGATCGCACCACCGGTGCTCTGAATCCAGTCATGGGGCGGGGCGTTGAACGTAGCAGGAAAGACTGCGCGGCCAGAGGTGACCGCATCATCGCAGACGATCGCGTTCTCGGGCAGAAGCGCTGCAAGCGTCATTCCGAAAGCTTCAGAATCGAAAGGGCCGCTCGCGATGCGGGGCTTCGGGCCCTCCTCCTTAATCGGTACAATGCGCGGCGCGCCAATCTCGTCTGCAAGCCATTGCAACGCGGCCACTGCGTCTTGTTCAGGTCGCACGAGCAAGTGGATCGCGCAGCCTTCTGGCGCCATGCGGCTGGGCTTTCCGGGATAGGCAAAGAACCCCACGGGTGGCTTTGCGCCAACGAGGATCACATGCTTGAGCTCCGCGAACAACTGGAGGGCTGTATCCACCACATAAGGAACGCGATCCACCGGCACCCTGCCTCGACCGCGAGCCATGCGTGGAACATGCGTCGGTCCACGAAGCTTCGCTCCGGTTATGTGGGCAATTCGGTAGGCGGCTGCGAGGCCCTCCTCACAAAGTGCCTGTCCGTTGAGCAGCATCATCGTTGGCTCTGCCGAACGGAGGATATTCGCCACTCTCCTAACCACCTCCTGCGCCACTTGCGGCCTAGGTGTCACGGGCAGCGGCAAAGCCGGGCCGCTTGCCTCGCCCCAGACCACATCAGCCGGTACGATCAGCGTAGCGATCTGTCCCGGAGGACTGGCCGCAGCCTGCACTGCTGCTGCGGCGTCAGAGGCAACCTGAGACGCAAAGCTGCTCGTCCTGACCCAGTGCGACACCGAGCGTGCAAGCCCTTCGGTGTCCGCGGTCAGGGGCGGGTCGAATGGACGGTGGTAGGTGGCCTGGTCGCCAACAATGTTCACCATCGGCGTATTCGCCCTGCGCGCATTGTGAACGTTGGCAATACCGTTGGCAAAACCCGGTCCGCAGTGGAGCAGCGTTATCGCGGGCTTCTCTGCCATCCTTGCATAGCCGTCGGCACAGCCCGTGACAACGGTTTCGGCCATGCCGAGTACGCAGCGCATAGACTCAATCCTGTCAAGGGCAATGACCAACTCCAACTCGGTGGTGCCTGGATTGGCGAAGCAAACCTCAACACCGGAGACGATGAGGGTACGGATCAGACTTTCTGCGCCGGTCATACTGGCCTCACTTACGCGTCAATCGTAGCATGGAAGGTTTTAGGCCTAAGGTACAAAAACAAAAAGCCCATTCCTAATTATAAAACCTAAAACAAAAACGTGAATCGTGACTCGGGTTTCGTGATTCGTGAAAGTTGTGATGCAGAAAACAAAAAGCCCATTCCTTTTGAGAATAGGCTTAAGTTCCATCCCAAAATTTTTGTAGAATATCCTACCCCCAGGCGTGTTGGATATAGCCTACCAAAAATAAGAAAAAATAGCAAATTCTATAAATGGAGACCTACACCTTTGAGCAGAAACTTGTCAACCGTAAGGTGTAAAGCGTTAGGAGTAAAGTTAGAGCTTCTTCTCTGGTCTGCTGTTTCGAACCTTGCCATTCTTTTTCTTAGCCATTACGAGAGGTCCCATTACTTCATCCTTTGAAATAGGAATGAGAAGGGTCTCCCCTTTTGAGATCCAGCTCGTCTTGTCCAGATGGTTGATTTCAAGCAAGGGCTCAAGATCCACCCGGTAGTGTTTGACAATCCCTTTCAGGGACTCTCCTTTTTTGACGAGATGGGTCTTGAATTGAAACTTCTTAAGGGGCTGCAGGGCTTCGAAGTTTTCGAGAAAGAGATCCTTTCCTCCGAAGGGGATTTTGATTTCATACTCGGTTTCATTGGGAGGCGTGACCCCCCTTCGAAGTTCGGGGTTGAGATCCTTGATTTCCTCAAGGGAGGTTTCGCAGGCTCTGGCGATGAGGGAGAGATCCGTCAACTCAGGGACCTTCACCTTCTCATACCGGAGAGGTTCCTGGTATTCGACGTCAATGAATCCATATTTTTCGGGGTCCTTGGCAACGAGCGCCGCTGCAATCATCAGCGGAACATAATCTTTGGTTTCCCGTTTTAGATACCGATGTTTCGTCAGCTTCCAGAAGTCATCTGTCCGGTAGCGTTTTATCGCATTGATGATCTTGTATTCCCCTGCATTGTAACCCGCCGCGGCAAGATACCAGCATGCGAACATCTCATAGAGGTCCTTCAAGTATTTGGCCGCGGCAATGGTGGACTTTTCAGGATCCCTCCGTTCATCAACCCACCAATTCACCCTTAAACCATATCTTTTCCCGGTCGGGGAGATGAATTGCCACAGGCCTACGGCCTTGGCCCTGGAATAAGCATAAGGATCGAATCCGCTCTCGATGAGCGACAGGTAGACCAGATCTTCAGGGAGGCCGTATTCCTTCAAGACACTTTTCATAAAAGGGATATATTTCTCAGACCGGGCGAGCCAGGTAATGAATTTATCTCGAATGGTCGTCTGAAAAAATTGGATGAACTGCTCCACTTTGTCATTGATGACGATGGGGATATCGAATTCGGGGTCCTTTTTACGCCGATCTCCAGGAAGGATCTCCAGGTTGAAATCGTCATTGGATTCATCACTGGCAGGAAGCGCTAAGGACGCAACATGGGGTCCGTCTCTCTGTTCTTCCATTATTAAATAGGATTGGAAATTGTTCTGGGCAGCCACATTGGACAGGCACGTAGAGGATAGAAAAAAGATGATTCCTATCAAAGAGATCTTCTGGATCAAAAGAAACCTCCCCAGGGCGTAAAGTGTAAAGGGAAAAGGGTAAAGAATAAAGTGCATTTTTTGTGCCACAAAAAAGCATGGGGCAGAGGACAGAGCGCATAGGGTAAATTTTCAGAAGTAAATCTTAAAATAATAAAATCTCAGTTGATACCTATACATACAGATAAATTAACACTTACTCTACAAAAAGTGTTTTCTAAGAGAATTAATTGTCCTCGTTAAAAACTGACCGAAAATGGCAATGGTCTGACAATCTGTACTACTCTTTAGACCCTATTGATTGGGAAGTCAACTATAAAAATAACGGTGGAGGAATTCGGTTGATCTTCTGTTGTGTTTTTGGTAGATTTATTTGTATCCGGTGATCTAATCCTGCGGATAAGGCTTGGAGACACACAACATTCCCGAAAGGAGAAGAATATGGAACTGCATGAAGCCATTGGAAAGAGAAGAACGATTCGCATTTTTAAAAAGAAAGCTTCGGAAGAACAGTTGAAGACAATTATCCTGGCGGGCACCCAGGCGCCCTCCGCCGGAAATTCCCAACCGTGGGAGTTCATTGTTATTGATGATCAAAAGATTATCGATCAAATTGCGGAACGAAAGTACCAGCTTAGCTTAACGATGCCTCATCGTCCTGGAGAAGGACCGGACCAATTTCAGGAAAGGGCTCTCGGGCAGAAGAAATCATTCGAGAACGCGAGTTCGGTTGCGGTTTGCCATAAGAAAGGGGCGGCGGCCAATGCGTGGCTTTGCATCGAAAATATGTCTTTAGTCGCAGTCGCCAATGGTTTGGGAAGCGGGATCGTAGTCTTTTGGGGGGAGCAGGAAATTGAGGTTAAGAAAATCCTTGGTATTCCAGAAGATTATGAGTTAGCTGCCGTTCTGAAAATCGGGGAACCAGGGGAGAAACCCTCTCCCCCTCCGAAGCGACCCGAATTCAGTTGGTTACACAGAAACAGGTTTTAAGAAATTGCAGAGTAGGTCATTGAGGCCAAATCTTTATTCTTTACAAAGGAAATATCCGGCATCTTAATCGCCCTCACCTTTCAATTGTTCCGGAGTCCCCCTGTAACCGTGAATCGTGATTCGTGTCCGTAAAAAAGCATAGAGCATTCCACCGTAAAACGTAAAGTGTAAGACGTGAGGAGCAGCTGAATTCATTAGCTGGCTTTTTTAAGGACTCGAAGTTCCTTTCGTACCACCTCTCTTACAATCTCTTGAATTGGACGCCTATCCTGCTTGATATAGTTCCGCAAAGCCTGGTTGATCGCCGTCTGGTATCCCCGGCCTTCACGCTCAGCTTCATCCCTGAACCACTCCAGTATGTCCGAATCAATGAAGATCGTGATCCTGGTTTTACCTTTATGGGGGATAACTGCTCCTCGCTTGCCTTTTCTGAAGTCATATTCCTCCAGCATTTCATTCTTTTTGCTCATAAACCCTCCCCTCTTTTGGAGTTGCCTTCCGGGCTGAAATCAATCTAATTTCCTCTTCCCCCGAATAAGCGTAAACAACCACTAACACCTTGCCCAAAATATCTGCCCCGATGGTCACAAAACGTTGTTCACCGTGCCGGGTGTCTTCTATGGTTACCGCCATCGGATCGTCAAGCACGGTTGCGGCATGGGAAAACTCGATTCCATGATTCCGAATATTTGCTGCTGCCTTTTTCGTATCCCAAGCAATGTTCGTAAAATTATATGTATTTTATATGTATTTGTCAACTAAAATCTCCTTTTAACACTTGAACAGGGAAACAGGGATCGAATCTTTATTCTTTACAAAGTACTCGTCCGAAGCATTAACCCCCTTCACCTCTCAATTGTTCCGGGGTTCGCTCCCACTTTCTTACCGTAAGGCGTGAGGCGTAAATTGTAAGATGCAAAAACAAAAAGCCTGTTCATTTTGGGAATAGGCTCTTTTTAACATCTAAATTCATATTACCCCCCACCTAATACCCCATGGTGCAGAGCGCAGAGAGCAAAGCGTAAATTCTTTATCGTAAAGCGTAAGGCGCAAGGGGTGAGTTCACTTGAGCCGTCTCTTGCACCCATTGATCGCAAGAATTCCATTTCTGACGCGGTTCCCGAGAGAGGCTCATTGCCTTTTCTGCTTTTTAGATCCTTTTGAGGATTTGTAGGGCACATGCGGTTCTTACACCAGAAAACCTATTCGTTTCTTTGGCGATTCGGGCTCTGGTGGTAGACTCAGCAATCGTTTGATTTGCCCCAACATCTCGTTAATTGGAGTCTCGTGAACATCAAGCCTCGCGGTCAATTCTTCTTCCAACTCTGCGAGTTTGCGTGCAAGACCCCGTTGCTCAATAAGCATCTGCCGCATACGAATGAACGCGCGTACTACAAACACACTCATCTGAATGGCCTTTGGAGACCTCAAAATATTGGCAGCCATAACAGTGCCATGTCCTGTCAATGCATAGGGGAGAGTCCGTCGGCCACCACGCCCAGACTTTGACATCGCAAATTGCGATGTCAAAGAGGCCGCTTCATCACGTGTAACTTGGAACATGAAATCTTCCGGAAACCGATTACGGTTACGTTTGACTGCTTCATTGAACCGAAAGGTGGGAACCCCGTAAAGGGCGGCCAGATCCCGATCCAGGATAACTCTCTTACCGTGGACTGTTACAATCAGGGTCGTTATGTCAACAGTGGTGTATGCTACCATTTCCCTCTTCATCTTCAACCTTCTCTTATCTGATTCCGGCCCAACCAAGGTTCGGTATCTACACTATTCGCTACTCACCCTTACCTTTCAATTTTTCTGGAGCCCTTTCCCACATTCTTTATCGTAAGGCGTAAGGCGCCCGCCGGTAGGCACGCAAGTCGTAGGGGATGCCACTCATTTTTATCCCTCTATCAATTTCTGGAGGTCCCTGGGGGCAGGCAACTCTTTCACAAGATCCTTAGGCAATTTTTTGGTAAAACGGTATTCTGATACACCCATAGGCTTCCTCATATCACGAAGAGCGTATTCAGCAATGGTCTTGTTCTTACCCTTACACAGGATAATACCCACGGATGGTTGATCGTCAGGATTTCGCAGCATATCATCTAACGCAGAAAGGTAGAAGTTCATCTTGCCTAAAAACTCTGGTTGAAAGTCCTCCATTTTTAAATCAATAGCCACCAGGCAGCGCAAGCGATGATGATAAAACAAAAGGTCAATATAAAAATCTTGGCCTCCAACCTCCAGATGGTACTGGTTGCCCATGAAAGCAAAACCCACTCCAAGTTCCAGTAGAAAGTCTTTAATTTTTTCTACAAGGACCCGTTCTAAATCCCGTTCCCGGGCTTCTTTTCCAAGTGTGAGGAAATCGAAGATGTAGGGGTCTTTCAGAGTCTGTTGAACGAGGTCTGATTGGGCAGGTGGAAGTGTCGTAGGAAAGTTAGTTGTTTTGGCAGTCTTCACCTGACGTTGATAAAGATCAGTTTCAATCTGATGGATAAGAACCGCACGCGACCAGCCATTCTCAATGGTCTGACGGATATACCATTCACTCTGGACCGGATCCTTGACATAGTCTAGAATCCGCACATTATGGCCCCAGGGAATTTGTGCAACAACCTGTTGCACAAATTTCTCATCAGGATAACTCTCTGCAAAGGTCCGCATGTACTTCAGATTCCGCGAAGAGAAACCATGCATTTCAGGAAATGCATGGTGAAGATCAACGGCTAAAACATCTATCACTCTGGCGCCCCACCCTTTTTCCTTTTGCTGTCTGAGGATATCACGCCCTATCTGCCAATAAAGCAAAATCAATTCGCGGTTAACCGATAAGATGGCCTTGCTTTGTGCAGAGTGAATGCGCGCCTTGAGGTCATGTAGAAACGCCTCATACCCTTTAAGAGGGCCATTCATTCTCGATGCAGCAAATGATAGGGTTTGATTCGTATCTACTTTTTGCTTTGGCATTATTTCATTAAGCCTTTCAAATTCTTCAGGATGGCATGGAGCATAGGCGTAAATTTCTGTGCCCCTAACCCTGTTGGGCTGTCCTACTCTACCAGAAAAACAACACAATGACAATCATCTGAACGTGAAGGGCCTGCCTGCGCCTGCCTGCCCCGCCCTCGGTCGGGACCGGGGCCGGTAGGCAGGTAAAGCGTAAGGTGAGCCACTCTTGATTCATTCTTTTTCTTCGAGTTCTTTAAGGATCTCTGGGAGAATAGAATCAATAAACTCTGAAGGGGTCACGATCCTGAGGTGATATTTTTCTAACCCCTTAAGTTTTTCAAAATGCTTTTTGTCCCCCGTAACCAGAAAATCTACTTTCCCCTGCATGGCTGACACGAGGACCGGAATATCCTTATCGGCAATCTTTCCGGAAAATTCTCTGAGTTCTTCTGATTGTAGCATAGGAATAACTGTGAGATTCAGTCGAGGAAGATATCTTTTGTAAACAGACCCTATGCCGGGCATCCTATTCTTCAAATTTCGTTCTATTTCAATCAAATTGTATCTCCCTGTTGAGCCGATGAGAAACAGAAGCCTAAGGCTTAACAGATCGAGAAGGATGCGCGGCGCACCCCTCTCAGAAAGGAGGCCTGAGAGAATCACATTTGAATCGAGGAAAACCCTAACGACTTTTTTTCCCATAAGTCTCTTGATATAGCTTTTCTCGTTCTTCTTTAAGCCCTGCCAGGAGGTCCTCAGGAGAAAGACCGGCTGCTTTAATTATCTTTTTAATCTCTCTTCTTGCTTCGTCCAGTCCAAGCCGTTTCGGAGTAATAATGACCGAATCGCCCACCGGAATGATCGAGACGACTTGCCCTTCTTCGAGACGGCTCATGACCCTAATTCTCTTAGGAATGGTCAACTGACCACGGGATTTAATTTCTGCTGTGACGGATCTTGCGGTTTGCACGTTGCACCTCCATATATTTTTCTGAATTCAGAATATCAGAATTCAGAAAAAATTGCAATCCCTCTTTACCAACTGCTTATTTGTCTCCATTGAAACCGGTTTCATCAGATGAAGAAAGAACAAAATGATCTCTTTTGGAGGCTGACCGGAAATGTCTTTGTGGCATTGGGATACTTTCTCGCCCTGACCTGATGATCAAACCACACAAACCGTTCGTAAATGTTTTTGATACCCATAAGTTAATCTCCTAAAATGTTGACAGAAAACCTTATTTTTAATAAAAACCTACTCAATGATGATCATCGAGTCAATCGAATTTGAAAGGAGATAAAAATGGGGAATGTTCTTAGTTTATTGGAAGGGATTGGGAAAGGCCGAATAGATCGTATCGTTATGGGGAAGTTAGGGATGGATATCGATCTCTTACAGGGAATCGAGGAATTGGTTAAACGTGAAGGGGTTCGAACCGGAGTGATCCTATCCGGCATTGGAGCTCTGAAAAAGGCAACCTTTCGAAACCTCAAGGTTCTGCCTTTAGATTTCAAGATAGAAAAACATCACCGCCTCTACCTCGAATTAGAGCAACCGATGGAGATCGTCTCCCTGACCGGATGGATTGCAACGAGAGAGGATGGTGAGGCAGAAGTCCATGCCCATTTCTCCGCTTCCACGGTCATGGAGGATCAGGTCATCACATGGGGAGGGCATCTCATCTCCGGGACATTGACTTCGGTCAAGGTAGTGGTTGTCATTGGTGTCGTTGAAGAGACGAACATCAAGGCAGGATTGGATCCCCGGATCAACCAGATCGATGTCACTTTCTAACCGGCTCTGGAGTGATCCGTTGATAGCCTGCAGGGGGAAGGAAAACTTCATCCTTCAATTCCTTCTTTTCCATTTTTTTGACTTCTACCCGATCGATACCCCCCAACCCATAGGTCATCGTATAGTCCTTTATTAAAATAGGAAAACCATAAGGCTTGAGTTTCTCATAAATCTCTCGGCCTTCTTTCATCTCGAGCCGAAAATCTTTTGAAAACCCCTGCGCCACCCGATCCATCACTATTTCTATCTCTTTCATCTCCACATTGCGGGTCACCCAATTCTCCTCAATCAACTCATCCTCTGCCAATATCTCAATCTGCTCCGTCTGAAACCCATTGATGAGGGCAGTTCGGCCGGTCTTTCTCACGACGATCTTCCTTTCCTTAGGCTTCACCCCGGGCATTTCTTGCTTGAGCCGTCTTGCCACTTCTCTCTCCCACTGGGAGAGTTTCACCTCAACATAACTCCTGGATCGGTGATCGATCATCAACAATCGATCCTCTTTGAAGTCCAGGATCGTAGTCAGTCCTCCCTCCTCATGGTCTGTTCGAAATCGGTAGTCTGAAAAATAAAGCAAGGCTTTTGAAGGGCTTCCCTCCCTGTCCCTCACCACCTGTTCAACCACCACCCCTGCCATGCATTCTTGAAACATCCAAAACAAAATGAAGAGGACCAGAAACTTCCAACCTATCGAAATGATCTTTCTCATTATCTTTCTCCTATTCCAATTCCGATTCCAATTCCTCCAGTTTCTTGCTTACCTCCTCTAATTGCTTCAACCGCCTGGAGTCGTAAAAATCCTCTCCTCTCTTTTTCTCCCTTTTCAATTTTCGACGAAGCCTCTTATAAGTTCGATCCAAATGCCTAAACAGAGCAGAGAAAGACTCTTCAGGAGGGTATCCTTCTTCCGCTCTTTCTTCTGGCACACCCTTTTCTTCCTCACCGAAGAGAACTCTCTTCTCCCTCCATTGCGGCACAGTCGTTTTAAAATGGAATTGCTGGCTGACGAGTTGACTCAGTTCCATTGAAATCTTCTCTTCTCCATGGTTGACAAAAACTACCAGCTGGGGATGATGGATGTGGGAAACCCAATCGAGAAGCCCCTTCTGGTCAGCATGGGCAGAGAATCCTCCCAAGGTATGGATATGGGCTTTGACGGCGATCTCCTCTCCAAAAAGCCTGACCGTCTTGGCTCCATCAACAATCCTCCTCCCAATGGTTCCCTCAGCCTGGTAACCGATGATGACGATGTGGGATTCTTCTCGCCAGAGGTGGTGCTTCAAATGGTGTTTGATCCTTCCAGCGTCACACATCCCGCTGGCGGAAACAATAATTCCGGATCTTGGATCTTCGTTAATGGCTTTTGATTCTTCGGTGGTCCGGGTGTAAATGATGCCTGGAATTTCTAATGGGTTTTCCCCTCCCGATAGAAGGTCTTTGGTCTCCTGGTCAAAACAATCTGAATTCTTCTTAAAGATCTCTGTCGCGGAGATGGCCAGTGGACTATCAATATAAATGGGGAGGGGAGGGATGGAGCCTTTTCTGATTAATTGGCCAAGCGTGTAAATAATATCCTGAGTTCGCTCCACGGCAAAGGCAGGGATGACTACCTTTGCCTGATGAGCAATGGCCTCCTGAAGGATTTTCAATAATTCCTGAACGGTCTCTTCCCTTGATTTATGAAGCCGATCCCCATAGGTCGATTCCAACCAAAGGACATCACCCTCTTCAATGATCGATGGATCTCGAATGATGGGTTGGTCCGAATTGCCTAAATCTCCGGAGAAGATAATTTTTTTCTCCTGTCCTCCCTCCTCGATCCAGATTTCAATGATAGCAGATCCCAAAATATGTCCGGCATCTTGGAAACGCACCTTCACTCCATCCGCCAACTGAATCATTTCATCGTAATTCGCAGCCTGGAAGTATCGAAGACATTCTTCTGCATCCTTCATGGTGTAAAGAGGAATGGCCTCGCCCTTCCCAGCCCTTTTGCCCTTACGATTCTGCCACTCTGCTTCCATCTCCTGAATGTGTCCGCTATCCTGGAGCATCACTTCACAGAGATCGAGAGTTGCTTTTGTGCAGATTACCTTTCCTCGGAATCCTTCTTTGACCAGTTTTGGAATGAGACCGCTATGGTCAATGTGTGCATGGGTGAGTAAAATAAAAGAGAGGCCTTTAGCCTGGTAGGGTTGGAGGTTCCAGTTTCTCTCCTCATATTCCTTGTTTCCTTGAAACATTCCACAATCAACCAACCATTTTAATGAATCCTTTTCCAAAAGAGTCGCCGAACCAGTAACGGTTCGGACCCCTCCTAAAAATTCAACTCTCATTATCTTTCCCCTAACCCTTCAGCAGTTCGGAATCATTAGTTCGGAAATAGTAGTCTCGTAGTTTCATCGTCCTATCATCTCATCGTCTTTGACTATCCGACTAACAGACTAAAGCATTGCGCAATGAATACAAGGATTGACTTTAAACTCTCTTTTTCCTAATATAAAATCATTAAATTATCAATAAAATTAATCTCCGAGTCACGATCCACGAGTCACGAATCACGATAATAGGAGGAAACATGACTGATAAACAATATGTCATCAACGAAATCACTATACAGGACTCTTGG
>JBEKWN010000085.1:0-14239 GCA_049513055.1 Thermodesulfobacteriota bacterium
GCTTCCAATTCAGTAATCCGTTGGCGCAATTCCATTAATTCACTGATTAGTTGCTTCTTTGTCTTATTTTGATCTTTCATTGTGTCTACCTAATAAAATGAATATAAAACCTTGTTGCACTGAACTTCCTCTGGAATTAAAAGTCAATTAAATAAAAAAGCCGAACTTACCAAAGGTCATCCTTCGGCAGCTCGGCCATCCTATCCCTAAACCCGCCATTTTCCATCCCCCCCCACGAAAGGTTTGGCTTTATCTGGAGAATCAAATTAGGGTATTAAAAATACAGTCTAATTAATATCAAGAGAGTATTTTTTGTCAATACTAAAAATGAGATTGTGAAAATTATCTTTTTAAGGATTATCACTTGAAATCTGGTATAGCGATATGGACACTCGCCTTGAGGACTACAGGAAGTACTCTTCGGGAACAAAAAAGGCAGAGCCATTGCAGACCCTGCCTTTGATCTTTGACAATTTAAATACTGAAATCTTACTCCAATGAAGTACAAAAAGGGAACCTATGATTCCGCGAGGACCAAGTGTCAATTGATAGGCAATGTACGCCGAAAAGCGATTCTGACCATGAATGTCCCGGCCTGTCGAAAATAGAAGATGGTGTTCATCGGTCAAATTGACAATCGTTCCTACATTGAACCCCGTTCGGCCACCTTCTCCTTTTGCGGTTGGTGTGTTGTAGAACACTTCTGCCCCAAGCGTTATGACCTTGGAAAGCTCGCGCTGCACTTCCCACCCAGCAAACCAATAGTCTTTGTTCCCCGAGCCCGGATTAAACCAGTAGCCTCCGCCTGCATAGGTCGTCCATGGGCCCAAGCTCTTTTGGAACCAGATCGGAAGGAATGTCTTAACATGCCCACTTCCCAACCCCTTCGAGCTTCTACCTGTGGGCACGTCGACGATCAGGAAGGCTCCTACTTGCGGCCGCCAGTCGTTTTCCTGGATGAAGCGATACTTCGCTCCAAGTTCCAAGTCCCCGAATCCGTAATGTGATGAACCCTCCTTCGGTTTTACGTAGGCAAATGGAGCGATCAGATGAAGTTGTAAATTGGGTAAAGCGCCATAGTTGACCTCAAAGTGCGGAGCTGTACCCGACCATCCGTCCTTGTCCTTCGCGTGTTGCGAGGCTAAGTAGATCTCCCAATGGCGGTATTCTACAGGCTCGGGGTCGTCTGTCACGAAGGGCGGACCTGCCCAGGCGACCATTGGACCCAGGATTAACGGGAACAACCCCGCTACAATCGCTGCAAGCAAGCTAAGGATCATTTTGACAAACAGATCACGTTTCGCTATGCGGATCGAGCGATCAATTCCGAAAAGCAACTTGCCATGCATCTCTAATTCCGTCCTTTCTTAAAACGGAGAAGCTTCATTCCTATTAGGACTTATTTAGGAACATCCGTTGCTTTGGACTTTAAAAAATAATTCATACCCTTATCAACCGGCTCTCTTAACTTGATGACTTTAATGAATCCGTACCCCATAGCCTGGTGGCAAGCGTTACAGGACTTAATTACGGCATTGTATTCTTTGGTGAATGCCTTAATGTCTTGAGCCATAATCGCTTTATTCACCGGCGCAAATGTGGTCTCGTAGAATGATTTCCAATCTTCATATTCTTTCGGTTTAGTCACTTTAGCCGGGTTCATCGCCCCGTTCATACGCTTTGACAGGTGACTCTCTGGAAGAAGCCCCACACTGTTCGTATCAGGACGTTTAGTATAAGCTGTGGCAAAAGATTATTGGTTGAGTGGTACAAAAAAGGTAGGGTCGTTTCCAACCCTACCCCTAGTATCTGATTCTAATTTCGACTTTAGTCAAAACTTAAGAATCTCCAGGCTGTTATTACTCTCGACACATAATCTATAATGCATCCAGTGTTCCGTCGTTTTTGTACCTGGCAACCCATATATCCCTGTTTTTCCCCGATTGGGCATACCCCACGACTATGATCTTACCGTCTGGTTGGGTGGTGACTGCAAAGCCCCAATTATTGCTATCGGGTGGGCAGTTCGAAAGAACAAGGCCCTCCTTCCCAAAGCTGCTATCCATCGCTCCATCGCTGTTGCACCTTGCAATATATGCCTCCTTTTTTGGACCGGATAAACTATTACCCACAATCACGATCTTTCCGTCCGGCAGAAGGGCTACCGCCTGACCCCAGTTGCCCTTTTTGGCCATGCTTTGGTACGAAGCAATGCCACCCATTCCAAAGGTCGTGTCAGGTTTTCCATTGGCATTATATCTCAATAGTAAAATGTTCGTGTTTTCTCCAAGGCGGGTATTCCCAGCCACGATGATCTTTCCATCGGGTTGAATCGCTATGGAACGGCCCCAATCGCGTCCGCCTGGTGGGCAGCTAGAGGGTGCAACGCCCCCTTCACCAAAGCCCTTATCTAGTGATCCATCGGCGTTATATCTCACGGTCAATACATCGCATTTTTTTGTCGTATAACTCACCCCCACCATCACAATTCTACCATCAGGCTGGATGGCGACAGCACGACCCCAGGCATTCGCATCGGATAAACCTTTATAAGTGACAACACCTTCTTTTCCAAAGGAGCTATCCAATGACCCATCACTGTTATACCTCAGAATCATTGGTTCATAGTTTTTGCCATTATGGGTCGAGCCTACCACTACGATCCTTGCATCGGATTGAAGCATGACTCCGAAGCTTAGGTCTTTGTTTTCCTTTGTCTGGCTTCTATAAGTGGCGACGCCACCTTTCCCAAAAGTGCTATCAAGTGATCCATCGCTATTGCATCTCAGAACCAATACTTCCCTGTTTTTGTCATAATAGGAATCACCCACCACGACGATCTTTCCATCTGGTTGGAGGGCAACCCCAGAACCGTAATTATTGCCCTTTCTTTTTTCTCCATAAATGAAAACACCGCCCACCCCAAAGGCATTGTCTCTTGTTCCATCGCTGTTATATCTCAATACCAGTGTTTGGTGTTTTTTGCCGTTATAGCTTACACCCATCACCACAATCTTTCCATCTGGCTGGATGGCGACGGCACGACCCCACTCACTATTCTTGGGTGTAGATTTGTAAAGGATAAAGCCCTCCGGTGGATTGAAGCCGGAGCCAGAAGAGTCTCCGGGAGTTGCAAGGCTAATGAGAAGCAATAAACCAACAAAATATGCGATTGATACAAAAATGGCTTTAAGCATATCGCCCTCCTTTCTTCCCTTCAGTATTTCCAGTAATGTTCCTCCACGTTCGCACGAAACCCTCTACGCCTTCAGGAGGAGTGCCTAATAGCTCTGCTCATGGGCTTTGAGTCTTCCACAACCAATGCCGAGTCTGCAAAAGGTGCTTCTTATCCCGTTGAAATTTTTTTCGTAAATATCCGCTTCTGACAGTTTATTTCTCTTTCCTTGCCTACATCTAATTCACCTTTACCACAAACTTATTTACCAGGTCAAACAAAATTTCCATTTTTTTCCTTGTTGTAAGTACTCCGCAAATTCCACCTGTCCAAGGTGGGCCAATTTAAGATTTAAATAAGATTACGGGTTGAAACGTTCATAAATTGGCCGATATGGGTTCATGATGATCCCCCTCTTACAATCTCGTGAAAGGCCATAGTTTCAAAACATCGGTTTAATGCTCAAGGCCTGCTCAATACTGTTTTTTCCTGGTAAATACAGTATTTACTTCATTTACTTTCCCACCATTTCTAATGCCGTAAGGGGACTGTCAATACTAATGATTTGAATTGGTTATAAAAAATGTAGATCTTTTTGAATAAAATAGAAAATTGTTGACAGAAACAATAAAGTTTGATATATCCCATTTTAATTTTTTCGAATAAGTACTCAAGAAAACGCATATATAATTATTTTTCTCTAATAAAAACAGTAACTTTTAATATTCTTACCTTTTTGTCCAAGATAAACATTAGAGGGGAGGTAGATTATGGGAAAGAGGCTTTTAATCTTTTTATCAGTTCTCTTTATTTTCCTGTTGGTCAGTATCGCTCATAACATTGTAAGAGGAGATTCGGAGTATGCCGGTTCTGAAGTCTGCAAAGATTGCCACGAGGCCCAATACAACAAATTTGTGAAATCCGTACATGGAAAGAAGGCAATACCGGGGAATCCCGCCAACAGAGACGGCTGTGAGTCATGCCACGGCCCCGGGGCTCAACACGTTGAAAAAGGAGGGGGAAGGGGTGTCGCCATTTTTGTGTTTAGCAAAAAGGAAAGCTCTACCGCCAGGGACTCAAAATGCCTCGCATGCCACCAGGATATGAGAGGCGTGGAAAACTGGAATCTCAGCAAGCACAAATCTTTTCTCGTTACGTGTGACAACTGCCATTCCATCCACTCGGCTGTGCCCGGAAAGAATTACCTGAAGGCTCAAGAACCTGATCTCTGCTTTGGCTGCCACAGGAACATAAGAGCCAAATTCAATAAACAGTCGCATCATCCAATCAAGGAGGAATTTGTCGGCCGGCAGGCGCTTAAATGCTCAAGTTGCCACAACCCGATGGGCACTTTCGACATTAAGGCAATGATCAAGGCCGATTCGGTAAATGATCTCTGTTACAGGTGCCATGCTGAAAAGAGAGGTCCCTATGCATTTGAGCATCCCCCTGTGCCGGAGAACTGCCTATTCTGCCATGAAGTCCATGGCAGTAACCATTCGAGGCTTCTCACCAGGAAGGTGCCTCTCCTTTGTCAAAGTTGCCACAATTCTACAGGTCATCCGAGTAGGCCATACACCAATCTCCACTCATTCTTAGGAACCGCGACCCAGAACAAAAACAGATTTTTCGCACGGGGATGTCTGAACTGCCATGGAAATATTCATGGAAGCAGCCTTTCCGAATTCTTTGTACGATAGGAGGTGAGATAATGAAAACGAAAATAATAATCGTTGCACTGATGATATGCCTTGTACCACTTTCGTATGCTCTTTCCGAGGATAACAAGACGATCGAAGGCGAGGTTGGGGTAACAGGTGTCTGGATAGATGTACATGGGAAAGAAGGGGGGAAAGCCAAATTTACAGAATACAGAGACCTTAGAGAAGATGGTGCCGTTTTCGGATGGGCGAGACTGAACCTTGATACGGATAAGTATTTCCTGAACTTCAACGCAGGCGATTTCGCTTACGACACTCAGTATTATAAGATAGATGGAGGCATGTGGGGGAAATTCAAGTTTGATCTATTTTATGACGAGATACCCCATAATATTACCTTTGATGCCAGAACCCCTTTTATCGGGGCAGGCCATGATCTCTTAATCGGTGCTCCCAATCCGAATTTTCCTGCGTGGAACACATTTGACCATTCGATCCTAAGGCATCAATACGGAGGCGGTTTCAAAGTTGACGTGATTCGGCCGTTCTTTCTTGATGTTTCATTTGAAAGGGAAAACAGGGATGGGATCAAGCCGACAGGCGCGGCAGAAACAAGTCCAGGAGGCAGAGCTTTTGAGCTTCCGGAACCCATTGAGTTTGTAACAAACAATCTTAACGTTTCAGCGGGGTATTCTAAAAAGCCTCTCTTCTTGTCCTTGAATTATATCCACAGCGATTTCAACAATAGCAACACTTCTCTGACTTTACCTGCCAATTTCAACCCTCCCAATGCTTTCTCACTTCCTCCTGATAATACCTACGACAAAGGCGCTTTTAAAGGTGCTATCTCTCTCCCCTTCAACAGCAGATTTAGTACGAACCTGGGGTTTGCAAGGGGAAGATCGGAGACATCTGTTGTCTCTCTCATTGGTTCGGGTTACACGGGAAAAGTTGACAATGTAAATTACGACTTCACGCTCACCTCAAATCCTGTCCGTTTTCTGGACGCAAAAGTCTACTATAAGTATTACAAGAGGTTTAATAAATCCGACGACCCTACCGGCGTTGCAGATATCTTCTTAAATTACAAGATTGCTACTTACGGAGCAGAGCTTGGTGCGAGGTTCCCCTTAGACTTCTATCTCTCAGGTGGCTATAAATACGTTAAGACAGAGAGAAATAAGAGAGGAGAAACGGACCCTGCCGAAATTTTACCCTTCAACATGGACAACATCTATTTTGTGGATTTAAAATGGACCGGTCTCGATTTTCTAGATGCAAGGGTGGGATATGAGAAATTCGATAGAGATGCACATTACCGGACCGCTGATAGCTTCGCTAATCCGGCCAAGAGATTTTCCTATGCGGCACAGAATAGGGATACTTTTAAGGCCGCTCTCGATATCTTCCCTTTGCAGAATCTGAATTTGGGTTTTGAGTACAGGTATACAGATACAAATTATTCCGACACCATATTTGGATTGAGAAGAGATAAGAGGCATGAATTCGATATCAGCGCCGACTACATGATAGGGAAGATTGCAAAGGTATATGGATATGGCGATTACGGGTGGATCAGATTTAATCAGGCACAAACTGGAGGTGCACCACCTCTGCCCTGGGAAGGAGATCAGTGGGATAAGACCTGGGGGTATGGGATAGGTGCTGAAATCTATGCCATCCCTAAGAAGCTGACGTTGATATTTCAACATGATTATGTGAAATCGAATGGGTCCGTTGATTTCGCTCTTAATAACGGACTGTTCGTTGCCGCGAGTGGACTTGGTGCCGGATCCGGAGCGAACAATGATAACATTGATATTAGCAGATGGGATGATTACACACTTTATTCCTTCAGCATTAAAGCAGTTTACAATTTCACAAAATCTCTTGCAGCCATGATAGGCTATGCTTATGAAAGATTTTGGTACAGTGATGCCCAGTTAAACAACTACCTTTTTGCGCCTGCAGGTCCGCCTAATTCTAATGCTGCTTTTCTAACCGGGGCTTATAAAGATCAATCCTACAAGGCCCATTTAATATTCGGAGGTATGAGCTACAAGTTTTAATAAAGTTTTTCTCTTCTTTTTCGGGTTTCTTCTTCGTTTACCTTAAACGTTACAGGATCGATCACGACCTCGTAATCCTCTTAAATAGAGGCAAAACCATTTCTGAAATCCTTCAAAACCTTTTCAACCGGCTTTTTCAATGGATCTCCGTAGCCTCCTCCTCCACCTGCAACCTCATGGAGACCATAGTTTAAAAAGTTTAAAAAGATTGTTTAAGTACTTGATTTATGGTAACATCTCAAACTAAATTCCAAAGGAGGTTAGCGGTTTATGGATATTCGGAAGATTTTGAAAAAAATTGAAAAAACTGAAACCCCCAAAGTGAACAAAGTAGCTGTTGCCTACTCTGGAGGATTGGATTCTTCTCTTGCCATCGAATTGCTCAGAAGAAAATATAAGGCGAAAAAGATCCTTCCTATCACGATTGATGTCGGGCAGGGAGAAGAGGAGGTCTTTGAGAGTAAGAGAAAAGCAAAGATTCTCAAAATCAGGCCTCTCTTTTTCGATCTTCGAAAGGAATTTACTGAGGTCTGGATTGCGCGAGCCATTCAGGCCAACTCGGATTATCTGGGTTACCCTGTCTCCACCTCCATGACGAGACAGATCGTGGCGCGTAAGGTGGCAGAGGTCGCCCGGGCAGAGGGATGTGATGCCATCCTCGAGGGATCCAGTGGAAAAGGAAATGATCAATATCGCATGCATAATGTCTTCAAGATGTTTGCGCCTGGGCTGAAAATCTTGGTGCCGGTGCGGGATTTCGATTTAACCCGATTGGAAGAAGAAGCATTGTGCCGGGCATGGAGTGTTCCAGTGAACGAGATGATCACCGGAGGGGATGATAAGACGATGTGGTGCCGATCCATCGCCAGTGGTGCCATCGACCTGAACCAGCCGCTTCCAGATAATATCTGGATGTGGTATTGGCCCATTGAAAAGGGTCCTGATGAACCTTCCTTCATCACCTTGGAGTTCGAAAGGGGGATTCCCACCAAATTGAATGATAAACGGAAGCCCCTTGGAGAAATCATCCCGGCCCTCAACGTCATTGGAGGGATGCATTCCATTGGCAAGATCGACATTTTTGAGGATGGGATTATGGATCTGAAGAGCCGTGAGATCTATGAGGCCCCTGCCGCAACGATCATCCTTAAACTCCATCAAGACTTGGAACAGTTCTGCCTCACCAAGGACGAGATTCAGTTTAAGAAAGGAATCGATCAGAAGTGGGCCTACCTGATCTACCATGGCATGGCGTACCATCCATTACGGTATGATCTTGATGCCTTCATCGAGGCATCTCAGAAGGTGGTCAACGGGAAATATAAGATCAAACTCTTTAAGGGGAACATTGAGGTCGCCAATCGAGAATCGAAGACAAGTCTCTTCTCACCGGAGATCCGTTCCATTAAAACCACCGGTTTTGATCAGAGACGCTGCGCGGATGCGGCTTTCGTTCGCGGACTTCCCTTTGAAATCTTAGCCAAACGGAAAACGAAGTAGGGGGTCATTCAATGAAGATTGAAAAGCTATGGGGTGGACGGTTTGAAGAACTGCCCTCCAAGGAGATGGTCGATTTTCTTTCGGGGAGAGATGTCAAGGGGATTCCTCCTTGCGATGAGCGACTGATCCCTTACGATCTCTGGGGAAATCGAGCCCACGTCCTCATGCTTTGTCAACAGGCTATCCTCTCGAAACAGGATGGAAAGAAAATCCTCAAGGGATTAAGGGAAATAGAAACGCTTCATCAAAAGGGAAAGTTTGGATTGGATGCGTCGAAAGAGGATGTCCACTCCAACATCGAGAGTTATCTCATTGAGCGAGTAGGAATTGAATCTGGAGGAAAGGTCCATACCGGTAGAAGTCGGAATGACCAGATTGTCCTCGATATGCGTCTTTACCTTCGAGATCAGGCTTTGGAATTTGTTGAAGGATTGGTTTTTCTAATGGAATCTCTTCTCCAAAAGGCTTGGGAGCACCGTTTGACGATCATGCCTGGCTATACCCATCACCAGCATGCTGTAGCCACCACCTTTGGTCATCTTCTCCTCTCCTTTGCAGAGGCTCTCGAACGAGATGCTCAGAGATTTGCACATTGGTTTGATCTCTTCAATAAAAATCCTTTGGGTGCAGCAGCTGGCTATGGCACGACTTTTGGACTGGATCGGCAGTTGACTTCAAAGCTTCTTGGATTTGATGGGCCCACAGAGAATGTCACCGATCCCATTACCCAGCGATGGGAGCCTGAGGCAGAACTGGCCTATGATGTGGCGGTGATGATGGATCATCTCTCTACCATGGCCCAAACTCTGATCCTTTTATCCACTCGTGAATTTAATATGATTCGGTTGGACGATCGACATTGCACAGGCAGTTCAATCATGCCGCAGAAGCGAAATCCCTGTTCTTTAGAGGTGATCAAGGCAAAAACATCCTTCGCCCATGGGATGGTGGTCAGCCTCCTCTCCGTCGGCAAGGCTCTCTTCATGGGATATAACCGGGAGACCCAATGGACGAAGTATTGGATCATGGATCTGGTGGACGAATCGAAACCTGCCCTCTCCGTAATGACCGAGATCATTCGACTCCTTCAAGTCAATAAGACTCAGATGCTAAAGCAGGCTCAGGAGGAGTTCGCTGGTGCCACTTCTTTGATGGAGTGGATGGTTCGTCAAGGTTCCCTTCCGATGCGGAAGGTAAAGATGGTGGTGGAGAGAGCAGTGAAATATTCTGAAAGAGAAAACAAGGGAGAGGTTTCCTATCAGAGTTTAAAGAAAGTTCTCACTGAGATGAAGGTTCATATTCCCATCACAAAAAAAGATGTGGAAGAAATGCAGAGACCGGAAAAGATATTGGCTCAGACTCTATCCATTGGGACACCTTCAGAGAAAAGGGTGAAGGAAAATATTGCGTCGCTTCAAAAGAAGATTCAAGCCAACAGGGATTGGCTTATCCATAAGCGAAAGGGGATTGAAAAGGCAAAAGCGTTGATTTTTAAAATGGAGAAAAAGTTAGCCTCCTATAGATGAAACGCTGGGCAGAACAGTAACAATTTTTTAAAGTTCAAATTTCAAAATCCCAATGTCAAATGAATGTCAAAGTCCCTGCCTGCGGCAGGCAGGCAAAATCCAAATAGTTTTGACATTTGAGCTTCGGCATTTGAAATTATCAATAAATCCAACACAGAGTGGTTTCTGGCAAGACCAGTGGTCGGGGAGATGAAAAGCTCTTGATGGAATATGGAAGGGTGACGGATAGAGAATTAGAGTCCATCAGGAAAATTGTGGGATCGGAAAGGATGTCCGTTGGGGAATCAATCCTTGACCTCCATAGTAAAGACGAGTCTTTTCATCCAAGGCGAAAGCCTGATGTAGTGGTGTGGCCACTCAGCGCAGAAAAGATCAGCCAGATTCTCAAATTGGCCAATGAGGAGCGGATTCCTGTTACTCCATGGGGCGCTGGGACGAGTTTAGAAGGCAATCCCATACCGGTGGAGGGTGGGATTGTTTTAGATCTTCAACAGATGAACCATATCTTGGAGTTGAGGACAGAAGACCTTCAGGTTCGTGTTGAAGCAGGGGTCATTTATAAGGAGTTAAATCAATCCCTCTCCCGTTTTGGCCTTTTCTTTCCACCAGACCCTGGAGCCTCGGCAACCATTGGGGGAATGGTGGGTAACAATGCCAGTGGGATCAGGACGATAAAGTATGGGGCCACGAAGGATTTTGTCCTCAAAATGGTGATCGTCCTTCCTTCTGGAGAAGTCATCCGGGCTGGAACGAATGCGATGAAGACTTCATCAGGCTATGATCTTTGCCGTCTCTTTGTGGGTTCAGAAGGAACACTGGGTGTGGTCACAGAGGTCACCCTTCGCCTGATCGGCCTTCCCGCAGAGTTTATGGCTGCCGTGGCGCAATTCAATCCCATTCGTGAAGCCACAGATACCGTCATCCAGATTATGCGTTCCGGTCTGTCTCCGGCCGCTCTAGAATTCTTGGATGCCTCAACGGTTCAGGTCGTTAACCAGTTTAAAAAACTCTCTTTGGAAGAAAGACCAACTCTTTTCATTGAGTTTCACGGTGCAAGCGCTACGGGTTTGAAAGAAGAGTTGGAGATGGTGAGGGAGATTTGTGGCGAGAACCGATCTCTCCGGTTCGATTCAGGAATTGGGAGGGAAGAACGAAACCGCCTCTGGGAGGCTCGGTATGGAGTTCGTGAATCCATCAAGGTAAACAATCCTGGTTTTTATCCTCTTGTGATCGATACGGCTGTTCCCATCTCAAAATATTCGGATATGGTGGAATGGGGTCAGAGGATTGTTGAGAAGAAAGGATTAAAAGGATATGCCTTTGGCCATGCAGGAAGCGGCAATCTCCATATGGAGATTCTGGGGATTCCTGAAGAAAAGGCCCAGTGGCAAAAGGTTCGAGAGGCAGAAGAGGAAATTGTCCATTTCGCACTAGAATGTGGTGGAACAGCGACCGGAGAGCATGGCATTGGGATTGGAAAGAAGAAGTTTATGAAGAAAGAGCATGGGGCAAGTCTCCTATTGATGAAACAGATCAAAAAACTTTTAGATCCCAATGGAATCATGAATCCCGGGAAAATCTTTGAATAAACCTTTTATGCGATTCCACCTCACCTCATCCCTCTCCCCTTGGGGAGAGGAAAAGAGTGAGGGGGAAAGGAGGAACTTATGGGAAAAGTAGAAGGGGTCATCAAATCTGAAATGGTACGTTTGGCAAAAAGGGAAATAAGGAAAATTTCTGTTCCGTTAGGCCGGGATGTCCGGTCCATGAAAAGTGCGGTCTCACAACTTCGAAAAGCGGTTTCAGCACTTGAGCGAATAGCAGCGACTCAGCAAAAAGTGTTGGAAAAAGGAGAGATGCCATTGGAGGCGGCTCCGGAAGAGGTGAAGGTGTCACGATTCTCTCCCCGCTTGATCCGAAGCCTTCGCGGGCATATGGGCATCACCCAGAAAGAACTGGCTATTCTCACTGGTGTCACAGTTGGAGCAGTGCATCTGTGGGAGTGTGGGCAGTTTAAGCCAAGTGGGAAAAAGAAGGCGGTGATGGTAGCGCTTCGAAAGCTCGGCCGACGTGAGGTAAGGAAACTCCTTGAAAAGAAGAGTGCGGGCAGGGTTAAGAAAACAGTTCGTCCCTCCATGAGGAGAGGCAAGAAAAGGAGATCGAGTAAATAACATCTCCCTCCCATGATTTATTTCAATCTCTTGCTCCAAATTTTTCTCGCCGTTTTTTTATTACGGTCATTGGTCCAAATCTATCTTAACGGGCTTAATATTTCCTTCCTCCGTCAACATGGAACAAGAGTTCCAGAAATTTTTCAGGATATAATCGACCCAGAGAGACTGAAAAGAATTTCTGCTTATACCGTGGATTCTGAAAATTTCAACATGGTTGCCACTCTGGTAAACCAAGGGCTTTTCCTGGCCATTTTACTGTCTGGATTCTTACCATGGCTGGTAAGGACCATCAGTCTATGGAAATATGGGCAGATTGTAAGTGGTTTGATTTTCTTTGCTGTTCTCTCGATATTCGCCAACCTATTTCGCATCCCCTTCAGCCTCTATGAAACATTTGTGATTGAAGAGCGTTATGGATTTAACGTGACGAAATTTAAGATGTGGATTTCGGACCTATTGAAAGGCATCGTTATCGTCGCCATTTTGGGAGGTCTACTTCTCGGCCTCCTTCTGTCCTTGGTGATTTATGGAGGAGATGCCTGGTGGGTATGGGCATGGATGTTGGTCGGTGGGTTTGAATTACTTTTGCTATGGCTATTTCCAGTAGTCATTCTTCCTCTGTTCTACAAATTTGATCCGATTGAAAATAAGGGACTGGAAAAGCATATCAGGGCGTTGATGGAAAAAGTCGGGCTCCGAGCTAAAGGGATCTTCAAGATGGACGCGAGCAAGCGAAGCAAGCATACGAATGCTTTTTTCGTTGGCATTGGCCGAACGAAACGGATTGTCCTTTTCGATACTCTCTTAGCCTCTCATACCGAAGAAGAGATTCTGGCTGTCTTGGCCCATGAAGCAGGGCATTGGAAGAAAAGGCACGTCCTTCGGATGCTCGTTCTTTTAGAAATATTGTCTTTTGTCTCTTTTTATGCGGTGACTAAATTCCTGAACTGGCCATTGCTTTATCAAACATTTGGCTTTCAAGAATCCCCTGTCTATGTGGGATTATTTCTCATCGGAACCTTCATCAGCCTGCTTGGTTATTATGCTCAGCCATTGGAGTCTGCAGTCTCAAGGAAATTCGAACGTGAGGCTGATGATTTTGCATTGGTGCTCATAAAGTCTGCAGAACCCATGTGTTCTGCATTGAAGCGGTTGGCCGCTGATAACCTGGCCAATCTGAGCCCTCATCCTCTTTATGCGTGGTTCTATTACTCTCATCCTCCTTTGGTCGAGCGAATTGCAAGGCTCACTCCTTCTAATAAAGGATAGGGAAATGAGGGGATGGGGAGGCGAGGGAGCAGCAATTAAGGGATTGGGGAATTGAGGAAATGAGAAATTGAACATAGCAGCTACATCACACCTAGAGGGTGAAAATACTAAGAATTTCCCTCCCCCTTTGACGGGGGAGGGGAGGGTGGGGGTGATGGCCAGGATTACGGATACGAGCACGTTATTTTCTAGGAGAAGGAAATGGATACTAAAATTTTTGAGAAGATGGATGCCCCAGAACTTAAGAATTATATCCAATTTTTACTCTGGCATTACCGAGTCATAGACGCCTTCTGGTTTCTATATGTGGCGGAGATGTTCGATCAACCCACAGCAGAACGGTTCAATGAGCGGGTCTGGGGTCGTGTCGCCGGGATGGCAGCAAAGGACCTTCTCAAACGCTTTGGAATAAAGGAGAAAGGTCTCAAGGGATTTGTAAAAGCCCTAAAGTATTTCCCTTGGACTATCTTGGTGGGCTATCGGATCGAAGAGAAGGAGGGTGAAGTGATCATCACCGTGCCCAACTGTCCTACCCAGGAGGCCCGTCTCAAAAGAGGATTGGAAGAGTTCGTGTGCAAAGAGATGCACCGAGGTGAGTTTGCTGGCTTTGCGAAAGAGATCGATGAGCGTGTCAAAATTGAGTGTCTTTTTGCTCCACCCGACCCTCATCCCAAAGATATGTTTTGCAAGTGGAGGTTCACCTTAAAAGAATTATGAGGGCCAAGACTTGATAGCGCGTTGTTGACTTCTTCCTGAAACTCCCATGCCGACCAGTCGGCACAAAGAAGAATGAAAATTAATTTTATTGGATAGAGTAGCTCTTTGCTTATTTGTTTGGATAGGGTAATTTTGATTCCATAATCCA
>JBEKWN010000086.1:0-44720 GCA_049513055.1 Thermodesulfobacteriota bacterium
TAAAAACCTCCATAGGCAAAATTAGCCACCCCACTGATGCCGAAGGTGAGGCTGAAACCTATGGCGATCAGGGCTAAATTGACACTATTCACTAAACCGTAGATGATGATGCTTGGTAACATATCCCACCAAAACCGAGGGACGATCTTTAACCGGAAAATCGCCCCACAGAGTATCTGTAACAAATTTTATTTCATGTAGGGAGGAAGCTCAATCTTTCCCTCTGCAATCAGCTCAGGGAAGACAACCACCCTAACACCAGGTTTCTTCCATTGGATTATGCAGCCCAGGGCCGTTTCTTTGGGGTCATAACCATAGACGACCTGATGATCTTTGCCAAATCTTATCCTTCCAGCGACTCCTTGCATATCCGTTTGTTCGAGGGCTTTCACCACATCATCGGGCTCTACGGTCTTGGCACGCTCAATCGCATTCGCTAAAATATAAACCGCATCGTAGCCGGGTGAACAATGGCCAGAGAGTCTTATCTTCGCGTCTTTTCCCCATTTTTTTCCAAAATTCTCATAAAAAGCAACTGATTGGGGGACGGCTTTGACAGGGACTGGACCAATTTCATCGATGAGGTTTAACATGCCCTCTACTTCCCCTTCAAATACATTCCAGGCATTTTCAGGAGCAACAGGGCTGATGAACCCACAAAAGAGAGTTGGGACTTTCATCGCACGGGCCTGTTTCAGCAGGATACCGCTCTGGGGCATATCGAATATGGGCATAATCACTTGGGCCTTCTGAGCCCGAACCTTGATTAAGGAGGGAGAAAAATCGGAGGATCCCGTTGCATAAGTATCAAAACCTGTCACTTCCCAACCTTTCTCCTTGTACCACTTCTCTAAGCCTTGACCCGTTGCCTTAGCCCACAAAACATCCTGCACGGCGATGTGTGCTTTCTTAAAACCAAACTCTTTCCTCAGAAACTCCATCACTCCCTGCAGGTACATAACATAATAAGGGGAATTAATGCCGTTGCGGAAGCAATATTTATATTTGTCATATTCATCCAATATTTTTTTCTGGTAAAGGGGGCTCATTGCAATTGAGCAAATATAGGGCAACTTATATTTAGAGATAAGGTCCATCGAGGCTAATAACACCTCTGAGCGAAAAGCCCCCACTGCGATAGCATGGGGTTTCCTCTCCAGGATGAGTTTCTCGACTGCGGTCAAGGCGTCATGCACCGGGATTCCAGGTTCATGTTCCCTTGTATCGATGGAAAAGGCCTTGAGTTGGTGTTTTGTAGCGCCTACCTGAACGCCTCCCTTTGCATTGATCTCATCCACTGCCATATGCGCAGCCATCCAACTATCTTTTCCCTCAATAGCGCCAAGAGCAGTGGGAACTCCGATGACAATCGGATCACCGGGTTTAAGCTGAGCGACAGCAGTGTGAGAAAACGCTACCAACATTGCTAAAATGAAAATAACAAAGCCCAAAAATACTTTCTTTTTCATAAGTCTGTCCTCCTCATTAAATTGATTAGGAAAATGATCTACATATTTCATCCTTTTCATCTTGGTCCCCTCCCTTATTTTGAATTTGATTTGAAATGATCAGATCTGAAAGACTGGAAACCACTTCCCACCCAAATACTCATTTAAACTGCATACTTCGCCTTAAAGCCCACCCTATTCCATAGATATCACCTCCCTTAAGAGACCCTTTCGCTCGAGGCATGCACCATCAACCCTGAAGGCGCTCATATCCGTGAGCGTGCATAAATATGTCTACCCTGTGTAAGATTGCAGTTTCATCCACCTCCCCGGGATCCGCCATATTTCCCTCAAAGGCAAGGGTTGGAATCCCAGCATGGATGAGTGCTGCCCTATTCTCCGGTAACCCGATGCTTGTCCCCTTACATCCGCGGTTGAAGTGCATGAACGCATAGTTGCAATGCCATTCTCTCGCGATTCTTATCATGTGCTCGCTTTTGAAGCGAACGTCATACTAACTCTGCCAGTCCGGTAGAGCAAGCTGCCAATCCGTCAATACCCGCAGGGCCTCGTCCCGGTCCTTCATAAGGTACGTCCTAATTTGCCCCTCTATAAGAAATTTACACAATTATGTTGACAGTACCTGGTTTACCCCTGCTGTGGGTTGATGTGTCAGATTGTTGCCGCCTATAGAAAGCATCCGCAAATAGAGCTGCACCTAGAGCTGCTGTTAATGTAGGATCCCATTCAGGTTTAGGAGCCAACCTGCTTACCTTCAAGGTACTTTCCAACCAATCTATTATCCCTGGATTCTTGGCCAGTCCTCCAATGATTACGAAATCCTTTTTCACACCTGATCTAGCTACTAATGTGCTGATTCTCTTAGCCATAGCGTAGTGGTAAGCTGCTATTACTTCTTCTAGCGGTACTTTGCTTCGAATTAAATCTAGAGCTTCGGATTGAGCATACACCACGCAAAAGTCAGTTATCTTTGGGAACTGATCAGATTGAAGGGCGATGTTTCCAATTTCAGTTACTTCTTTCTTAACCAGATCAGCAAATGCTTCCATCGAGCGTCCAATACCCGCAGCACATTTGTCGTTCCAAAGGAAAGCGGTTACTCTGCCCTTTTCGGTGCAGTGAATTACTTTGCAACTCTGACCTCCAGCATCTAGCACCGTACGCACAGATGGGCCCCAAATGTGTACCGCCCCTGCGGCGCCGCACGCAATTTCAGTTATAGTTTTACGTGTAAACGGAACCTGCGTCCTCCCACGACCGGTCCCCACTATGTAATGGATATTTTCTAACTTTAAATGGGTTTTAGCTAAAGCCGCGTTTATAGCCCTGAAAGCAGATTCTTTGGGCGTTCGGGTTCTAACTTGAGAAAATGCATATGGTTGTCCATCCAGCAGTATCACCGCTTTGGAGCTCACTGCTCCAATATCTACTCCAGCTACTATCACCTTAGCCCTTGTCCAATCTAGCTGTTCGTTCATTGAAGCGTATTCATGTTCGCTCATTTTCCACCTTCATAACTAATCACAGCACCTATTGCACCTACATATTCCGGAAGGTTCAATACGCTTACGTCTTGTTTTATTAAACTCGGAAGGTGCTTAATAAGCGCTTTAGATTTGGCTAATCCTCCAGCTACCACGATCTCTTGTGCGAGGGAGATTACTGTGCACATAGCAGCAACGCGTTCAACTATGAATCTCAAGATAGCATCTGCTACATCTGCGATGTCCATGCCTTGACACATCAAATCAATAGCTTCTGATTCAGCGGATACGGCGCAAAGAATAGCAACAGATACCTTCTTGGTGGATTTAAGCGCTAATTCGGACAGTTCCTGCTCACTTACTCCTAGAGCTTTGGCCATGGTCGTGTAAAAAATGCCCAGACCATCAGCACATTTATCATTTTGAATAACGTCGAGGAGATCCCCGTTTTGGTCATAACGGATAGCTTTATGTATATTCCCACCGATATCGATCACTGTTCTGGAATTCTTATTAAGGAATAAAGCCCCTTTAGCATCCGCTACATATTCGGGTACAGTTCTAGTTACGTTCAGTGGCGGTACCTTAATCATATCTTTAAAGATTCCAGTAGCTACGATTCCGGCTAGTTCACCGCGTGAGACTCCGACGTTGTCCAAAGCATGATTTAGTGCTGTTTCAGCCGCAGCGACTACATCAAATCCTGTGGGTACTGTGGAATACCCAAGGACCTCTTGTCCCTTCATTATTACGGCCTTCGTATTAACATGACCTACATCGAGTCCAGCCAGAATTTTTCCCTTATTCAAATGGCACCACCCGCGTTATTATTTCTGCAAGGGCTTCCAACTGTGTCCGAAATTGAGTTATTGGTACGGTTGTATCAAGTTCAAGCTCAGTCGACGGAATTCCCAACTTATCCAAGATAGGCTTCAGTGCCACAATGTCCATCGGTTGAGGGCTGCAAAATCTCTGATAGAGAAATACTACTCCATCTGGCTTGAAGTCCTCGATGAACTGTTGAATGAACCTAAACCTTTTTTTCTCCCCAGTACCAGGAACATTGTCTTTTGCAGGACACGGAATTCTACCGATGTATCCCTCAGCGATCGCTTCAAGCTTATCAGGTCTATCCTCAGGCACCTCAAACCAGAAGTACCTAGCTGCTGTACACGAATCAATGAAAATCAGGCTTGCGCCGTAGTTCAGATGTTCAATTAAATCGAAAATTCCCAAGTCGTCACAAGAACCTCCCGTTACCATCAGCCTTACCCCTGAAGGCACTTTGCCAGGCTCGGCTTCTAATCTCTGAATAAGTTGCTCTAGCATTTGATTGCATTCTTGCTTGTCCATAACTTGGGAAGCCAAAGTCACAGTCGCGACTTCCGGTCCCGTTATGGGTGTGTTATCACGCCGTAGGAACTCCCAAAGTCGTTTAAGGAGTCTTCTAGTGTGATTATAAACTTTAATCGCCCTCTCGATGTCATCATCTGTTATAGATTTTTTCACAAACTTCTCAATGAATTGTTTAAACTCTCCAAAAGACTCCACCATAAACCCACGAGCAGGTTTAGTTTCTATGATATGAGGGTACGGTATGAGGAAGCTTTTTTGCTGGAATCCTGCAAACCTAACCCAAACATTAAACGCTTCACCCATATGTATGCAACTGCTACTCGTCACGATCAAGTCTAAGTAATCATAATTGTGTTGCAGTCCTTGGTATGCGCAATCATGTGAAAAAGAGCAATATGTTTCATGCATATAGCTCCTTGTCATTGCTTGTGAAACATGGGAGCTGAGAATTCTCACTGGTATAATCCCGGCTGCATATAGAATTTCCTCGGGAACATGAGTGCACATATATCCGGCTAACAGCTGCCCTTTCCCCTGAAGGGATTTGACGTATTCATGTGTATTCTCAGTTATGGAGCGAAAACGTTCGATTATTGTGTCAGAGCCCTTCTTCATCATTTATCATTCACTCTTTTCTTATGCGCTTCCATGAGACGCACGAACAACTCTGTTTTCCGTTGGGAACCTGGTAAATCCATTTTCCGGACATCTACCTGGTCGGTGTCGTATTCTATGGTCGGAATTTCGTTTTTAAAAATGCGCTGCATCGCTATGTAACCGTTCCTAAAGTCAGTTTCACAACTACGGGAAGGCGCTAACAAAAGCCCGTCTGCTTTATATTCTGTTACCATTGCCCTAGCCATTTGTTCTAGTGCCCAGTAGGATCTTACCCCTTGCCAAGTAGGCCAACCCAGAACTATTTTAGCGAGCGCAGATATGGCATCTCTTCTGTTGGACAAATCCAGTTCGTCTACCCATGCAGGGTCGAGGGGTTCCCATGACCACTTTCCATTTACAATTCCCCTGAAATTGCCACAAGTGCCAAACGTATAGACTGACGCTACAATCTCGGCTCCGACGTCTCTAAGAATTCTCGCAATTTCCGGATGGCCATAAGTATGTGCTATTCCAAAATAGACTATTCTGAAGCGTTGATCTGGAGCCACACTTTGTCCAGTCTCAACCATGTATTTCACTTCTTTAAGTAATGCCTCATATAGCCGCACAGCTTGATCAGTTGTCCTGTCCACCATGGCTGGTGGGAATAGAGCTATAAGTCGACGCTCATCCAACGGCGCGGGGGCATGCCTGTTTAGTGCACATATATTACCCCATAGAACCAGCACCTTGATCTCGTTTCTAGCTGCCTTGATGAACAACTCATCCGAAAACTCCCTACCAGTTACTCTCTCGAGCCAACGTATTCCCTCCTCTATCTGGTCGCACACATATTTTACAATTTTAGGATCTTTCTCCGCATTCCCCCCGCCGATCATATCTATTGCGTACATAGGTATGCCACCTAGACGCCTTGAAACTTCCTGGTACCATTTTGAATGCTGACTGCACAGGTGTGTAGTCCAGATCAAATCCGGTTTGGGATATCCCTCCTTGATTGTTCCATCTGGAATAGCTATTTTATCGCGGACCACTTCCCCTACGAACAGTTTCAGGTAACTACACGAGTGAAAGCCTAAACCTGCGCTTTCAGCAGCTGAAATATCCTCACGGGCCTCTTCAGGGAATGTCCCAGCCGTTGACGCGGCGTGTGGCTCGCCACCTATCATCAATACATCCTCACCTAACCCTTTAAGGGGAGCCAACGGACTCCAAGTAGAACCCATGCAGCGAAGGCCTTCAGCAGCATATACATAGTCCCTATAGCAGGTGCTCTGGTAATTCTTGAATTCGCCCCAAGTTGTTAAGTTATATGCCATTTAAACCTCCTATCCCATTTCTATCAAAGTCTTCCTCAAAACTCCTTTCTCTTTTCTGGCTTTAAAGACCTTGCCAGAGAAAGAGAAGATATAGTACAGCAAATAGCAACACTTAAAAATGATATAGAAAAGCTCATTTCTTACACCTTTCCTGAACTCCCTAAAATGTTCAATATCTACTTTTGAACTATCCTTGATCTGCTTAAAAAGTTTCCTTCGGTTAATATACCGCCCCCCCCAAGTTGTCAAGCTTTTTTTCTCTGGCTGTTACGGAAGAATCATTTGTGCACTTTTGGTAAAGATCATTAGTGGACATAAAAAAGGATTTAGAGAAGTCCAAGGAGCTTTAATCTGGTTTAGAGTAGGCCATCTTAAAAGATGCAGACCTAATAGCTTTCTCCCGGTTTGCTAAACCTAAGCCTTCCGAATCGAACAGAGTTGGGATTTCATCTGTGGGTAACCCATGATCGGCTCTCGACAATGAACATCAGTCAAAAGATTCACATTGGCTTCTCCGGACCAGCCATGGGGGATACTCACTACTCCTTCCAGCATATCATCAGTAATTCGAGCTTTGACTTTGATCTGTCCCCGATTCGATTCAACGAGTATGGTATCTCCATCTTGAATCCCATATTTTTCTGCTGTTTTCTTATGAATCTCTGCAAAGGGTTCTGGATTCCTCTCCTTGAGACCTTTGATGTTTCGATGTTGGGTGTGGGTGTAATAGAGATTTCGGGCGCCTGTTGTAAGAATCAGAGGATACTTCTGAAACAATTGGGGGTCTCCCAAAGGACTCTGATCCGGTTCTCGATAGGTAGGGAGCGGATCGAAACCTACTTTCTCAAAAGTTTCAGAATAGATCTCTATCTTCTTGGAAGGGGTTGAAAAACCCTTTACCTCATACCCATCCATTCCATATTTCTTCGGCATATAATAAGCACCGGCAATTTTTTCTTCTTTTAACTCCTTGTATCTCAACCCACTTGGTTTCAATTCAAGCTCTACCACTTCTTCATCGGTCTCCCAAGGGAAAACATCTCCCAAACCCATCTTCTTGGCTAACTCCTTCCAAAACATAAACTCTGATCTGCTCTCGTACAGGGGCTCAATCGCTTTCTTTCTCAACATCAGATACGGGAGTCCATGGCATACATTGTAACTATAAGCCAATCCATTCTTTTCGAGATGGGAACATCCGGGGAGCACATAGTGGGCGAGTTCAGCAGTCTCCGTCATGAATAAATCAAGGACCACTAAAAGTTCGAGCTTCTTGAGCGCCTCCCTAAAGGCGTTCGAATCTGGCAAACTCACGACGGGATTCCCTCCTGTCACAATCAGGGCTTTGATCACATGGGGAACACTATCCGGAAAACAGACCACCTGCCCGAAAGAACTCTTTCTACCCCAAAGGTCATAAAAGAGTGTGTAGTCATCAGCACCAATGGGCTTTCTTTCTGTAGGAATCCCTAAGCCTGTTAATGAAAGTCTGGGACCGATCACCCAACCTCCAGGGTTATTGATGTTACCTGTTATTGTTTGAAGGATGGCAAAGGCACGGCTATTCTGTGTTCCGTTTGCCGTCTGATCCTGAGTATTGGTCCCCTGAAAAATGCTTGCACATTCAGCCGTGGCGTATAGCCGAGCAAGTTTCCTGATGTCTTCAGCCGGAACCCATGTAATCTTCTCTGCCCATTCTGGGGTGTAGGGTTCAATATGGGTTACCAGTTTATCGAATCCATGAGTCCAACGCTCCACAAAATCCCTGTCATATACATTCTCTTTGATGATGACATGCATTAAGGCGAGGGCGAGGGCTCCATCTGTCCCGGGACGAATGGGTAGATACATTTCGGCATTTTTCGCAATAGAAATTCTCTTGGGATCGATCACCACAAGTTTGGATCCCTTTGCCAGATTTTCTCGAAGCGCTAAGTGTAATGGAAAATCAGACTGCTCAGGATTGTGGCCCCATCTACCGAGATGAAATTAGGGCTGCCGAAAGCTCCTTTGAATCGTTGGGCACACTCCATCATCTCAAGGTTTTCGACTCCGATGGAGCCGCTGAAGATGCTCAGACTCTCTGGTCCAAATTCCTTTTTCAAATGTTGCAGCTTATCAGCGATTTCTGTCAGGGCAACATCCCAAGAAGTTCTCTTCCATTCCCCATTGACTCTCTTCAAAGGATATTTAAGGCGGTCGGGATGATAGACCAGTTCGATGGCTCTCGCTCCTTTGGGACAGAGTCGTCCCTTATTCAAAGGATGATCTTTAAGCCCCTGCACTTTTGTGATCCGACCCTCTTCAACCAAAACATTCATGCCACAGCTGTGATAACAGATGGTACAATCGGTCGCAATCCACTGCGATTTTGGATTTTCCATTTCCAATTCTCCTCAGATGATCACTCAAACCTTCGTGACTCTTTGAAAAACCTCATCCCATGGAGGTTGGGGGTGATGAAGTTCTACCGATTTCGTAAAAGAAGAGGAGACCACTTCTGAAGATCTCGAATCTTCTCCAGTCTTTTCACCTGATCCACAATTTTCAAGCGTCTTTCTTTTGTCATGAACCGACTGCTCAGATCATTAAATTTCTCGATCAATTCATCCCAGGACAGAGGGTTTTCAGGATCCCCTTTGCAATATTCAACTTTTGCGAAATATCTCTGCTCATCTTTGGTAAAGATTTCAGCAGTGGCACACCACTGTTTTGGAAAAGTTCTATCTAAATCCGGGTCTACAAAATATTCAATCTGTTTCATCATCCGCCTCACTTCCTCTGAATGAATCTTGGATGGATGAAATTCGTTCAACCCTGCTCTCCTGTAAAGGAGCGCAATGGCGGCGCCAAAGGGCATGCTAAATTGAGCGTCTACTATCGATTGGGGATTATATTTATTCTCTTTGGGCTCAGCAATGAGGGGGGCACCCGCCCGCAAGAGACCCAGCTTTACCTTCGCCACTTGATCTGGTTGGAGGTCATTTTCTTTTACAATTTTTAAGATTCCATCGATCGGAGGCTGCATGTAGCGACAGCAGGCATGGGGTTTCACCGAGGTATGAAGGATTTCAAACCCCGAACCAATCCCTTCCAAAACCTTCCTTGCATCCGCTCCATTAGAATAGGCGTGCAAAAAACCATCTCTACCTTCAATGATCGAAGACGGACCTCGAAATCCCTCTCGGGCCAGTTGGGCTGCTATCATCCCACTATGAGCAGCCCATCCAGCGTGAAAACGTTTTGTCCACGCCCCTTGAGCCAAATACTCCATAGACCCCGCTGCCTGGCTGCCGGAAATCCCCAAGGCACTCAACAGTCCCTGTTCATGTAAACCCAAAATCTTTGAAGCAGCCACACTCGAGCCGAAGGAACCACAGGTGCCGGTGGGATGAAAACCCCTCTGATAGCTGTTCTCCGCCCCGAGGGCCTTTCCCAAACGGATCATCACTTCGTAACCCAGAACCACTGCCTCAATAAACTTCTTCCCGGCCCCTTTAACCATCTCACTCGTCGCTAAAGCAGCCGGAAAAACAACGGCTCCAGGATGAAGGGAAGATTCATTGCTCACATCATCCATCTCAATGGCGTGAGCAGACGTACCATTTGCCAGGGCCGAATATAAGTAAAGGGCCCTCTCCTTCGTCCCGATGATCACACCTTGCTGGTGGCCACAGCCCATCTCTCTGACGAAGCGATAAATGCTCTTTGAAGAATTCTCCTGGCTGCCACGACAAGCCACACCGATGAAGTCAAGAAAAAAGTACTTGACCCGATCGACGACTTCCTCGGGAAGTTGCCGGAACTTTAAACCATGACAATATGTTGCTAACTCTTGAGTAATGCCCATAAAATCTTCCCTCAAATTCCAAATCACAAATCCCAAATTACAAATAATTTCCAGTCCCCAATGTTCAAATGACCTAAATTTTTAAATAGCAAATGCTTAGGATTTTGAATTTTGGTCATTGGGAATTATTTGTGATTTAATGCTTTTCTTACCTGATCGTTCCCTCATAGGTCGTGGTCAACTGTCCCTGCCTCACCAATGGATTTGAGTAATCTGGAAGAAGAACAGGAGAGACTTTTCTCCGGTCAATCTCTGCCTCTTCCAGTTCCTTATGAAACTTTCGCACATGGTCCAATGTGAGCCGTCCATCCTTAGCCTTCTCTTTAGCATAGAGGGCAGCGTTACGGCCTGCAATTCTTCCAAAGACGAGAACATCTAAGAGAGAGTTCCCTCCTAATCGATTTTCACCCTGGACTCCGCCGGTCACTTCTCCAGCCGCAAAGAGCCCTGGAATGGCTGTCTCTCCATTCTTGTCAAATTTCAGTCCACCATTCTGGTAATGAAGTGTTGGGAAGATGAGAATGGGTTCTTTGGTGATATCAATTCCATACCTTTTAAAAATCTTATATTTCCCAACGAAGTTCTTGATCAAAGCCCCTTCTCCCTGGATCAATTCAATCATAGGAGTGTCAAGCCAGACACCCACCTTTCCTGCAGGGGTAGGTATCCCCTTTCCGATCTGAACACATTCTCTGATGATGGAAGCTGCGCAGGCATCCCTTGGTTCTCGCTCAAAGACAAACTGCTCCCCATCGATGTTGAGAAGATGCGCACCCGCCCCTCTAAACTTCTCTGAGATGAGAAGTCCTTCAGCCTGTTCCGGAAAAATCGCTCCTGTGGGATGAAATTGAGTGGTGTGAAGCAAACAGACTTCCAAGCCAGCCCGATAGCCCAGAGCAAGCCCATCTCCCGTTGCTCCATAATGGTTGGTCGTCATAAAGCCACCAATGTGAAGTCGGCCGGAGCCGCCCGTTGCCAAAATGACAGCCTTCGCCTTTATTGAAAAGTATTCCTCGGTCTCTAAATTATAGAGAAGGGCACCTCCACAATGGCCATGCTCATTGAGAACCAGTTCTACGGCGGGAGCAAATTCAAGAACGTTTATCCCCTTTCTGTTTCTGGCTTCGTCCCGAATCGTGCGCATGATCTCTGCCCCGGTAATATCCGCTGCGACATGGACTCTTTTCCTGCACGTTCCGCCGAGATGAAGCACTTTGAAACTACCATCCGGATTCTTATCGAACATTGCGCCCAAGTTCTCAAGCCACTGAAGCACGGAGGGTGCCTGAATCACAAGGGTGTAGACCAACTCGGGAACATTCGCGAAATGCCCTCCCCCAATCGTATCAAGATAATGATAATAGGGTGAATCTTTGCCGGGTTGATCGGCGACTTGAATTCCTCCCTCAGCCATCATCGTATTGGCATCACCATGCCTCAACTTCGTCGCAATGATCACCTGAGCACCACTCTCTTGAGCAAGAAGGGCCGCGGCTGTCCCAGCCCCTCCTCCTCCAATGATGAGGACATCGGTCTCGAAAGTGATCTTTGATAGATCGATTCGATCAGGGTCGACACGGCTCCATGCTTCCAAGACTTCGCAGATCTCCGGTGGAATAAGATATCCTTTGCTTGGTCCAATCTTCAATTCCTGTAATGAACCCTCCTTGTAAGAAGGATGAAACTTCTTCAAACGATTTTCCTTCTCAGCAAGGCTCATCCTCGGAAATTCTAAACCTTCTTTTCTTCTGGCTAAACGCTGGGGCCTTGTTTCTTCCACTTGGTTAATCAATTGCTTTAGTTCATAAGTATAGGCCATATCTCACCTATCTCCTGTTAAGTCTTTATTCCATGATTCTCAAGAAAAAGGGCAATTTCAAAAGCAGTTTGGGAATTGTAAGTATTTAAATGGGCATACATATGATGTTTATAAGAAAGCTTCTACCGGGACGGATCTAACGTCTCGATCATACCCATCACAAAACGCCTTCCCAATGAGATCACAGATTGACCACCGGGTAACACATCGAGTGAATGATGGCCCTTGGGCGCCCCTTCAAATCTATCAAGAGAGGGGATCCCCACCATGTCAATTCCCTTACCGAAAGCCATCTTTTTAACAGATTGAACCAGCCTTTCTTTTTTGATTTCCGCAACCCCTCCTACTGAAAGATAAAGTTTTTTGTATCAAAAATCAAAATAGAACCGTACATCCATGTTAACTTTTCCTTAACGGGTTATCAATCGGAAATGAAGTTTAGTGTCAAGAAAGATAAACGGGACAAATTGAGAGATTAAAATAAATTTCCTTAACGATAGATAAATACAGTTCCTAAGGCGGCATATTATCAGGGTCGAGCGAGGAAAGGGGTGAGAAGATTATTTCAAATCCTTTCCGGCCATGACGATCCTGTCTGGTCTTTCACGATCAAAAGGCGGACCATATATCGACAATCTGACTCCCTTGACCGGCATCAAAAATCCATGCTTCACTCCCGCCGGGCAGTAGACAAGATATCCCGGTTTCACCTCAAATTTCTTATCCCCGATATAGCACCAACCTTCTCCTTCCAGTATATAAAGGAACTCATCATGCTCACTATGTTCATGGATAAAAGGTTCCGTCTGCGGCTGAGCTTGGACGACAAGAGCGGTGCAGTACTTTCCATCCACCAAAAAAGTGCGCATCAATTTCCGATCTTCTGGTATGGGATTTCCCTCCACCACCTCTGCGATATTCCAGACATATTGATTCGCCATTTCTTATTCCCCTATTTGCTCTGCACAACCGTATGATTAGATAGTGTACACAGGCCCGCGGTGGGTTTTAAAATCATATCCCGAGATAGGCGGTTTTGATATGCTCATCTTTCATCAGTTCATTCCCGCTGCCCTGGAGAACAATCCTCCCCGTTTCCATCACATAGGCTCGGGTACATGCCTTCAAAGCATGAAAGACATTCTGCTCGATAAGCAAAACGGTAACCCCTTCCTTATGAATTTGCTCCGTTATACCAAATATCTGGGACACTAACAAAGGTGCTAAACCAAGAGAAGGCTCGTCCATCATAATCAACTTGGGTCGTGACATCAGGCCTCTTGCTACAGCCAGCATTTGCGCTTCACCACCGCTGAGCGTTCCTGCCTCCTGCCACGCTCTTTGCTTCAACCTGGGAAAAAGGCTGAACACCCATTCTTTGGATCCCTCTCGCTTTACCTTCGCTTCCAGAGTTAATGAACCCATGTCAAGGTTTTCGACCACGGTCATCTCCGGAAATAATCTCCTCGCTTCAGGAACATGAGCAATGCCCAAATTGATCATTCTGTAATCAGGTATTTTCACAAGATCTTGCCCCTCGAATGCAATTTTACCTTTTCTTGGTCTCAATAGCCCTGATATCGTGTTCAATATAGTGGTCTTTCCGGCGCCATTGGGTCCAACCAATGAGACGATCTCCCCTTCTTTCACCTCCAAAGAAATATCCCACAGCGCTTGAACATCTCCATAGTATACGTCTATGTTATCTATCTGTAACATATTCCTCTCCCAAGTAGGCTTTAATCACTTCTGGATGAGCAGCGATTTCTTCGGGTTTCCCCGTTGCTATTTCCTGGCCAAAATTAATACACATCACTCTATCAGAAATACCCATGATAAACTTCATCACATGCTCCACAATAATACATGTTATTCCTGAATCCCTAATCTTCTTAACAACCTCCATCATCGTTTCTATCTCTTTAAGGTTGAGTCCTGCTGCTGTCTCGTCAAGCAATAATAACGACGGCTCTGTAGCCAGAGCTCGGGCCACCTCCATCCTTTTCTTATCGGCAATTGGCAAATCCTTGGCTCGAAGATCTTTACGTTCCGTAAGCTGGCAAAAATCGATGGCCTTCATAGCTTTGTCTCGGGCCACCCTCACCTTATTCGTTCTTAAGAAGGCCCCGGACATCACATTTTCGAGAACAGTGAGACGCTTGAGCGGCTTGACTACCTGAAAAGTTCGACCAATGCCCATCTCGCAAATCTTGTGGGTGGACATCCTCTCGATTGGGACACTTTTAAAAATAATCTCCCCGCTATTGGCCGGGTAATAGTTATTGATGCAGTTGAAGATAGTCGTTTTCCCCGAGCCATTAGGGCCGATAAGTCCAAAGATTTCTCCCTCCTCTATAGTTGCACTTATATTACTGACGGCTACCAGCCCACCGAATCTCCTGACCACGTTTTTTAGTGCAAAGTAGTTCATCTTGAACCTCTCTACATTGCTTGCTTTGGCTTGATGAAGATTCGCTTTATTTTATCCCATTCCCCTAAGATCCCATCTGGGAGAAACATAATGATTAGGATCACAATGAGGGCAAAGACCAAAACGTGCACTTCCTTAACACCAGGAACTGTCCGAAATACCTCAGCGAGAATGACGTAAACCGTTGCCCCAAGAACAGGCCCCCATAATGTTCCAGCCCCTCCTAACATGACCGTCAATATCATCATGATCGATATGGCCTCGAGATTGAAAACCACACGGGGCTCAATATAGGCCATATAATTCATGTAGAAGGCTCCAGCTAAGCCCGTAAAAAAGGCGCTTGGAATGAGTGCATACATCTTATACTTGGTCGTAGGTATTCCTAAGGCTTCAGCAGCATCCTGGTCTTCCCTAATGGATAGAAAATAATACCCTAATTTAGAGTATCGCATGAGAGCCACCACACCCAAGGTTACCGCACAAATAGCTAAGATTATGAAATAATAGGGCAATTTCTCGCCACCCCAAGTACGCGAAATCATGACACCTACCGCCCCCCCCGAAAAAGGCACCCAGTTGGTAAAGATAATCCGGGCTATTTCGCACATAGCAAGCATCGATAGAGCAAAATAGGGACCCCGGAGGCGAAACGTGATGAGTCCTAACGGAATTGCAATAACGGCAGCCCAAACAGGGCCAACGATCATCCCCCACCATGTTGATATTTCCCAATGTTGATACAAGAGCCCTCCTCCGTAAGCCCCTAAGCCGAAGAAGAGGGCATGTCCAAAGGACACCTGTCCGGCAAATCCTCCCAATAAATTCCATGCAGATGACATCGTAATCCAAATGATTACCAGAATCAGTATGTGCTGATAATAGCTGGAAATGGTAAAAGGTAAAACAAGGGCAAGTATGCCCAGAATTACCGGTGTAACCCAGCCCCTCTTCATCATTACCTCCCTATCACCGTCTTAAGACCACCAGGCAAGAACAGCAACACCAAGACAAAGATAACGAAACCAATCACATCCTTATAACCCATTTGCCAATAGGACGCGCCTAGGGATTCGGCAACCCCCAGGACCAAACCACCAGAGAGAGCCCCCACGGTGCTCCCCATACCCCCTAAGATGGTGACAATAAATGCCTTGAGGGTAAAGGCATGCCCCACATCGGGGAAGAGGTAGTACGCAGGCAGGAGCAAGCAAGCTCCAGCAGCAGCTAACATTGAACCTATAGCAAAGGTAAGACAGGTAACGTTTCTTGTATTGACGCCCATATATTTTGCCGCATCCGGGTCTTGTGCGGTTGCCCGAATGGATTTGCCGAGATCGGTCCTGGTAATAAACAGATGGAGCCCCATAATGAACACGATGGCGACAACAAACCCGATGATCATGGGAACATTCATAGAAATCTCTCCCAGGTAGAGGGCCTTACCGGATACTCCCGGGACAGGAACCGTTTGATAATTTGAGGTAAAAATAAACCTCATGATCTCAATCAGTGCCATTCCGATGGCCAAGGTCAATAAGACCTGCGTCTCAGGTAGAACGGTTATCACCTCGGTAACACGGCGAATGGAGTAACGCTGGAGGAGATAACCGATGCCAAACAACATAGGCATCGCTACAAAAATGCCGATATAAGGGTTGAGCCCCAGCGTGACAAAAAGGGCATAACAAATGTACATTGCCACCACCATGATCGCCCCATGAGCGAGATTGATAATCTTCATCACTCCCATGATTAGGGTCATGCCGACGGCAACGATCGCGTAGATACCCCCTAAGAGCAAACCCTCAATCAATGATTCAAGGAAGAATTCCATGGTTTTCTTTATACCTCCTCGACTGGAGTGAAGTTGCCCGCCCACAGGGCGGGGCATTCTCCAGCATTTTCGTAAAGTTAAGGAGAGTAAGATCGATATCGGGCAGAAACTTCCTCTCCTCTTTCTTGCTATCGCTTCTCGTAGGGAGGGGCGGGGAAAATAAGATTACCCGTCTTTGCTTCCAACGGCCAGACCACCTTCAGTTCCTTATTCTGCCACTGCATCACATAGGTAAGCGGGAGACCTTGATTGTAGTAATGATGCCCCAACTTGTCCTTCCATTCTTTATGCTCAATCTTGCCCATAACCGTCATCAGATTTGTCTTGGTCAGGGCCTCCCTGATGCTGTCCCGTGTAATAGGTTTCTTCGCCTTTTTGAGGGCATCGATAGCAACCTCCATGGCTGCATAGCCCTGGGCACCATGGTAATCTGCCTTCACATTGTACTTTTTTAAATAGTCTTGATAGTATTTCTTGGCCCCGGGCCAGGGGGAATTGGGATCCCAGTTCGTGGTGGTGCAGATGTAGTTCACGTCCTTAGCAGCATTGTCCGCAAACTCAGGCATGGTGTACCCTGCAGCATATCCCATATAGATCGGAACATTCAACCTGATCTCAGCACTCTGCTTGGCCAACATAATGGCATCCGTGAGGTAAGAAACGGCCATCACCATGTCGGGCTTCTCTCTTTTTACCCTGGACAGCATAGGTTTGAAGGTTACGGCACCAGACTCGTACGGCTGGTCGAATACAAGCTTGATGCCTCTGTCCTGAAATCCTTCTCGTAATGCCTTTGCCGAGCTGGTCCCAAAATCTGTGTTCTCATAATACAACGCCACCTTTTTGGGTTTGATGACCTCATCGACCAAACTCCATAGGGTATCACCGTAGTGGGATGCGGGTACCCGGGGACCTGAAAAAATCCACTTGTTCGGTTTTTCGGTAATCTTGTCGGCAGATCCGTTCACAATGATGTGAGGACATCCCAGATCCTCAGCAGTGCCAGTCATTGCTATACTTTCCGCGCTGGTGTATCCCCCGATGATTAAATCTACCTTATCCTTGGAGATCAACTTCTCTTCAGCGGATTTGGCAGTAGGGGGATCTCCCCTGTTGTCCTCAACGACAAATACAATCTCTCTGCCATCCATCTTCTTCAATCCGAGATCTTCAAATGCCATCATGACCGAATTGTAGTCCATTACCCCAAACTTGGCTACAGGACCGGTTACAGGAAGGTTAATGCCAATCCTAATCGGTTCTTGTGAAAAAGCAGGAGATGACAGCGCCACCAACAATACGAACCCTATTACCCCTATTATTCGAACCTTTGCCATTGAAAGCACCTCCTTATTATTATTTCGATAACCTATCATAAATCCTTTTCTTTCTCTTTCTCACCTCCTATCTTTACTCTAATATCAAGGCGTGCCTCGTACCTATCCTTCGAAAACATTAACGTTTTTTTATAAAATACTTCTTCTAATGTCAAGGAAAATATAAAAAGCTTAACCCTTTAATAGCGGATATCAAAGAAGAAGGATGACGGGTGTTCCCTGAAATACCCGTTCTGGAGAACCTTGAAGCGGGTCCCTACCTGGCCAATGCCAGTAAACAGCGAGAGAGGTAATTCTATTTATAACCACGCCAACTTTAATAATCTTATAACATCATCTAATCTTTATCTCTCTTCCAAAACGAAAAGAGGGTGCCACAGCGAGGATCAGGATCCCCCCTAAAATACAAAAGATTCCTGCGAGATAAAGTCCCCAGGAAAAAGAGGCCGTGCTATCCCTCACCCACCCAGTCGCCCATGGAGCGATCAAAGAACCCAGGAAGTGAATCGTATTGGTCAATCCATACGCTGTCCCGAGAATTTCATAAGGGACGATGTCCGGAAGAAGTGCATAGAATGCTGCCCAGTGCCCCCAGATAAAGAACCCAGCCATAAAGAACAAAATAATGAAGAGATAGATATTCATCTTAATCTTTAATCCATATCCCAATGCTAGCATACACAATGAAATCAGAAAGAATTCAATGGCAATGAGATTCTTCCTCCCCTTTCCTTTTCTGGCCAGTCGATCACTCACAAATCCTGTTAGGGAAAGGCCCGGGATGGCAGAAATCCCTAAAAGGCTTGAATAGAATGAAGATCGGGCGAGGCTTTCTACCCCCATCTCCTTAAACATTGCAGGAGCCCATGTCCCCACGACCCAAAGGGCATAAATAGCAGGAATGCCTCCCAGATATAATAGCCAAAGGTCTCTACTCTTAAAAATCAAGGAATAGGAGACCTTTCTGTCTTCTGACTCTTTAAGCTCAAAGCGTGGGGGTTCTTCAATCAAACGATAAATTAAGAAAGAGGCGAGAAAGGAAGGAAAAGCATAGAGGATGAAGACAGTCCGCCAGCCCCAGAGATCGGATATCCAACCAGCGAGTGAGATACCAATAAACATCCCGATTCCCAATCCGATGAAGGAAATTCCTTGTCCCAATCCCCTCTTCTTCTCTGGAGTGTATGCAGAGATGATAGGTCGATCGTTGCTGAAATAGGCGCCTTCCCCAACACCGGTTAAAAAACGAAAGATAAAAAGGGAGGCGAAGGAGTGGGCCAAACCGGTGAACAGGGACATTAATCCCCACCAACTGGTGCAGAGGACGAGGACAATTTTTCTGCCCCATCGGTCACCCAGATGGCCAGCAGGAAGTTGCATGAATGTGTAGGCATAGAAAAAAGCGGTGGCCAGGAGGCCAGCCTCTGCGTAAGTTAATTTAAATTCTTGGAGAATAGGAATGAGAAGAGGAGACAGGCTCGAGCGGACCATGTAGTTGGTCACCCAGCCGAAGACCATGATTGTCCAGATGGTATGATATCTCTCCCATCTCACCTGGCATGATCCTTCAAGGAATGGCCAATTTCTTGTGCGGTCTTCCGAATCTCGGATATCACCTTCTCTATCTTTTGGTCATCGAGGCTCGAAGTAAATCCCACCACCCAAATCGCAGCCAAAGGAGGCGATGAAGTCTGAATGGGTGCGGCGATAGCCTTTACCCCGAGCATATATTCCTCATCATCCATCGCATAACCTCTATTCTTCGCTTCCTCTATTTCTTTAAAAAACTTTTTCTGATCAACGATTGATTTTGAAGTAAACCTCACCAATCCCATCTTTTGGATAATCTCTTTAATCTTCTTTTCTTCAAATTGGGCAAGAAAAACCTTCCCCGTTGCCCCGGCGACGATTGGAAGCCTTGTCCCGGGCGGCGATGTAATTTTCATCTTATTATGAGATTCAACCATCTCCAAAATAGTGACATGGTCTCCATTTAATATCCCCAGAAAAACTGTCTCCCCTATTTTCTCCATCAATTTCTCCATGGGGATTCTTGCCAAATCTCTTAATTCCATTTTCCCATAGGCTTTTTTCCTCAGTTCCAGAAGCGTATATCCTATATTATATTTTTTATGGATTGGATCTCTAATCAAAACCCCTATTTCTTCTAAAGCAGAGGTGATTCCATGGACGGTGCTCTTGCCGATCTTGAGCTTTTTTGAGAGATCGCTTATGCCCAGACTGTTTGAAGCGTCCGAAATCGCATAAAGAATCTTAAAAGCCTTCTTGACCGAAGGTGCCGAATAAGTGACTTTCTTCATATGTTCACCAGATTGAACCTTTTAAAGAAATACCAGATTCTTTTCCCCTTTGTCAAGATATCCTTCCAACCCTTTTTGTGTATATCTTGAACAAAATGGATTTATGTGCTATGATTAGCACGATTTTAAGCTGTTCACTCTAAAGAACTTCCCCTTTTTCAGTCCCAAAAACAGAGAACTTTCCGGGGGGAAACAGGGATGAGGACAGAACCTATTCATCCGATAAGAAATGTAAGGTATCTTAGGCCTCAAAAAGAATGGAAAGAGATTATCGCCATTTACCTTTATCTGGCGGGGATGGGAGCCGGTTCTTTTGTCATCGGTACCCTGATCCATTGGATGGGTGTAAAATTAAATCCTCCATTCCTCCCCTCCATCGATCTTTTCAGCTATACCCTAAACCTTTCAAGTGTCCCGATTCTCTGGGGACCGGTCATGGTCGCCATCGGCGCTCCCTTTCTTATTTTAGACCTGGGAATCAAATGGAGATTCATGTATGCCTGCCTGAACCCGAGAACCTCCTGGGTGGCTAGGGGGTTTCTCATTCTCTCCATCTTTATTATTTTCGGTCTGGCTCTCCTTGCAAAATCCGTTCTGCCTTTTGAATGGCTCCATCCAGAATCCGTCCTCTGGCGGATACTGGAGATCATTACCATTGCCTTTGCTTTTGCAACCGCTATTTACACCGGTATTCTCTTAAAGGCGACGAAATCGATTCCTTTATGGAATACCCATCTCCTTCCCCTTCTTTTCCTCGTGTCGGCTCTTTCCACCGGATCGATGGCTATTATCCTTTCCACCCTGGGAACCGGTCTTTTTTCCCATGATACCGGAGCGCTGAAGGTCTTGATGCACGGGGAACAGATGCTTGTGGTCATTGAAGGGATCGTTCTTTATCTTTTCCTTTCCCGGAGATACAGGGCCGCGGAACAGGGAAAGGATTCGGTCCGTCTTCTTTTATTCGGTAAGATAAAAATGATCTTCTGGGGAGGAATTGTCTTGCTGGGTTTCATCTTTCCCGTCATCCTCGAAAATATCGCATTGTTCTTCCCTGGAAATGTGGTGCTAATCTTTGTCGCCGGCATCCTCCTTCTCTGTGGTGGTTTTTTCCTCCGTTTGGGCATCCTTCACGCCGGAATCAAGGATCAGATCCCGATGCATCGGTTGATGGAAATCCAGTATAACGTGATGGCCGAGAAAACGAAGGCTTTAGCAGGAGAGAGACTGAAAAATCAATAAACCCAGGAGATCGGGTAACCTGCGCGGGAGAGGTACCCGCGAATGAATTGTGGAATGCGGAATTCGGCCCCCGGCCCAAGAGGGCCTCGCTCCGCGCCGGAGGCTGGCCCGGAGGGATTGAGGAATAGATGTTAATATTCGCTTTGCGCTATGCTTTAGGCGCTAAGCGTTTTGAGAATGCAAGGAGGATTGGAATGCAGGAAAAGGTCTTGGTCGTTGATCAACAGAAGTGTACCGGATGTCGTCTGTGCGAACTGGTGTGCTCGGTGTTTCACACCGGGGCAAGCAATCCAAGCCGTTCCCGGGTCAAAGTGGTCAAGTGGGAGGATGTGGGATTTTATCTTCCCATGGCCTGCAATCATTGTGAACAAGCCTATTGCGTGGAGGTATGCCCGACAAAGGCCTGCCACAGGGAGCCTGAAAATAATAACCGGGTGACTATCGACAAAAAGCTGTGCATCGGGTGTAGAACCTGCGTCATCGCCTGCCCCTTTGGCCATCCGTTCTTTGATGTCCAGGAACGGGTTACGGTGAAGTGCGATTACTGCGACGGAGATCCGCAGTGTGTTCGTTTCTGTGATGTCAAGGCCATTTCTTTTACAGATGCGGACAAGACAAACATGGCCAAAAAGCGAGAGGCCTTTCTTAAATATGCTGAATCGATGAAGCAGGTAAGGTAATCAGCACCAAATTCCAAATACCAATTAGCAAACAAATTTCAGTAATCAAAATTCCAAACCTTCAATGAGGGCAATCTAGTTAATTGTTTTGGTTATTGAGAACTGGAATGTGGAAATTATTTGAGATCAACGTGGAATTCTTGGGCCTTCCGACGGTTTCGGATGTCATTGGGAAGAAGAAACTGGAATTAAATATCTCCGGAGAAACAGTGAAGGATGTCATTGACGAACTGATTAGGCGTTACGGTAAGAAAATAAGAGATGCCTTCTATGATGGGCAAGGGAATTTCGATCTAATGATCCAAATAGCCCTCAATGAAAAATCTTTTATCCTCCCTGATAGGCACAACACTCCTTTGATTGAAGGAGACTCCCTTATCTTTATGCTCCTGCTCGCTGGAGGTTAATTAAATAGGCGCTATGATCTTGATTTCAACGTCGTATGCGCCACTACCATCCTCTGGATTTGGTTCGTTCCTTCAAAAATCTGGAAGCCAGCATACGGTTTCGGAGGATTTGGAAACATGATTATCTTCACTCACCATACGGGCGAGCCCCACAGTATATTGGGGGCTCAGGTGGCAGCAACGTTCTTCCGGCGAAAGCTCTCGATATCCTCAATCGTAGTTGGGATCGAGAGGGAGTTCTCAAAGGAACGACTGTTTCGTTTCATAGATGAATACTACACAGGAAAGTGGAGCCCCACGGGAAAACCCGCATCATCTATCCAACACTCACGTAGGGCGACATCCCGGCCAAAAAACCATGATTTTCTGCTGCCGGGGGAAAAGGTAGTAGCCTTCTCGCATCTCTGTGGCAGAATAGATATCGTTGGGCTAGCCCGAGAGCTGAAACAGGAGGGGTTCATCACTATTCTGGGAGGACCCCAAGCCCGGAAGGATTACGACGGCGAGCCAGACACTGACTCGCATCCGCACAGGTTCGGGGGGCTGAAATCAATTGTCGATATCGCCTTTCAGGGCCCAGTCGATCGCCTTAGATCGGAACATTTGGGTATGAGGGGTGTGTTCCTCGAATATCCGTGGACAAAGAACATATTCCTGGAGGTTGACTGGTCGAATATCTTTACGTTCTCGGACACCCTCAAGAAGCTCGAGGTTCAACGGGGACAGGTGGTGAATGCAATTGGCTGCCCCTACGCCAGCAAGCTCCAGACAGTAACCCTGCCTCCACCGATCAACCTCCGGGAAAGGGGTATCCCGGAACTGGAAGTTCGGAGCGAGGGATGCATTTTCTGCGATGTTTCACGGGACAAGGGGTACCACGGCTCCGTAGGCCGCGACAGGCTCATTGCTCAGATTGCAGGGCTGCCCGAGGTCGATGGAAGGAAGATCCCCTTCGAACTCATAGACGAATACCCCATCCGCTCCCTCGGTAAGCTGCTCGAGGATACTGAAAGAAATGACATCAAGCTTTCGCAGATCAATCTGGTCTGCCGGGTCGATGACATCAATGCTCATGCTTCTGACCTTGTGGAAATCCTTTCGCTTGTACGAAGGCAGGATATGAAAATCATGTTTGCGTCGATCGGCTTTGAATCATTCTGCGATCGATTGCTTCAATATTTCTGTAAGGGGATCACCGTGGCAGATATCGTAAAGTGTGTCGAAACGCTGCGCCGCCTGAAGGACAGGTTCGGGAGCCACTTTCTCTACCGGCGAGAGGAGGGGGCCAATCACGGGTTTATTCGCCCTACGCCCTGGGATGATAGTGAAACGCTGCAGGAAATAGATAGAAATATATTTCTCCACCGTTTCTTTGAAGACATCCTCCCTGAACATAGCATCCCGCTCATCATCCACCATGCATCGTACCTTGGAGATTGGATCCGACAGATCGAATCGATGACAGAAATCACATTCAACAGGGATGGAACCTGGATTGAATGGTGGAATCCGTCTCATGTTTTATAGGTTCACTATTGTGAACGTGACTCACAAGGTAGATTAAATTATATAAAAAACAAACCAATTCATACGAAATATTACTCATGGCTGAAAATTATTACCACATCTCAAGTCAATCAGGCCAAATATGTATATGGATAGATCCTATAACGATATCAATATGTTATAAAAAAAGTTTGCCCTTGACAAAGACATAAATGTAGTTTATTAATCAAATAACTGCGATTTTTCAGGGTGCTTTGCTTGTTCACTATCGTGAACTCGATCCGCCAAGTGTGGGTTGGCCGAAAAAATTATCATCATTTTTCCCCATGGAGAAAGGAGGTTGTTATGGCAAACGAGAAAGAGGGACTTTCAACAGCTGAGAGCCTACGCAAGACTCGTACCTATGGCCAGGTGAGGTGTCATAATCCCAGTTGCATGGGAAGACTCAACCCGAAACCTGGGGAGAAGACAGTTAAATGTCCTACTTGTGGCATGGAATATCGCGTCGCCTGGGTCAAAGATGGTTTCCCCCGCATCAGGGGCCCGGTATGGGACGTGAACGTAAAAATATCGGAAGAGGCACTCGCAAGAAAAATGAAGGAGGAAAAGAAAGATGGCCTTAAATAGAAAAATAGCGTTTATTGATCTCTCGACAGGGCAAATAGCAATCAGGCCTATTCCAATCGATGTGCGAAGAAAATTTCTGGGCGGCCGAGGGCTGGATGCCTATTTGCTTTATAATCACACCGAGAAAGGGTGTGACCCCCTTGGTCCTAAGAATACGCTCATGGTGAGCGGCGGAATCTTAACTGCCACCTTGGCATCAGCAACCTCCAGATGCCATGTGATGGCTAAATCCCCGCTGGGAGGCATGCTGGGAAGCTGTAACATGGGAGGTTTTTTTACTCCCGAGTTAGCGTGGGCAGGTTTTCATCATCTCGTCATCAAGGGTAAGGCGGAAAAACCCGTCTACCTGTGGATCCACAATGGCAAGATTGAGATCCGCGATGCCAAGAACATTTGGGGAAAAACGGTCACAGAAACCCAATGGGCAATTCGTGAAGAGCTGGGGGATGAGGATATTAAGAGTCTGGTCATTGGTCCGGCCGGTGAAAACCTGGTAAGGTTTGCCAATGTGATGACCGGGATCAAAAATTCTGGCGGAAGGACCGGAATGGGAGCGGTCATGGGCTCAAAAAATTTGAAGGCCGTTGCTGCCCGCGGCACCATGGATATAAAAATCGCCCATCCAAAAGAAGCCCTTGAGTATAACAAGCGCTTTATCGATCAAATTACGAGCGCGAAGGTTAACCAGACCCAGGGAACCTTCGGTACCCCCTTTATTTGGGGAGCCACCAACTCCTGGGGCGGTGTTCGAACAAGAAACTTCCAGTATAATCAAATGCTCTACTGCGATGAAGTTGAGCCCGAATCAATTGATGAAAACTGCGCCGAGACGATAGGGCCCTACCATATGGCGGGCTGCTTTGGCTGCCAGGTGCACTGCCGGGCCAAGTATAAAATTCCGACCGGACCTTATGCGGGCAAATACGACGAAGGACCGGAGTATACATCCCAGGGCGCTTTTTCCTCAGAACCAGATATCCCAGACCTGGAAAACCTGTTAGTGGCGAATCACCTGGTCGATCAGTGGGGTGTGGACAACCTTGAAATTGGAAGCCTGATTTCCTGGGCGATGGAGCTCTATGAGCTAGGAATCCTCACCGACAAGGAGACCGATGGCCTGGAATTACGTTTTGGCAGCAGTGAGGCACTCCTGGAGATGATTAGGCGTATCTGCTTTAGGGAGGGCTGGTTGGGAAACACCTTGGCTGAAGGGGGAATCATCGCCTCCGAGAAGATCGGAAAGAATTCTTTTGACTACCTGATTCAGGTCAAAGGGGTGAGCAATCTTCACTCCGATGAGCGAGCAACCCCCGCTCTTGCGCTGAACATTGCTACGGCTTCCCGTGGCTCAGATCATCTCAGAAGCCGACCGGCGATTGACCTGTACCATTTACCGCAGGAAGTGATGAGAAAAATCTACAGTAGCCCGGTCCCTTACGATGGGCCATTGAGTTCAGAACATACGGAATACATCGGCAAGCCGTGGCAGGTCTTCTGGCATGAGAACTGTTATATGGGCGTCGATTGCCTCGGGATCTGTAAGTACCACACCACCTTCTTAGGAGCCACACTCCCTAATTTTGAAGACTGGTCCAGAGTGCTTTACTACAATACGGGGTTGGAGTTGACCCCTCGCGAAATTTGGGACGTTGCTGAGCGATGTAACATGATGGAGCGCCTCTTTAACCTCCGCGAAGGGTTACAGAGAGAGGACCTCAAAAAGGGCGATATGCTCAATCACCGCTACTTTGATGAGCCCGCCCGAAGGGGTGCACCCGATGTCGTCGGCAGGGTCATCGATCGCGAAAAATTCAAGAAGATGATTGATGAATTCTATGAATACAAGGGCCTTGATGAGAAGGGCGTTCCGAAACCAGCAACGCTCAAGAGGCTGGGTCTGGAAAAAGAACCATCCCACTTGCTGTAATACAAAGCGAATTTAACGAATGATAGCGAATGGATCGAATTCAATAATTGTTCGTCAAATTCGTTGTCATTCGAGTCATTCGTTCATTAACTTGAAAGGAGAAAGTCAATGGAACCCATGGGTAAAGTCCTCGCAATCAGTCCCGAAAAGTGCACCGGGTGCAGGCTCTGTGAGCTTGTTTGTTCGGTTTTCCATGACGGCGTATCCAATGCTTCACGAAGCCGGATCAAGATTATGAAATGGGAATCAGAAGGGCTTTATATCCCCATGTCCTGTCAGCAGTGTCAGGATGCTCCCTGTAAGATCGTTTGCCCCGTGAAGGCCATTACCCGAGATGAAAAACTCAGCCGGGTGATGGTGAATCAAAATATTTGCATTGGCTGCCGTTCCTGCGTGGCGGTCTGTCCTTTCGGTGCGATGGGTTTTAACGTTATAGATCGAAAGAATTTTAAGTGCGATCTCTGTGACGGAGATCCACAGTGTGTTCGTTTCTGTGAAGTCAAAGCAGTAGATTATGTGGATGCTGACCGGGTGAGTCTCTCCAAGAAGAAAGCGGCCGCTGAGAAAATCACTGCCGCACAAAAACAGGCTGTTGCATTAGAGTCAGAATCGCACTAAAACGAATTGGTTTAGTCTGTGTAGCCCCCACGGGCAAAGTCCGTGGTTCCTGATTAACGCCTCTGTGGGACGACATCCCGGCTAAAAGATGGAGCATTCTTTCTCCTGCCGGGGTAAAATAGTAGAGGGGCTGTTTATACCAGTCCCCTTTTTTTATGCCAAGCCTGACCCGCCTCTCTTTTTCCCTTTAATCTGCTCTACTGACTAATCGTGTCGTCCCGACGAAAATGACGATCCACCCGATCAGGAGGACCAGCATATTTAGCGCCAGCCACAAAACAGCGGACCGCCTCGATGAAAACTGACGTCGAGCACCTCGCCCGAAGAAAAGCATATCCACCACATTGGCAGCTGGATGTGAGCAGATGTAAAGACCGAGCAGCACACCGATGATACCATCCACGTTATTCGTACCGGTTAGCGTACGCTGGTAATAGAGCAAACTGCTATAAACGATCCCGAGTAGGAATAGTGCCCACAACGTCTTGATATTGCGTCTGCGCCGATACTGATCCATGGCACCGATTTGGGGGACACCATAATTAATTTCGGGTCTCCCTCCGTTTTGGCCCTGGTTGATCCCTACATTATTTCACTTCTCCTCTTATCCTCCAGCCAGCATAACCACAAGGTGAATTTCGTCCCCATCCTTAACGTGTTTAACAAGTTCATTAGGGTAGGCGCTGGTATGATTGACATAAACTTCAACAATGTTGAGCAGTTTATCTTTTTTGGCAAACAGCGCTCTCTCCATTCCGGGGAACTGCTTGATGAGCTGGCTCAGGCATTCACCCACTGTATTCCCCTCTACGGCTACCACCTCCTGGCCGTTGGTAAATTGCCGATGAGTTGTATGAATGTGTACCTTGATAGCCATGCCTTACTCCATTCTCGCTAGGCTGCTGAAAAAAATCACCTTTTCATCAACCTGCGAGAGATCCGCAATGATCACAATTTGGGTTTTTGTTGACTGTAAATTCGCTGAAAGTAGCCCTCAATCCATCATAAATTAATAACCGATTGGTCAACAGTTTGCCAATTCCTACGAGATACTTGATCACTTCAGTAGCCTGAATACTACCTATGACTGCTGGGGCAACGCCAATCACGGGAAACTTCTCTTGTGGCACTGGACCTCGATACATACACCTTAGGCAGGCCGTTTCTCCGGGAATGATGGTCATGACTCTCCCCTCAAAGCCATTCACTGCACCATGAAAGAATGGAATATTTTTTTCAATAGCACAGCGATTCAAGATGTAGCGAGTCGGTAAGTTGTCCATCGCATCAACGATAACGTCACAGCCATCAACGAGCTGAGAAACATTGCCTTCCGTAATTGTTTCTGCTATCGCTTCGATCTCGACCGCTGAGTTCAGGTTTCTCAATTTCGTTCTGGCAGAGTCAACCTTTTTTCTGCCGATGTCTTCTTCCCAGTGCAAAATCTGCCGGTTCAGATTACTCAGTGCCACCTGGTCATGATCTATGACCCGAATCATTCCTATTCCGGCAGTAGTCAGGTAGATGGCTATAGGAGAACCGAGCCCCCCGGTACCTGTAATGACCACCCGTGATCTTTTAAGCTTTTCCTGTCCTTCTTGTCCAATCTCTCCGATCATTATTTGTCTATCATACCTTTCTCGCTCGCCTGGGGTAAGCATAGCAACCCTCCGCCTTCGCTAATCTATTCCTGAGAAAATCAGCCAGTGGTGTTGCACAGGTATTTCGGTACGTTTGTATCCTCATTCATGGCCTTTATGTCTATCAAAAATAATCTTTGAAATATAGCCATATTTTTGTGCTACACCACCTGTATAATGATAATTCAGTTTAGGACCTTAATCCAGCGATAAAGGGAGAAAAAATAATCGCTTAAAATAAACTATGAGGCGTGTTCCGCATCCGGAAGAATAACCTTATCCAGAGACCTTATTTTGATTTTAGCACAGTATGCGCCACCACCATCCTCTGGATTTGATTTGTTCCTTCAAAAATCTGGATGACCTTCGCATCTCTCATCATCCGCTCAACAGGATGTCTCTGGGTGAGACCCTGCCATTGCAAAACCTGAACGGCGTCGGTGGTCACTTTCATGGCTACATCCGAAGCAAAATACTTCGACATAGCGGAGAGCACCTGAACCGGAGTGCCCTTGGCCTTTTCATCCATCATATTCGCTGCCTTATAGACAAGGGCTCTGGCTGCCTCAATCTCCACAGCCATATCAGCCAGCATCAATTGAACTCCTATTCTATCTTCTTTCCCCTTGGCCCAGCCTTTCTCCTGACCGAAGCGGATGAGATAATCCAAAGCGCCTTGTGCCAAACCTACGGCCTGGGCACCAATAGCTGGCCTCGAACGATTCAGTGTTCTCATCATCTGCCACCAGCCCGCTCCTTCATCACCGATTCGTTGGGAGATGGGAACCTTTACATCTTCTAAAATCACTTCCGTCGTATTTGATCCTCGAATGCCCATTTTCTCTTCGGTTTTCCCAATGGAAAGGCCCGGGGTTCCCTTTTCTATTACAAAGCCTGTTATACCCTCTATTTTCTTATCAGGATAAGTAGTGGCAAAGACCGTATAGAAATCAGCGACTCCACCGTTCGTGATAAAACATTTTCTCCCGTTGATCACATAATGGTCACCTTTTAATACAGCTTTGGTTCGGACTGAAGCCGCATCCGAACCTGACTCAGGTTCGGTCAAACAAAAACAGATCAGGCCTTTCTCTTTGGCTAATCGTGGTAACACTCTCTCCTTCAGTTCGTTTGTCCCTCCTAAAACCACCGGCATTGTCCCCACCGCTTGAACGATCACGAGGAGGGCAGAAGAGGCACAGAGGTTGGCAATTTCTTCGGTGACCAAACAGAAAGAAGTAATATCTGTATCCATTCCTCCATACTCTTTAGGGATGAGGAGGCTTAAAAAACCATACTTGGAATACGCCTCGGCAAGATCCCATGCAAATTCACCTTTCTCATCGATCTCTGCCGCCCGAGGTGCTACGATGCTCTTTGCAACCTCTCTCGCTTTTCTTCTCCACCCTTCCCTTTCTTGTTCAATTTCATCTAACATTTTAAACTCCGTTAAGCTCAAATGTCTAAATCCAAATGTCAAATCAATGACAAATGCCTAAATTCCAAAAGACTTTTTAGTCATTTGGATTTTGTTTGAACTTTGAGCTTTGACATTTGACATTGCTTTCTGAAGAATCTACATATTCCACCCACCGGAGACCTCCACCGCAGCTCCGGTCATAAAACTCGCCTCGTCGGATGCTAAAAAAACCACGACATTGGCGACCTCTTCAGGTTGTCCTACCCGTTTCAAAGGGGTATTTTCAATAATCATATGCCTATATTTTTCGGCCATCTTAGACACGGTGGGGGTCAGGATAAAACCTGGCAAAACCACGTTGACATTGATCTGATACCGGCCCAGTTCCCTGGCCACACTCTTTGTCAGGCCGATGATCCCTGCTTTGGCAGTACTGTAACTGATCTCTGATACCGCTCCGCTTTTCCCCCAAACAGAGGAGATGTTGACGATCTTTCCATAACCGTTCTCGATCATGTGGGAGGCAACAGCCTGAATACAGTTCAAGGTTCCCTTCAGATGAACTCCTAACACTGCATTCCAATCCTCTTCTTTCACTTTCAAGAGATTACCTGGTCGATCAAAGCCAGCATTGTTCACCAGAATATCAATCCTCTTCCAAGCCCTTAATACCTGATCCACCACGTTTTGAACTTGTTTTTGATTTGCTACATCCATAGAAATGAAAAGAGCTTTTCTGCCCAGAGCTTCTACATCTTTTGCGGTCTGAGTTCCCGTGTCAGAATTCATCTCAGCAATGGCGACATCCGCTCCTTCTTGGGCCATCTTCAATGCAATGCTCCGACCAATCCCCTGCCCTGCCCCGGTTACAATCGCTTTCTTGTCCTTGAGTCTCATCTTTTCACCTTACGAAATTAAAATATTTCTTAGAAGTTTAAAAAATTCTAACAGATGGGTCAATGGTCGTCAATCTGTTTATTCTTAATAAGAAGACAGTTGGAAGAAGAAAAGATGGGTTTGGGAGGCCAAGGAGGCCTCCCTGATAGATCAATTATCTTTCCAGGTTGGTTTTCGCTTATCCAAAAAGGCCTTAAGTCCTTCGATTGCATCATTGGTCTTCATCAAACGATCCAAATAGATTTTCTCAATGGCTTTGAGTCCCTGATCCATATCATCATTAAGACCAGCGAGGGTTGCCTCTTTCGTCAATTTTAAAACGATCCCACTCAATTTTTTAAACTTCTCAATAAATCCATTCGCTTCTTCAACGAGGGATGCTTCAGGGACTATCTTATTGACCATTCCCAAGTTTAATGCCTCTTGAGCACTGATGATATCTCCGGAGAGAATTAATTCCAGGGCTTTTTTTCTCCCAATCATCCTTGGAAAGACCAAAGCGGCAATGGGTGGAAAAACTCCAACCTGGATCTCAGGTTGCCCAAACTTTGCCTTCTCTGTGGCAATGACCATGTCGCAATAGAGAGCCAGTTCGCACCCTCCTCCAAGGGCTGAACCATTCACCACCGCAATGGAAGGAACCTTCAGAGCATCCATTAATCTGAACATTTTATGAAAGACTTCGATCATCTTATAAACCAAATTGCCGAGATGTTCTCCGACATCCACTCCTGCGGAGAAGGCCTTTCCCATGGCCTGAATGACGAGAAGTTTCAGAGATTTCTCTTTTTTCAATCCTTCGAGATAGGTATTGATCTCCTCCATCATTTCGATATTGAGGACATTCAGGGGGGCTCTGTTCAAAGTAAGCGTCGCCACACCATCTTTGAATTCAGTTTGAATATGTTTAAACGCCATCTCTCTCACCTCCTTTTATTGTGAAACGAAAATCGTGAGGTGTAGTTTAAGTAAAATGCTAAAAAAGAAGACACCCTTTGAGCAGGAAAATATTTTTATGCCCAAAGGGTATCTAATCTATTGAATCACCTTTCCAAAAAGTTCTACCTAATTTCCTTAAATCCTTACTTCTTCTGGGGTTTTCCCAGTACTTCCTCAAAGAATGTGTCATCCAGGAGTTTGCCTTCTGCAATATTCTGGCGATATTTGATGAAGTCGATGACATCCATGCCTGTAATCTTCTTGGTATTGAAAGCACCAAATCCCAGGAAGGCCTCACCCATCATGTTGGCAGCCAGCCAGTGCCTGTTGTAGTTCTTGGTCTGATCCCAGAAGAATTTCTTTTTGGCCCTTACCGAGTCAACCGATTTAATCAGGCATCCCGGGAATAAGTTGGTAAAGGTCCAGACGATTTTGTCCACTTCACCATCGAGTAGAGAAAAATCATAATCATTATTCTTCAGCTTGTTATTAACCCATTCCCTGGCCTGTTTAAATGCGTCGCCCGTCTTAAACTCGCCATAAACAATCTCACCGTTATCGACGTACTTATCCGTGACAACCTGGGGATTGCGGACCCAATTCCCTTTCTCATCTTTGAGCACCGGGACACACTTGGAGATGAGGGTCTTCATCTTCATTTTGTAAGCGCTCCACATCTCACAGCTGACGCAATTCCACATGGCATCTTCCATACTCAAAAACCATGGGAGAAAATCGGAAGATCCACCATCCGGAGCAGAACCGTGGCGCGGCCCCGCCTGCCCGAATATGGCTAAGTCCGAGGCAATGGCAAGATCACAGGCCATTCCAATTTCCTGTCCGCCTGCCACTCTCATGCCATTCACGCGGCAGATCACAGGTTTTTTACACATGAGAATGGAGTCCACCATGTTATTGAAGAGCTCCATATAAGCCCCATATTCTTCTGGGCGCCGGCTGTAATATTCTGAATATTCTTTGGTGTTGCCACCCGTACAGAAGGCATTGGGACCTGTCCCTGTAAAGATCGTGCAAACAACAGAACGGTCTGTTGAGGAGTTCTCCATGCCGGCGATGACCCCTTTTACCATTATCTGTCATGATTTTTTTCTTCGCTTTCCCTCGGCATCCACTCTAACGCCATAAAAATTCCTCCTTTCTTTGTTTAAAATATATTTTTTCTAATCCCCCCACCCCCCTTTAATAAAGGAGGGAGAAGAGAGGATTAAAAATCAGGTGTCAGTACAATTCTCTTTGCTGGAGATCCAGCTTTATGAACTTCATCATATACGGATGCAATCTGACTCATGGGTCTCGCCTCGACAAAGGGTGCAATATCAATCTTTTTTGAGAGAACCATATCCAGTACAATGGGATAATATTCGGGCAAGCATCCCCATGTCCCGATCATCTCTGCATCAAAGGCCATAAGCCTTGAAACACTATACTCATTTTTCGCCATCCCAAACCCAATGAGAATCAATTTGCCAGTAAAAGAGAGAAGCTCCAGGGCAAGATCCTGACCCGCCTTGATTCCACTCACCTCAAAAATCTTCCATCCAAAACCAGCTTCCAACCCGTTCTTCTTGCAGATCTCTCGAAATTCATTTCGGATATCCTTAATTTGTTTATCCTGGGAACTGATGACAAAGTCAACGCCATACTTTAAGGCCCTCTGCAACTTCTCAGGATTTCTTGCAATGCCGATAACCGCCTTTGCTCCCAGGGCCTTTGCTGTCTGAGCCATGTAGACACCCACACCTCCAGTCACTCCAACGATGATGACATTATCTCCGGGCTGAAGACCTGCTCTCTTGGCAGCCTGGTATGGGGTCGTCACAGCATCGGCCACCACGGCAAGGTGTTCCAAAGGAATGCTTCCGCGGTTCCTCACTTCACAGAGATCAATAGAAGGAACTGGAATATAGCTTGAATTTCCTCCATAGATCCCTATGCTGTTTCCAGGCATCTTCTGAGCTAAACAACGATTTCCACGGCCGGTTTTGCAAAGTAGACACTGACGGCAGGGCATCACTGAAGGTATAATTACTTCTTTCCCAATCCACTTCTCACCTCCCGCAACCACCGTCCCACTGATCTCATGACCAAGAGTTAAAGGTGGTTTTGATACTGTAGGCACACCATCGTAAAAGTATCCTAAATCGGTATGACAAACACCACATCCCGCCACCTTAACCAGTACATCTCCAGGTCCTAAGGCTGGGACTGGAATGGAAGCTTTAGCCAATTTGCCAGGGATGACCTCCCCTGTGTCCTTATTTTGGGCTGTGGGCTGAACCATTTGCCAAGTTTCAATCTTATCAGGTATTGTTGCCATTTATTTCACCCCTTTCTATTTAAAAATTCTCATTCGAATATCGAAATCCGAAATAATTCTTACAAGGCGAGATTCTTTGCTTCGCTCAGAATGACTCTCTCTCGTGTCATTGCGAGGCGAAGCCGAAGTAATTTCTTTCATTTCGAATTTCGTGCTTTGTATTTTATTTGCATCCCCCCTTTCTCAAATTTTAGATTGAATTAGGTCATTCCGAGTCCGCCATCCACACAGAAGAGCTGGCCGGTAATATAGTTCGACTCGTCCGATGCCAAGAAGACGAAGGTGAAAGCTACCTCTTCTGGTTCCGCAAATCGGCCCAGCAAGATCCTGCCCGTATAAATCCCCATCAGCTTTGGGTCTGCTTTAACCTTCTCAAACATCTCGGTACTTACATATCCCGGCTGGACCACATTCACAGTAATCCCATAACCAGCCAATTCCCGTGCAGCCGACTTGGTCAAAGCGACGATTCCTCCTTTTGCTGAACTGTAGTTGATCTGTCCTTTCGTTCCCCACAACCCGGCTGAGGAAGTCATATTGATGATCTTACCACTTTTTTGTTCCATCATATACTTCGATGCTGCCTGGATGCACAGGAAGGGTCCTTTGAGGTGGATGTCGATCACCTCGTTCCACTGTTCCTCTGTCATTTTGTAAAGCATATTCGGTTTCGATACCCCTGCATTGTTCACCAGAATGTCAATCTTTCCGAAGTTTTCAATAGCAGTTTTGATAATCCTATCTACATCAGCTTTTAGTGCTACATTTCCTTTTATAGCCACTGCTTTCTTTCCAATTTTTTTAATCATTTCAACGACTTCTTGAGCTGGTAGATCTTTACTTGCATAATTGACAACAACATCTGCTCCTTCCTTTGCAAAAGCAAGGCAAATCGCTCTCCCAATACCTCTCCCCCCGCCTGTTACGACTGCAACTTTACCTTCCAGCCTACCCATCAGATCCTCCTTCTTTTACTTTTTTAAAGGCCAAACGAAATAATTTGTGAATATATTCCCATGGCCAAGCAAAAAAATACTACACTTTTATTATAAAAACAAGGAAATTTTTAATTATTTTAAATCTCCTGTAAATACAAAAGATTAGAACAAAATCATTCTTTGATTAAACGCTGCCTGGAGTTAAGACTGAAATCCATAGGTTCTTTCTCTATGGGTGAATTTATTTATTAAAAGGATTAAAGGGGTAAGTGTTTGAGTGATGGATTATTCGATTTTCAGTTCTAAGTTGATCATCTCACCCCCTCTCGTAAATCCCATGGCACGGAAGAATTTGAGCAAATCCCAATCGCTCCAATTCACTAACGTGTAGACAACACTCACACCAATCGTCTTAAGATTTTTGATAAATTCTTGACTTAATTTTCTGGCAACCCCTTTATGTTGGTGAGCGGGATCGACCCCGATCGTACTGATCCATCCTACTGTTTCAGGAATGCCAAACTCCCATCCACTCACTTCACCTACGATAAACCCTATGACCTTCCCTTCGAGTTCAGCGACCAGACCCGACAGGGGATACCGGGGGTTAGGGAGCTCGATCTTCTTTCTCCAAAATTCCCGTCTGACTTTTCCTAAGACCTTACGATCAATTTCAACAATCGCCTCCAGATCTTCAACGGTCAGAGGTCGTATGTTCAATTTGGCTAAAAAATCCTCTTCCATCGGCTCCCTTTCTCCCCTTTATTCCGTCACTATTCAATCACAGCGATCACTGCCTCTGCTTCGACCTCCTGACCTGGAGCCACACAAATTTCCTTCACCGTTCCGGTGACCGGAGCCACGACAGGCATCTCCATTTTCATTGCCTCTAATACGGCCACCTGATCATCCTCTTTTATCTTTTCTCCCACCTTTACTGAAACTGAAACAATCTTGCCTACCATTGGTACAGTCACTGGTGTTCCCATGACATTCTCCTCCTCTCAAGAAGCAAATTTTTATTTAAGGCCTAATGCATTTCTTGCAATGATCATCTTTTGAATGTTGGATGTCCCTTCCACAATCTGATAAGATTTAGCATCCCGATAAAACCTTTCCACAGGATACTCAGTTGAAAAACCATATGATCCGAAAATCTTGACAGCTGTATTGGCCGCTTTGACGGCCACCTCTGCTGCATAATATTTTGCACAGGAAACCTCGATGGTGTTTCGCTGTCCTAGGTCTCTATTACAAGCAGCCCGATAAACCAACAGTCGGGCAGCCTGTTCTTCAACATACATCTCTGCGATCTGCTCCTGGATCATTTGAAAATTGGAAATGGGTTGTCCAAACTGCTCACGTTCATTGGCATATCGAACAGAATGTTCGAGACAGGCCCTTGCCACCCCCACGGCCCTTGATGCAGAGGAGAGCCTGGTATTGTCCAACATGGCCATGCAGATTTTAAACCCATCTCCTTTTTGCCCGACCATACAGTCCTTCGGCACCTTGACATCTTCGAAAATGATCTCCCCTGTTGGAGCACAGAAAAGACCCAATTTCGAATCAATGGACTTTTGCGTGACACCTGGAAGATGCAAATCTACAATAAAGGCTGACATACCGCGATGTTTTGCTGCTTTATCCGTGTAAACATAAACGATACCGAGATCGGCCACTGGCACCCCTGAAATCCACATCTTTGTCCCGTTCAGGACGAATCCTCCCTCCACCTCTACTGCCGTTGACTTCATCGACGCCACATCAGAACCGGTGTTAGGCTCGGTGATGGCAAAACAACCAAGCAAGTCGGCATTAATCAATTTTGGAATCCACCGTTCTCGCTGCTCCTCTGTTCCGAAATTGAGAAGAACAGATTGGATCGAATTCATCTGAAGGTTGAAGGGAAGTCCCCAGGACGGGGAAATTCTTGCGATCTCTTCCGTCATCACGGAAGCCGCAAGATAACCGCTTTCATTTCCACCATATTTCTCAGGTGCAATACATCCAAAAAACCCAAGTCTGGCCATCTCTTTTACAATTTCCCGGCGAAAACGATGCTCCTTTTCATCTTCTTCCATAGTGGGAGCGATTTTCTTCTCTGCAAAATTTTTAGCCATCTCTCGCATTGCTTCTTGTTCTTCAGTCAATTTAAAATCCATAAAATCTCCACCTCCCGATTAGATTGTGCAATTTATAACAAAGGACTACTCTTTTGTCAAGATATTTTTATCTGGCATCATAATTCTAACTTATTGTATTTATTTATATTATAAATATTCATAAAAAACTCAAGAAATATGAACCTTGACAATTCAAATCAAATGGGCAATAAAAAGTTGATGAGAACAATGGGTTTAGATATTGGTACCCATACCATTGGAGTAGCAATCAGCGATGAATTGGGAATAACAGCTCAAGGTCTCAAAACCCTCAAAAGGAAATCGATGGAAGTGGATTTAAAAGAAATGGCCACGATCATTCGTCAATTTGAAATTGAAAAAATTGTGGTCGGACTTCCAAAAAACATGAATGGGACTTTGGGGAAACAGGCAGAGATTGTCCTCAAGTGGGTAGAGGTCCTAAAAGATAAAATTCATGTTTCAGTGGAGACCTGGGATGAACGGCTTTCGACCGTTGGAGCCTCCAAGGTTTTATTGGAAGCAGATCTTTCTAGAAGGAAAAGGAAGAAGGTCATTGACAAGCTGGCCGCCGTTCTCATTCTCCAAGGATATTTAGACCGAAGCAGGAGAACAAACCATGGAACCCTCTTCCAGGAGTAAATTCTTCCTCCTCTCGTTGGGACTTCTCCTTCTCTTTTTTATTCTCGTCATTTATTGGCTTCTCTTTGTTCCCCCCTCTAAAACGGCATCCACCAAAGTAATCTTCATTAAAAAGGGAACTCATCTCAAAAAGGTTTCAGAGGTACTCAAACAGGACGGGATCATCAAAAATAGACATTTTTTCGTTCTCCTCACCACGATTCTCGGGAAAAAAACGAAGGTCAAAGCGGGAGAATATGAATTTCATACTCAAATGCTTCCCCTTGAAGTATTGGATGCTCTGGTGAAGGGGCAGGTGAAACCTCATCTGGTGACCATCCCTGAAGGATATACTCTTTCCCAAATCGCCCAGTTATTGGAAGATTTAAACCTTGTGGAGAAGAAAGGGTTCCTTCAAAAGGCCTCCTCTCCCGATTTCATCAATACGCTCGGCCTCTCCCAATTAGCAGGACCTACCTTGGAAGGCTACCTCTTCCCTGATACCTATCACCTATTCAGGGAGATGGACCCGGAGGAAGTCATCCAGATGATGGTCCATCAGTTTAAAAAAGTCTTCGGGCCAGACCTTGCCAATCGGACATCTGAATTGGGAATCTCTGAGAGGGAAGTAGTCATCTTAGCCTCCATCATCGAAAAAGAAACTCCCCTCTCTGAAGAGAAACCCCTTATCTCTGCTGTTTTCCAAAATCGTTTAAAAAAGAAAATCCCCCTCCAAAGTGATCCCACCGTGATCTATGGAATTAAAAATTTTAGTGGGAATTTAACTAAAGAGCATCTGCTTAGACGAACTCCTTACAACACCTATCTCATGGTTGGGTTTCCTCCCACTCCCATCTGTAACCCAGGCAAAGAATCCCTTCTGGCGGCCGTCCACCCCGCTCCCGTTCCATACCTCTATTTCGTCTCTAAAAATGATGGGTCCCACTATTTCTCTTCTGACATCGAAGAACACAATCGAGCGGTTTGGAAATATCAAAAATATCCAAGAAAAAATAACTTGACAAGAAAATGAACTCTCATTTATGTTTAAATTTCATTTATCAACGAAAAAATTTCCTAACCCTTCCCCTCTTAACTCTGGGGAGAGGGTGGAGGGGAGGGGAAAAGGGAGGTTTGTAATGAAAGACGTAGCAGTCATTGGTGTGGGTCAGAGTAGCTTCGTCAGAGGTTATGAGGGGTCTATTCGGGAACTGGCCTTCGAAGCCTTCAGGGAGGCCATGCAAGATTCGGGCATCACCCAGAAAGATGTGGATGCTTCGATCTTTTGTTCGGCCCCTGAATATGATAAACAACGCTCTCCTGCGGGCGTCCTCGCAGAATACCTGGGTCTTATTCCTCAGCCAACGTTTTACGTGGAGAGCGTTTGCTCTTCGAGTAGCACCGGTGTAAAAGTGGGATACAGCATGATTAAGTCCGGCCTCCATGACATCGTCGTTGTCCTTGGGTTTCAGAAGATGTCCGAGATCACGTCTGCGGAATCCCAGGAGAGAATGGGAAGAGGCGCCGACATCCAGTGGGAGGCACCCTTTGGAACCATGATGCCGGCGTATTATGCTCTCTATGCTCAGGCCTATATGGCGAAGCATGGTTTGACCCACGATGACCTGATGAGTGTCAGGATCAAGGCATCCACCTATGGTGTGATCAACGAAAGGGCAGTCTATAGGAAAGCGGTAAAGCCGGAAGATTTCAAGCAGGGCGACCCGGAAGCAAAAATGGCTGGTCCTGTAGCATGGCCGCTCCGGGTAGGTGATTGTTGCGCAAACGCGGACGGAAGTTCCTGCATCATCCTTGCAAAGGCCGAAAAAGCAAAGACTCTATCGAAGAAACCAGTCTGGATTTTAGGCATCGGGGCGGCCTCAGAGGCTGTCAACATGGCATCGAGACCCGATTTTACCAAGGGTCTGAGCGTTGGCTATGCAGCAGCCGCCCAGGCATACAAGATGGCCGGAATCACCGCGAAAGATGTCAAGGTGGCCGAAGTGCACGACTGCTTCACGATCGCAGAGATCATGGCGTATGAGGGTCTTGGATTCGCACCGATGGGTGATGGAAAACAACTCATCCGTGAGAAAGCGACGTATAAAGACGGAAAAATTCCTGTGAATGTTGATGGCGGGCTCCTTTCGAAGGGGCACCCCATTGGTGCAACGGGTGGGTCCCAGATCCGTACCATCGTCCTGCAACTTCGCGGCGAGGCAGGCCCCATGCAGGTAGCCAGTGAGCCAGGCATCGGCCTTGTGCACAACATTGGCGGCGTCGGACTTTATGGAAACGTTACAATATTTGGGAGGTGAGGTATGGGTTTCGAGAAATTCGGAAGGAAAAGCTTTATGGCAGCGACAAAGACGGCAAAGTTTGTTGATTTCCTGAAAGAAGGAAAGGTTGAAGGGACCGTATGTAAAGATTGTGGTGCAAAGTTCTTCCCTCCAAGGGCTGACTGCACGAAATGTTTCTCAAAAAACATGGACTGGTTTGAGATGCCCAAGAAAGGCAGACTTGAGACATTTACAACCGCCTATTATGCACCGTTTGGCTTCGAGACAGACCCTCCCTATACAATGGGTGTCGTGGACTTTGGCAATGGCCTGAAGCTGTTCGCCCGGATAGCAAAGGACCTAAAGCCTGAAGATATAAAGGTGGGCATGGACGTGACAATCAGGACACTCAAGTACGATGATGATCAGCTTTCCTTTGAGATTACAAAAGCCTGACCAATAGAATCTGCTATGGGAGGCAAGGGCAATCAATGTCCCCTCAATTTAACCGTTTTGATGGATTCAGCATTTTTGATGATAAAGGAGAGGTGAAGCGTTTAGTCGAAAGTTTAATTCAAAATAAAGACCCGGATGTCAACATCGAACGTTTGAGAAAATTGGATTTCTCTTACGTCTTCACCCTCTCTAAAAAAGGTAAGATCAAAGAAGTAGAACTGGTGCGATCTGAGATTGAAGCCAGTTGGGAGTGGAGGAAAGGAAACGTTGATGAAACCCTCGAAAAGAAGATAGAAGACACACTCTCTGAACTTTAATCCTCTCGTTCCTCAGCAGACCAATTTATCGATACATCTCCTTGGCAGCCAGATTTTCAGGTTTGATCTCTGCCGTTGAAAGATCAACGATCCATGTTCTGATCAATGGGGGGCCCACCCCTTCCCCTGCATATTGCGTGACCCGGTATTTATTGCTTCCGATTTCCTTTGCCTCATATCTCCATTTCAAATTTGGAAAAGATTTCGTCTTTTCATCCATCATCCTCTTTTCAACGGACCCGGCCGGAGTGAGATGGCCCTTCACCAGTTCCACGGCCTGAGAAGCGAGTACCTTAGACTGACTTAAATTTTTCTTCTTGGCGCTTGCCCTCTTTGGAACCGAAATGAGACTTCCCTCCTTGATTTTTATCTCTAAATAGTTCCCATCCGCACTTAAATAACCCCTTTCTCCCGAATCAAATTTTACCTGATAGAAATTCATCGTATCCGGGGATTCGTAGAACTCTGTGGGATTGATTGTCTTAACAGTCAATAACCTTCTGCCAATATTCCGTTTAATTTTGGCGAGCTTCTCTTTTTCATATTCCTCAATGGCTGGAGGAGGACCTTGCCTTGAATCCTCCTTGGGAGAAGGCCCTTCCCCATTCTTCGCCAATAGAAATGAAGAATCTTTGGAAAATTGCTGACCAAGGCATGGGTAGGTTTGAACGAAGCAGAAATAAAGGAAAAAAATTAATCCTATCAAAATAGGCAGACGGGCATTCATGGGCCAATCCTCCTGTTGAATTATATGCAAATACGATGCCCTCTTCCAAAACTCACAACTCATTGAAATTCCTAAAATCATGAAAGATTATTTCAAAGAAACCTGATCTAAAATATATCTCTTGTTCAATTTTGTCAAAATCTTAATTTATTGCAGGGGGCACAAAAAATCGAATAAAACTAAAGAAAGGGATTTTAGGAAAGCAGATTATTTCTTCCACCTACGAATCTACAGTTCAGGGTAGTTTAGGGACATAACGATTACGGATAGAAACATGCATAAAAAAGGCAGGACCATTTCTGACCCTGCCTATGCTTTTTGATACAGGTTGTCTAAAATGAGGATGATTAAATTGCGTTACTTCTTAATCTCGGTGGGCTTACATAGATCTCCTTTCGCCACTGCCACCCGACCACAGGCATCACATACATAGTTAAGTTTTGCCAATTTAGGCTTACAGACATGCCTTGGGTTGGTCACAGTGATGCCACAGTATTCACAAGTATAGGCTCGTTTGATTTCCTGGGGGTTACAGAGGTGGCCCTTTTCTGTAGTAACCATCCCACATGTATTACACTTGTAAACTCCTGAACCCGATTTTTTTGCCATGTTTCTTATCCTCCTTTTCTTTCATTTCCTTGATATAAGGTGGAAATCGATCCCACATATGGTTAAAGTGATCTCATAAATTCCACCAGATCTTTTTTCTCCTGTGCGCTGAGTCCAAGTTCAAGAATCAAATTGAAAAACTCCACCGTATCTTCCAACGTAAGGAGTCTTCCATCATGTAAATAAGGAGGAGAATCTTTAATGCCTCGCAATGGAAAGGTCTTGATGGGGCCATCCGCGCTTGCCATCCGGCCATTGATCATGCGAGGCTTGTAGAAACGCTCCGCCTTCAAGTTATGCATCAGATTGTCGGTATAATACGGTGCTGGATGACAGGCTCCGCATCTGGCCTTGCCAAAGAAAACGTCCTGCCCCCGCATCTCCGACTGGGTTGCTTTTTTCGGATTAAGCTTTCCTTCGATCCCAAGCTTAGGAGCCGGCGGGAAATCCAGCAATGCTTGGAACTCCGCCATGAAATGGACCTGGCTTCCCCGTTCAAGGATATTTACGCCCTTTTTCGTAGCAATCACTGGATCACCGTCAAAATAAGCAGCCCTTTGTTCAAATTCGGTGAAGTCTTCGACCGACTTCAGTGCCCGCTGGGACCCAAACAGCCGCTGAATGTTCACACCACGCAGACTCGGGGTATCAAGACGATGGCGAAATTCCTGGGGTCGGATATCCCCAACAAGATGCGTCGAGGCATTTGTATGTCCGTTTGCATGGCAGTCAAAACAAACTACCCCACGGCTTGGACGTTCGGACCGCCGGTCCTCGGTTTGGTTGAACTGCTGTTGTGGGAAAGGGGTGAGCAATAGCCTCAGGCCTTCAATCTGCTTGGGGTTCAGAATTCCGTTGAACAGCTCATAGTAGTTGTCAATGGTAACCAGTTTGCCCCGGGAAACATCACCAAGGTCAGGTCTTGTGGTCAGATAGATAGGTGCTGGGAACTCAGGTAAAAAGTGGTCCGGCAGGTCAAAATCCAGATCAAAGCGGGTGAGATCCCGACCTTCTTGCTTCTTAATCTCCTCAATATGGAACTTGGGAAAGAGCATGCCACCTTCAGCATGATTGGGGTGTGGGAGAGGCATAAGTCCCCTCGGGAACAAGTCTTTTTCGCGAACCTCCTCTGGACTCATTCCAGCCAATCTCTCCCAGGTCATCCCCACTGGAAGTTTGACACGAACGCTCTCCTGAACAGGCTTGCCACGAGACATCGTCACCCCTACAGCCGGACGATTGCTCAAGTCATAGCGCTCATTGAGCAGATCCATCTGACGCTTCATCACCTCTGGCTTTGCAGCTTTCATCCGGGCCATGATCGCTTCGAAACTCTCTTTGATTACTACGGGAGAATAACTAGACTCTCCTCTTAAAGGAGATTGGGCAAATGTAGAAATTGATACAATGATCAATAAGAGAGCTGCAGTTGCCAATCCAAAGTATTTTGCCGTCTTTGACATTTTTCTTTACCTCCTTCTTATGGAATTTTTCAGGATCTGAGACTAACCCTCCTCCCTGCTAATCTGGAATAATTCCGAATTAAACTTTAAAAAAATTTATAGAAATCTAACCTCTACCCTAAGTCTATGTATAAACTGATCAAGGTGTGTGAGAAGGTCACTTCTTTCTACACTCCTGACAATACCCGTAATATTCCAACCGGCTATCAATCACCCGAAAACGGCATCTTTTTGCGATCTCATCTGTATCAATTATAAAGGGAGGTTTATAATCCATAATCTTCTTGCATCCCTTACAAATCAAATTGATGTGCTCTGTCATATTTGCTTCATAACGGTTCTCCATTCTATCAAATTCCAACATTTTGATTATACCACGTTTGGAAAGTTCATTAAGAGTGGAGTAGACTGTGGATAAACTCAGACTCTTGACCTTTTTCTTTGCTTCCCGATGGATAAGGTTTGCACCTGGATGAACAGGGGTTCTGTCCACTAATACTTCAATAATGGCTAGTCTTTGAGAGGTCAGTTTTAACCCTTTCTCCCTCAACTTTTGAATAATCGATGTTTCCATTAGCTCTAGTAATTCGGACCCATTCCAGTTTATAAATTCAGACTATTCTATCTTTCATCGATTGTCAAGTTATTTCTATAATTTTAGAATCTCCTAACTAACGACCAAAGGTCAATTGAGTTCAGCTAACAAATATATCCGATCAGATTTATCAATTGCGGGTTGAAATCTACACTACTAGGGGAAGAAGTGTTGAAAACGAGTGCAGGAAGAAGTCCTCATTTTTCCCCAATCCTGCCGATCACAAGGCGGATTTGAAACTTTCACCTACTAATGTTCTATTCAATAGAGTTCAGAAAGCTGATGATTCCTATTTGAGAGAGTGGATGAAGGGCGAATCAAACCTTTGACATAGGATGGTCAGTAAATTTGTTATTCAATCTGGCAATTCAAGCGTTCCGATGATTCTGCACCAGTATTGTTCTGTTTCCGTTGAAAGCGGTCTACCGCGGAAAGTAGTTCTTCCTCTCAATGTTCCTGTGGCACCTTCCCATTTTCCAGTTCCGTAAACGA
>JBEKWN010000087.1:0-22101 GCA_049513055.1 Thermodesulfobacteriota bacterium
TTTGAAGTAAAGCTACGCAAAAAAGATAATACAGTAATAGACTGTCTGATTACTTCCTCTCTATGGTTAGACAATGGTGGAAATATTTTAGGATATCAGGGTATTATCCGCGACATCACTGAATGGAAGCGGGCTGAGGATGCCCTGCAGGAGAGTGAGGCCAAGTACAGGACGATTCTTCAGACCATAGAAGATGGCTACTATGAGGTGGACATTGCAGGAAATTTCACCTCCTTTAACGATTCTCTTTTTCGAATGCTGGGGTATTCCCGAGATGAAATGATAGGCATGAACAACAGGCAATACATGACCAAGGAGACTGCCAATAAGGTCTTCGAGACCTTCAATAATGTCTATTGTACAGGCAAGGCGACCAAGGCCTTTGGATGGGAGCTCGTCATGAAAGACGGGCAGATCAGGTATGTCGAAATATCTGTGTCCCCTGTCTGCGATGTTTCAGGGAAAACCATTGGTTTCCGTGGCATTGCCAGGGATATAACCGAACGTAAGAGCCTGGAAAAAGCTAGAGAAAGAATTATAAACCATCTTTCTCATGAGCTCAGGACACCCCTTTCAGTGATCCAGGGGTACCTCCGCCTTTTAAAACGCAAGTTTCAGAAGCAGACGTCTCCTATGGAATGGGAAAAATTCTATGAACCAATGAAAAAGCAACTGGACCGCCTGAATGAGATCCAGATAGAGACCCATAAGATTATCAGATTCTCCCAGGGCTTGGAGGGAGAACGCATTCTTCTCTTCTCTTTTATGGAGCGAATCCTTGAGAAGGCAAAACAGAGCGCAGATCATCGGGAACTTCATATTCAACTGCAAGGAGAAAGAGACCTTTCTTTGTTCATGACTCCGGAGGTCCTCGAAGATATTCTGGGCGGTCTCCTTAAAAACGCCATAGGAAACACTCCTGATGAAGGGTCAATCCGGATAATTTTGGAACAAAAGGATGGGAGGCTACTTCTGAAAGTTCAGGATTTTGGCATTGGAATCACTGAGGAGAATCAAAAGCAGATATTTGACGGCCTGTTTCACACCGTGGACACTGGACTATATACATCTAAGAAACCCTACGACTTCGGTGCAGGGGGGAAAGGTCTCGATCTCCTTCGGATGAAGGTCTATGGACAGCGGTTTGGCTTCGTTTTCTCATTAGAGAGCAAGCGGTGCATCTATATCCCAACAGACCGGGATCTTTGTCCAGGGAGAATCTCGGCATGCCCTCATTGTGAAAGGCCTGAGGATTGTCTCTCCTCCGGTGGAAGCACGTTTTGCGTATCCTTTCCGATTGGGGAGAGAAAGGGGGTTTAGAAGGATTTATCTTAGTCATGGAGGGGGGTAAAGAGGCATTCAAGTTGCGTAAGGGAAAATATGGCTTCTAAAATAGTCACAAAGCCGATCCCCGAGAACTGCTGGGAGGTAAAGAGACTGAACTGGGGACGGGAGACACATAGGATGATCCAAAGAACATTACGAAAAAGGGAGTAGAGGTTTCGAACGCAATCGGTTATTCCCTTCCTGGGCGAATTTTGGAAGAGCAGGTTCAGCAAGATCAAAGGTGATGAATAAAGGAAAAGATGTGAATTTGGAATCTTTATATGCCCATTCACGAAATAATAAGGTAAAGGCAGCCGAAGGCTGGATTCAAAGATATATCGGGGAAATTCTGCTCAATATTGATGATCAACATACATCTGAGGCTGAACACTGGATTCAGAAGGCCATCGAAGCAGACCAAAGGAACCGCATGATGTTCAACCTGGGGAAAGATTACGCCCTTTACGCAGAATTGTTCAGAAGAAAAGGTGATAGATTAAAAGCCCAGGAAAATCTCGGCAAGTCGATCGAAATCTTGAAAGAATGCGGCGCCGACGGCTGGGTAGCGAAAGCTGAGAAAGAACTGTCTTCGCTGTAATTGAGGACGGGTTCCTATTTTTCAAAGTCTCAATTTAAAAATCTAAAGGATGTCGAGCTATTGAATGGACCGACCTAAAGCTGCACCCGAAAGGAGGAAACATCATGGCAGAATCCATTCTGAACGGGAAGAGTATCCTGGCTGTAGATGATGAACCAGATGTTTTAGCTATTTTGGAGGAGGAAATTCTGACTGCTTGCCCAAGATGCACCTTCGATAAGGCAAGCACCTACGCTCAAGCAAGCGAATTCATAGGAACATTGACTTATGACCTGATTATCCTTGACATTATGGGTGTCCGTGGGTTCGATCTGCTGAAACAGGCTGTTGTCCATCACTTTCCCGTTGTCATGCTGACAGCCCATGCTTTGAATCCTGAGGCCCTGAAACGCTCCATTGAAATGGGTGCTCGGGCATACCTTCCTAAAGAAAAGTTGGGTGAAATTGTTCCTTTCATAGAGGATGTACTGAAGTATGAAAATTTAACCGGTTGGGGCCACCTTCTTGAGAACCTGAAAGGATTCTTTAATGCCTACTGGGGAGAGAACTGGAAAAAGGTCGATGAAAAATTCTGGAAAGAATTTGATATGAAAATTGCTTTTATAAAAAAATAAAAATTGGGGGCGTAGTCAATTTTTAAAGGGCCTTTGATATGAAATGCCCAAAGTGTCAAACTGAGATTCTTGAGGAAGCTAAATTTTGTAGCCAATGTGGCAGTAAATTGGAGATTGCGGATCGTTATTAAAGGTTCTGAGATACGGCCCCTTATCATAGCCACACTTTCATAACAGGTTTTCACACGTCTTAGTGAGCTGCAGGCTCATGCACATTTCCATCGATAATCATTAACCTTCAGTATTATCCCGGACTGTAGACTTGTAGGTGTAACAGGTAACCAAGGATAGTTCTGAGTCGCCCATCATTTCTTTTGTGACTGGTCTTGACAAATAATAAGCTCGAACAGGTTAACATTTTTTGTATGGATTCTTCGTCAACTCTCCATGATCCCGCAGCAGATGGCGGCAAGAAAGAAAAAATACATTGGCAATACCTACCTGCCAACAGATAAAAGTACCACTACATCAAATTCACCCCCACCCTTACCCTCCCCCATCAAGGGGGAGGGATCTTTCGTTATTGAGTGTGAAGTGAAGGATAAGTGGAAACGCTATGCGCTATGCTCTATGCGCGATGAGGTTCATCGGATCGTTCCCACATAGTGAGCGGTTAGTTGACGCTCCCGGACTTTAGGATTGGAATAATCGGGAAGAAGCATGGGAGCAACGCGATCTGTAATGACTCCCGTCTCCTCTAACTCTTTATGATATCTCCTGACATGATCCAGGTTCAATTTCCCTTCTTTGGCTCTCTCTTTCACATAGAGCGATGCATTTGCTCCTGCGATCCTTCCGAAGACGCAGACATCGAGAAGAGAGTTTCCCATCAAACGATTCTCCCCATGGACTCCGCCTGAAACCTCGCCAGCAGAAAAAAAACCAGGAATCGAGGTTTCACAACGGCTGTTATACTCCAACCCTCCATTTTGGTAATGAAGAGTGGGATAAACCAGCATGGGCTCCTTTGAAATATCGATCCCAAATCGTTTAAACAGAATGAATTTACCCGGGAATTCCCTCTTCACCGCGCCTTCTCCCATGAGAGCATCGATCATGGGAGAGTCTAACCAGATGCCTATCTTCCCGGTAGGCGTTGGGATCCCTTTTCCAATTTCAGTGCACTCCCGGATGAAGCAAGACGATTCGACATCTCTCGGTTCCCGTTCATTGACAAATTGTTCTCCACCGATGTTGAGGACATTGGCTCCTGCACCTCTAAATTTCTCTGTAATCAGAAGACCTTCCGCCTGCTCCGGGAAGACAACGCCCGTTGGATGGTACTGGACTGTATGGAGGAAACACAATTTCACCCCTGCGCGATAACCCAGAATAAGACCATCTCCTGTGGCACCGTAATGATTGGTGGTCATGAATCCCTGGATATGAAGCCTTCCTGAACCTCCTGTGGCCAGGACCACTGCTCTTGCCTTGACGATGAAGTATTCCTCGGTTTCGAGATTATAAAGAACCGCACCTGCACAATGGCCATATTCATTCAAGATCAGCTCTACAGCTGGAGAGAATTCCAGCACCTTAATATCACCAGCCCGATTCCTCGCTTCATCCCTCAGGGTTCTCATAATCTCAGCACCCGTGATATCAGCCGCATAATGCATCCGCTTCCGACAGGTCCCGCCACCATGGAGTGTTCTGAGTGTTCCTTCCGGAAATTTTGTGAACATACAACCAAGATTTTCCAACCAGGCAAGAACCTTCGGGGCCTCTGTCACAAGGGTATAAACCAGCTCAGGAACATTTTTGAAATGACCCCCTCCCAAGACATCGAGGTAATGGTAATAGGGAGAGTCCTTGGTTCCTTTGGATGCTGCTTGAATACCGCCTTCCGCCATCATCGTGTTGGCGTCTCCATGTCTCAATTTAGTGGCGATCAATACCCCGGCTCCATTTTCATGAGCCGTTAACGCCGCTGCTGTTCCTGCACCTCCTCCGCCAAGAACGAGGATATCCGTTTCATAAGCCACTTTATTCAAATCAATCACATCAGGGTTGACACGACTCCTGGCCTCAAGAAGATCCACGATCTCCGGGGAGATGGCATAACCCTTATTGGGTCCAACACGTATCTCTTTTCTCGCACCCTCCATGAAATCGGGATGGTACTTTCTCAGCCGCTCCTCCCTTTCCTTCAAAGATAGCAGGGGAAACTCCTCCCCTCTTCTCTTCTTTTCAATTCTGGCGGTTCGTGTTGCCTCAACCCTCTTAATCAACTCTCTCAATTCACTTGTATACGGCATAAAACCCTCCAAAACCTAATTACGTGTCCGTATCCGTGATGCATGTCCATAACAAACTTTTCATTTCCTGTTTCCCATTTCTCATTTAAAGAAATGTTTTATCCTCTGGTGTCCAATCTTCGTCAGCCTGTTCAGGCTCAATCTCCCTTGCGTTATAAAGATTTTTCAGTTCGTCTTCATCCGTATCCATGAGTCCCCTGAGCATTTGCTCATACTTTCCCTTCTCGACCTCTTTAACCATTGCGGCAAGATGCTCGGCCTTGGGAGCAATGTATTTTCCATAGAGCCGCCTACCTAAAATCGCAATATTGTATTGACAGATCTCCGCAGGACATCGGGCGGTGCAGAGACCGCACATCACACAGTCAAAAGAAAGTTCTGCTAATCGTGCCACATCTCCTCTCATGGCCGCTGCCATATAATCCATGACCTCTATATCCATCGGACAGGACTTGGTACAGGTATTACATTGGAGACATCGCAAGAGTTCAGGATAAGCCTTCACCAGTGTTTCGATAGCAGGTTTTATCTTCTCGATGTCATAGACGCTTTTGGTAGCCGGGAAGAAGGGAATCTGTGTCAGATACATGTTGGGTTGAACAACGGTCTGACAAGCCAAGCCTACCTCAATCTTATAACTTCCTGGATATCGGTAAACCGTTCCGCAGGCTCCGCATATCCCTCCTCTGCACCCACAGCCCCGAATCAACTGATATCCAGCATACTCCAACGCTTTTTGAATGGTGATGGAGGAAGGAACTTCATATCTCTTTCCCATGATGAAGATGGGAACGACTTCTTCCTTTTTGATTTCTTCTGTTGGCATCGACGTCCTCCTGATACACGGATTATCTAAAAATCCGAATGCTTCTAATGTCAAATGTCAAAGTTCAAATGACAAATCAAATCCAAAGTTCAAATTTAAAAAGTTTTGGATTTTGGAATTTGACATTCATTTGACATTTGGATTTTGAAATTTGGCATTTCAAATTGCTCCTGATTCAATCTTCAATTCGTCTTCCTTGAAGCTTGCCACAGGGGGTACCTCTTCTACATTTCTTCCTGGAACATACTGGAACATTTTTTGTATTCTATCTCCCACGCTCCGGAAGAGTGTGGCCACCGGCAATCGGCTTGGACAGGCACTATCACAAAGTCCGCAGCCAATACAAGAAGTTACCATGTGCGACATCCGGATGAGATGGAAGATGAGAGTGTCGGTTGGCATTCGAATTCCACCCTTTCGATCTGCCCACCTTAGAAACTGATCTCCGTCATGCTCGAAGACCGCTGTCCTGAAAACACACTCTTTACAGTAACAAATCGGACAGGCCACCATGCAATTGTGGCATCGAACACAAGTGGAAAAGCGGTCTAAAAAGGCTTGGAGATCCTTGACGATACCTTTGAATTCTTGAAAAAGGGCATCTCGTTTCTTCGTCCTCTCAGCGATGACTTGGTTGACCGCTCCGTTCCTCAATGCCGGTTCGTTTTCTGAGAAAGAAAGAATATTCTTTTCTTCGATCTCCTTGGCCAATTTATCCCCGATTTCAATGCCGATTTCCTGATCTGCCTTGTAGCCAAATAGTTTAAGAATAATATCGGCTTGTGGAACAGGGTATTCACACATCTGACAAGCTGTCCGGAAGGCATAACCGGAGGGTGGGGAAATTTCACCTTTCTCCATACCTTTGAGCAATTCTTTCGTCAGTGATTCCCCTCCTTTTCCCTCCGGTACCATCTTTGCATAATCGGTCACTTCAAATGTTCCAGGACAATCGATACCGATGAGGAACAGGTTATCCAGCTTGACTTGAAGAAATTTTGCCAATTCGACAGCGGCCCGTATCTCGCACGCTTTTAATACGGCAGCGACTTTCTTCCCCAGATTTTTAACGCTGAGATTGGAGATGACTCTCGCAGACTGAACTGGCATGGTAGGTGAAAGGACACACACTCCATTCAACTTTTCTGGATCTCGTATTAATGTTTGTACGAATCCATCCTGTGAAGGAAGAGCTTTGGGTATGACAATCGCCTCCACCACTTCTTCTTTTAAAAGGGATTTCAAAAAGCCAATGATCGTCTCATCTGTTTTTCCTTCTACAACTTTTACCACTGCCTTCTTGGCCATGTTCAGCGCCTCTCCTTTCCTTTATTAAATAACGTGACCGTCTCCGTGTCTCGTGTCCGTAATGTTTATCCTTACTCGTAGTTTTTAATATCTTTAACGCTATGCGCTATGCTCTCTGCGCTTTGCATCTTTTATGCATTCCAGAGTTCTTTCATTGGATTTGGACCCATCTTCTTTAATTCATCCACCATTTTGGTCACTGTGTCTGCGAAGAGTTTTCCCTCACTGGCACTGATCCATTTAAGCCAGATGCGATTCTCTGTAAAACCCATATGTTGAAGAATACCCTTTAGAATGGCTACCCTTCTCCGAGCTTTATAATTTCCTGTCTGATAATGGCAGTCTCCTGGATGGCAACCTCCGATCAACACGCCATCCGCCCCATCAATAAGGGCTTTCAGCACATAAATGGAGTCTACAGCTCCCGAGCACATCAAATGGATAATGCGGATATTGGGAGGATATTGTTGTCGAGTGGTCCCGGCAAGATCTGCTCCAGTATAGGTGCACCAGTGGCATAAAAAGGCTACAATCCTCGGTTCAAATTCAGCCATTTTGATCCTCCTTATTTAATACAAATAACGTGTCCGTGTCTGGTGTTTCGTGTCCCTAACCCAAATTCTTTTCCACTTTCTATTAATCGATGACCGCATCCAAGGCGGCCAGATTCAATTCTTTCTCAAAGTTCCGCTGCTGAGAGGCCGCATTCCGACATGCGATGACGCAGGAGCCGCAACCCTGACAGAGCGATCCAATCACTTCAGCCTTACCTTCCTCTTCATTCAGGACCCTTGCCCCATAAGGACATACCGTGACACAGAGGCCGCATCCGCAGCAGAGCCTTTTGATCACATAAGCCAAATAGGCCTTTTCCTCCACTGCCTCCTTGGACAAAAGCGCACCCACCCTCGCAGCTACCGCATTCCCCTGGGAGATTGCATCTTCAATAAAATTGGGCGAATGGCAGAGTCCGCAGAAGAATTTTCCACGGTCCACTGAATCAAGGGGAGCGGACTTGGGATTGGCTTCCATGAAAAAACCATCCGGATTGAGGTCCACATCGAAGATCTTCGCCAACTCCTGATGGTCGTTCGGTTCAATCCCAGTGCTCAGGATGACACGGTCTGCCGGAAGAATGATAGGGCCATTCATTGCAGGATCGAACAGGGAGACCCGAAGGCTTCCATCCTGAAGAGCAACCTTCGGTTTATTCTCCAAGTCATATCGAATGAAGATGACACCTTTCCCTCTTGCTTCGTGGTAATAAGTTTCATAAAATCCATAAGTCCTCACATCGCGGTAGAGCACATAGACATTCATCCCTGGATCTTTTTCTTTCAACTTCAAAGCATTCTTCACCGCATGGCCGCAACAGATACGACTGCAGTAGGGATGATCCTCATCCCTAGAGCCCACGCATTGAATCATCACCACTGAATGAACATCCTTCAACCTTTCATCGTCTAAATGTATCATTTTCTCCAACTGTCTCTGCGTGATCACCCGCAAGTCTTCTCCATGGAGGTATTCAATCCCAGAATCTCTGCTTCGGAATAGAGATGGATGGATCCATTGCTTTCAACTTGCTTGATGAGTTTATTTAAAAGGTCTTGAGGATTTGATCCTTTTAAGGTATAGAAGGATTCCCTTAAGTTCCCTCCCAGTTCTTTCTCTTTCTCGATCAAATAAATCTCGTATCCCTGTTGGGCAAGTTGAAGAGATGCTGTCATGCCGGCGAGACCTCCGCCCACCACCAATCCCTTTTTGTCAATTTTCTCTTTCCCTTTTCGAATGGGCTGAGATCGCTTCGCCCTCTCCACCGCCATCCTGATGAGAGCTATCGCCTTCTCTGTAGCTAATCTTGGATAATCTAAATGGACGAAGGCACATTGCTCCCGTATATTGGCATATTCGATAAGGTAGGGATTAAAACCCATCCCTTTAGCCATCTCTTCCATGGCCCCTCGAATCTCCCGATGGGAACAACCAGCGATGACGATTCGGTTAAGACCCTGTTCTCCGATTCTCTTTTTGATGAGATCCAAATCTTCCGGAAGACAGGCCAAACCAACCTCTTCAACATGGACCACCTCTCTCAACTGCTTTGTCCCATTGATGAGATCAGAGATGGATAGGTTCTTCTTCAACTCTTCTCCACAATGGCAGATGAAGACCCCTATTTTTGGAATCTCCTCACCTAAAACTCCTTCCACGGGATACTCTTTGAGAGGTTGAGGAAGGCGATGGGGGATAAGAAAGGATGCTACCGATGCCGCAGCACTTGACCCTTCTACGACTGTCTCCGGAATGTCTCTGGGGCCTCGAAATGCCCCTCCTACAAAAATTCCTTTCACGGAGGTTTGAGCTGGATTAAATTCTTCAGTCTGGCAAAACCCCTGCTGATTCAATTGAAGGCCCATTCTTTGGGCTAAATCTTTTATGGTCTGCGGGGGGGTGAAACCCACAGAAAGAATGACAGCATCGAACTCCCTCTCTTCAAAGGTTCCATCCTCTTTGACATAAGTGATCAGAAGATTTTTCTTCTGCTGAAGTTCTTTAATCGAAGAGATGGCACTCCGGATATATTCAATCCCATACTCGGTCTTAGCCCTCTCATAATATCGTTCGTAATCCTTCCCCATGGGGCGAATATCCATATAGAAAAAGGTAACTCGGAGACCAGGAGATCTGTCTTTCGCAATCATGGCCTGCTTGGTGGCGTACATGCAACAAATGGTGGAGCAGTGATCCTGACCGCAGGAGGGATCCCGTGATCCCACACACTGGATAAACGCAATCTTCTCCATCTTTTTCCCATCGGAAACCCGTATGGGTAATCCCTGTGTTGGACTCGATGTGGAGAGTAATCTCTCAAACTGAATGCTTGTCATCACATTCTCATATCGGCCAAAACCATATTCCCCTTTTCTCTGAGCTATGAAGGGTTCAAACCCAAATCCCAAAAGGATGGCTCCGACCTCAATATTTTCTTCCTCTTCTTTCATATCGAGATCGATCGCCCCTGGGTTGCAGACTTTCACACATTCTCCACATCGGGTACATGTTTTTGGATCAATCACTAAACTGTGTGGAATGGCTTGAGGATAGGGAAGGTAAATCGCCTTTCGTTTCTCCAAACCACCACCAAACTCTCTCTCAACCTCCACGGGGCAAACCTTTATACAGGCCTCACAAAGGGTACAACGTTTGGGATCGACGAATCGAGGTTTCCGAACGACAGAAACATTAAAATCTCCTTCTTTTCCTTCGACCTTCACCACTTCAGAATAGGGCACCAATTCAATATTGTCATGAAGGTGACATTCATAAATCGGACAGAAGGCAGGAGGTGTGGGGCTCATGAAACAGACTCCACAGGAGTTGGTTGGAAAGGTTTTATCCAATAGCGGGAAATAGCCCCCAATCGCTGGTCCCTGTTCTAAGAGGAAAACCTTCGTCCCCATCTCTGCTAACAGAAGCGCAGATTGCATTCCTGCAATCCCTGCACCGATCACCAACGCTGACCCTTTGTCACCTCTTGTTTTTCCTTGCGCCATGCTCATCCTCTCAAATCCCCCCTCCCCCCTTTCCTAAGGGGGGAGGGGGGATTATTTTATGCTAGCTTCAAAGATTCCAACAAACCCTTGGGAGAGATCATATGTTTCTTCCACCAGTTCTCTCTCTTTTCAACATCAAAAGCTACTCCCATCAATTCAGTAAAATAAAAAATGGGGAGGCCAATTTCCTGTCTCATCTCCAGATTGGCCTGGCAGAGGCCGCAGGAGGTCACAATACATTGAGCCCCTGCCTCCTTTGCCATCGACACAATTCTTCCTACCAGTTTTTTAACCACTCCGCCATAAGTCAGGGCCAGATCTGAACCGCAGCAATCAATTTTATAAGACCATTCAACTGGCTCAGCGCCGAGGCTTTTCATCAACCGATCCAGATATTGAGGATTCTCTGGATCATCTAACTGGGTAATCTTAGGATGTCGGACCAAAGCGCATCCATAGTAACAGGCAGGCTTTAATCCCTTTAAAGGTTTCTTCACCTTTTCTTGAACTTTCTCCAGGCCTATTCGATTGAGGATGACATCCATTAAAGCCAAAATCTCAAGAGATGACTGATAAGTAAACCCAACGATCTCTTCAATCTCCTTTCGCTCCGTCTCATCATTTTTCAGGACATGTTCGGTCCTTTTCAGCATGTTGAAACACCCGGCACAGGGAACGACCAGAGGCCCTGCCTGAGAAGACTGAGCTTTGGAGATGTTCCTGGCTGGAAGGCAGAGGGAAAGGAGGCGATTGATGCTGTGAGTCGCTGCAGCTCCGCAACAGTTCCAATCCTCAATCTCTACCAACTCCACACCCAGGGTTTTAAAAACCTCATGGGTCGATAATCCATATTCCAGTGATGTGGAGTGATCCGTACAACCTGGGAAATAAGAGAATTTCATTTCTTGCACCTCTCAAAAATCCTTTTGATCTCCCCTCTTCCCTTGATCAAACTGGGAAATAAAGGAATCTTCCCTTTTAGAAAAAGTACCATTCCAGGGACAAGGTCTGTCATGAAGTCTTTGCTTCTGAGTTTATAATCGATCAGCATTGTGGCCTCATGAACCCTCCCTCCCCTCTTAACGCTCTGAACAAAAGCCTCATGGAGGAGGTGAATATTTTTCTCCTTGGCAGGGACTTTCTCTTCAATGGACATTTCTCTTAAGGCATCCATGAGAACACCGATATCAATTTTATTTGGGCATCGTGTTCCGCAAGTCTCACAGGAGACGCAAAGCCAGATCGCACTGCTTCCCAGAACTTCTTTTTTCATCCCCATTTGGATCATCCGAATGATATTGTTGGGTCGGATATCCATATAGGGTGCAGTGGGGCAACCTGCTGTGCACTTCAAACACTGATAACAGAGGCTGAGATCTTCTCCACATTTCTGTTTAGCCTCTTCTAAAAAAGAGGAATCTGTCTTTTCGATGGTTGTCAAGAATTCCAATTTCATTTCCTCCATTCTTATTAAAAAACACGCTATGCGCATAGCGTTAGGCGCTTAGCGTTTTATAAATTAAACGTATCGACCATTCGAAGGACCTGACTTGCTGATCCATTTCTTAACTCACAGGCATTGTTGGGACAAGAGGCAATGCAAGCCCCGCATCCCTGACAGAGTGCACTGTGGACGATTGAAATCCCACGATGAGGATCCATCTCCCTTGCTTCATAGGGACAGATTTCTACACAGATCCCACATCCACTGCAAGTTCCCCCATCGACAAAAGCGATTAAAGGATCTTGAAGAAGTTTATCCGTGGAAAGTAAAGCCTGAATTTTACTTGCTGTGGCCGAGGCCTGAGAGACCGTGTCTGAAATATCTTTTGGACTCTGACCGCAACCCGCAAGGTAGATCCCTTTTGTCGAACTCTCCACCGGATAGAGTTTGATATGGGCCTCTGTCAAGAAACCATGTCGATCCACTGTGGCTCTCAGTTTGGCTGCCAAATCTTTCACCCCATTGCTCGGAACAATGGCGGTTGCCAGGACGACCATATCTGCCGCCACTTCAACCATTTTCCCTGTCAACGTATCAACTCCTAAAACCCTCACTCTTCCATCGTCCTGAAAAACCCTGGAGACACGGCCTCTGAGATAGAGAAGCCCTTTCTCCTCAATGGTCTTCTGAAGGAACTCCTCGTAGCCTTTGCAATCTGAGCGAATATCCATATAAAAAATATAGGGCTGCCCGTCTGGAACCTGCTCTTTATAAATTTTTGCATGCTTGGCCGTATACATACAGCAGATTCGAGAGCAGTATGGCATGTACCGGTCTGGATCCCTCGAAGCCACACACTGGATAAAGACCATCTCCTTGGGCACTTTCCCATCAGATGGCCGAATGATTTTCCCTTTCGTGGGACCATTGGGCGAAAGCATTCGTTCAAAGGCGAGGCCATCGATCACATCCGGGATTTCACCGTATCCGTACTCGCCTAATTGTTCCTTGGGATAAAGTTCGTATCCTGTTGCGACCACAATAGCTCCGACCTTCTCTGAAATCTGCTCATCTTCCTGTTTTAAATTGATGGCTTTCTCAGGACAAACTTCCTCACATCGATGACAACTCCCATCTATGAAATATCGGCAATGTTCACGAGAAATCACAGGCTTGTTTGGAACACTCGAAGGGTAGAGGGTATCAATCGCTTTTCGTATACCCATCCCCCTCTCAAACTCTGAAACATATTCCACAGGACAATTCTCTATACAGAGGCCACATCCTGTGCACCTTCCTCCATCCACAGAAGTTGCTTTTTTACGGATGACTAATTCGAAATTTCCCACATAGCCCTTCACATCTTCTAATTCTGAATAACAGTGAAGATGGATCTTTGGATGCCTCTCCACCTCCAATGCCTTTGAGAGGAGACCACTGAAGGCAGGATCGAGATCTGGAAAGGTTCTTGACAATTGGGCCATGTGACCACCCAGAGCAGTTTCTCTCTCCAGAAGAAAAACTTCGTAACCACCTTCGGCCAGATCGAGGGAGGCAGTGATTCCGGCAATTCCGCCACCGACCACCAACACCCTTCGGTTGATGGCCACAGCGATGGCCTCCAACATTTCATTCTTTCTTACCTTTTGAAGGGTAGCCTTGATGATCTCTTCTGCTTTTTGAGTTGCCCCCTCCTTCTCCTTCTGGTGGACCCAACTACACTGTTCTCGGATGTTGGCAATCTCACACAGATAGGGATTCATCCCTTGAGATTTGACAGCCTTACGAAAGGTGTTCTCATGCATACTGGGTGAGCAACAGGCAACCACCACCCCATCCAAACCTTTTTCACGAATGGCCTCTCGGATGATCTGCTGTCCTGGCTCGGAACACATGTAAATGTAATCGGTGCTGTGGGCCACGTCTTCGATCTTGCCTACCTTTTCAGCGACCGATTTGACATCTACGGTTCCAGCAATATTGACTCCACAATGGCAGATAAAAACACCGAGCTTTCTCATAATGCCATCCAAAATACGTAAGGCGTGAAGCGTAAATTGTAAGGTGTTAAATATAAATCATTTTCACTTCCACACTTTACGCCTAACACCTCACGGTTTACGGCTTTCAGTGTTGTGCAAACAAACCCTGGACTTTGCTTGCTGCTGCATTGGCATGGGCCACTGCATCGGCAATATCCTTTGGTCCTTGGGCACAACCTGCAATATAAATTCCTTCAATATCAGTTTCAACAGGTCTTAATTTTCTCTGGGCTTCTGTTAAGAATCCGTATTCATCAGTCTTAATACCCAGCTTGCTGGCCAGATCCTTCGTATCTTTCTGAGGAATAATCGCTGTCGCCAATACCACCATGTCCGCAGAAATTTCAACTTTTTTCCCCGTCAATGTATCCACACCCCAGACGATGACCTTTTCTCCATCTCGAAAGATTCGAGAAACTCTTCCTCTCAAATAAAGGATCCCCTCTTCTTCCATCCCCTGCTGGATGAATTCTTCATATCCTTTTCCTGTTGAGCGAATATCCATATAGAAGATGTAAGCTTGCCCATCGTGGACTTTGTGTTTATAAAGTCGGGCATGCTTGCCCGTATACATACAGCAAACCCTGGAGCAGTAAGGCATATAACGTTCAGGATCTCTTGACCCTGTACATTGAATAAAAACCACTTCTTTAGGGATTTTGCCGTCTGAAGGTCTTCGAATCTCACCCGTGGTGGGTCCGGATGCAGAATTGAGTCTTTCAAAGGCAAGCCCATCGATGACATCCGCAACGTCACCATACCCATATTCACCAAAACGTTCTTTAGGGATCAAATCAAAACCCACTGCAGTAATAATCGCCCCTACTCTCTCTTCAACAAAACGATCTTGCTGTTCATAGTCAATCGCTCCAACCGGACAGATCTTCTCACAAACCTTACATTTCTTTTCCAGAAAATAACGACAATGGTTTGGATCGATCACAGGCTTATTTGGGACGCCCTGGGGCGACAAAGTATAGATGGCTTTTCCCAATCCCATGCCCCGATCAAATTCAGATGGATTCTTGGATGGGCATTTCTGCTGGCAGAGGCCGCAACCATTGCATTTATCCCAATCCACATAAGCTGCTTTTCTTCGAATTTTAACCTTGAAATTTCCAGCCTTTCCCTCAACGCTATCGACCTCAGAATAGGTGAGAAGTTTGATATGAGGATGTTGACCTGTCTCCACGGTTTTGGGAGTTAAGGTGCACTGTGCACAATCGAGCGTTGGAAAGGTTTCAGAAAGCTGAAGCATGCGTCCTCCGATAGAAGGAAGTTTCTCCACCAGGACCACTTCATACCCTCCATTCCCCAGGTCAATCGATGCAGAGATCCCAGCAATTCCTCCACCGATCACCATCGCCTTTTTTACAAATACTCCGTTATCTCCCATTTATAGAAGTCCTTTCTCTTTTAGAAGGGGTATGGGGTCAACGGCATTCTGATCAAATCCCAACGTTTGATAATCAAGTCCCATTGCCATCCCCAGCAATTGCGTAAAATAGTATACTGGGATCGGTTTAAAATCCAAGTATTTTTGTTTGATATCAGATTGTTTGTGATCGATGTTAAACGTACACATCGGACACGTGGAAACCATCGCCTCTGCTCCGTTTTTAATGGCCGAGCCGAGAATTTTGTAAGCACATTCTGTGGCCACATCGGGTGAGCCCACGGATTGGAAGGATCCGCAGCACTCGATCTTATAAGGAAAATCAACCGCCGTCGCTCCCAGGGTCTCCAGGAAGTCCTCAAAGATCGTCGGCCTCTCCTTGTCATCAAATTCCATTTCTTCAAAGGGTCGGAGGAGCATACATCCATAATAGGCAGCCGCCTTGAGCCCTGCCAACGGTTTCTTCACCTTCTCCTTGAGTTGAGAAAACCCAATGTTTTGTTTTAGGACTTCTAAGTAGTGAAGGACTTGAAGATCTCCCTGATAGTTCTTCTCGATAAAATTGTTGATCTTATCCCTTTTCTCCCCATCCCCTTGAATCAATCGGTTCGTCCTTTTGATCACGTTATAACAGACGGAGCAGAGAGTAGTCAGAGCAGTTCCCTCCTCCCTCGCTGTCGCAAGAATCCTTGATGGCGGGAGAAGAGCCATGATATTGTCGGTGGCCAGGGGGAAAGTAGCCCCGCAACAGGTCCAATTTTTGAGTTCCTTTAATTCAAATCCAAGAAGAAGGGAACAGTTTCGAGCGGTCTGATCAAAATTCTTCGCCTTGGTATAAAGGGTACACCCTGGGAAATAAAGATAATCCATTTTAAGCTCCATCCATTAATCTTCTATCTATTCTGCCTGTATCATTCCTGCGAAAGCAGGAATCCATCTCCTCCCCATCCATTTCTGGATTCCCGCTTATGCGGGAATGACAGAAGAAGAAATTTTATGAAAGAAACTTCCTGAATCCGCTGACAAACGCAATCTGGGGGAGTTTTTCTAAAAATCCCTCTGGAAATTCTGGAATCTGAATATGATCCTTTCTCTCCTTCTTTCTCAGAACCACCATTCTCAACGCATCCATCACCCTGGCAATATCAATTCCTTTAGGGCACCTCGATGTACATTGGAGACAAGAAGCACATAGCCAGAAGGTATTGACTCCAAGAACCTCCTCTTCCAAACCCAGCAGCGTATATCGAATGACTTCGTGGGGACCAACCTCCATGGCAAAGGCAACTGGACATCCGGCTGTACAATTCCCACACTGGTAACAGGCAAATAGGTTTTGTCCGCTGATTAGTTCTACCTTCTTTGCAAATTCATTGTGAACTTTCTGTCTTGTCAGTTCAATTTTCATGATTAATCTCCGGGGATGAAAAAAATCTTATATATTAATAATAAAATACTTTTTATTACAAAACGAGCATGGCAATCACATATCCAACAGCCAAAAGGGCTTGTGTTCCAAGGATCGTAATGACATTCGCGCCCAATATCGGAACCAGCTTTTCGCTATTATCATAATATTTCAACGCTCCCTTAGCGGCCTTCCATCCAAACCCTATTGTTCCAAGCCCAATGAGTGTCAACACCGGCATCATCTTTGTAAGAACTCCGGCAATAATGCAGAGATAAGATACAGAGAGCAAAGCCACGAAGAGGTAACTTGCATCCTTTTTCCCCAGGGAGATGACAAAATGCCTTCTCCCTCCTTTCTGGTCTGCCTCCCAGTCTGGAAACTCATTTAAAAAAAGAAGATTCGAGGTGAGTATCCCTGGCGCAAGAGATGCAAATAACGTCTCCCAGCTATATCTTCCTGTCTGCACATAATAGGAGCCCAGGATGAGTAAAGGCCCGAAACTTAGACCTGCAAAAATTTCGCCCATGAACCATTTGGAAAGGTAAACATTGTAAAAGTAGGCAGAGAATCCTGCTAGGAGAAGGAGGGGGAAAAGTAGCCACCCCTTTATCATCACGAAATAGAACCCAATCACCATCGCAAGGAGCAAACAGATGGTCCCAAACCAGAAGGCTTGTTTGGGTCGTAAAAGATTTGAAGGAAGCACACCACTCCCTCCACTAAAAGGAGTCCTTTGAGTGTTCAGATCAATCCCATCCACAAAGTCGTGGTAATCATTGATCACATTGACTGTCATATGAACAAGGATGGAGCCAATCATGGCCAAGAGAAAATGACCAAAATGGAAATAACCTTCATAGGAAGCAATGGCTGTTCCTAAAGAAACGAGGATGACTGTAAGAGGTAAAAATTGGAAACGAGGAAGCATTAGCCATGCTTTCAATGACCCCGGTTTAATAACTTCCATATTTTCCCCACCCGTTTTTGACGAATTAAACTATAAAATGCAAACCTGTCGGCTTAGATTTATTCTTTCCGGTATTTTTTCTCCCCTTCAATATAAAGGTCATTTCCTTTTATATCATTGACGACAATCACTGGAAGGTCTTCCACCTCTAATCTCCGGATCGCTTCTGGTCCTAGATCTTCATAGGCCACTATCTCAGCCCTTTTCACCCGTTTGGCCAGAAGGGCCCCAGCCCCTCCTGTTGCAGCGAAATAGACTGCTTTAAACTTTTTCATCGCCTCTTTCACCGTATCAGATCGCATCCCCTTACCAATCATCCCTTTAAGTCCTTTCTCGATCAACAAAGGGGAGTAAGCATCCATACGATAACTGGTCGTGGGACCCGCTGATCCAAAGACCTGCCCTGGTTTAGCAGGTGTGGGACCCACATAATAGATGATCTGACCTTTGATATCAATGGGAAGGTCCTTCCCCTCCTTCAATAGATCGAAAAGTCTCTTATGGGCAGCATCCCTTCCTGTGTAGATGATTCCACTGATTACGACCCGGTCACCAATTTTTAATTTTTCCACATCCTCATCGCTTAGTGGCGGTTTCAATCGAATGGGTCCACTCATATAACCTCCGCAAAAGGAGCACTTTGTTTGAGGAACACTCTGCTCGAGGAGCGCTTCGCTCAAGGTTTAAATGCCCCAAGGAAACGTAGTTTCCGATCCTCTATCCTCAAGACCTTTGGCCGCTCCTTTTCATATCACTACTTCTTTATGCCTTTGTGCATGGCACTGAATGTTCACTGCTAAAGGGAAACTAGCAATATGGCATGGCATCATTAAAATATGAACAGCCAAAGAGGTAGTTCGTCCTCCTAATCCTTGCGGCCCAATACCAAGATGATTGATCTCAGTCAAGATCTCCGATTCTAATTTATCCAAATCTGGATCCGGATTCTTGCTTCCAAGGGATCTAAGCAAACTCTTCTTCGCGAGGAGTGCAGCCTGTTCAAAAGTTCCTCCAATCCCGACTCCTATAATGGTTGGAGGACAAGGATTCGATCCTGATTCCTTAACTCTCTGAACCACAAAACGTTTGATACCCTCGATCCCATCCGATGGGGTAAGCATTGTTACTCGGCTCATATTTTCACTGCCACCACCCTTGGGCGCCACGGTAATTTTAATTTTATCCTCAGGAACCAGTTCTGTATGGATGATAGCAGGTGTATTGTCTCCGGTATTAACTCTTGTGAAAGGATGACAAATAGATTTTCTCAAATACCCATCCCGATATCCTTGACGAACACCCTCCTGGATGGCTTCATTCAGATTTCCACCAACCAAATGAACATCCTGTCCCAATTCCACAAATACCACAGCAAAACCTGTGTCCTGACAAATCGGGACATTCTCCTCCTTCGCTACTCGAGCATTCTCCTTTAATTCCTTTAATATCTCAACCCCCAAGGGAGACTCTTCCTTTTCCATCGCCCGATCAAAGGCTTGAAACACATCTTCTCCGAGATCGGTGTTGGCCTTCATGCAAAGGTCTCTCACCTTCTCAGTGATCAAGTTCACATTGATCTCTCGCATGTTCTTTTGCCTTTCTTACCTTGAGTAAATCGTGACTCGTGATTCGTGACTCGCAGACAGTTAAGAATTTTTTACTCTTTACCCCTTACGCTTCACGATTCACGAGTTATAGCTTCAAATCCATAATGCTCTTTTTTACACTCTCTGCGGACTTGGCAACCAATTTTTTCTCTTCGTCGGACAATTGGAGTTCAATGATTGCCTCCACACCATTAGCTCCTAATTTAATGGGAACGCCAAAACAGATATCTTTCAGTCCGTATTCCCCATCGAGATAGACACAGCAAGGGAGGATTCTCTTCTTATCTTTGAGAATGGCCTCTGTCATCTGGATGGCCGCCGCAGAAGGGGCGTAGAAAGCACTTCCTGTCTTGAGGAGATTGACGATTTCTCCACCGCCTTTACGAGTTCGATCGACGAGACGATCAATCGTTTCCTTAGGAAGAAGTTGGGAAAGCGGAATACCACTGACTGTGGTATATCTCGGGAGGGGAACCATCTCGTCACCATGCCCTCCCAATAAGAGCGCCTGGATATCCTCCACCGAAACACCCAATTCCATCGCAATGAAAGCCTTGAATCGTGCTGTATCGAGGATCCCAGCCATCCCCATTACCCTTTGTTTGGGAAACCCACTCTTTTTAAAAGCCAGATAAGTCATGGTATCCAGAGGATTGGTCACCATGATGAGAATCGTCTGTGGAGATTTTTCAACTACTTGCGCCACCACCGATTCGATGATCTTTTTATTGATCTCCAGTAAATCCTCCCGACTCATCCCTGGCTTTCGAGGAATGCCTGAGGTGACGATGACCACATCAGAATCCTTTGTCTCCTTAAATCCATTAGAACCACTGACCCTCGCATCAAAACCTTCGACAGGTCCTGCTTGGAAGAGGTCAAGCGCCTTGCCTTGAGGAATCCCTTCGAGGATATCCACTAAAACCACGTCACCAAGTTCCTTTTCAGCAGCCCAGTGCGCCGCTGTGGCTCCTACAAATCCTGCACCGATAATGGAGATCTTCTTCCTTCTCATAAAATCCCCTCCTCTCTTCTATTTTGACATCCTTTCTCCCTGATAAGGGGGGTGACCCAGTAAAGTTTAATCGAACTGTGTCTCTACCACCTTCCGTTGATAACCCCTTAAATGAAAACCACAGGTTTTTCGGATGATCAATTCGGGCTTTAAAAAAATCTCTTTTGTCGAAGGTTTACTTTCACCCCCTTCGATCTTCTCGACTAATATCTTTACGGCAAGAGCGCCCATCTCATATTTTTTTTGGCCGATGGTTGTCAATTCAACCCCTTTTATCGCTGTAAATTCGATGTCGTTAAACCCAATTAATGCGATATTTTCTGGAACCTTCTGACCTTCTTCAACAATGGCTTGATAAGTCCCTAATGCCATATAATCATTGGTGGCAAAAATGGCAGTGGGAGGTTCGGCCATCTTAAGAAATTCCTTCCCTCCCCGATAACCTGATCCCTTTAAAAAATCACCTTCCAAAAAATAGTCGCCCATCGCCTCCAAACCATAGGTGGACAGTGCTCTTTTTCCCCCTTCCAAACGTTCAAAACCAACAGAGGACTCTGAAGATCCACCGATGATTCCTATCCGTTGATGCCCGAGTCTTATCAAGTGTTCGACAGCTAAAAATCCCCCAAGAATATTATCTATTCCCACGTAATCTACTTTTTCCCTCACGATGGGATGATAGGTCCTTCGATTGACCAATACAATAGGAAAAGCTTCTTCTGCCAAGACAAGGATGTTTGGGTCGTCCATGTGGGCAGAGGAGAAGATAATACCATCTACCCCTTTGCTTCGGAGCATATCAATATAATGTTTCTCAGCTGAAAGATCAGAATGGGTACTACAGAAGATGATGTTATAGCCTAATCCTCTTACCGTCGCCTCTATGCCTTGCGCTAATTCTGTATAAAAAGGATTGGCAATATTAGTGATGACAAGGCCCAATGTTTTGGTTTTTTTCATTACCAGACTTCTGGCAATGAAATTTGGCCTATATTTTAACTCTTTTGCAATAGCGAGGATTTTTTCTTTCGTTTCATTCTTGATACGAGATTTATTATTAAGCGCCCTTGAGACTGTGGTGTGCGAGACATTGGCCATTCGGGCAATATCTTTAATGGTAATCTTCTTATGCATATTCTTGCGTTAACGGTAACACAAAAACTTTAATTTTTCAATTGAATAAGAAATTACTTATTAAATCAAAGAGTTATATTGTTATATTAGAATAGTGCATAAACGCTACCACTTACATATTTCTTTTGTCAAGATAAAAATCTACCACCCTTTTAGGCTGTTTTCTTTTGGGCTTCTGCCTTGGCTTTAGCGATGGCTTCATCCTCTTTTTTCACATCTTCTAAGGTCTTGGGCTTCACCTTGTCCGGCATGGGCTCCAATCCATACTTCCACTTCAAAAATTGGGTCCCTGTCTGAGGGAAAAGAGCACAGACCAGAGTATCACATAGGTCTTTAGCCAATCCTCTCGTCTCCTCCTTAACCTTCTTCATCTCCGGCTCAATCAAATCCGCAGGCCGACACGTAATCGGCTCCTTGCCTTTTTTATACCCTTTCAACACCAACTTCTTGATCTCATCAGAAATAGGTACCGGAGACCTCCCATAAAGACCATACACATAATCCTGCGTCTCCATCGATACCATCTTATAACGACCAAATAAAACATTGAGAACCGCCTGAACCCCCACAATCTGTGAGGTAGGCGTCACCAGCGGAG
>JBEKWN010000088.1:0-20764 GCA_049513055.1 Thermodesulfobacteriota bacterium
TCCGTCCGATACACACTGTGTCCTGATACTCGTGTCTCCATGCATACATTATACCCTATCGCCGCCGCTCTCATTCACCCACGGGCAAGCCCGTGGAACTCTGCCCTACGGGCCGATTAGAACATCACTGAGCCAACCATGGATATAGGCAAAAGGGATCAAGTCATCTCTTGGCTCTTTGGGTTGACCAAAGGAAATTTTTCTATCTACAGTACATTAATGATAAGAACGCTTGAAAAATAATATGGAGTCCCTAATTTCCCCTTAACTTCGCCCCCTCTCCCATAGTTTGTATTTTAAACCACGCCTAAAGTTTTTGGAAGTGAGAATTTCAAAGAAATCGCATTCTCATCTCAAGATCGAATCGGAAGGAAAAGATTTTTTGCGGGAAAGACTCTGTATGCTCTTAGGAAAGATTGATGATTCGGGGATTAATCAAGCACATTCTGCACGAACATCCCAATTTCAAGAATGGAAGAAAAATACTTTATTACGACTACCCGACCCGAAGTCGTGGCAAAGAAACCCGACCGAGGTGGGGATTGTGTCACGGCAACTGCCTCAGAAATTCCGCGACATACGGTCCCCACAACGCTCCCTTTGACTGGTTCTGATGGCCCAGGGTCTTGCCTCCCGGGGGAATGAGAATAGAGCTACCCTTCATCACCCTCGGCATCTTACGTTCCATGACCTTGAGCTCAGACGGATTGAGCAAATCGTCTGCAAAGTTGATCGCGAGGAATCTCGCCTTGATCTTCTCGAGGTCAGGCCCTGGGTTGTAGTCGGCTGAGGCTTCCCAGCGATACAGGTAGTCGTTGGCGTCGAGGCACTTCGCACTTTGCACGATCTGGTCATAGTACGCGTTGGCCTTCTCGCGGGTCGGCGCGATCTCCTGCAAATGAATGGCGCTGTCCACCATGAGTGTGAAGATGGGGACGATGGAGGCAAAGCGAGTCGGCGGTGTTGTGTAGTTGCCGCCATTCCAGTCAGGGTCGTTGCGGATTGCCTCCACAATGACCCGCCGCCAGAGTAGGTTTCTTCCGGAGATCTCCACGGGTTGGCTCGTAATGGCAACCGCGCCGTCCATCATGTCAGGGTAGCGCGTAGCCCAAAGCCACGTATGCATTCCGCCCATCGAGGTACCAAGGATCAGCCGAAGGTGTTTAATACCAAGACCTTCAGTGACGAGTCGGTATTGAGCGTCCACCATATCGCGATAGCCGTAATGAGGAAACTTGGCCTTTAGGCCGTCACTGGGTTTCGCGGACCGGCCCAGGCCTATGCTGTCAGCAAGAATAAGATAGTATTTGCCGGCATCGAGCGGCTGCCCTTCTCGGAAGAGCGCCTCGGTGAGCGATGGTGCAAGCCAGTTCGCGCCCGTGCCTGTTGTGCCGTGCAATAGGAGCACGGCATTGGTGATGTTGCCAGAGGAATCTCGCTGTGGTGTGCCGAAGGTTGTGTAGGTAAGCTTCAGCTCCGGCAGGGTTTCGCCGCTTTGAAACCGGAAATCAAGTGCAACAAAAGTGCCCTCCTGCCGCTTTGGCAGCGGCCGCACCTCCTCTGCGCCGTTGGCAAAAACTACTGGGCCGAACATCGCAAAGGCAAGAAAGTAGACAAGACAATACGTTCTCATGGCTGCTCCTTTCCCATTATTTGTCAGCGGCTTTGTCGAAATAGCTCGATTGAACATTAAAGTTTCGAAACTGCTTCCTTGGTGCATTGCGAACGCGCATTGTATATAGGACATAAGGTCATGTCTTGAAATATCACTTTCTGCTTACTGCTGCCTTCGCTATCACCTTGCTGACGGTAGTATAATGAATTCGCAAAGAATGCGCAATCTCTATCAGAGTATATCCATGACCCATGTGAGCAGCATTGATGCTGATATCTATCAAAGTCCCAAAGCTTTTCTCGTTTTAGTTATCCGACCATCATGGGTAGTGTTGCGAACCACTAATTATGGTTTTGAATATACACCGGACTCAAACTTTTTGGAAGTTAAAATTTCAGGAAACTCTCCAATTGACAACACCCTCGAAAAAGAATAAACAAAAGAAGGGTTCAAGGGGCAACCCAATTGCGGAATATAGAATTCGGAAGGCGGAATGATAAATCCTTATTCTGAGGAACCTTAGAATCCTTTTTATAGACTAAACCAGTGAAAAATCAGCCGAAGATCACTGTGGGGATTATGGACCGGCAGACCGAAATCTTCGGTCGTCTGGATGGAAATTTCCGCGGGGATGGATTCGGTCCTGTATCAGGCCGGTTTTCAGCAAAGGCTACGGCGGGAATGATCGTACTCACTGGTGAGGCCCATCATGAAATCTGCCGTTCTCCATTGATCAGGCTTACAGGACTTAAAGATTCGACCTTCAAATTATTTAACGTCACCATTGGAAGCCGCTTCCACTGGGAGAGGAAAGAAGATCAGACCTTTCAAGGGAACCTAATCCTTCAGGCTCGCAATGACGGAACGATCATTGCTATCAATGAAATTCCCCTGGAGGATTACCTCACAAGTGTGATCTCCTCGGAGATGAATGCTGAAGCTCCCATAGAATTTCTGAAGGCTCACGCAATACTATCCCGAAGCTGGCTTCTGGCTGGCCTCGGTCGTAGGGAAAAAACAAAAGAAACATCCACAAGGGTGAGGAAGATCATTGAAAAGGAAGGAGAGGTGATACGCTGGTATGACCGCGAGGACCACGACTTCTTTGATGTCTGCGCTGATGACCACTGCCAGCGCTACCAGGGCATCACGAAAATCATATCCAAACAGGCCGAAGAAGCTGTCCGGGAAACCCGCGGAATGGTGATCACCTATCAGGATAAAATCTGTGATGCCCGATATTCCAAGGCTTGCGGAGGATTAACAGAAGAGGTCGCGTCGGCCTGGGATGATAAACAAATCCCTTATCTAACAAGTGTTTCGGACGCATCAATCCCTAATCGTCCGATCAGGACGGAGGAAGAAGCTTCTGCCTGGATCCTTTCAGACCACGAGGCCTACTGCAACACAAAAGACGAACGTCTTCTCGAAAAAATCCTTCTTGACTATGACCGCGAGACAAAAAGTTTTTTCCGCTGGACGATAGAATATTCCAGGGAAGAACTTGAAGAGATTTTACGAGAAAAATCGGGTTTTGATTTCGGAACTCTGAAGGAAATCGTACCCCTTAGCCGTGGCCCTTCAGGCAGGATCTCGCGGTTGAAAATCGTCGGTTCGAAGAAAAACATTATCGTGGGAAAGGAGCTCGAAATAAGGCGCTGGTTCTCCCGTAGTCACCTTCTCAGCAGTGCATTCGTTGTGAAGGTGAAATATAATCCTCACGGGGAAATTGAGCGATTTACCATTCATGGTGCCGGCTGGGGACACGGCGTGGGACTCTGCCAGATCGGCGCTGCTGTCATGGCCACCAAGGGATTTTCAACAGAGGAAATCCTGAAGCATTATTTTTGGGGCATAGAAATAAAGAAGTTCTATTGATAAAGAGGATGGTTGGAATAATGGAATGGTGGAATAATGGGAAAAGAGTAAAAAAGTGAAAGAGCATGGTCTCTTCTTTTTGATTGTGGGTTAAACCAATATTCCAATATTCCATTTTTCCAGTATTCCAGTGGCAAGAGTATGTTAAAACAGAAACCGACATCGCGAAATCCTTGGGCCTGGGTTCCCTCTTTGTATGTTGCCGAGGGAATTCCTTACATCATGGCGATGACGGTTTCGGTGGTCCTCTATAAGCGTCTTGGCATCTCAAACACCGACATCGCCCTTTACACAAGCTGGCTCTATCTCCCCTGGGTCATCAAGCCGCTTTGGAGCCCCTTTGTCGACCTATTCAGGACGAAGCGCTACTGGATCCTTCTGATGCAGCTCCTCATCGGGGCGTCACTGGCCTGCATTGGGTTCTTCATCCCGGCTGCCCGGTTCTTCCAGTATACCCTTGCCTTCTTCTGGCTTATGGCTTTCAGCTCGGCAACCCATGACACCGCCGCCGACGGCTTTTATATGCTGGGCCTCCCGGAGCATCTCCAGGCCGCCTTTGTTGGGGTGCGAACGACCTTCTACCGCATCGCCATGATTGCGACCCAGGGCGGGCTCGTCATCTTTGCAGGCTTTCTTGAAGGAAGCGGTCATGATATCCCGCAAGCATGGTCCATCACCTTCTTTGTGGCGGCTGCCGTCTTTGCAGCCCTCTTCCTTTATCATTTTTTTGTTCTTCCCTATCCGGCTACGGACCATCCAGCTAAGCCCAACCCTTCGACGTCCTTCACTCGGGAATTCTTCCACATCTTCGGCCTCTTCTTCAGGAAAAAGGGTATCGTCACCATTCTTGCTTTCTTTCTCTTCTACCGACTCGCGGAGACCCAGCTCATCAAGATCATAGCACTCTTTCTGCTCGACCCACGTTCAAAGGGCGGACTGGGGCTCACCACCTCAGAGGTGGGAATCATCTACGGCACAGTAGGTGTCATTGCACTCATGCTGGGAGGGCTTCTTGGCGGGTATGCCATTTACAGAAAAGGGCTCAAATTCTGGATCTGGATCATGGTCTGCGTTATGCATCTACCGGATTTCGCCTTTGTCTATCTCTCGCAGGCCATGCCTGAGAATTTCTATTTGATCAACCTCTGCGTTGCTGTGGAGCAATTCGGTTACGGCTTTGGCTTTACGGCCTACACGATGTTCATGATCATGGTATCGGAGGGAGATTATAAAACGGTCCACTACGCCATCTCCACGGGGATCATGGCCCTGGGTATGATGGTGCCGGCTATGGCGAGCGGCTGGCTCCAGGAGCAGCTGGGCTATCAGAACTTCTTTCTCTGGATCATGGCCGCAACGATCCCGGGGTTCATCGTGACAGCGCTGGTGAAAATTGACCCGGAGTTCGGAAAGAAAGAGACATAGGGATTTTGAATAATGGAATAATGGAAAGGAGTGTTCTGCGAGAGACTCACATCTAAGTGAGGCATTAAATTGAAAGGACGACGATTCAAGACAGCCTTCATCCTAGCGGCAGGGTTGGGGACACGGCTTCGGCCTCTGACGGAGCGATGCCCGAAGCCTCTCCTGGAGATCGGAGGACGTCCCATTATCACCTACGCGATGGATCATCTCCTGAAAGTTGGCGTGGATTGCTTCATCGTGAACACCCATCATTGCCCGGAAGTCTACTCGAAGAAATTTCCTGACAGGTTATGGCGCGGTGTGCCCATAATTTTTCGCCATGAACCAATCCTTCTGGACACGTCAGGGGGACTGAAAAATATTGAAGATCTCCTGGATGAGGACAAGGCCATTCTTTGCTACAACGGCGATGTGATGACCGATCTTCCCTTGCAGCGGCTCCTTGAAGTCCATGAACAGAAGCGACCCGAGGTAACACTTGCCCTGAGAAGCAGCGGTCCTCTTCCGAATGTGAACATCAATGAGGCTGGTGAGATCTGTGATCTTCGGCACACCCTGGGAAACCCGGGAATTCAAAGCTGCCAATTTACTGGCATCTATGCTGTGGAGACATCGATCCTTCAGTTTCTTGAAGCCGGCAAAATCGAATCCATCATTCCCGCCTTTATCAGAAGAATCGTTGGAAAACCGGGATCTATCCGGGGAATCGTCATAGACGAAGGCGAGTGGCACGACATCGGTTCCGTCGAAGCCTACAAAAATCTGAAAGCCAGAAGATAGTTGGAATGTTGGAATATTGGTAATTTGGTCTATCCGATTTCTTTAGTTTCTTTAGTTAACTAAATGAACCAGAGAAACAAGAGAAATCAAACCACCGTCCTTCGGGCATTCCATTATTCCAATTGGAAATGTGGGACGATGACATCACAGGAAGACATGATCGATTTTAGCCGAGAGGCCCTGGGCCTTTCAGAGTCCGTCTCGATAGAACTTTCTCCCTTTGAGGGGAGAGGTTCGGACCGGACTTTCTTCAGGCTGAAATGGAACCGCAAGGATTCAGCCATCCTGCTCCATTACGATCCGAAGCGTGTAGAGAACACATACTATGCAGACATTGGGACATTTCTCCGTGACATCAATGTCCCGGCACCCCGACTGATCCGCCACGATCCAGCCGGCTGTCTCATCATGATGGAAGACCTCGGAGATACGGACCTCTGGTCTCTCAGAAAAACTCTCTGGGAAACTCGACGAACCCTTTACCAGAAGATTCTTACCATCGTGCACAGACTTCATTCCTTCCCTGAAAAGGATTTCCCTTCGGGGCGTGTGAGGCTCATGGAGGATTTTGGTCCTGATCTCTATCGCTGGGAGCGGGACTACTTCAGAAATCATTTTGTCAGGGATGTCTGCGGGATTGAACTTAAGCCTTCCTTCGAACAGGAACTCGAGGCAGAGCTTTCCAGCCTGTCAGAACGTCTTGCAGGAACAAGGCGCTCTCTCGTGCACCGGGATCTTCAATCCCAGAACGTGATGATTCGTGATGAAGAACCCTTCCTCATCGACTTTCAGGGAATGCGCTTTGGAAGCCCCTTCTACGATCTTGGCTCGCTCCTCTGCGATCCCTATGTCGATTTTTCCAACAGTGAGTGTGACGAACTCCTCTCTTTTTATTACGGGCTATCGAAATGGGATCTTGATTGGGCTACTTTCCAGAACACTTTCTGGGAAGCTTCGGCACAGCGTCTCATGCAAGCCCTCGGAGCCTATGGATTCTTGGGCCTCAAGAAAGGGCATAAAGCTTTTCTTGAACATATCCCTGCTGGACTCCATAATCTTCACCTTGCGGCCGCACATGTGGCATCCCTCTCCCGACTTCAAGAGATCTCCCAGGCATGCCAGAGGGTGATCGAGCAAAAGAGATAGAATGTCTTTTGCTCTTGGCACCACTCCTATCTTCCGATCTCTTGCCGTTTTCAAATGAGAGTTCGTAGCAAAGGAGTTGGCCTTTCTTTCAAAGAGTGACAAATGTTGTTGGTTCGAATTAATGTGATAGGTTTCAATGTGATAGGTTTCACTTGACTCTATCCATTTTTTTTAATACCATTAGTTCGAAAAAATTAGGAGGGTGAAAATGGGAAAGACTTTTATGCCGAAGATCAGAACACAAAGGGAGCTGAATCGAATCCAATTGGAGGGACTTCAATGGACGGTCAATCATGTCTATAAGAGTTCCGAATTTTATCGGAAACGATTCGATGAAGCTGGAGTCAAACCCAAGCATATTAAGTCTTTAAAAGATATCTCTAAACTTCCTTTTACTACCTCTAAAGATCTTCAAGAAGGATACCCTTTTCCCTTAAGATCAGCTCCTTTTGAGAAGATTGTCCGAATCCACGCCTCTTCAGGAACGACGGGAAAGAGAAAGGTCCTTTGCTACACTCAGAAAGACATCAATGATTGGGCTAATATGTTCGCCCGCTGTTATGAAATGGCTGGTTTGACCGCGAAGGATCGGGTCCAGATTGCTGTGGGATATGGCGTATGGACTGCTGGAGTTGGTTTCCAGTTAGGGGTGGAACGATTGGGTGCCATGGCCATCCCCATTGGCCCGGGCAATATCGATATGCAATGTCAGTTCTTAGAAGACTTTCAATCAACCGTTCTATGCTGCACTGCCTCGATGGGCCTTCTCATGGCAGAGGAAGTGGAAAAGAGGCATCTGAGAGACAAAATTGCTCTTAAAAAACTGATTATGGGCTCTGAACGTTCAAGCGATGCACAGAGAAAGAAGATGAAGGAACTCCTTGGTGTCGAGCACGTCTTCGATATTCCTGGTCTTACAGAACTTTATGGCCCTGGGACAGGTCTTGACTGTATTTATCACGAAGGCATCCATTACTGGGCAGACTACTATATCCTCGAACTTCTCAATCCTGAAACACTTCAACCTGTTCCACCTGGAGAGATCGGCGAGATGGTGATCACGACCCTCCGAAAAGAAGCTGCACCTCTCATCCGCTACCGTACCAGAGACCTCACCAAACTCATTCCTAAACGATGCTCTTGTGGTTCCATTCTTCCAATGCACGACCGATTACTGGGCCGCTCAGACGATATGTTTATCATCAGGGCAGTCAACATCTACCCTGGCCAGATTGATCATATCCTTTCCAACACAAAGGGTGTAGGGAGTGAGTACCAGATTCACCTCGACCGGAAAGAGGATGGTAAGGATTATATGACGATTAAGGTGGAAAGGACGGAAGGCGGTAATGCAGCAGAAGACCCAACCTTAGCCAGGACTATTGAGGAAGAAATTAAAAAACAGATTCTCGTGAGCGGCAAGGTAGAGGTCGTTAACTATGGAGCCCTTCCGAGATCTGAACGGAAGAGCAAACGGGTCTTTGATAATCGGGGAATCTGAATCCGAGTCTGTGCTATAATGAGAAGGGGGGATGCTCGTCAATTAAAGAAATTTGGCAATCCATCATTTTTGCGGGGGTTGGTTAATCTCATTATCAATGCTTGGTCAATCAAGGCATTACAAAATAACAGAGGAGGTCACTTATGAAAAAGAATTTACTCTTGATTCTCATTTTTGGGATTTGTATCTTTTCTTTGGGTGTGGGTTATTGTGCTGAGCCCATTAAGATCGGGGGGATATTTTCCTTAACTGGGCCTGGTGCCTATATTGGAGTGGCACAGAAAAATTCTGTCATGATCTCCATTGATGATTTCAACAAAAAGGGAGGTGTTGGTGGCCGTCTTGTTGAGATGGTTCTTGGAGATGACGAAAGCGATCCTACCAAAGCAGTGATGATTCTCAAGAAAATGATCGAAACAGAGCCCATTGTGGCACTGATCGGCCCAACTCGAACCGATACGGGGATGGCGATGATCCCTACCCTTGAAAAGGAGGGAATCCCAACTTTTATGCATGCAGGATCGGATGTGATTATTACACCGGTCAGAAAATGGATCTTCAAGTCACCTTACAGGGCGGCGGATGCAATGGAAAGAATTTTCCAGTATCTAAAGAAAAATAAACTCACGAAGATCGGTTTGCTTTTCTCATCTGACGGATTCGGAAAAGATGGAGCAGCGATTGCGGACCGTCTTGGGACCAAGTTTGGATTTGAGATCTTGGCAAAAGAGACCTTCGATGTCAAAGATGTAGATATGACACCCCAATTTACCCGTATTAATGCCAAGGACCCGCAAGCCATTATCGTATGGACAATTGGCCCACCAATAGGAATCACCACAAAGAATGCCCGCGCCCTCGGCATCAAAGTTCCTCTATTCCAGTGCCATGGTGCTGCGGAACTCACGTTCTTTAAACTGGCCGGTGATGCGTCAGAAGGGGTGATGATGCCTTCTACGAAGATTGTAGTGGCTGATCAACTCCCTAATAAAGATATCCAGAAGAAGAAACTTGTAGAATATGCAAAAGAATATGAGACCCGATTTAAGGAAGCTCCAGGAACGATGGTGGCCTATGGAGCGGATGCAGCCTATCTGCTTCTTGAAGCCATTAAGAAGGCTGGACCAGATCGTGCAAAGATTCGGGATACTCTTGAAGGAATGAAAGGATATGTGGGACTCAGCGGAGTTTACAACCTCTCTCCCGAAGACCACGCTGGAACGACAGCCAAAGATATTGTTATGGTAAGGGCGGGAAAAGGTAAATTCAAACTGGTTGAGTAATGAGAAATTGGCCGGAGTTGATTCATTGGATTCCGGCCATTTCTATCACTCAAATCGCAATTGTTTTCACATATCGAAGGGTATGGAATTACACGAACAAATTTTTCAATATATCATCTCAGGATTAACTCTTGGGGCCATTTATGCCCTCGTTGCCCTCGGATTTAATATCATCCACAATGCTACGGGAATTGTCAATTTCGTCCAAGCTGAATTTGTCACATTGGGGGGGATGATGATGTATACTTTTTACTCCCTCTTCAAAATCCCCCTCTTCTTTTCTTTCTTCCTCTCCGCCGCGACAGTTACGGTTATCGGAGCCCTCATTGAAAGGGGGCCTATCAGGATGGCAAAATCGAAAGCTATTATTGTGTTGGTTTTTATCACCATTGGCATTTCCTCCACATTACGAGGAACTGCACTTCTGGTATGGGGACCTGATAATATGCCCATTCCTTCTTTCTCCGGTGAGAAGGTGATCCGGATTTTTGGTGCGGCCATTCTTCCTCAACACCTCTGGGTCTTCGCAATCATGATTGGAGTCGTTGTCTTCCTCCAATATTTTTTTCATCGAACCTTAATTGGAAAAGCGATGAGGGCCGTTTCTTTTAACCGAAGAGCTGCATCTTTGATGGGGATCAATGTCAACCGGATGATCCTTCTTTCCTTTGCAATGAGTGGAGGCCTGGGGGCCGTGGGGGGGATCATTATCGCCCCCATCACCACCACTTCCTATGATATAGGCATTATGTTATCCCTTAAGGGGTTTGCTGCCGCCATCTTAGGTGGGTATGGAAACAGTACCGGGGCCATTGCAGGAGGGTTGATCTTAGGTGTGCTAGAATCCCTTGGTGCAGGTTTGATCTCCTCCAAGTTTAAGAATGCCATTGCCTTCCTAATCCTCCTCCTTGTTTTATTTTTCAAACCCTCAGGACTTTTGGGTCATGGGGAGGCAGAGCGGGTATAAAAGATATGTTTCCCTTCATCAGAAAAAGAGAGAATTTGTTTTTAGCTATCTTTGCCCTTCTAATCATTCTCATCCCTTTGCTCATAAAGAATAAGTACTACCTCATTGTAATGAACGTGGTCGGCCTCAACACCATTGTGGTGGTGGGCCTCAACTTATTGATCGGGTTTGCCGGACAAATTTCCTTAGGTCATGCTGCCTTTTATGGAATGGGGGCTTATCTCTCTGCCATTCTTACAACAACATACCATTTTCCACCTTGGCCTGCGATGGTCATTGCCATGTTCGCTACAGGAGTGGTTGCCTATTTTGTCGGATACCCCTCTCTAAAATTGAGGGGACACTATTTAGTGATGGCCACCTTGGGCTTCAGCATTATCGTCAATATCTTTATGGTGGAACTGGATAAAATTACCGGTGGCCCCTCTGGTTTCCCGGGAATTCCTAATCTTTCGATAGGTAAACTGATCTTTGATAATGACTTCAAAAATTTCTATCTCATCTGGACTTTTGCGTTCTTTTCTATTCTTGTCTCCCTCAATTTAGTCAACTCCCGAGTAGGCAGGGCTTTGAAGGCAATCCATGGGAGCGAAGTGGCAGCCAATACCTTAGGAGTGGATACAGATAAGTACAAAACAAAAGTCTTCGTCCTGAGTGCAATCTTTGCCTCTCTCTCAGGAAGCCTCTATGCCCACTACCTTACTTTCATCAGCCCCCGAAGTTTTGACTTTTATTACTCGATCCAAGTCGTGACCATGGTCATTGTAGGTGGGATGGGAAGCATTTGGGGAGCCTTCTTTGGGGCCGGCCTTTTGACAGTCCTTTCTGAAATTCTTCATGTGGCCGAAAAATATAACATCATTGTTTATGGAACTATTCTTACATTAGTGCTTGTCTCTCTACCAGAAGGGGTTATTGTAGGTCTCTATAACTTTTATCGGAGACGAAAGATTAGAGCCTTGATTGAGGAAGGATAAGAACGGAACGAATGAATCATCCCGGAACTATCCTGAGAGTTGACCGGCTTCGAAAGGCATTTGGTGGTGTTCTCGCCGTCAATGACGTATCCTTCGATGTGACAAGAAATGAAATCACAGCAATCATGGGTCCCAACGGTGCGGGGAAGACGACTATTCTCAACCTTATCACCGGTATCTATCCACCCACCTCTGGAAAGATTCTCTTCAAAGAAAAGACAATCTCCAGACTTAAACCCTTCCAAATCGCCTTTCAAGGTATCACGCGGACGTTTCAAAATCTCCAAGTCTTTCAAAACATGACGGTCCTTGAGAATGTGATGGTAGGATTTCATACCCAGACCAAATCTGAATTTTTCAGTTGTCTTCTTCATGTGCCGAAGGTGGCAAAAGAAGAAAAAATCGTAACAGAAGAGGGGTATGCCCTCCTCCGTTTCCTCAACCTCGAAGCAAAAGCAGATTGGTTGAGTGCGAGCCTTCCTTATGGTGACCAAAAGCGCCTTGAGATCGCTCGAGCCCTGGCTGGAAAACCAAAACTGATTCTCTTGGATGAACCGGTGGCAGGTCTCAACATCAAGGAGACCGAAGAGATGTCCGAACTCATTTTGGGGATCAAAGAGAAAGGCATCACCGTTATACTGGTCGAGCATAACATGAATCTCGTGATGGGAATCTCAGATGAAATAGTGGTTCTCAACTACGGTACAAAGATCTCGGAAGGAACTCCCAGAGAGGTTCAAATGGATCCAAAGGTGATCCAAGCTTATCTGGGGGTTGAATGAGGAATGCTGAACATCGAAAATATCAACACTTATTATGGTGGGATCCATGCCCTGAAAAACGTCTCCCTCCACATCGAAGTGGGAGAGATTGTGGCACTCATAGGGTCAAACGGTGCGGGGAAATCCACTCTCCTGAACTGTATCTCTGGAGTGGTTCCCGCCAGTACAGGCTCCATCACCTTCAATAATCTTAAAATTACTCCCCTCACTCCAGAAAAAATTGTTGACCTGGGCATCGTCCAAGTGCCTGAAGGAAGGCAAATATTCAATCCTCTTACCATCTTAGAAAATCTCGAATTAGGAGCATACCTCCGATTCTCTAAAGGAAGCAAGAAAGAGATCGAAAAAGACCTGGACTACGTAATGAAACTCTTCCCCATTCTCAAAGCAAGAAAAAAGCAGAAAGCCGGAACCTTGAGCGGGGGTGAACAACAGATGCTCTCCATTGGCCGTGCGATTATGGGACGGCCCAAATTGTTGCTCTTAGATGAACCTTCTTTAGGCCTCGCCCCTTTGATGGTTATAGAGATCTTCGATGTCATCCAGAAGTTACAGGAGGATGGGGCGACGATCCTTCTTGTTGAACAGAATGCGAAGGCTTCGCTTAAGGTCGCCAATCGGGGCTATGTCATGGAGACTGGCAGAATTACTTTAGAAGGAGAAGCTAAGGCATTGATGGAAGACAAAGATGTCATGAGGGCATATTTGGGTAAGGATTACCGTGAGAAATGAAAAAACACGAGTATGAAATGATAATCAAATTTGCCTATTCAATTTAAATGCTGTAAACTCCTTCATCATACTGATAGTATCGGAGGCTTCTATGAAAAAGTTTGATTATTTCAAACCAAAGACCCTCGAGGATGCTCTCACCCTTTTTGCCAAATATGGTGAGAAAGCAAAATGGATTGCGGGTGGGACGGATGTCATTGTCATGATCAAGCAAAAAACGATGTCTCCCGATGTCCTCATCTCCTTACAGGGGATTCCAGGTCTCGACCAAATTAAGTTTAATGGCTCCCTGAGCATCGGGCCAATGGTCACTCACCGGGCGATCGAGAAATCTGAGGTGATCAAAAATAATTTCTCCGCCTTAACCGATGCTACCGATTTCCTCGGCTCCATCCAGATCCGGAATGTGGCTACCATTGGCGGTAACATTTGTACGGCTGCCCCTTCCGCAGATACAGCCACACCCCTTTTGGTTCTCGGAACTCAGGTCAAGATCAAAAGCCTTAAGGAGGATAGAACCATTCCTATTGAAGAGTTTTTTAAAAGCCCAGGGAAAACTGTATTGAAGCCAGGGGAATTGGTTAAAGAGTTAATCATTCCTAAACCCTTACCCAATACTGGATCTGCTTACTATAAACTTCAGAGGCGCCTCGCTTTAGACCTCCCCATCTTAGGAGTCTCTGTTCTTCTTTCTCTCGATAAAAGCAAAGTCACCTGTACAGACATGCTTTGTACAACCTCCCCTATTTCTCGCGGCACCAACGCCACTGAGGGCAGTGAAAGCAGAGGCCCTTTTAAGAGGAAAAAAATTAAGTGATGAACTCTTAGAGGAAGTGGCGGAAACTGCCGCTAAAGAAGCTCAGCCCAGGGATAGCATTCGAGGCGAGGCCTGGTACCGCAGAGACATGATAAAGGTCTTGGTAAAACGGATGGCCATGAAATCGATTGAGAGAGTGGTCCAGCCTGAAGAGACTATCTTCCCTGAAAGGCTATGGTAATGGGTTAATAGAGTGCTGGTGAATCATCTTGGTGATTCGTAACAAAATTACGTTTACTTCGAATCACGATTCACGAGACACGAATCACGTTATTTCTTAACTGAAGGAGAATGAAGCGATGAAACAGACTCTCACCTTTAATTTGAATGGAGAATCGGTTCAGATGGAGATCGAACCTCATCTCACCCTTCTGCAATTGTTGAGAGATAAATTGGAACTCACAGGAACAAAAGAAGGGTGCGGCATGGGCGAATGTGGTGCCTGCACAGTCCTTTTAGATGGGAAAACGATCAATTCCTGCATCTTCCCTGCTATGGAGGTGGATGGAAAGAGTGTGATCACCATTGAAGGTCTGACCGATGCGAAAGGCAATCTTCATCCCATCCAGAAGGCCTTCATCGAATATGGAGCCATCCAATGTGGTTTCTGTACACCGGGAATGGTGCTCTCTGCCAAAGCCCTCCTGGATGAGAAGTTTCTTTAGTTTGTCTGGTCTCTTTGGTTAACTAAAGAAACAAAAAAACTGAATAAACCAAAGAGACGAATATGGGAGGTCATCATGGAAGAGTTCATCAACGTTGGAAAACGAATCCCCAAGTTGGATGCAGAGGAAAAAGTCACAGGGAAGGCAATCTATATTCACGACCTGAAGGTCCCAGGGATGCTTTATGGAAAAATCCTCTACAGCTCATATCCCCACGCAAAGATAAAAAGTATAGATATCTCTAAGGCAGAAAAACTTTCTGGGGTGAAAGCTGTTTTAACGGGCTACAACATTCCTTCCATCAAATTTGGTGTTTATAAAGACAATGTCCCTCTCAAGGCAAATAAAGTCTGTTCTTTGCGGGATGAGATCGCCGCTGTGGCTGCCACAGATCCTGATATTGCTGAAGAGGCTCTCAATCTCATCAAGGTCGAATATGAAATCCTTCCAGCTATATTCGACCCTGAAGAGGCCATGAAGGAAGGTGCAATCCTTATCCATGAGGAACATGTGGGTGGCAAGGAGAAGAAACCGACCAATGTCCTCAATTTCCCCTGGAGGCTTATTGCAGGAGATGTGGAGGAGGCGAGAAAGAACTCTGCCTATATTGCTGAAGATCGTTTCAAGGTGACCTGGGTTGCTCATTGTTGCATGGGAACGAGTGGATGCCTCGCTCTGTTCGACCTGAAAAATAATCTCATTATGTACAGCATCACTCAGATTCCATCTCTCGCCCAGAGGGATTACATCGACGCCCTCGCTGCTATGGGCTTGAAGGATAAAAAGGTCCGAGTGATCAAAACGACGATCGGTGGCGGATTTGGAAGTAAACTCGACACCTATGCTTTCGAATACATCGCCATCTTGCTTGCTCATAAGACACGGAAACCTGTCAAGATCCTCTTCAGCCGTGAAGAGGAATTTTTTGCCACCTCACCCAGACAGCCAGCCATCATTAATATCGCTCAAGGATGTACCAAGGATGGAAGATTGACATTTCGAGATATTCGAATGACCCTTGATAATGGCGCCTACACTTCATGGGGTGCCACCACACCCTCGGTCATGATGATGCCTATCTTTGCCATTGATTCCCAGATTGACATCTTGGCGGAGATGGCCGGGATCGATCCTCTCGACTTCAGAATGAGAAATGCCAATACCCCAGGTGAAGTTACCCCTCAGAATTTTAAAATTAACACCTGCGGTCTTAGAGAATGTATTGATATTGTGGCACAAAAGTTGGATTGGCGACAGAATCGAGGAAGGAGAGATGGAAGAGGGATTGGGATGGCTTCGATGATCCATGTCGGTGGAGGTGCCCGGGTCTATAAATCGGATGGTTGTGGAACGATCATCAAGATGGATGATTTCGGAACCGTCAATGTCATCACCGGTGCCACAGATATGGGGCAAGGTTCGGATACGGTCATCGCTCAAATCGCTGCTGAAGAACTTGGAGTCAGGGTAGAGGATGTGGTGGTCACCCATACGGACACCGATATCTGCCCCTGGGATGTTGGAGCCCATGCCAGTCGAACAACCTTTGTGGCAGGGAATTCAGCCAAAGGTGCGGCGAAAAAAGTCAAGGAGCAACTTCTCGAGGTAGATCCTGAGAAGAAGTCTCCTCTGGGAAAGATATTAAGAGCTGCCCATTATACCGCTGGCGGAAGCATGGTCATGGCTGAGTATTTTTATGATCCTCCCAATGAAAATTTAGACAGAGAATTTAAAGGAAATCTCTCCGTCACCTATGCCTATGGAACACACGGGGTAGAGGTCGAAGTGGATAAGGAAACCGGTCAAGTGAAGATTCTAAAATATATTGCTGCCCATGATGTGGGTAGGGCGATCAACCCCATGCTCCTCGAGGGCCAGGTTTATGGCGGAGCGACGATGGGAATTGGTTATGCCTTGACCGAAAGACTCATCCTGAAAGATGGGAAAGTGATGAATCCAAACTTCCTTGATTATAAGATGTTGACAGCCAAGGATGTTCCGAATATTGAAACGATTGTGATCGAAACAAATGATCCCTTCGGACCCTTTGGTGCAAAGGGGATTGGGGAGCCGGGGTTGGTTCCAACAGCACCTGCTATTGCCAATGCCATTTATGATGCAGTGGGGGTGAGGATCAAAGATCTTCCCATCACTCCAGAAAAGGTATTGGCCGCCATGAAAGAAAAAGTCCAACCAAAATAATGGAATGTTGGAATATTGGAAAAGTGGTAATCTTTAGCTCTTTAAAAAGACTCTCTTCTGTGTCATTCCCGTGAAAACGGGAATCCAGTGCCTGGAGGAACAAGACTTGGATTCCTGCTTCCGCAGGAATGACAGGCCTATTTAACGGCATTGTTTTATGATTTTTCAAACAGCTAAATTGATATGAAAAGTGGAATATTGGGATCTAATCCATCATTCCATTGTTCTATTATTCCATCCTTTCTCGTTTGTGCAAAGTTGTCATCTTTTGTGCAAACTTTTCATAAATTGTTCACTTCCTTACCCTTTAAAATCTAAAAACATCTTAAATATTAAGTAGTTAAAAAAAATATGATTCTTTATGTAAATTTGGAGCATTTTGGAATAAAACTTGCTTATTTGCCAATCCTAAGAAGTTCTGTGTCCTCAATAGATTAAATTTGGATGGCGAAAAAAATCGAAAAGATTCATTTACGGACATCAGAAGAAAAAACAAATATGACAACCCAAAATCTTAAGAGGAAGAAAAAAAATAATAATTTATCAAATCGAAAAAGAACTCGACCGTCCAAAGACCCGGCCATCATCAAACCTCTTTCTGCCAAACGGGTGGAGGAGGAGATCAAAACACTAAAACAACAAATGGAGTTTATTTTAGGTGTGACCAAGACAGGTCTGGATATTATCGACCCAGAGTTTAACATTCGATACATTGACCCGGAGTGGGCAAAAGTATACGGCAACCCTATAGGAAAGAAGTGCTACGAATACTTCATGGATCGAAGTGAAGCATGCCTTGATTGCGGAATTCCAATCGCTCTCAAAACAAATAGTATCGCTGTAACTGAAGAAACTTTGGTGAAAGAGGGAAATAGACCGATACAAGTGACCACCATCCCTTTTCAGAATAGTGAGGGGGAATGGCTGGTTGCTGAAGTCAACGTGGATATCTCCGAGCGCAAACGGACGGAGGAAGCTCTTCGCAAAGCTCATGAAGAACTCGAAATACGAATTCAGGAACGAACCACAGAACTCATGAAAGTTGTTGAGGCATTGCAAGACGAAATGGCTGAGCGCAAGCGTGCTGAGGAGTCCTTGAGGGAAGGAGAGCGCTTTCTATCCAGTATCTTCACAAGTATCCAAGATGGACTTAGCATACTTGACAATGAATTCAATATTATCCGAGTCAACCCAACGATGGAACGGTGGTATTCCCATGCCATGCCGCTTGTCGGCAAGAAATGTTATGAAGCCTATCATGGCCGCAGCCAACGCTGTGAGGTCTGTCCTACTTATCAAACGATTAATACAGGAAAAGGTGATTATGAGGTTGTTCCAAAGGCGGGAGCAAGGGGTGAAATTGTTGGATGGCTTGATCTTTTTAGCTTTCCCCTTGTCGACACATCAACTGGAAAAATGAATGGTGTCATTGAATACGTCCGCGACATCAGCGATCGCAAACAAGCAGAAGAAGCACTTCGATTCAGTGAGGAAATGGCGAAACGACTGGCTCAAGAAAATGCAATCATGGCTGAGATTGGGCGAATTATAAGCTCAACATTGGAATTGCAATTAATATTATTAATTATAAGGAAGGTACTGTGACTGTCCCTTATGTCTCAGGAATAGATGTGCCGGGGTGTCAACCTGGAGATATCTTACCACTGGTGGGCTCAGTAACTGGAGAGGTCATGCGGACACACTCAGGTCTGATTATCCAAACAGAGGATAAAAATGAGTTACAGGCCCGTTTTCCCACCCTCTTAACAGCTTTTGATACCGGACTTCGGTCAGTCATAGCGGTTCCTTTAATTTCCAAAGACCAAGTGATCGGAGCCATCCATTTCCGCTCATCCAAACCGAATGCTTATTCAGACCAAGATCTAAAGCTTGCTAAAAACATTGGTTCTCAGATTGCTGGTGCCGTCGCCAACGCACAGCTTTTCACGGAGCATATGCGAGCAGAGGAAATGCTAAGGGAAAGCGAAGAGAAATATCGAACCATCCTTGAAAACATCGAAGATGGCTATTACGAAGTAGACCTTCCTGGTAACTTTATCTTCTTTAATGATCCAGTTTGCCGACTTTTCGGATATTCCAAAGATGAATTAATGGGCATGAACGATCGACGGTATACAGATCAAGAGAATGCCAAAAAATTGTACCAGACCTTTAACAAAGTTTACAAAACAGGGGAACCTACGAAAGGATTCGATTGGGAGATTATTAGAAAAGACGGGACAAAACGATATATTGAGGCCTCTGTATCCTTAGTAAAAAATCCATCAGGTCAACCGATAGGATATCGCGGCATTGTTCGAGACATCACCGAGCGAAAGCAAAAAGAAGAAGAAATCAGTCATACCCTTTCTTTGTTAAATGCAACGCTGGAATCGACCGCTGATGGGATTCTTGTGGTGGACAGAGAGGGGGAGATAGAGAGCTTTAATCGGAAGTTTGTCCAGATGTGGCACATCCCCGAGTCCATCATCGCGTCGCAAGATGACGACCAAGCACTAGCGTTTGTCTTGGATCAGTTAAAGGACCCGGAAGGTTTTCTTGCCAAGGTAAGGGAATTATATAGCCAACCGAAGGCTGAGAGCTTCGATTTCCTCGAATTTAAAGACGGGAGAGTCTTCGAGCGCTATTCGCAACCACAGTGGATAGGCGAACAAAGCGTTGGGAGGGTATGGAGCTTTCGGGATGTGACCGAACGCAAAAAGACAGAGGAAGCTCTGCATACTGAGAAGCAGAGATTCCAAACTCTATCAGAGCAAGCTCCTTTCGGGATGGTGATGATTGATCAAGATGGTACTTTTAAATACATCAATCACAAATTCAGAAAATTATTCGGATACGATTTAACCGATGTCCCTGATGGAAAAACCTGGTTCAGGAAAGTCTACCCTGATCCTACTTATAGGCACCAAGTCATTTCAGATTGGGTTAATGATTTAGAGAGTTCCAAACCAAGAGAAAAACGGTCCAGGGTTTTTACAGCCACTTGCAAAGACGGAACAGAAAAGATTGTCAATTTTATCTCTGTACAATTAGAAAGAGGCGAACATTTAATGGCTTGCGATGACATAACCGAGCGCAAGCAAGCTGAGGAAGCACTTCGGCAATCGGAAGAACGATATCGAACCATTCTTGAAAACATTGAAGACGGCTACTACGAGGTTGACCTTCCCGGTAATTTCACATTCTTCAATGATTCCCTATGCAGAATGCTGGGTTACTCCAGAGATGAAATGGTCGGGATGGGTAACCAACAGTATACAGATCAAGAGAACCGCAAAAAATTATTTCAGGCCTTCAATGAAGTCTACAGGACAGGGGAACCCGCTAAAGAATTTGATTGGGGGGTGATTAGAAAAGATGGGACGAAACTGTTTGGAGAAGTTTCAGTATCTCTCATAAAGGATTCAAAAGGAAAGCCGATTGGTTTTCGAGGTATTGCCCGTGACATCACCAAGCGAAAGCAAGCGGAGGAGGCTCTGCGGACTGAAAAACAGAGATTTCAAGCTTTAACCGAGAATTCTCCTTTCGGGATGGTGATGGTTTATCAAGACGGTACTTTTAAATACATAAATCCCAAATTTAGAGAATTATTTGGGTACGATTTAACTGATATCCCTGATGGAAAAACCTGGTTCAAAAAAGCATATCCTAATCCCACATACCGACATGATGTTATTGAGGCCTGGATAAATGATTTAAAAAGTTTCAAACCAGGAGAAAAAAGATCTCAAATTTTTACAGTAACCTGCAAGGATGGAACAGAAAAGACCATCAATTTTATTCCTGTACAATTAGAGACAGGTGAAAATTTGATGGCTTGCGAGGACATCACCGAGCGCAAGCGGACAGAAGAAGCACTTAGGAACAGTGAAGAAAGATTTCGCATCGCTGCTAAAAGCTCAAGTGATTTGATTTGGGACTGGGGCATTTTGGATGGAAATTTGGAGTGGTTCGGTAACATTGATGAGCGGTT
>JBEKWN010000089.1:0-14185 GCA_049513055.1 Thermodesulfobacteriota bacterium
AAGAGAAAACTTTGAAAGAAAATATTGTGGCGATCAAAGCCAAATAGATCCGTCAGGTTGCTTTGTAGTGGACACTTTTGGTACTTATTACTGGTCGTATGAATCTCATTACAATAAGAAATCAGACAAGTGTTTTCTATTAGCACATGGGCATACTGGCTTCAAAGGCCAACGGATGTTTAATGATTATAGTCTTATTGATGTTTCCGAAGGGAAGGTATATGCCATCTATTTTGCTAGGACTGGTTATGACGAAAATCTTTTTCTTTACCCAGATATTGCCGAGTGTAGCGTAGGAGACAAACAGTGCAAGTCGCTGGAGGAATTTGAAAATCTTATACGTCCATACATGGAAGAGTAAAAGGAGGTGAGATGATGAGGAAGTTTGGGGAAAGGGGGTGGCCGAATGAAATCATTATTTGTTAATTTGTTAATCTTGCCGTTATTGGTCTTAACTATCGGCTGTTCCTCAATTAACAAGCTAACGCAAGATGGAATAGGTCAACCCATTCCTACAATAATAGATAGCATGGGGCCGCCTTCACGGGTGACTCCTGATGGTAGGGGCGGGAGTGTCTATATTTGGGAGCATTGGGTGGATACCGGATATGGCAGCGGCCATGTCTGGTCGAATGTGTTCTGGGCCGATTCAAACGGGGTCATTTATAAATGGAGATAGACAGGATTATACTTATCGGACTTGCTATCGTTGGCTGTGCGGAAGTGTGGGGGGCAGATTGGAAATTGTTTGGTGACCACGACAATTATTTGATTTACTATGATACACAGAACATAACTCGCCCATCTAAAAACATTGTCAGAGTGTGGATAAGATGGGATTACACGAAGAAGGGCGTAATGGATATGGTGGGGAAGTTTGGGAAAAAATATGAGAATTTGGATTACTTAAAATATTTGTGCGAAATAAACTGTGTAGAAAAAATGATCCGTTATTTGTCAGCGACTTACTACGATAATAAGGGGAAAGTGATTCTATCCCTCAGTTATTCACCAGAACAGTATTCCATCGTTCCAGAATCGATAGCCGAGAGTTTATATAAAGAAGTTTGTAAATAGAAAGGAGGCGAGTTGAATGGCAGTCTATCAAAGAGGAGAAAACTGGTATATTGACTTTCGTTTCAAAGATCAGCGAATCCGGGAAAGCATTGGTCCGTCCCGGAAGGGGGCAGAGAAGGTGATAGCCTAAATCTACTCTAAATCCATCTGGAACGGGATGGGGTAATCCCCTGTAAAGCAAGCGTAACAGAAATGTTCGGCATCTTCCCTCACGCATTTCTTCAAGCCCTCTAAACTTAAATAATGTAAAGAGTTTGCATTAATAAATTTCTGAATTTCCTTTAATTTATGAGAGGAGGCAATCAGCTCAGATCTTTTTGGCGTATCAATGCCGAAGAAGCAAGAATGGGTGATGGGTGGAGAGCTGATCCTTACATGAACTTCTTTGGCGCCGGAATTTCGAAACATCTTGTTGATCTTTCGGCTGGTGGTCGCTCGAACGATGGAATCATCCACAGTGACGATCTTTTTACCTTTCAGCAATTCTTTTACTGGATTCAGTTTGATCTTGACGCCGAAATGGCGGATTCGCTGCTCAGGCTCGATGAATGTCCGTCCTATATAATGATTTCTTATCATCCCGAGCTCCAGAGGGATTTTCGATTCAGCCGCATAGCCCAACGTGGCAGGGAATCCGGAATCCGGGATGGGGACAATCATATCTACATCCACAGGCGCTTCCCTGGCGAGTTGGACTCCAAATGATTTTCTGACCTCATAGACACTTCTTTTGAAAAGGAAACTATCCGGCCGAGCGAAGTAAATGAACTCGAAGATGCACTGATGATGTTGTTTCTGAGGAAAAGGCTTGAAAGATTTGATTCCTTCCTCATTAATGAGGAGAATTTCTCCTGGTTCGATCTCCCTCACAAACTTGGCTCCGATGAGGTCAAAAGCGCAGGTCTCGGAGGCAACCACAGGTGCCTCCTTAAGCTGGCCAAGCACCAAGGGTCTGAAGCCAAAAGGATCTCTTGCGGCAACCATTTCCTTTTCCGTCAGGATGAGCAAAGAGTAGGCCCCTTCAACCTGTTTAAGGGCGTGGACTATCCGCTCAATGGAGTTTTTCTCCTTAGACCGTGCGATGAGGTGAACGATCACTTCGGTATCCATGTTCGATTGGAAAAGGGATCCCTTGGATTCGAGTTCGCTTTTAATCAGAAAGGCATTGGTTAGATTGCCGTTGTGGGCAATGGCCAGGTTTCCCTTGTAGTAATCCGCGACAAAAGGCTGAGCATTCTTGAGCTCACTTGATCCAGCCGTGGAATATCGGACATGACCCACAGCACTTTTTCCAGAGAGTCTCTTCAGGATATCCTTAGTGAAGACTTCGGAGACCAGTCCCATCTGTCGGTAATGATGGAGTTGTCTATTGTCTGATGAGACAATTCCAGCACTCTCCTGACCACGATGCTGAAGGGCATAGAGACCTAAATAAGCGAGATTCGATGCTTCAGGATGATTATAAATTCCAAAGATACCGCACATGATTTCTCTCCCAACCACTCAAATAATGAAGGTTCCAGGGTTCGAGGGTTCATGGGTTCAAGAGTTTCTTTTCTAAAAATGTCTTTGCGTCTAAGTGCCTTAAAGACTCAATGACCTAAAGTCTTAATCATTTCACTCGAACACTTGAAACCTAGACCCCTTGAACCCTCCTAAGTTTTATTCATCATACCCCTTTGGATGTTTTCTGTGCCATTGATAGGCGGTTTCAACGATCGTTTCCAGATCGGAATATTTGGGAATCCATCCCAGCTCTTCCCTAATCTTTTCTGAACTGGCTACCAGCCGGGCAGGGTCCCCTGGCCTCCTTGGTGAATCGGCAGCAGTTACTTTTCTCTTGGTTACTTTTTTTACCGTTTCAATCATTTCTCTCACCGAATATCCATTACCATTTCCAAGATTATAAATTCCAGAAATATTTCCTTGATCTAATTTCTGGAGGGCTAAAATATGTGCATGGGCAAGATCAATGACGTGGATATAGTCACGGATGCAAGTTCCATCGGGCGTATTATAGTCGGTACCGTAAACAGGAACAGAAGTTCCATCCAAAGCTGCTTTGATCACTAAGGGGATTAAATGGGTTTCCGGAGAGTGATCCTCTCCAAGTTCACCCTCTGGATCAGCTCCTGCTGCATTGAAGTACCTGAGAGAGATATAGTTTAATTTTCCAGCATCATGAAAGGCCTGGAGGACTTTTTCAAAGATCCATTTTGTTTCACCATATGGATTCGTCGGAGCACAGGGATATTCCTCGGAAATAGGGATTTTTCCAGGCTCTCCATAGACCGCAGCAGAGGAAGAAAATACAATTTTCTTTACTTCAAATTCTTCTATAATTTCAATTAGCTTTAGGCTATTTTTCACATTATTGTTGAAATATTTTACTGGATTCTGAACGGATTCTCCAACCAAGCAATCTGCTGCAAAATGCATTACAGCATCAATTGGGTAGGATTGAAAAGTCTCTTTAAGTTTTTTTTGATCAGATAGGTTTCCTTCTATGAAGTGCGCATTTTTTGTGGCTTTTCGATGACCGGTTTGAAGATTATCAAAAACGATAGGATTGTGGCCTCGCCGGAGAAGTTCCCTCACTACATGACTTCCGATGTATCCAGCCCCACCTGTAACAAGAATTTTTGGCATCTATTCTTTTTATAAGGGATTTCTGACGCATTTGTCAATGAAACAAAACCCTCTCAGATCTCTTTTAAGCGGACGTTTGCAGGTGATTTCTCGATGGTTTCCGAAATATCTTTCAGATACTTGGAAATTTTCTCTGCTTCATCAGATTGATAATCAGGGATCTTTGTGATCCCATATTTCTCATACTCATCGAGAGCGAATTTGACTGTAATGTTTTCAATCGTCCGTCCTGGTTGAAAGGCGACTTCGCCCTTGATTCCTTTTGCCGTCTCCACCACCAGACCCACATCGCTTAATTCTTGAAGAAATTGCCGTACCAGGCGAACCGGAATCTCCAAGGTATGGGCAATCTGGGTGACACTTGAGGGCTTTTCTCCCAGAGAAAACTTCTTGGTGAGAAAATGGAAGATCCTAAGCATGAGAAGTTTTTTCGATGAAACACTCATCTTGGAATAGTCTGGATGAAAGCCAAACGTTTCATAATGCTCATTGGCATAAGCGATTTCTGCACCGAGAAGAACGATCATCCAACTCATTTGAAGCATGGCTAACAAAAGGGGCAGGGCCGCGAAACTCCCGTAAATGGCACCATAACTCGCTGCCCCGATCTGGAATCTGATATATATCCATTGAACGATCTGGGTAATCGTCCCTGCAGTGATACCTCCCAAAATGGCTGACCTAAGCGGAATTCTAACGTTTGGCATGACCAGGTAGAGCATCGTTAAGAGAACCCAAATGGATACATAGGGGAGCAGATTCAACAGAAGAAAAATAACCTTGCTAAAAACTCCCAACAGTGCGATTTTGTTAACGATGACTTTCACTTGACTTGCCACGAGAACGGTCGCACTGCTGGATATGATAAGGAGAACAGGGGCGAAGACCATCATGGCAATATAATCGCTAAATTTTCTGATGAGTGTCCTTGATTTCCCCACTTCCCAGATGTCATTTAACGATTCTTCAATTTTCCCTAAGATCGATATCACCGTCCAGAACAGCAATGCCACGCCGATGCCAGCAATTAAACCACCCTTTGCCTGTTCAAGGAGCCTATGAGAAAAAGTAATAATCTGATTGGTTATATCGGCCTGCCAATTGGCTTTATCTGCCATTTGGAGAATTTGTTTTTCGATGAGTTTTTCAAGGCCGAAACCTTTGGCAATCGCAAAGGCTACGGCAACCACAGGAACAATATTAAGCAAAGAATAATAGGTCAAAACCGATGCGGTCTTCTGACAATTATCTCTAATAAATCCTCTTGATGCCAAAAGAATAATGCGTAGGTATTTAATGAAAAAGGTTTCTAGGGGTGAAAGATCTTTTAATCGGATTTCCCAGATGCCTGTTTTAAAGAAATTGGTGATCCGTGATATCATCATAACTTCCTCTTTCTTTTTGGATTTGCCAAAAAGTCGAAATAAAAAGGGTGAGGTAGTGGTACAATACTCTTCAACTCACTTTTAGCTCAGAGGTGCAGTTTGGACACCGTGTTGCCTTAACGGGGATCTTAGATAAACAGTAAATACAATCTTTTGTTATTGGGGCAGCAGGTGGAGCTTCTTCTTCACGTCTCATTTTATTAATGGTTCGCACAAGAAGAAATACAGCAAAGGCAATAAGGATAAAGCTGATGAGGGTGTTCACGAACACACCAAAGTTGATGGTCACTGCCCCTGCTGATTTCGCAGCGGCGACCGAGGCATAAGGCCCGGCCACCTTGCCTTCTTTGAGGACAGCAAAGATATTGGTAAAATCGACATTTCCGAGAAGCAGACCAATAGGTGGCATGATCACATCTTGAACAAGTGAATTCACTATGGTGCCGAAGGCAGCTCCAATAATGATTCCGACGGCCATGTCAATGACATTCCCTTTGATAGCAAATTCCTTAAATTCTTTTAACATCGCTGGCTCCCCCTTTTGAAATGAGATTTTTATTTAAGTTTAAAATCAACACGGCTATCTTTGACCTTTTCCTTCTTTTCAGGGGCAAGAGATTTAGGTTCAAGGATAAATACTCTCTCTGGTTCAACCTGCCCGGATTTTAGGATGGCATCTTTTACCTTCATAGATCGTTGAGAGGCAAGGGTCCGCAGGTCGCTTTCCTTAACCTCGATATGAGTGACCATCAATTTTTCCATTTCTGGGGCAGGGAGGTCTTTTGCCATGCCGATCACGTTTTTGGGCTTGGGGAATTTCTCCTCTTTGTAAGCCATTTTCAGGTATTTTTCATATTCCTTTGGCTCAATTTTAATGTCGTCCACTGGAACGGCAGGCTGTCCTTTTTTAACCATTTCATTTAATTTCTGGACCTTTATTTTCTTATCGAATAGATACCGTATCAATCCATCCTTATCTTTCTCCATATCCACATGGCCCTCAATATCCATTTTGAGGGAAGGTCGATCATGGAGAGCCTTTACGATAGTATCGAGTTTTTTTACATTCGCTTCTAATATGATTGTGCTTCCGTAATCAAACTCTACGTAACTCAGTTCTTCTCCACCGCCGAACACAGCTCCAAGAAGTGAAAAAGGTGAAGTGGCTGCTTTCGAGATCAGGTTGATGAGTATCTTCAGAATAACTCCCCACACGCTGAATTTCGGGTCGTCCAGACTTCCCGTAACAGGAAGGTCCAATTTAATCTCTCCCTTTCTGTCCTTCAGAAGGGCAATGGCCAGCTTAACGGGTAACTTGGTTGCCTGAGGGCTTTCAACCTTATCCCCGAAGGTGAACTGATCGATGAAGATATTATTCTGCGAATCAAGCTTTCTCTTAACGATGAGATATTTTAAATCGAAGGAGAGTTTACCCTTCTCAATGGTATAGCCGGCAAATTTCCCAGAATAGGGTGTTGCAGGACTAAGATCGAAATCTTTTATTCTGGCCTTTATATCCACAAAGAGGTCCTCTCTCAGAGGATTAATTTTGCCAGTAATCTCAAGGGGGGCATAATCATTAAGTTTTGCGCGAATATCAACATCCGCCGTCGTATTCTCCTCAGCCGAAAGCCCGGACACTCTTCCTCCCATCTCTGTCAGGCTCATTGAAAATTCTGGTTTGAGCGATTTGTCTGAAACGTCTATCTTCCCTCCCTGAAGAGTAATTTCACCAATCTTGATATTCTTTGAGGTCTCTTTTTCCTTTGGAGAGGAGATTGTTTTCTCCTGCTGAGAAGGAGAGGTTGGGGGGGCTCCTGCCTTCGTTTCCTCCGTTTTCATGATCTCCTGAAGATTGATTTTCCCTTCAGAGTTGACCAAGACACGAGCATAGAAATTGGTTAAAGAGACCCCTTTGATGTCAATCGAGAGAGGTGTGTATCCTACATTTAGATCACTGAATGAGAGAGATTCCAATTTCAGAAGCTCCTCTCCATTTATTTTATCATTTGAAGAAAAATTGGTTAAAGAGGCCTCCCCTTTAAAGTTGGCCTTTATTTCCTTCTTTTCGGTAGAAGTGAAGGAAAGGTTGCCTGCCGTGGAAATCGCTCCTCCCGTCACTGTAATCTTTACCTTGTCCGTAAAATAGGGTTGGAGAGGAGCAATCTCAATACCTTTCAGTTCCGTTTTCAAATCTGCGATCATGGGATCTATGCCAATGGTTCCTGTTATGGAAATCGATCCTTTTTCATTCAAAAGGAGAGACAGATTTAGTCTCCCCTTATTATTTTTAGCCGTCGAGATATTATCTCCTCTTAGCTTCAGGTTTCGTGCTGTGATGGTGACAGGTTCGGAAGGTGTTTGGTCCTCTACTCGAATCGTATAATTATCAACAGACATGTTTCTGAGTGATACAAGCCATGGTTTTTCAGGAGGTTTGCTTTTGTCTTCCTGGGATCGTTCCTCGGTAATTGTTTCTTTGGGAACCGATGGAGGGGCGACCAGCTTAAGGACATTCATATCCCCATTCTTTAGACGTTTGATAAGAAGGTTTCCTTTCTGTGTGGAAAAACCTCCAATCTTAAGTTCCTTTTTAGTAAGATCCAGTTCAGTTTCTTTGATCGAGAAGTTTGGAATTTTTAGAAAGTCTTCATTCTCTTCTGCTTTTTTAAGACGAAGAGCATTGAGGGAGAGGGAGATCCCTGAAAGCAAGACTTCTGGTTCCTTTTCGCCTTTGGCATATTTGTAGCGGGTGGAAAGGTCGAGGCGACCGTCCTCGATGTCAAATAAAACATTATCTCGATAGTATGGCGCATATTTCTTTAACGGGACAGACTTAAGTTCTAAGGCCCCTTCTGCCAAAAGAGGTTCCATGGAAAATTCACCCTCAAGCTTGATATCCTCTTTGGCTTCTGTTTTAAGAGACAAAGTATAGGCTGATTTCTTATCCTTGCCATTGCTGAAATGGTCAACCTTCAGCTCTATCGGATCTAAAATCGTTTTAAAGGGTTTACTTCTGGAGAGATCAGAAAAGGAGATTTTCCCACCGGTCAATTGAACCTCATCGATATTTAAAGATAAAGGTGCTGAATCCCCTTCCTTTTTAGGAGCAGGTTTCGTCTCTTTCTTTTCTGGCAAAAGGGATAAGACATTGAGCGTCCCTTTTTCATCACGCCGAATTTCTAATTCGGGCGACTGAATAGAGATCTTCGCTAAATGAATGATCTTAGAGAGTGGCTCTGACGGAGCAATGGAGATATCAAACAGGGGAAGTCTTAATAAGGGTTTTTTCTGCCCATCATCCACCGCTATTTTTTTTAAAGAAACATTTCCCGTGACAGTGAGAGTTGATTTTTTATCCTTAGTTTCGATAAAAGAAATCTTTGTCTGTGTGTCGAGGTATGCTGAAATAATCTTGAAATTCATTTTCACGGGAACATAAGCAAGGTAATAAGGGATATCGAGATTATTGATATTAATGTCAAGAGAGGTTTCAAGGGAATCTGCAAAAGGTTTTGTTTTCCCCTGGAGAGTATAGGGAGTGCCATTAATTTTGGCTGAAAAATAGGGTTGAACGTATCTTTCGACATTGGAAGGGATATTCGATAGAAAAGGGATGCCAATGGTCAATTCTCTGACAGTGTGCTTTGTCTGCTTGGGCCCATCCAAAAAATCGATACTCCCGTTTTCTATTCTTATATTATTCAGAGAAAATCTTAAAGGTTTGGGCTTTCCTTTCTCTGCCGGTATCGACTCCTTCTTTTCCAATAAATCAGAAAAATTATAGGACATGTCTTGATTGAGAGTAATTTTTATGAAGGGTTGCTTTAACCTTATTTCACTGAAAATAACGGCCAATCTAAGGGCTGAAAAGCTCTGGAAATTCAAATATATTTCCTCACAAGATACAAAAGTTTCTGAGCTACCCCGGTTTTTCACCAGAAGGCCTCTCGCCGTTATAGAAAGGGTGTAAGGATTGACCTTGATCTGGTTGATTGTCACTTCGCGATGAAGGTTCTGAGAAAGTTGCTTTATCAATATCGATTTTAAGATCGGAGGTAAAACAAAAAATCCGACAAGAGTAAAGACGACAAAGAAGATGATGAATCCAGTAAGAATCTTCTTCAGACGGGGCCTTAGTTTATTTTTATAAATCTGAATTATTTTTCTAATCACATGACCACCCCCTTAGGTTAAAGGTTACCCTTCATAGACATTTCCTTATTACATATTCTACTAAACGTTTTTAGATAATCAAGAAGAATTTATGATAGGAGAATAATCCCTCAGTTTCTGAACATAAACCTTCCGGTCAATGGTGTAACTCAGGGCTTCAGCCCTGATTCATCAGTCCTGAAGGGCTGAGTTAGATGCTACGGCAGCAATCGGACCCCGTAACTGAGGGATTACCTGAAAAATTATTTTATAATACTGCAGGTTTGTTTTTATTGACTTAGAATTATTTTGCTATTAGAATTTTTTTTGAAAGGTGACCAAGCCCGGACCGTTTGAGATCTGAAAAACAGGTTAGTGCTAGTTTAGGGGTAAAGATGAATAAGACCATCAAAAAGTTGCCTTTCTTGCGAGTATCTTCATTCTCCTTTTTTTCATCATCTTCGTCATTAACCAAACAGTGTAAGTCGTCGAACTTGCGGATAAGGTGACCCCCAAATTTGGGAGTATCGTCTTCTGGACCCTCTTAATTGTTTATGCTGTTCTCATTTTCTGATACTAGCAGTTTGTTAAGCTGTCTGGCTCTCCTCAACATATCCCTCAATATATTGAGGTTCCACCAAATATTGAGGCAAAACAAATAGTTTCATACTTCTCTACTGTTCTCTCCTATTAATCTAATCCACCGTTATTAAAGAATGATTCCAAACTTCGGGTTTTTTTACGGTTGTTGGCAACCCGTTTGCAATTACTATTTCTATGATTCTGGTCATCATACGAATAAATGTCCCTTTGGATCTTTCGAACCAGCAATAGATCGAGAAGGCATTGGCAATCCTGGCAAAAAATGCTAATAAGATCATACAGCAGACTGCAGCTGCCGTATTTATAATGTTTCGGTAATAACCTCTCGAAGGGAACAATCATGGCACGCATGGAGATCATTACTGTAGAAGGAGGATCGGAATTAAAGGACTTCATCAACCTGCCATGGAAGATCTATGCTGAGTATCCCAACTGGGTCCCCCCTCTTAAGAAGGAGGTTCGCCGGATGCTGGACCCCCGCAGACATCCTTTCTGGGAGTTTTCCGAGCGCATCGTCTTTCTGGCCCGACGCGGTTCGGAGACGGTGGGAAGGATTGCAGGCATCATAGATCGCCATTATAACCAGTTCCACGGCGAAAAGATGGGTATTTGGGGATTTTTCGAATGCGCTGACGATCCGGAGGCCGCGGCGGCCCTCTTCTCTTCAGTGGAGACGTGGGTTCACCACAAGGGGATGACCTTCATGAGAGGCCCGCTCAACCCGTCTACCAATTACGAGGTGGGGTTGCTCATTGAGGGATTCAATTATCCGCCTGCCTTGATGATGGCTTACAACCCGCCGTACTACCCAGGGTTGGTAGAATCGTGCGGTTTCACCAAAGAAAAGGACCTGGCGGCCTTTTTGATCGATGGCGCTTACCGGCTTCCCGAGTGGATGGATCGTATTGCTGAACGGATCACCCAAAAAAGAGGTATCCACATCAGGCCCTCTCGTCCAAAGGATGCGGACTCGGAGTTTGCTCTGGTCAAGGAGATATACAATGCATCCTGGTCCAGTAACTGGGGTTTCGTCCCCCTGAGCGATAATGAGATGCGGGACATTCAAAAGAACGTGATGAAATTCTTGGATCCGGACTTAGTTTTTTTCATCTATTATGAAGATGAACCTGCAGCGTTCTGCGTGATCTTTCCTGACATTAACCCATTGCTTAAGCGTCTCAACGGGCGGATTGGTCTGATGGGTTTGCTGAAGTTCCTCATGTATCGGCGGGAGATCAACGGATTGCGGTTATTGATGTTTGGGATCAAGGAGAAGTACCGACAACTGGGACTCCCCATGTTAGCCTTCCACCACATCTATGAGATCGCGAGGAAACAAAAGAAATATCAGCATCTGGAGATGGGCTGGACCCTGGAGGACAACGAGTCAATCAACTCGTTGATAGAGGAAGCCGGCGCAAAAAAATACAAGAAATATCGCATATTCAGAAAGTCCTTATAATTTGCTCCCGGATTACCCGAATGCGTCCGGGATTCGACGGCACGGAGATTAAGCAGACTCATCCGTAGGCCCTGTTCGATCCGGCAGACTACCGACATTCTGCTTGAGAGGAGTGATTTCGATTGTCAGAAACAGGGCTTTGATAGCCGACCGTTCTGGCGACGACGGCCAAAGGGGGATATCACGAACGAACCCGCTGGGAGTCGGATGGTTCAGGCGTTAGTGATTAGTTGACGTTGGCCGTGGGCCACGGGTAAAATGGGAACTACCGAATGAATAGCAAAGCGACCGAACGAGGATATCGAGCGCGTCTCCTCGTGGTGATGAGATGGCTGGCGGGGGTTGCGGCCGGATGCGCCCATCGAACGCCCAGGCTCTGCGCTCCGACGCAACCCGATGGCTGGAGTGCCCAGCCCATCGAGATTGTGTGCCGTTTTGCCCCCGATGCCGACTTGGATCCCGCCACCGGAACGCCCGTGGGGGACGAGGGATATTACCTCTATATCCTGAACGAAGCTGCCAATTGGGACTACAGCAGTACGACGTCGTTTCTCTTCTCAATTTGGCAGCGTCCGTGGGGGCATAGTTGGCTCATCCTGGAAAGTCCCCAGGATCGTCTGGAATTCGGCCACACCGGCGACCTCGGGCAAGCGAAGCCGCGTTACCATGTGGGCGTGCTTCAGAGGGTTCGGCATAGGGATCCCAATCCTATTGGTTATTTTTGGCAGACGATGTCCGATGGCCAATTCCAGATCGGCAAGCCCAATCGCCCGCCCTCGTTTGTCTGGCGAATGCCGATTACCCGGCGACGGTATCAATTGATCTATGAATACGTGATGCACCGGAAGTACGACCAGTTCGGCGTGAGGAGCAACAACTGCACCGATATGGTGATAGAAACAGCGGTGCTCGCGGGCATCAACCTGATCCACCGCATTCGCCTCACCTGGCCGCCGGAAACGAAGGTTTTGGGTCGGACGCGGCGTGTTTGGACGGATCCCCAATACCGCATACTGGAGTACAGCACGCCCGATGTTCTCGAAACGGATCTGTGCCAGCTTGCCCGGTTAGGAATCGGGAGTGATGTCACGGAGTGGTACCTGGCTTTGAAGCGGTGACGATCGGGCTGATACTTGGCCGTATCGGGTGGGATGGATCCAACTGGCGAATTGTCATTAAAAGATGAACGTATGGCGTTGAAGAAGAGGTCTGACATAGTGGCTGAGCATCGGGTTCCTATCATCGCTTTCGTCTGGCGGCCTGAGGAGATCATCCCATCGGTGATTCAAATGGCTCATCGAACAGGGAGCAGAGCCATCTTCGATTTTTCCATGATGGGGGTGGAAGGGCTGCGTTCCTTCTTACGAAAGGCTGACCCTGCTGGCCACGTTAGGGATATCAAGATTTCTGTCCCTACCTTGATGGATCCATCTTTGGGGCGGTTACTGAAGGAAACAGGGGCCCACGACATCTGGGTAGAATGCCACCCAAAGTTTTTTCAAGGAGATCCTTCTACCTTTCTGCAGAGATTGAGGGAATTGTCGGAAAACCACCGTTGCTTTCCCATCACCGGGGACCTGGATTTCCTGGCAACGATTGTGAAGGATAGCTCGGGAATCGGGCGCATTGTCCTGAAAGGATGCGAGGCCTCCGGATTCGTGAGCGGTGAGACGACTCTGGTCCTCTATTCAGCGGTCAAGGAAATGCTGCGCACCCCATCGAAGTCTCTGGACATCCTCATCTGGGGAGGCGTCTTCACCCCTGAGGCGGCAGCCGCATTCCTGTCCACAGGGGCGGCGGGGATCGTCTTCGAGAGCGTCCATTGGTTGACAGACCTGGTTGCCATTGATGATCTCCAACGCCAGCGGCTCTCCAACCTCCGCCTGGACTCTACCGATCTGCTTGGCCTGGACCTGCAGGTTCCCTATCGCCTTTTCAACAAGGGAAACTCTCTTGCGTTCAAGGAGATCAAGACGTTCGAGGACTCGCTGTGCGGAGCAGAGATCACGGAGGAAAGCCGCCGTTCCTTCGTAAGCCAAGCACATGCAAGGGCCCTCCACCCTCTGGAGAGCCATTTCAGCCAGGGTGAGGTCATCCCTCTGGGTGTGGAGGCTGCCTTTGCTTGGTCGTTCGTTGAGCGTTTTGGGGCCGGAACCGAGGAGGCCGTGAAGGCCTTCATGGAGGAGATTCGAAACTTATGCCACCTGGCTGAGGCGAAAAAGGATTGCTTTTTAGACGGCCCTGTAGCCAGAGAGATGGGAACCAAATATCCCTTTATCCAGGGGGCCATGTCCTGGATCACAGATGTCCCGGAGTTTGCCTCAAGAGTTGCCGATGCCGGTGGATTGCCCACCATCGCACTTGGCCTGATGGACGCGGAGGCCCTTGACCGGAGGCTGGGACGCCTGCCGGAGATCATGAGAGGGCGCCCTTATGCAGTGAATGTCGTCTCTTTGGCAGAGAACCCTTTCAGGGAGACGCATCTGGCCTGGATAAAGAAACACAGACCCCGTTTTGTAGTGATCGCAGGAGGCGATCTCTCCCCCTTAAGAGAATTGATAGAACGTGGCATAGAGGTCATGTATATCGCTCCTGATGAGGCCCTGTTGAGGCTCGCCCTTGAAGCGGGAGTTCGATACGTGGTCTGCGAGGGGTATGAGGCCGGCGGCCATGTGGGGCAACATAGCACATTCACCCTTGCTCAAAGGGTGTTGGATCTCAAACGGCGCAAGCCATCCCTGTTCCAAAACTGTCGCGTGATCCTTGCAGGGGGAATCTTCAATCGGGAGACCGCATTCATGGCCGCCATGCTCGGCGCGGACGCCATCCAGATGGGCACCGCCTATCTGGCCAC
>JBEKWN010000090.1:0-14109 GCA_049513055.1 Thermodesulfobacteriota bacterium
TAACCTACGCCCCACCTCCGGTATGCTGAATCCGCCTTCCGTTACCAGCTTCACTGCTTCCTCTCGAAGCTCCTTCGTGTAGATCGCTCTGGGAATCCTTTCCATTCTGACACCTCCGTCTTCAGTATTTTACCTCAACTTTGGTGTCCACTAAAGTCATCTTACCCCAAGTAGGAAAAAATAGATGATCAGCGGCCTTACAATTTTCTCAAGAATCTGGACCTCAGGGATGAGCATATTTATGTTCATTTTTACCTCCTTTCAAAATTGCTTTGGATAGCAACATCTTCACCAGGCCAAGGACTGCCTGCGGATTCTATCATTCGTCGGGCCAATCGTTCGTTAACTCGAAACGGTATCGTGGGGACTTGCCGAAATCTGAATTCTGTATAAATGGGCAGGAAAGTTCTCTTGCCGGGTGCCACAGAGACATCAGCCCATGGAATAAAAAGGTGCATTTCTCCACTCTGGAATCGCCAGCATCCACCGCTAAAAGATCCTGAGAGGCGGTAAAAAGTCGCAAGGGTTGCCCGGCCGCCGAGACGTGCGATGACGAACAAAATTCCAATCCACAATACAACGAACCCTACAAAAAACAGTTCCGGACGATTGAAATCCATAAACAAGGCTAATCCATGCTATCCATGGCTCAAATATATTTGAATCCCCTTTTGCACAGCATTAGCGAATGTTTGGAGTCGATCCTTATTGATTCTAAGTAAATCACGAACCTTGCGGCTGATCTCTAATTGGACACCCTGCTTCAATTTTCCTCGATTGCAGATATTCATTGGATCAGTCCCCATCAGTCCTTCTGTTGGAGGTCGAGATTGAAAACCTGATACTTCTAATTGGTGTTTTATTTCTGAACGCAAGTGGGCATTAAGACCACCTATCATCACAAACTCATCTTTCTGGTTGATTTGCCCATGCACGGTTACCACGATATCAGCCTTTTCGATTGCTTGTAGTGCACGAGGTTCATCAAAAAAATGGCTTTCAATGTGAAGCGCACTATTTCCATCCACCCTTAACCCATCGAAGCTGTAAAAGGAGTAATCCATACCTGCAATCGATTCAGCAACTTCTGCTGTCATTGGTTCGATTTTTCCACCATGAGGGGCCATGATCAGAACACGTGGGTCTCTCAATTCGATCCTGATTCGATAGTCTTGACCTTCCACTTCGCGATCTGCAAGTTCCTTAAAACTCAAATAGGAAGTCATTTCATCCACCCTAAAAATGTGACTTCGCGGGAAAGTCCCGCCTGCAGGCGGGACAATATTAAGACTGTTACATTACCCGGAAGCTGCCCGCTCTGTGGATGGGCAGCTTCACTATAGCAAAAAGATTTACGTTGTCAAACAGATGATAGGCATAGGAAAATAAAAAGGGTGCCATAGGCACCCTTTTTAAGGAATTGAAACATAAGTAGAGGCTATTCTTACGAACCGGATTTCATCGCCATGGAAGCTCCAATACTTGAGGAAGCGCAACTGGTCGTGACGATGGGCTGTTTGAGATACTCTTCCCTCCAGACTTTATCTGCAAAACCCCCAAACCGAGCAGCATAAGCATCGAGTTCTTCCTTCATCCTTGTAACAACTTCTTCAGCTCCCTTATGAGTAAAATAGGGTTTCGTCTTTTCAATGATTTCCCTGTAGATGTGTGGATTATCGATGATCATACATGGTCTCAAGTGGTTCTCATTATGAGGCTGACTTTCCCGAATGGCCCTAAAAAGAGGACTATTCAATGCCTCGGCCAAAGAGACATCTTTGATATTGTTCATAGCGATATGGGTATAGACACAGGGCTCTACATCTCCATTGGCATTGATGTGAAAATATCTCCTCCCTCCGGCAATGCACCCCCGAACATGAGGACCGTCATTCCAGAAATCGAGGATGAACATTGGCTTGGTTCTCCTGAATTTTATGACCTGCTTCCGTAGATGGTTTCGCTGTTCTGGGGTGACCATGAGATTGATATCGCCCTGACCATTTACAGGCAGATAGAGGAAATACATTTGGGCAATTATTCCTTTTTTCAAAAGATGATCAATCCACTCTTCAGAGGAGACGATACCAACATTATTCTTTGTTACCGTCGCTGAGGAACCAAAAAGGACATGTGCTTCCCGGAGGTGATCCATTGCCTCCATGATTTTTTTATAAACTCCAGGGCCTCTCCATCGATCCGTCTCTTCTTCATAACCTTCGCAACTTACCACCACCATGGCATTTCCTAAATCTCTGATCCTTTCTGCCTTTTCTTTCGTCAGCAATGTTCCATTCGTATAAACCTGGAAGAAGATATGCGGGTGCTCCTCAATCATCTGAAAGAGATGGGGGTACATAAAGGGTTCGCCTCCCAGGACGGTTATGAAGTGGAGTCCTATATCCTGACATTCCTTTAAAATTCGCTTTACCAAATCATAGGACAGTCCGGGATGTCTCTGGTAACCCAGAGTATAGCAACCGGAACATTTCAAATTGCACTGCCAGGTTGGGCTGAGGATCATAACAAAAGGAGGCCGAAACCCATGCTCCTTTTCAAATTGGTCCCTCTTCCTATTTCCCATAAACCAGGCATTATTAAAGAGAGTGTTAAAGACACTGGTCCGGTTCTTCGGAGGAAGATATTCGAGAACCCCTCGGAACAATTTTTTCGCAGGGTGACCCGGGGTTTCAAGCATATTCCTGACCCCCCTTATAGCACCCAGAATTTCATAATCTGAAGTTAATTTCTCTCCTAAATAGGTTAATTGAACTAATCTTTCATCAGAAATCCTTCTTAAAAGTTCAACAATCATCTTAGAGACCTGATGCCCAGTAAGATCTTTGACCTGATCTGAAAAGTTCATTTTAACTCCTCCTTGCTAAATCAATTAACTCTGCATGGCTGTCCAAAAGCCCAAAATAGCAACAGCAATTCCGACAATTAATTCATTAATAAGATTCCCGTTAATGGTGAAGGAAGCAACAATCATCCATGTTCCCAGTAAACCAATTACCCAGTTTTGCCACATTTTACTCCTCTTTCCCCTTTCCCTCAATCCATCCCCGCCTGTGCCTGTCTACGGTAAGCAGTATAATAGACGGCTAAGGGAGAGTGAGTATTTAAGTTTTGGGTATATAAGAGCAATTTTGATACCACAACCTTTGGTTTTTTATTTAAAAAAGGATAGCTGAAAATGTTTATAAAATTGAAAGGTTAGAAGGAAATTGAAAGGGGTTTTTATCGACAGGGAAGAGGTGGAAGTCTATCTTTGAGAAAATTTTATTCGCATTTTATTCCAAATTTAAAAACCTCCTTAAAAACAGATAAATAAATGCGTTAATAAACTTCGCATTTTAGCATGGTCTTATCGCAATTTACATAATTTTCCGCAACACCCTCACGGAGTTTCTGATTATAGGGAGGCTAACTGACATTTTAAGGGAAAAGACGACTTTGTGGAGTGATAGGATGTTATCAAGGCATAAATTTTGGACGATACTTTCTCGCCTTGATCTTTCCTGAGGGAGTACTTTCCTTGGCAGAGAAATAGTGCCTATTGGGTATCAATCTTGATTTTTCCTTATAAAGATTTTCCAATCTTTCTTCCTGCTGTTCTGTGAGCATACTTTTTTGATTGAAATCCCGCTCTGCTGCTATAACAAATTGGTCTTCCTTTTCGAGTAGTTTATATCGGTTTAATCCTGACATAATCCACTCAAGTCTTTCTTTGTTCATGATAAACCTCCCGTTGAATGCTGGTAATCTAAGTTCTCATCTGTTTTAATAAGTAATCTCCTAAATGAATTAACTAAAACAACTGCTCTATTTCCACTACCAATTCTCTCGAAAACCACGGCTGACTCTGGCCTCCTTTACCAGTAGATCCTTTCCCATAAAGTTTTTTCGATTCAACATGGAGACAGCCCTCCGGGCTTCCCATTGGGTAGACATCTCCACAAAGGCAAACCCTCTGGGTTGACTGGTCTGTCTGTCCTTTACGATCTTGACAGACATCACATCTCCTGCATTGGAGAAAAGGGCTTTGAGTTCGGGTTCGTTGGTCTGTAAAGGAAGGTTAGCTACATAAATTTTCTTATTTATTTTCGGTTTCCGATTCATTTTTTCCTCCGCCTTATATTGCCTCCACGCATAAATTGACCCTTTCGCAATGAACTCACCATGGTAGCCTCCAACTGATTTGAGGTCTTAATAAAAAACCCGCAAAGAAGTTGTTTGGAGTTCTTTGTGGGCTTAACGATAGTGACCTAAAAAGGCTCTTTGCAACTAATTTTACAGTTCATTATATGTTTTTTAAAATTAAAAAGCAAGAGCAATCTAAAAAGGTATTGACGGCAATATCGATTCTGCAGTAATCTATCAATATTCTATGTGAAGAGGAAATTAAACCGTGAGTGAACTTTACAATAACCAGCCTTCTTCATTCAGTATTGAAAACCGAATACTAGGCAAAACGAAAACCAATCCCCAATTGACAAAACGGGAGTTTTTAAGGTTTTGTGGAGCGAGTTTCTGCATGCTCTCCGCCACCTACCTCTTCGGCTTTCCAGAAACCTCCCGTGCACAAATGACTAAGAAGGGACTCATTAAGACAAAACTTTCTCCCTATTTCACTTCGTTGGATGGAGGAGAAATCCAATGTGAACTCTGCCCTCACCGCTGCCGTGTGACTAAGGGGAAGAGAGGCATTTGCAGGGTGCGAGAAAACCGGGATGGAAAATATTACAGTCTGGTCTACGGAAATCCATGCGCGGTCCATTTAGACCCGATTGAGAAGAAACCCTTTTTCCATGTCCTTCCTGGCACAACTTCTTTTTCCCTCGCCACTGCAGGATGCAATTTTCAGTGTAAGTTCTGTCAGAATTGGGAAATCTCTCAGGCATCCCCGGAGGAGGTCATCAGCTATGATGTTCCACCGGAGTTAATCGTCAGTAGGGCTAAGGAAATAGGAGCCCGTTCGGTTGCTTATACTTATGTAGAGCCTACGATCTTTTATGAATACATGTCAGACATCGGTACTCTTGTTAAGAAGTCAGGACTTCTAAATGTCTACCACTCTAATGGTTTCATCAATCCAGGACCACTTAAAAATCTATGCAAAGTGTTAGATGCGGCGAATATTGATTTGAAGGGATTTACAGAGAATTTTTATCGTGAATTGTGTAGTGGAGAACTCAGCCCCGTTCTTGAAACATTGAAGACCCTGAAAAAGGAAAAAGTACACTTGGAGATCACAAACCTTATCATCCCCACAAAGAATGATGAGATGTCTGTAATAAAAGAGATGTGCTTCTGGATAAATAAAGAATTGGGAGCAGATACTCCGATCCATTTCTCTCGTTTCTATCCTTTATACAAACTCAAGACCCTTCCCCCAACACCGGTTTCGACACTTGAAAAAGCTCGAGCAGTAGCTTTATCTGCAGGTCTTGAATATGTCTATATCGGAAATGCCCCAGGTCACGAGGGTGAAAACACCTTTTGCCCAAAATGCAAAAAAATGATCATCCAGCGGACAGGATATATGGTCGGAGAGATCAACGTAAAGGCTGGAAAGTGCAGATATTGCGGAAAGCCTATTCCCGGAATTTGGGCATAAATCCCCCCTAACTCTTCATCGATTTGAAGGACGATATGGAATATATCATTACTATCTCCAATTCCCCCTAGGTCCTAAACCCCTGCAACGGCTTCAATCCAACACCTCTGTAAATCAAGGTATTTGGTAGTGTCTCCTAAATGAAAAAAGACAAATCTAAAAAATCTTAGCTGAGGATAACACAAGTCTGCACGTTAATCTCCTTCTGGGAGTTGACGATTACCGACAGAAATATGCAAGTGAAGAAAAAGCGGATAAAGTATTTTCTCGGCGGGTTCTTTTTTCATCTCTTCTTCAATCATCCTTTCTTTGATTTCTTTAAATTTTCTGCTGGAGAAGACGAAAATAGATCCTTTTACTCTCAGTGAGGGGATAAAAAGAGTTCAGTTCTGGGAGAGTGGATAACGGCTGTGATATGCAATATTGCATGCGTTAGAAGATTTCATCAATTTCCTCATCCGAAAAGCCCACTGCTTTCAGCTTTTCTCTCCGCAGTTTTTTTTCTTCTTCTTTGGCTCTTCGTGCTTGCCCCATTTCTGCTATTGTTTCTATCGAAGCAACTAAGCGACCTGGTTTTTGAGTATACAAAGATAAAATAGTTATTCCTATCCCAAAAGCAACCCCGAACAAAAATGTTTCTAGAACCGTGGACTTCATTTCTGCCTCCTCTGCCACCAGGATAACTCTTTACCTTTCAATTCTCGGCCAATCTCCTATCTATCATAACTGTGTCCTACCACAATTCCCGTTTGCAAGCAAGAGCTTTGCCAGGGTGCACCAAGTCTGGTGAATGGAGGAGACTTCGGGTGGGTGGTTTCCTTGCCCTGGCCTCAATAGAGAGAAAGATTTCTCCCCTAAGAAAAAGAAAGAAGAAAGGGTTCTCCAAAGAGGGGGGTTTCTCTCTCTCTTTCTTCTTTAGGAGAGTGCAGATGGAGACTCGGATAAATATGATCCAGGAAATCAATTTGGTTATGTCGATTTCCGATTGAAACCTTTAACATGAAGTGAAATGGGGAAATCACGAGTACAGGAAGGAAGAGGTGGAAAAGTGGGTTGCAGGTTACACCTACAAGTCTTCATTCTAAGATAGTTTTTAAGTCAACGATTACTGGTAGAAATGTGCATGATTAAATGAAGAGGGACTTTGTTGCAAGTTCCTTTCACTCACTTCAGCCCCGCCTTGTGCAGGGCGTCAATCGTGCGATCGACTTGAGACTGATCTTTGAATGGGAGTGTCCTGGTCCTGGAGGTAGTGCTGACCCCACCAATCAACATATTATACGGTACGTGGGCTCTAAGCTTTGGAGGATCAAAAAACAGGTTCAAGAGTCCTTGGTCTCGGCGGATTGGGAATTAGGATAGAATCTTTAATAGCTCCCCCTAAAATCCACCACCTAAATTCCAATCAACGTCAATCATCCCAATACGCCGATTTAAATCCCTTTCTATGTCAGGGGGAAGAGGCTTCATCGGTTCGCCCCCATCAAATTCTAATGGAAAGCGAAGTGTTTTCCTTACATTCCCCGCACGGTCTAAGATGCTCAGTGCAAGAACGAAATCATCTAACTCATAAAAGGTCTGTGTGTAGAGAGCAAAATAGCCAGTGAATTGTTTCTCCATCCCCCTTTTCAGGTAGATTAAACTCGGTTTAAAATAACTTTCCCCCGGTTGTTCAATGCGACAGACGACCTGATGCATATTGCCCTCCGGGTCAATGACAGAGAGATAGATTTTCCAGGTGTCCCCTTGTCGGATTTTTTCCGGTGCATAGGCGAAGTTGACTATAAGTTCTCCTTTTGTTTGGGCTTGACTGGGCGTCTTAAAGCCTATGATTATGGTAACGATGCATAAAATGGAAAAGAATCTTGTAAGTAGTTTCATCACTAAACCCTCCTTCACTGATTTCGTTTTTGATGCTAACCTCCTGCTGTCAAAAATGGATCAGCAGATACACTCCATCCAAGGACCTAACAACCTAATTTTTTCTCAAATCTAGCAGAAATGAAGAGCCTCCTCAAACTGACAATCCCCATAACTATACAAAAAATCTTGTTTAGTTTTCTCCAATTGTCAAGAGAAAAAGTCTTTGTAAAAACTTCTTCCACTACCTGGGAGAGATTAAAGGTGCCTTCGAAACACCCAAACTACTATCAACTCCAGCATTCCAAGACTTCCCATTTTTCTCCTCCTTTAAAGGAAATATGTAATCCTTGATTCTTATAAAGGCCGACACATCTCCCCTCCTTATAGAGTTCTCTAACTTTTTATTTCTCTATGTCCACAAACCTGAACAGCAAGGGCATCACCAACAGAATGATCCCTGTACCGATCAACATGCCCCCGACCACCACAATTGCGAGAGGCTTCTGAACCTGACTGCCCACCCCGTGGGCTAAGGAAGCTGGGAGAAGCCCAAGAGAAGCTATAAGCCCCCCCATTAACACGGGCCTGAACTTATCTCTCACAGCCTCAAGAACTGCGTCCTCCTTATTTCTTTTCTCCCTGTAAATTTCTCTGTAATGGGTAATCCAGATGCAGGTGTTGAAAATGGAAATCCCTATGACCGAGATAAACCCAACAACGGCAGAGATACTGAGAGGCTGATCTGTTATCAGCAGGCTGATAAGCCCACCAAAGACTGTGCAGGTTGGGGCAACCATCGTCAGGAAAACATTTCTCATATTTCCATAGAAAATATAGAGGAGGATGAGGATGAGAAAAAGGGCTAAGGGGATGGAAATGTAGAATCTCCGGAAGGCCTCCATCATTTCATTGAAGAGGCCACTCCAATCCAAATAATAACCTTCGGGAAGTTTGACCTTCTCCGCCTCTTTTTGTATCTTATAAACCGTCCCACCCAAGTCCTTTGAGGTCACACTGAATTTTATGGGGATATAGCGTTTATGATTTTCCCGATAGATAAAGGAGGCCCCGGTATCATAGTGGATATGGGCCACTCTTGAAAGGGGAATAACGCCTCCCGTTGGAAGGACGATGGGGATGTTGGAGATCTTTCCCGGTTCCCTTCTGAAATCGTACGGAAAGCTTACCTGAAGGGCAAAATTTTTGTCCCCTTCGATTACCTGACTGACTACTCTGCCTCCCAAGGCTGCAGAGACCATGTCCAAAACCTCCTGGACGCTAAGACCAACGGCTGCTGCATTTTGTCTATCCACTTCTATCAGGAGGTTAGGCTGGCCAAGTTCCCTTAAAATACCCACGTCTTCGACATCAGGGACCTTTTCTATTCTTTCCTTCATCTCTTTGGCCAGTCTATCAAGTTCATGGAGATCTTCCCCAAAAACTTTTACTGCATTTTCACCCTTAACCCCGGATGTCATCTCTTCAAGGTTGTCTTCCATGTATTGCGATACACTTATATTTGCATTGGGAAAGAGCTGGGTGATCTTCTCCCTCGCCTCGTCCTCCAGTTGTTCCTTGGTAATTCCCCTCCCCCACTGACTGTATGGTTTCAGATCTGCATAATACTCCGAATTAAAGGGGCCTGTCGCATCTGTACCATCCTCCGGTCTTCCCACCCGGACTGCAACTGTCTTGGTCTCCGGAAATCCCAAAAGAACATCCCTCACCTTTTTAGCATTTTCATGAGTCTTGCTGAGCGATATGGAGTAAGGGAATGTGACGCGTATGTAAAGGTTCCCCTCATCCAATTTCGGGAGAAACTGTGTGCCGATTACCTTGAAACTAAAAACAAACCCGGCGAGGATGATGAGAGAGCTAACAAGGATCACCATGCGAGGCTTTTTGAGAAAAGTTGAAACCAAGTTAACATAGTATTTCTGGATCACCTCAAAGAATCTGAACTCCTTCCCCTCATGCCCCTCCAGAAAGGTATGGATTGCCGCAGCAAGGTAAGTAAAAGTCAATATAAGGGTAAAAATCAGCGCATAGGAGTAAGTCTTGGCCATCGGCGAGAAGATCTGTTTTTCTGCCCCCTTCATGGTGAAGATGGGGATGAAGGCAAGAACAATGATGAAAACTAAAAGAATGATCGGTGTTCCAACCTCCCTTGTTGCCTTGATCATAAGCCTCTCTTGAGTCGCCTTGATCAGAGATTTTTGGCCAGGCCCGTACTGCCTTGAAACCCTCACATAATTTTCCGTGAGGACAAGGGCGATATCAGCGATGATGCCAAAATCGATAGCTCCGATGGAGAGCAGATTGGCAGAGTCACCCCGAATGGCCATGACCGCAAGGGTAATCGCCAAGGAGAAGGGGATCACCAGGGCGGTCATGATGGCAGCTCTGAGGTTCCCAAGAAACAGAAAGAGAGCAATGGCTACGAGCCCCACACCCAAGGTTGCATTTTCCAATACTTTCTTTATCACGCTCAGGATGAGGCCCCACCGCTCATAGTAAGGGATTGCCTTTATTCCTTTGGGGAGTATTCGCTCGTTCAACTCCTTTATCTTTTCGTGAATCGATTTGATGGAAGGGATGCTCTTCTCCCCGCTTCGAAGAACCACATTCCCCATCACCACATCATCGTTATGATTATGGATGACGATACCTGTCCTGGGAATGTTTCCAAGGCTCACCTGGGCGATGTTCTTGATGAAAACTGCCTTCCCATTCTTATAAGAAACCATATTGTTTTCTATGTCCTCAAGATTCTTTATAAGACCCAATCCCCTCACCATGTAATACTGATCACCCAGTTCAATGGTCCTCGCTCCCACGTTGGTGTTTGACTTCGAGAGGGCATCGATCACCTGCGAAAGGGTCACCCCATACTTGATAAGATCCTCAGGAATAACCTTTACAACATAAGCCTTTATAAACCCCCCATAGCTCGCCACATCTTCCACACCTTGCGCTGTCTTTAAATGTCTTGCCACAACCCAATCCTGAAGCGTCCTTAACTCCATCAAATTATTTGAACCATAAAGGACATATTGCATCACCTCTCCCATCGGACTCGCGATGATGTTGGGCTGTACTCCGTCAGGCAAGGGTGTATCCGAAAGCCTGTTTATGACCTCCTGTCTTGCCTCCCTGTAGGGTATATCATAAGAAAACTTGCACTTGACGTCGGAAAGGCCGTAAAGGGATATAGAGTTTAACCTCTCCATTCCCCTCATGCTGGCAAGACCTACCTCTAAAGGCAGGGTGATCCGTTTCTCCACCTCTTCCGCAGACTTTCCTTCGTATATGGAGACGATCTCAACCATGGGAGGGGAAGGGTCCGGAAAGGCTTCAACATTCAGATCCTTCACAAGAAAAAGCGAGATCAGAAAACCGCATATTCCAAGCAATAAGAAAACAAAACTGTTGTCGGTTATGAAGATGATCCATCTTCTCATGTCTTTTCCATGCCGATGGCAGATAAAACGACCTCGTCCCCGTCCTTTAACCCTTCCACAGCGATGAGTTTTTCCGATACATCGAAGGAGGGGTTGACCTCCTTGAGCTCATACTTCCCGCCAATGCTCAAGTATACGCTGAATTTCCCATCCTTGTATAAAATGGCGGTTTTGGGAACGACGGGAAATCTCTTTTTTCCGTTCAGGATTTTCAACCTTAAAAACATATTCTGCTTGAAGAGGTGTGGGCTTCCGGTGATCCGGATGTAGGTCTTGATGGTCTTCGAATCCGGGTCCGAGGCATCGCTGATATAGGTGACTATCCCTTTAAAAAGGGTATTGGGAAAGATATCCGTTGAGAAGGTGACGTCCTTTCCCTTATGAATATTGGAGATTTCCGTATCGTAGATATTGGCGACCACCATGACCTTGTCTGGATCTGCCACGATCATGAGAGGATTGCTGGTATCTACTCGATCCCCGACATGGGCTTGAATTTCCACCACACTTCCGTTCATCGGCGACTTGATGAGGTGCTTATCCGTAAAACCGGACTCAACATTTACGCCATAAATCTCGAGCTTCTTCTTCGAACTCTCTAACACAGCCTTCGCTTGTTCGTAATTTGCTTCACTATTGACGAGGTCGTTTTTGGTAATGGCCCCCAACTCGAAAAGTTGCCTGTTTAGATTATAGATCCTCTCTGCCTGTTTCACCTGGGAAAGGGCCGAGAGGTAGCTGGAGTAAGCGTCGCTGACATCAGCACTTCTTATTGAGACAAGAGGATCTGCTTTCTTTACCCGATCCCCCACTTTGACGAAGATATTCTCCACGGTCCCGGCGAGGGCTGAGATGACCTTGGCGTTTCCCTCAGTGTCAGGTTGGATGCTCCCTGTCGCCTCAACGAAGCTCGTCACCTCTTGACTGGATACCTTGTAGGTCTCGACTTTTTTGTATTCTGCATCATCTTTAACCTCTTTGGAAGGCTCCTGGGTCTTTGTGCACCCCCAGAGAAGAGAAATGACCGCAAGCAAAGCTACTGTTCTTTTCATCTTATTTCTCCTGTATAGACCTTTAAAAGCTCCTGATTCAGCAGTGCTTGGATCAGTGACTGATTATATTTGGTGATAAAATCCCTGTACGTTTTCCGCGTATCCAAGAGATCGAGAACGGTAATGCCACCCAATGAGAAAGTGTTTTCGCTTTTGCTCAGCAGATCTTCCATCTCTTTTTTCCGTGTTCTATAGGCATCAAAGATTTTCAAGGACCCCTGGTAGTTATTTAGTGCCTGTCTGATGTCCGATACAATCTGTCGTTCCGTTTTTTTAATCTGTTCTTCTAACTGGCTAAATTCAGCATTTCTTCTCAAGATCTCACCTTGATTCCTGTTAAAAAGTGGAAGCGGAAGGCTAACCCCTACGCCAAACCTTGGCCTGCTATCTTTCCCAAAGGAGTCGTATTCCGCTCCAACCGTAACATCCGGTATCCTCAAGGCCTTTGCGAGGGATATTCCATACTTGGCAGCTTCGCTCTGCTTTCGAAGGGCAAGAAGATCATACCGGTTTCTCAAAGCGACATCAATCAGGCTTTCTTCGGAATACGCAGGGAAGGTTTCTTCAAAGGTGAGCTTTTGCGGTTCCAGAAGCGTTCGGCTTGCGATGAGAAAGCTGAAGCTCTCGATATCTGCCCTGAACTGTTTATCAAAATTTGTTGAATTATTTTCAACGTCGATTGCCGACAGTTTGATCTTTATATAATCTATCAGGGACAGAAATCCCGCATCAAATCGACGGCCGGCAACTTCTTCAACTTTTTTAAACCTTTCCAAGTCGTAGTGGCCAAACTCTATATTCAACCGATCAAGTTGAAGGTTGTAGTAAGCCGTATAAAATCCTATCAGAAGAGTCCGGAGAATGTCTTTGTGAGATAGTTTCGATGCCTCGAGGGATGCAAAGGCGGAATTCGTTCTCAGCTCCCTCTTTCTACCAAGCTCTATAAGCTGATCTATCCTCGTTGTCAGTTGAGTATCGTCGCTTAGCCGCGGGAGCCCCTCATATCTAAGTCCAATGGAGTTGAGGGATAAAACTGGATTGGGTCTGAGCTTGGCACCCACATAATCTCCATAGGCCTTATCTATCTCGTATCTGTTTATCAAAATATCATAATTATTTTTGTAAAAAAGCTCTAATGCCTGCTCGAGACTTATCTCCTGTCCTCCCACAGTACCAATCATTGAAAAAAATGCAATCATCAAGAAAAAAGTCAGAAAAATGCAGAATCTGCAATTACGAAAACAATCGGAGAGGCTATCTCTGGAAGACTCTTTGAAAGCTTTCACGGTTAGACCTCCGGGGCCCTCAGACCCATCTTCGTCAGATATGGTCGAAATTGAGCTGATATATTACACCCTGCCCCTACAGAGTATGTAAGGGTTATACAAAAGACCATTGTTAAAAAAGCAATCCAACTCTTTTTCATAACACTGCCTCCTTCTTAAGAACTTTTTGTTTCAATATTATCTTCTGCTGATCCTCCAAACCTCCGCCTCCTTTCTCAAAAGTTTTTATGACTAAACTCATGCACTTTCTAAAGGTGTCTTTCTCTAAAGTCACTCAGTTCCCCTGATGTGTACAGGGATGAGTCCTCTTCTTCCAACATTTGAACAGGTATTTTGTTCTTAGAAACAGGAATGATATTTATATTTTGGCGAATGAGTATATCGTAGAGAGATTTATAATTCTCTATGAAACTGGTGATTTTAATTATGAGATTTAATCTTTGCCCTTCCGTACTAGAATATTGTTTACCTTGTATTGCACCACGAAGAAAATTTATTCGCTTATTAATATCATCTGTATGGCCTATGTAGAGGATTCCATCTCCATCGTTACCAAGAAATCGGGGGATTTTAATAGGTAATCCTTTTGAACTAACCAAACGTATTTTATAGACCCCGTAGCCTTTATAATCTGAATTCTTTTCAATATCCATCCATTCAAGCCATTCTGACATATTCAATTCGCTTACCCCATCCCTTTTCTTTAAGAGAGTTTAAGAGAGGTGGAAATGAGGCCTTTAAAAAAAGGTTATGCCTTCTCAGAAGCGGACTCCGTTTTAGGCAATGATATCTCCCCGGTCCTTTCCGGAAGAACCAGGGGCTTGGAT
>JBEKWN010000091.1:0-23268 GCA_049513055.1 Thermodesulfobacteriota bacterium
GAGTTGATGAACTCAAAAATCGGCCAAATGGTGCTATTTGGTCTTAATTACCCTCGGCTATCATTCATCGAAACTTAAATGTTCAGATATTTTTGAATTGGGCTTTTTGAGCAACAGCCCGTGTAGACCCGACACCCATTCTCGACTCTAATAGAAGATTTTTATTGACAAATACATATAAAATACATATAATTCTATGAAGGTTGTTTGGAATACGAAAAAGGCAGCAGCAAATATTCGGAATCATGGAATCGAGTTTTCCCATCCCGCAACCGTGCTTGACGATCCCATGGCGATAACCATTGAAGACACCCGGCACGGTGAGCAGTGTTTTGTAACTGTCGGGGCAGATATTTTGGGCAAGGTGTTAGTGGTTGTTTACGCTTATTCGGGTGAGGAGGAAATTAGATTGATTTTAGCCCGGAAGGCAACTCCAAAAGAGCGGAGGGTTTATGAGCAAAAAGAATGAAATCCTGCAAGAATATGACTTCAGCAAAGGCAAGGGAGGAGCAGTTATCCCCCATAAGGGTAAGACCAGAATCATCGTTTCACTTCGGCAGATGTGCGCAGAATTTATAGGATCTGGCTTGGGCCCATTTATGCTTGGGCAGGACAGTACCGACAAGTGAACCTCAGCAAAGGTGACTTTCCGTTCGCTGCTGCAAATGAGATTCCGCGATTGATGATGGAGTTTGAGAAAGGACCTCTTCGTGAATACACACCTTGTCGGTTTGCTGTGATGATGGAGATAGTGAGAGCCATTGCCGTCGTCCACACCGAATTATTATTGATCCACCCATTTCGAGAAGGCAATGGGCGAGTCGTCCGTCTTCTGGCGATCTTGATGGCTTTACAGGCAGGACTGCCCCCCTTGGATTTTGGTGGTGTAAAGGGAAGAAAAGGCAAGAGTATTTTGCAGCGGTGCAAGCTGGTTTGGATAGAGACTATAAACCAATGGAGGGGGTGTTCAATGCCGTGATCCGTAGGACACGACGGATTCATGAAGTATAGGGGGTTTGCCCCCGGGTGGACGAAAACCAGGAGCTTCAGATACCACTCCGTGAATACCTTCGATGGCTGTTGATGAAGAAACCACTACGGAGAGCAGTTTTTGCCGACTTTTAGAATCTTTTAGATAAGGATTTGTTTGGATTAAAGACTTCCGATTCACAATAATATAATATAACAAAATTTCAATTTAGTCATATTGATCTCCGGAAGCCTTATGGCCTCGGTGGCGCGTCTATACTATTCACAGGTGTCCTCCATAAAAAAGTTGGCGATTTCAAATGCGGATTGCGGCTGTCTGCCGCAGACAGGAGTTTCGGAATACGGAATGAATAAATAACGCATGAACGAGTTAATGGTCATTTCGTTCTGGAAGCGTGGACATAGGCTTTACAATTGAACAAGAATAGATGTATTATGTTTTAAGGTTAAGCAAAACGGGAGGTTAAGATATGAAAGGTAAAGTGAAGAGAAAAACTCCTGAGATTGTCTTCAGAGAGGGCAAACCCTCAGCGGTCATTCTTGATATTGATGACTACCGACAAATGTTAGAGCGTCTGGAGGATTTTGAGGATTTGAATATGCTCAAAGAAATGAGGAAAAGACCTCTTAAGTTCAGAAAGCTAGAGGACTTTTTGAAGGAGTATCATCCAAGTGTATGAAGTCTACGTTGAGAGAGCTGCTGAAAATGACCTAAAGCATCTACCCACAACCGCCTTCCACCGGATCATTCCCGAGATTAAAACCTTAGCTGAAAACCCAAGACCTTCAGGATGCCGCAAACTTACCGGTTCAAAGAATGATTGGCGTATTAGAATTGGAGAATATCGTGTCTTTTATGAAATTGATGAGAAAACAAAGGCCGTGAGGATCATGTGAGTGCGACATCGTCGTGAAGTATACCGGAGATAACATCTATACGCTAGTGGGTACTGGTTCCTATGTTCTATTGAAAACCGGACGGATGTAAATTATTGATCAAAAGAACCGTTATCATCCATAAAAAAGTTGGCCCAATTATTAAGTCATTGAGTCAATAGGTAATTGATAATCGAGGTTTTAAAGAAAGCCTATGCTTAGGGATTTAAGGAGAACTGAAATGAATATTGTTCGTGCTGCAGTGGTCCAGGATAGTCCATTTGTTTTTAATCGGAAGGCAACCCTTGAAAAAGTTCACGCCTTAGTGAATCAGGCGGCCAGGGAAGGAGCGCAACTGGTGGTCATCCCCGAGGCTTTTGTATCGGCCTATCCTAAGGGTTTGGACTTTGGCGCCCGGATGGGTTCCCGCACGCCAGAAGGGCGCGAGGATTTCAGGCGCTATTACGAAAGCGCTATGGATGTGCCCGGTCCTGCATGTGAAGCCCTGGGGAAGGCTGCACGTGATGCCAGGGTTTTCCTGGTCATCGGCGTCATCGAGCGTGAGGGCGGAACACTTTATTGTACAGTCCTCTTCTTTTCGCCAGACGGAGTGTTGATGGGTAAACATCGAAAGCTGATGCCAACAGCTATGGAGCGGTTGGTTTGGGGATTTGGTGATGGCTCGACCCTGCCGGTATTTGATACCCCTCTGGGAAAGATCGGGAGCGTCATTTGTTGGGAGAACTATATGCCCATGCTTCGCATGCATATGTACGCTCAGGGGATCCAACTCTATTGTGCACCTACGGCCGACGACCGGGACACTTGGCTCCCTTCGATGCGCCACATCGCTCTGGAGGGACGCTGTTTTGTCCTGAGCTGCTGCCAGTATCTCACTCGGGCCGATTGTCCGGAGAACTATGCTGCCATTCAAGGGAATGACCCGGCCACGGTTCTGATGCGCGGTGGGAGTTGCATCGTCGGCCCCCTGGGTCAGGTTTTGGCTGGGCCAAATTTTGAAAGGCCATGCATTCTGACTGCGGATCTGGATTTGGACGAGATTCCTAAAAGCAAATACGACTTCGACGTCGTCGGTCATTATTCCAGGCCAGATATTTTTCGCCTTTCCGTCAACACTCGCCCCACCCTAGCAGTGTTTGTATCTTCAGGTGGCGATGTGGATATTTTTGATGAGGCTAATAAAGGTAAAAGCTCAAAGCAAGACGATCATGTCTAACTGAATTTTTGAAGCACCATTTTTGAGGTGCTTCCTTTTTTCAGTCAATTTACTCATCCTTCCATCCGTCTGTTGTTAACTGAAAAGAAAAGAACTTGACTTACACATAAATATGTGTAACAAAGAAACTGGGTTGTGATTTTTCAAGAAGGGAGGCTTCTCATGGAAAAGCAAAATATTACCCTTTCGTTGCCAAGGGAGATCCTGAAAAAGGGGAAAATGCTGGCGACCAAGAAGGGTATTTCTCTAAACGAGCTGGTCCGAGAGCTGCTCCAGAAGACTGCTGAAAATGAAGAAGGGTATCGCACTTCCGCTGATCGGCAAATAAAACGAATGAAGGAGGGAATTCCACTTGGCACGAGGGGAAAGATTTCCTGGCAGAGAGATGAATTATACCAAAGGTAAATTTTTTGTCGATACCAACCTTCTGGTTTACGCGTACGATTCAAGTGCAGGTAAAAAATGGAGAACTTCCTTAGAAGTCCTTTCTCTGCTCTGGATACAGCGAACCGGGGTCCTCAGCACACAGGTCATCCAGGAACTTTTTGTGAGCTTGACACAAAAGGTAAAAAATCCAATTCTACCCGAAACGGCAAAGGAGATCATTTCTGACCTCCTCCGTTGGCCGCTGGTCGTGAATGATGGGGAAAATATTCTTCGAGCTGTTGATTTACAGATAAAATACCATTTTTCTTTTTGGGATAGCCTAATTCTTCAGGCTGCCATTACCTCAAAATCTGAATTCCTTCTTTCAGAGGACTTTCAAGACGGACAGGTCATTGAATCTGTGACCATCTTAAATCCATTTTTAAAATAAAGGTTTTGCCAGAACGGGGTGGGAGGAACCGAAAATTTTTGGATATTGGGACCGGTTCTCAAATTTTATTTAAAAACCAATTAGGGACAAACTAATTATTCAAAAATTTCGGTGTCATCCATAAAAAGTTCGTCATTCAAGCAGCATAGGGCATAGTGCAAAAAACATAATGTAATTTAAGAGCTCTATTTTAAAAGATGAAGAAGTTCGATTGCTGTTAAAAGACCTTTGTTTATAGTTTAGACCCAAGGGCGTTATTGTGTCTGAAATCATCACATTTTCTCCCTCACCATCTATATTTGGTTTTGGAGCCTTAGTAAAGCTTCTAGGGTTATTGAAATCGAGAAGTTACAAACGGATCTTCATTATCACCGATCCTCAGGTCGGCGCCAGCGAGATTTTCCAGAGGATCCTTGATTTGTTGAAAGGATCATTTGATATGGAGCTATTCGATGGCGCACCGAGTGAACCTCATAGTATTGATGTGGATAAGCAAAAAGAACATTTCGGGTCCGATTTCGATGCCCTGTTGGGTGTTGGAGGGGGCAGTGCTATGGATTTCGCCAAAGCGCTGTCTATTATCATGACTCACGGAGGTTTGCTTGAAGATTATGTGGGTGAAGGGACCGTTAAGGGACCGGTCATTCCGATCGTTTGTGTACCGACGACATCCGGAACCGGTTCGCAAAGCACCCAGACTGCGGTCTTTACCACAGGGGGTATTAAACTCGGATGCTCCTCTGAGTACATCCGCCCTGTCGCCTCTATCGTGGATCCGGAACTGACGATGGGGCTTCCTCCTATTGTGACCAGAAATACGGGATTTGATGCGCTGATGCATGCCATTGAAAGCTTCATCGCCCGCCCCCATGCTCAGGTTCCGGAGCGTCCAATTCTTTATCAGGGAAGCAACCCTTTCAGTCGGAGCTTTGCCTTGGAGGCTTTTCGTTCCATTTGGGCTTCCTATCGGCAGGCCATATCGCATGGTGATAATCGTGACGCCCGTATAGGAATGTCCATCGGATCACATTTAGCAGGTATCGCTTTCAGCCATAGTGGGCTGGGTTTAGTCCATGCGCTCGCCTCATCCCTGGGAGGTATGATCGACGTGCCCCATGGCGTCTGTCTTGCAGCCTGTACGAACATTGGTTTGAGCTATAATTTCAAGGTGTGTGAAAAGGATCTTGCCATCCTGGGGGCGATCATGGAAGGTAAAGGCGTACTCAGTTCTAACCAAGTTTCTGCGGAGCGTTTCCTGACACATATCCAGACACTGATCAGTGATTTAAACTTACCTTCCAGACCCTCAGGGCTAGGGATCAAGAAGGAAGATGCTCGAACGCTTTTTAACAATACTCTCATTCAAACAAGACGTATCAAGACAAATCCGCGCCCCCTCGACGATGAACTGCTCTTTTATATTGAAAAGGGTATATAATTTTCGTCTGTAAGGATTAAGAAACTTGTCCGTAAAAGTGTCATCCATAAAAAAGTTGGCCGTTTCTAAAAACGAAAAGATTGCGAGATGGGGAGAAGCGGTGTTGGGGAGATAGAAATATCTATAAAAAATTTAGTCTATCACGGAAGAGGGTAGATTGAAGAATAAAAACCTAAGGCCTAATCTTTATATCATTGCAGGCCCAAACGGAGCAGGGAAGACGACCTTTGCCCGTAAGTTTCTTCCTCAGTACGTAGAATGCCTGGAATTTGTAAACGCCGATTTCATTGCTGGTGATTTGTCACCATTCGCCCCAGAGAGAGCTGCGATTCATGCGAGGAGACTCATGCTGGAGCAAATTCATTCTTTAACTGAGAGCGGTCTGGATTTTGGGTTTGAAACCACACTCTCAGGAAAAACATATGTGAAACTTCTGCAGGCGATGAAAAGACGAGGATATTTTATCCATATATTTTTCCTCTGGATTGCCGATGTGGAGTTAGCCCTTGAACGCATTAAGCTGCGAGTACGAAATGGAGGGTATCATATTCCAGAGGCTATTGTCCGCCGTCGTTTCGGCAGAAGCTTGCCCAATTTTCTTCGTTTCTATAAACCTTTTGCGGATTCATGGACAATCTTTGATAATTCGGGTGATGTCCCCAAAATGATTGCTTTTGAGGAATCCGGAAGGCTAGAAATAGTTGATCGAGATCTTTTTGGCCTATTATTGAAATACAAGGGGAACCAATGAAAAAGGGAAAAAAATCATCTCCTACGCTTCTGGCATATCAAGCTGAGGAGGCTCTTCGGAAGGCTGTAGCGGAGGCTATCGCTGAGCATCGCCGTAACGGAGTTCCTATTGCTATCTGGCGTGGCGGCAAAGTGGTTCGTATCCCTGCAGATCAGATCGAGGTTCGGGAACCTCAGGTTGAGTATACCGTCTCGCGTAAGAAAGGAAAATAGGGACACAGAGGCTGTCCCAAAATGTCATTCTGAGGCGCAAGCCGAAGAGAATGGGGGTCAGGCTTGAGAAATTGAGATTTGGTGTCATCCATAAAAAAGTTGGCCCGATACTAATCGGAGACGAGTTAACGGGTAAATGAGGGAATGGGTGAACGAGTTAATGAGAAAATAAAATTTGTTTATTCACCTGATTCACAGTTAAAGGCCTGGCGCCTTTTTACCTGTTTACTTTGAAGAACTGCTCATAAGTCAAGGATAAAAATTTGAATCCCATAGCACCCAGAAAGGATGTATAGATGACCTTCAAAGTGGTTCATGCTTTTCCTGTCGAGGGGGTGGATCTTGGAGAAAAGTTATTAGAGTCCTTGGATGCCTCGCTGGTTAAGGGGATGTGGAGAACAGAAGATGAAATAATCAGGAACGCCGAGGATGCTGACGCAGTGATAGGCGTCGTCTCTCTTCACCCCTTTAATCGAAGAGTACTCAAAGCTCTTTCCAAATGCCGGATCATTGCCGGTATCGGAATAGGCTTTAATACGACCGACTTAGAGGCTGCAACAGAGTATGGGATGGTCGTAACCAATGTTCCCGATTACTGTCTGGACGAGGTTTCAGGTCTTGGAATAGGATTGATGCTGGCACTGGGCCACAAAATACCCCAGTTAGATAAAGCGGTGAGAGAGAGTCAAATCAATTTGACTATTCACAGGAAAGCCGTTACGGAAATTGCTTATCCTATATTCCGCATGCGTGACCAAACTCTGGGCATTATAGGTCTGGGGAAGATTGGTACTGCCACGGCCCTCAAGGCGAAAGGACTGGGGATGAGGGTGGTAGCCTACGATCCATTTGTCCTGGGGGCAGTCATGGAAAGCTATGGGGTGAAGTCAGCAGACCTGGATACACTCCTCAGGGATTCGGACTTTATCAGTCTTCATACCCCGTTGACCCCTGAAACAAGCAATATGATCGGGTATAACGAGTTTAGGAAGATGAAGCGCACTTGCTACTTCATCAATACTGCGCGGGGAGGGTGTGTGGATCAAATTGCTCTTGTCTCGGCTTTGCAAGAAGGCCTCATTGCTGGAGCGGGAATTGATGTCACAGTGGATGAGCCTATTTCCCCTGGGAATCCGCTCCTCAAAATTCAAAACGTAATTCTTACTGGACATGCCGCCTGGTACTCTATCACTTCAGAGGCGGAGGTAAGCTACAAGCCAATGACACAGGTGGTCCTGGCTCTGAAGGGAGAGTGGCCGCTGTATGCAGTCAACCCTGAAGTGCGGAAGAAGTGGATGAATAAATGGGGCAGAAAGGTCTGACTTTTATCAACGGACAAAAGAAATTTGGGGTCGGACCTAATTTTTACATTAATATATATATATTGGTTAGCGTCCTCGCCATCATTGTTATGGGCATGGGGTAAAAAATTAGGGACATTTCCCGAATGACCGAATGTCGTTAAAATTTGGGAAGTGTCCCTCTTAAATATTCCATTCTTATGTTACGTAATCTCCGGAATGGCAACAGGGAAGACGACGACTTGAATAAAGTTTGATCGATTGAGTTAAATCCTGAAGGGTGGAGGATGTGTCTATGTACTATCAATTAACAGAGGAACAGAAGCGGTTCAAAGAAAGTGTGAGACGGCTTGCCGATGAAAGAGTGGAGCCACGGGCTAAAGAGATTGATCAAAAGGAGGAGTTTGCATGGGATATTTTCGAACTCTTTAAAAAGCAGGGTTATCTTGGCCTGTGCATTCCTGAGGGCTATGGCGGGCAAACCTCAGAACATATCTATGTGTGCATGGCGATTGAAGAAGTGGCCCGGGTTTGCGTCAGCTCCTCCCTGATTATCCAGGTTCAAGCCTTGGGAACGTTCCCGATCATGATTGCTGGTTCTGAGGATCAAAAGAGGAAATATGGCCCGCTTCTGGCTACAGGAGAAAGAATCATTAATTTCGGATTGACCGAACCGGAGGCGGGTTCAGATGCGAGTATGATGAGGACAAAGGCTGAATTGAGAAAAGATCAATATATTCTGAATGGAACGAAACATTTCATGTCGAATGGCCCTATTGTCACAACCATGGTCGTCTTTGCGATGACAGACCCTTCAAAAGGAACCCGAGGGATCAGTGCCTTTATTGTTGAAAAAGAAGATTCGAAGTTTATGGTTGGAAAGGTGGAATCGAAGATGGGAATCCGGGGGGCACCGACATCAGAAATTCTTTTCCACGACTGCCCGGTTCCGAAGGAGAATTTATTGGGAGAGGAAGGAAAAGGGTTTCGGATCGCCATGGCGGCCCTGGATGCCGGACGACCCACGATTGCCGCCCAGGCCGTTGGGTTAGCCCAGGGAGCTATGGAGAAAGCTATCCGCTATTCGAAGGAGAGAATCCAGTTTGGTAAACCGATATCTGAATTTCAAGGGATCCAATGGATGTTTGCTGACATGGCATGCGAAATTGAAGCCGCCCGGGCGCTCACCTATCAAACCTGCAATTTGATCGATCAGAACGATCCACAAAAAACGTATCTGTCCGCTTGTTGTAAGCTCTTCGCCACAGACGTCGCCATGAAGGTAACCACAGATGCCCTCCAGATCGCAGGGGGATATGGGTATATGACTGATTTTCCTTTTGAGAGAATGATGAGGGATGCCAAAATTACCCAAATCTACGAAGGGACAAATCAGATTCAGAAAATCGTGATTGCACGAGAGTTACTTCGATAATCTATCAGAGTATAGAAATCCGAGGTCAGACTTGATTATTGACAATAGGTGTCATCCATAAAAAGTTGGCCCACTACAATTGCTAAACGCAGAGCGCATAGTGTATAGTGTCTAGGATCTTGGATTTCAGGTTGCGGACACGAATCACGGGCACGTAATTTTGTAACCCATATTCGGCTATGTCCCCCTGATCCCCCTAAGTGGGTCAGGTTGAAAAAAGGAGGGAATCTATTTGATCAAAAAATTATTTTCCTCTCTCACGGCAAAACTGAAAGGCTCTCCCAAAGTGGTCGGGGAGATCATGTATGGACTGTTGCTCCATGAGATGCACCTGGTAATGAAGAAGGAAAGAGGACACCTGGATAACCTCTTTATGCTGGTTATCTTTGGAGATCTGATCGGTCTGCCATTACTTCCGCCTTATTATTCCATGCGACTCCTGCCTCATATCCTTCCTTCTCTTGAAGCATGGAAAAGAAGAGTGCTGAGGGAAAAAGATCTGACCGATTTTGTAGCCCATGATCTTGGATAAGAAATTGGATCTAAGGATTGGGGACGGGTTCCGATTTTTATCGGAAGAATCCCAAAACAAAAATTGGGACGGTTGTCCACTTTTTTTCATAAGAGGGAAGGACCAAGATATAGAAAGACTGAAGAGAGGAGGGTGTTATGAAAGAGAAAAGCAAAGGGGTAAAGGAAAGCAAGAAGGCGCCACAGAAAAGCCTCAAAGAGAAGAGAAAGATGAAGAAGGAGAAGAAGAACAGGTAGGTCTGGAGGAAGCTTTGGGGGTTACATCTTAATTGGTCATGAAATTTATTTTAAAAGGTCATTCATAAAAAAGTTGGTCCTGCTGAATAGCAAAGGGCATGGCAATTAGGTCATTCGAATCATCTTAGGGTCATTGCGTTATTGGGTGAGCTGAGAAATAGACCAAGCTAAATATGGTCCTTCAAATTACCGGAAGAGGCGTCTTGCGCCTGTCAAAAGAAATATTCCCTGCCTTGACCGTTCTCTTCTTCTCAATCCTTTTCTCGTACTTTTTTGACAGCCTCACCCCCATAAAGGGTTGGGAGGTTCTCCTCAGGGCATTCATCCGCTTTATCCGATTCGCCTTGCTTCTTTGCCTTCCACTTTATATCCTCTTGCCCGTTTATCGTTTCGTTGTCGCCCGCATGAGAGAGAAGCTTCTTCAGACGGAGAATAGACGGGAACCGTGCATCCATCCCATCAAGCACTGGATCTTTCGACCCTTTCAAGGAATTGGTATAGGACTTCTCTTTGAGACGAAATTACTTACGGCCCTTCAGATCATCACGGGGGTGACCGCTCAACCATTGCTTTTCTTCTCCCGAGGGCAGTTTCAGCTGGGACGTATGTTGGTCATCAGCGGGATCACAGTGGTCATCTCTCTTCTTCTATCTACCCTCTGGACCCTCGATGATGTAGGGATCAGGTATGTCAATCGAAAGGATCAAGAGATAAAGATGATCGGGAAATATGTAGGAACGCTGATGCCCATCATCTTCGGGTTCTACGGTATCTTCAGCCTCATTGCTGATTATCCAGCGAGACAGGTTTTTATCTTCCTATTTCGAACCGTTATGAGCCTCTACCCCCTCTTTACGGTCTTCGCCGTCTTCCACTTCCGTTTCCTCAGGAACAGAGAGGAACATTTTTCTGAAAGAACATCGCTAAAAAAAGGGGGGATCTGGTAGAAAAGGGGGTGTAAAAATGGGGACACCTATTGAGTCATTGGGTCATTGCGTCACTCATTGGGTTATTGAGTTATGAGGTTACTAAGTCATTGAGAGCAAGGATAAGCTGAAAGCTCAAAGCAAGACAGTCATTTCTGACTGGCCGGCAAGGTGTGCTGCCGAGCGCACAATAGGAGATGATATTTACCTCTCCGGGAGGCACCATTTTTTGAGGTCCTTCCATTTTCCAGTCAGTTTTTTTCACCTTTCCTGGGCGAAGCACTCAATCAATCAAACAAGAATGGGTTGACTGGTCATATTCAATTGTATATATTAAGTATATACAAAAGGAGACCAGCGATATGGATATTTTATCTCAGGTTGAGGGATTTGATTGGGATAAAGGAAATACCGAGAAGAATTGGGAGGGGCATAACGTAAGTTACCTTGAATGTGAGGAGGTCTTTTTCAATCAGCCGATTATCATCCAGGAGGATGAAACGCATTCAGAGTCTGAAAATCGTTATTATGTCTTGGATAAAACGAATGACGGGCGATGCCTCTTTATGGTTTTTACTATTAGGAATAAAAAAATAAGAGTGATCTCTGCAAGGGATATGAAGAGGAAGGAAAGGAGGCTTTACCGTGAGGAAATTGAAAAAGTTACCAAAATTCAGGAGTAAGAAGGAAGAATTCGAATTCTGGTCGACCCATGATTCCACCGAATATGTAGATTATTCAAAAGCAAAAAAGGGATTATTCCCAAACCTGAAGCCGTCAACGAGGACCATCTCCATCAGATTACCAGAGTCCCTTATTGAACATCTTAAGGTTTTGGCTAATAGGAAGGATATCCCATATCAGTCTTTGTTAAAGATGCTTTTAATAGAAAAGGTGGGAGAAGAGTTCCGTGAAACGAGGTAAATGGGTAAGCCACGAGATGTTAGGATGCGGATGATGTTTCAAGGTTTGACACCCTTCTGTTTGAAACAAATTTATGAAAAGACGAGATAAAACCCAGGAGGAACTTCTCAGACAAGTTGAGGAGATGCGCGGGGTCATTGCGGAATTACAGGCCTGTAAGGAAGAACAGGAATCGGTCGCGGAGGAATTGAAGCAATCGGAGGAGAAGTTTCGAAAGCTCGCTGAAAAATCAGTGGTTGGGATCTATCTGATCCAGGATGACCTCCTCCGGTACGTCAACCCGAAGTTCGCAGAGATATTTGGTTATGAGGTTGATGAAATGATCAACCGGTTAGAAGCGACAGCAACCGTCTCTCCCGAAGATCGGCCCTTCGTCGAAGAAAATATTCGGAAGCGGATATCCGGGGAGGTGGAGTCCATCCATTTCCAATTCCGGGGGATCAGGAAAGATCAGGAGATCATCCACGTAGAGGTGTACGGGTCACGGATCGATCATCAAGGTCGGCCTGCCGTGTTAGGGACCATGATTGACATCACAGAGCGGATCCGCACACAGCGTGATCTTGAAAAGCAGTTAAAGATTTTTCAAGGTCTCTATGACCTGGCCATGGCCATGATCGCCGAGCGAAGCCTGGATGAGAATTTGACCGGGGTCGTGGAGAAAAGCAGAGAGATCCTGGGCACGGACACCTCCTTCATTGCCCTCCATGACGAAAAGACAGATGAGCTCCGCTGGCATATCTCTTCGGGCCTCGTGACGGAGAAATTTAAGAGATTGCGTGTGCCCATGGGAAAGGGACTGGCTGGGAAGGTCGCCCAGAGCGGCAAATGGATTGTTGTCGAGGACTATTTCAAAGAGATAGGGTCTGATTTCCAAGGCATCACACGCGCGGAAGGTCTGATCTCCGGCATTGCAGTGCCAATCCAGGTCGGCCATACCAATTACGGAGTCCTCTTCACTTTTAATAGGAACAAGACCCATTTCCCCAAAACGGATCTGGACACCCTACTTCTATTAGGGAATTTTGCCGCTGTTGAGATTGCGCGTAAGCGTGCGAAAGAGTGGCTTCAGGAGAGTGAGGAAAGGTACAGAAAGCTCTATGAAGAATCGAAAAGGCGCGAAGATCTTTATCTCTCTTTCTTGAACTCATCCGCGGATGCGATCATGGTTTATGACTTACAGGGGAAAGCGCAATATGTGAGCCCGTCTTTTACCCGTCTATTCGGATGGACCGAAGAAGAGGTTAAGGGTGAGAAGATACCCTTTGTCCCTGAGTCTGAGCGAGATTCCGAAACGACCCTGTTTAACCGAGTGGTTGGAGAAGGGAAGGCCATCAGAGACTTTGAGACCAAACGGAGTGCGAAAGACGGGAGTACCCTCGATGTGAGCATCAGCGCATCCTGTTATCATGATTACCAGGGTAATCCCGCGGGGATGTCGGTCATTCTCCGGGACATCACCGCGCTCAAATTCCTCGAGCGTGCCAGGCGACGGGCTGTGGATCACCTGTCTCATGAACTGCGGACGCCTCTCGTCATTATTCAGGCGTCATTGCAGCCATTGAATCGGCATGACCTGCCTGAGACCCAGAGGGAGCAGATTATAGAGAGGATTCAACGTCAACTCGATCGCTTCGGAGATTTACAGAACATTGTGCAGAGAATTGTCGTCCCACAAAAATATCAACCTGAACCTCTGCGGGTGGATTCAGCCATTGAAGGGATCATCGATCATCTCCGCAAGAAATGCGCTCACCGGCAAGTGAATCTTCTGACGAGGCTGGAAGCGATACAAACGGATATCATTGATCCCAGCATGCTTGAACAGATCCTTCGAACCCTGGTTAAGAACGCGGTAGAAAACACTCCTGATGGGGGAGAGGTGGTCATTTCCTTAACCCGACTTCCGTCGGGCCCGCTGTTACAGGTTCAGGACCACGGAGTGGGAATTCCAGCGAGCGATCGAGAGTTCATCTTTGAAGCGTTCCATCACACTCAGGAAACGGAGCAGTACGCCACCCGGAAGCCTTTTGATTTTAATGCCGGCGGAAAGGGATTGGAGCTAATGTACCTGAAGATTCTTTCCGAGGAAGGAGCCTTCGATATTTCCTTTGAAAGCCGTCGATGCTACTACCTGAGTACCCGTCTGGATCAGTGCCGCGGCAAAATATCGTCGTGTCCTTATATCAGCGACTTGGAGGGCTGCAAGCAGTCCGGAGGTACGACTTTTTCAGTTCTCTTTCACCGGCCCCATCACCAGCGTGATGCAAAATAGGGAGACATCCCATACCTATTGAGTGAATGTGTCAATGAGTGAATGGGTGAATGCGATTAAGTAGTTCGGTAAACTGAACCTCAGCACCATCCATAAATGTTAACTTTGAGGAAAAAGATTGCTGAAGCCCTGGAAGGGGGATGTCTTGATTTGCGAGAGATTTCGAAAGTGTTCGGGATTAAAGAAAGAGAGGCCCTTGATCATCTTAAGCATATTGTCAAGTCTGTACATCCGAGACGCCTCACTGCAGAACCGGCCTCCTGCAAACAATGTGGTTTCTCTTTCAAGAAACGGTCTCGCCTGAACACTCCGGGCCGCTGTCCCGTCTGTAAAAGCGAACATATTTCCCCACCTCGATTTAAGATCAACAATTCCTAAGAAAGGAGAAGATAGGGAGAAAGCGCTTGGACCCGTTGAATCTTCAGGGCAAAAGGATTCCGATCAGCGTTACGATGAGCCACTGGAAGAGTCCGATCAGTGGATCCAAAATGCCCAGATAAAGGAAACCGATGATGATAAAGAACCCATAAGGCTCCAGGCGGGCGAGGAAATACTGGGTTCTCTCCGATACGATTCCCATCAGTATCTTTGAGCCGTCCAGGGGTGGAATGGGAATCAAATTAAGGGCGGCTAGCGTGATGTTGATCTGGGCAACATATCGGCACACCTTATAGACGAGGATGAGGGCAATCCCTGAGGAAGATGTGGAAAACAGCCGAATAAACAAAAGAGCGACGAAGGCGAAGAGGATATTCGCTAGGATCCCAGCTGAAGAGACGAAGATGAGTCCCTTCCGCCTGTCCGAGATATTGTTGAAGTTGACCGGAACCGGTCTCGCCCATCCGAAACCCGCAAGAAAGAGCATGAGGGTCCCGATAGGGTCGAGGTGTTTGAGCGGGTTGAAGGTCAACCGACCTGACCATTTGGCGGTCGGGTCGCCCATTCTGTAAGCGACCCAGCCGTGCGCCACCTCATGGACGATGATCGAAAAAAGAAGGGGAATGGCAACCAAAACAAAAGTCAATGGATCTCTGGTCAGTAGTTTCAAAAGTCCCATTTAGGTTACCCCGCCATTTGACATTTCAGTGCTCAGACTCTCCATCAAACATTCTTCTGGCCTGTTCAACCCATGGAGGAGCAGGACGTTTTGTACAATCATAATTTTAATCTTACAATATATGGGGGCATAAATAAAGATGATGAGATAGGGGAATAGGGCGCTAGCCATAAAAAGTGGACTCTGTCCAATTAGCATCGCGCATAGCGCAAAGGGTTAGGGGGAAAGTGATGAACATGATTGAAGAGATAAAGGAAACTCTCAGAATGGAAATCAGACCGAACTCACAAGGGTTGGAGTATCTCGAAGCAGTTCTTCACAAGAAGGACCTTGAGTTGCTTAATTCTTTATTAAAAAAACATTTAGGCCCCGCCGCTAAGGAATCTGGAAAAGAAGTAAATCTCCCGAAAGAAATTCAGAAATTAGTTGATTCTTTAGGTGGTTTGCAAGATGAGCAATCCTTTTTCTATAGGCAAGATGGTCATCAAGTTATATACGCGGCTATTTGGCCATGGCAGTCCGATCCCAATAAAATAACGTTGAAGTCTGGTGTAAGTAAATCGGTCTTAACGGACTGATGATTTCTTCGAATGTCGTTCTATCTTCGCGATGGAAGAGGCAAGTGAGGTGTTTTAAGTAGCTTCCCTTCTCACGGCTGCTGTGGAGGGGTCGAGCAAGACATTCACCGCTCCTGGCATTACAACAAAACGAAGTTCCTGTCCCAGGGATTCCTCGCCGTCAAAATCAAGCTTTAAAGGACCGCCTTCTGAGCATACCAGCACTGAGGCCGCGCGTGTGTGTTTGACATCCTCTCGCTCAAGGTGTGTTCCGCTATAAACCGCCTTGAAGGCGAGAAGAATGCGAAGGCGAGACATTCCCTCGACCGTAATCACGTCAAACATCCCGTCATTGATCAGAGCCTGGGGAGCAATCCACATCCCATGCCCGAAATATTGCCCGTTGGCCACCGCCACGAGATAGCAGCTTCCGGAATAAAATTCCTTGCCATCGCAGAAGACGCTGACCCGCTGCGGCCTATACTTCATGAGCGTAGCAATAGTAGCCCGGAGAAAGGTCAGAGAAGAACGGCGGCGTGCCCGATTCACCCGGTGATCCACCTCACCGCTGACACCGGCGCTGGCGATGTTGAGAAATATGCGCGGTAAAGGTTTGCCGCCAGTTTGCCTATTCAGATATTCAACCTTTCCGAGGTCGCAAGGAACTGGATGGGCGTGAGCTAGCCAGTCGACCGCCTCATGGGGGTCTTCAGGCATACCCAATGACCGCGACCAGTCGTGGCCGGTTCCTAAAGGGATGCTGCCAAAAGCGACCTTCAGGTCTGAGCGTTCCGCCAAAGCATTGAGGACAACGTGATTGGTTCCGTCGCCGCCCAGGATGATAAGGCGGCTGACGTCGGCTTTTGCAGCCGTATCGAGATGTCCAGCCACTTCCTGCGGCCTGTGGGTGACAGCAATCAAGAGCTCCCCGAAAGCATCGAACAGCCTCCCTTCGATCTTTTTAAATATCTTTTGAGCGCGGCCACCCGCTGAATGCGGGTTGATGATGACCAGTGTCCTCATTGCCTCTCCCGGGCCCTTCCGTCATTCCTCAAATCATTCTTCCAGCCTGGGGATATTCCCTGAGCAAATTACCAGATTCGCCCAAACTTTTCAACTTCTGATTCCCAGATCGCTCTTTTTTCTTTCTCTCAAATCAAAAGAAATATTTACATTTATATTTTTTTTTAAGCCCCGTATAATAAAAAGAGGTCTCAAGGTCGAGCTATTTCATAGGAGGTGGAGTGCGAATGGATATTCATAAGGTTTCCTGTGTCGGAGCAGGTCTCATCGGCCAGGGTTGGGCGGCTCTATTTTCCTCAGCAGGTCTTGAAGTGATTCTTCAGGATGTGACTGAAACTGTCCTGGAGAAGTCAATGAGAGGTGTAAAGTCAAATCTCATGTTTCTGGAGGCAAGCAACCTTCTGAAACAAGGGGAAGCGGAAGCCGCCCTGAAGAGGATAAAGGTGAGTACGCTCATTGGTGAAGCGGTACGGAAGGCGGACTACGTTCAAGAATCCGTTCCTGATAATTATGATTTAAAAAAAAAGGTTTTTAGAGAAATGGATGCCGCCGCTCCTGATCATGCCATTTTGGCCAGTAGCGCTTCGGGATTGCTAATGACAGAAATTCAAAAATTGGTGACGAGACCTGATCGCTGTGTGTTAGCCCACCCTGTTCTTCCGGTTTATCTTATCCCTCTTGTTGAGATCGCTGGAGGCGAACAAACCTCTCGCGAAACAGTGAGTGCTACCTATGATTTCATGAAAAAACTGGGTAAAATCCCAGTCCTACTAAAACGGGAAGTTCCTGGTTATATTGTCAATAGATTGCAGGCGGCGTTATTGCGTGAAGCCATTGATCTCGTTGACAAGGATGTTGCGAGTGCCGAAGATGTGGATAAAGCCTTTTGTATGGGGATTGGTCTTCGCGATCCCATCATCGGTCCATTCTTGCGGATCCATTTAGCCGGAGATGGCGTTGAACGATTTATCGATAATCTTTCTCAATCATACAGTCATAGATGGAAGACGATGGAAACATGGACCTCCATCCCTCCTTCAGCAGAGAAGAAGATTGTAAGGGCCGTCAGAGAGATGGAAGTTATTCGTACAAAAACTTTAGAAGAAATAAAAAGCTGGAGAGACGAAATGTTGGTCAAACTCCTTAATGTCATACGTGAAGAGTAGGATGGGATTAGCGTTCTTACTCTCATGATTGGATTAATGAATTATTGCGTTATGGAGTTAATCATCAAGAATTAGATTGAGGACAGAGTGGAGAAACTGAAAGGCAAATATTATACTATGGGTATGAGGTGGAATGATCAAGTCAGAGGAGGGAAAGGATCATGAAACGTTATATCACCCCAACGATCGTATTGCTCGTCTTATTCATCCCGGTTTTCACCTACGCAGCCACCTGGCAAATGGACCCTGATCATTCAAGTTTCCAATTTAAGATTCGGCACCTGACGGTCTCGAATGTCAAAGGGGATTTCAGCAAGTCCCGGGGGGTCGTCATGATCGACGACCAGAATATCACCCATTTGAAGGTCGAGGTATTCATCGATGCAGCTTCCATTAATACAGGCCATGCCCAGCGGGACGAACACCTGAGAGGCCCGGATTTTTTTGAGGTCACCAAATATCCGACCATTACCTTTGTTTCCAAAAAGGTGATCAAGACTGAACCGAACAGGTTGAAAGTGGTGGGGGACCTGACCATCCATGGCGTGACCCGGGAAATAACGGTGGACGTGGAAGGGCCAACCCCGGAGGTGAAGGACCCGTGGGGCAATTTCAGGCGTGGTGCCACGGCCACCGCGAAAATTAACCGGAGAGATTTTGGTCTTACCTGGAACAAGGTGTTAGATAGCGGAGGCCTGGTCGTTGGGGATGAGGTGAATATTTACGTAGAGGTTGAACTGGTCAGGAAGTAATCAATGGGCTATTGAGGTGGGGAGAAATCCGTGACTGCGCCAATGATTCTTGAAATCTTCTCCGATTATGTTTGACCCTGGTGCTATTTCAGTATCGTGCATACTGATCAATTGCGAAAGAATTATGAAATTGAAATTCGCTGGACGGCTTTTCCTCTCCATCCCGAGACTCCTGAAAACGGCTTTACCCTTGAAGAACTCTTTGCAGGAAAACTTATAGACATCGAGAAAGTCTTGGCACAATTGAAGCAAGTGGCTGATGCATTAGGTTTGCCCCTGGGTGAAAGGAAAAAGACCTATAACAGCCGCCTGGCTCAAGAATTGGCAAAATGGGCAGAATCGATGGGGCAGGGGGATGCCTTTCATGAAGCGGTCTTTCGGGTCTATTTTGTCGATGGGATCAATATCGGCAAGGTAGATGAACTCGTCGCTCTTGCGAAATCGATCGGCCTTCCGGAAAAGGAAGCAAGGTCGGTTCTTGAATCGAGAGATTTTAAGGAAGAGGTCGATTCCGACTGGTTGCGTTCTCGTTCCCTGGGAATCACAGCGGTTCCCACTTTTCTGGTCGATGACCGAGCGATTGTAGGGTTCCCGCCCTACGAGCTTATCGAAGAATTCATGAAAACCTGTGGCGTCAAGAAACTTAGTCATTGAGTTATTGCGTTATGGAGTCAGTTTCTTAACCCTCCCCAACTTCGATTCTTAGATTCTATTCCCCCAGGCAAATTTCCTTGCCAGAATTTCATCCTTTGGCTAATCAATGGTGCTTAGCCACTATAGGTGAGACCCATAAGGGATCATTTGAATTCATGATGCCATTTCTCTTCTGCCTTCTTCCAAAGTTTCTGGACTTCGTATAGAATTTAAGCTAAGGCGGCATGGGTATGGAAAACCAATTTACCATTCCATCCATTGAAAGAATCTTCAAATACAAATTCTCTTTTGCCAACCGTGTTCAGTTATTATGGAAGGGGAGAGATTCCTTTCAAACCATCTTTGAAGCTGTTCTCAGCGCAGGAAAATTCATCTGTCTTCAATTTTATATATTCAAAAATGACGAAACCGGGATAGCCTTATCCGGACTGCTAAAACAGAAGAGCCGTGAAGGAGTGAAGGTTTATGTCTTGTATGACCACTTTGGATCCTTTGGAACTCCAAGAAGTTTTTGGAAAGATATGAGACTGACGGGTATTCAGATCAGGGCTTCGCATCCCTTTAAATGGACAGCACCCTTTTACTATGTCCATCGAGATCACAGAAAGCTCATTGTGATCGATTCAAGAAAGGCCTTCACCGGTGGGCTCAACATCGCCAATGAATACAGTGGGTTTCACCTTCGAAGGCGAAGCAGGGGCTGGCGCGATACAGGAATTCTGGTGGAAGGCCCCATCGTCAATGAACTTTTCGATACGTTCAAAAAAAGCTGGACTACCTGGGGTGGAGACAAGATTGTTTTTCAGGAGGCCAATGAAGAAGCACGGGACAACATACCGGAAGACGGTATTCCTGCACTCCCCATTTTCGTTTATTCCGGGAAGGGTAGAAAGAGAATGAGGAACCTTCTTGGCTACAGCATTGACCATGCCCAAACCAGTATTCTGTTGACCACAGCTTATTTCATCCCGAGCCGGGGGTTGATCGAAAGACTCGAAACAGCGGTCAGGCGTAGGGTGAAGGTGAAGCTCCTCGTCCCAGGCAAAAGCGATGTTCCGGCCGCCTCCTACGCAGGAAGAGCTTTTTTTTCAGGACTTTTAAAGGCCGGTATTGAAATCTACACTTACCTGGGACCGATGCTTCATGCAAAAACCTATCTGTTTGACCGATGCTGGAGCATCATCGGTTCCACCAACCTCGATTATCAATCGCTTAGGTATAACGATGAGGGGAATATTGGGATTTTGGATGTTTCTTTTACTTCGAAGATGACTGGGATCTTTGAAGAGGACCTAAAAAACTCTGTCAGAATAGATCAAGAGACCTGGCGCCAAAGGCCTTTTTTAGAAAAAATCAAAGAACACTTTTTTTCCCTTTTCAGAAAAAGGCTTTAGAATTCCCGGTTTCAGCTCCTCCACCATCATGAGGAAGGATAAAAGTCAGTTCATATATTCCATTGGATGCTATCTTTTGATTCCGACTTTTCTTCTGTGTTAGGCACACCGATGTTGGTCAACCCTATGTTGGCCATATGGTCGGCAATACGGAAAATCACAAGAATCATTTCCAGGAGGACCCTGCTGTAAATCGCAGTTAAAAGGAATATCAGGGGGGCCCCGATGAGCAGCGCAAAAATTCCGAACCACCTTGAGACGTTAAACCCCACTATAACAAAAAGGAGGGCGATCAAGCCAGCAGATAGAATTGATAAGCCATAGAGAAACTTCATTATTTTTGGACTGACAAACTGATTGAATGAAAAATCAAAGAGGGCTTGGAGAAAAACAACTTTCGTAAAGGATGAACCATTCTTTAAAACTCTTGCCCGTGAAAATTTTTTCTCTATTTGGACCTCGCTGAGCGATTCCGCACAATTGACACAGAACTTTGCCTCGTCCTTATTGGAAGCGCCACAATTTGTGCAAAACATATTTGCCTCCTCTCACATTTTAGAAGCCTAACTGACGGGTCTGATCTCTTTTATCTTCCAATGGCCATCTTCTTTCTTTAATGTAACGTCCAGAACGGTTCTGCCCTCCTGCGGTTGCTTACCCATTTTTTGAGAAGTTCTGACCAGCCACTCTAACCTAACATTGGCGGTATCACCGGATATGGTTTGTTCCTTAAAATCATAAGAAAGATCGAGGTAATTGTAATTTTCCCACATTTTGAGTGTGTCCAGCCGCTTTCCTTCCATACCGTTAAAATCGCGGGAGAAGCAGGACATAAAGAGATCAATGTTCTTTTTAAGGTTTGCCTGTTTAATATTTTCAAAAAGGGACTTTATCTTTTCGACCTCTTGGCCTCCCATAGCAACCGGTGGCCTGTTTGGAGAGGGTGGAGGGGAAGGGGAGATGACGATTTCTTTTAAAATCGGTCTGCTGAGCTGAGAGTACTGTGGCCAGAGAAAGTACCCCCCGGCAACCATCAGGAGTATGATGGCACTCGCTATAAGCAAAGTGAAGGGGCGAAGGAGATTCCCTGTTAATCCAGGGGAAAAGGTGCTCCCTCCTGTCTTACCGGGCAAGAGAGAGAGGATTTGCCGACGTTTTTTTAAACTTCTCTCTCTTGATTTTATCTCCTTTCTCAATTCCTTCTTCTCTCTGACAAAATCGGGTTTTGTTACCGCACCTAGCTTATAGAGAGTTTGAAATTCCTCGAGCCTTTTTTGAATGGGATCCAACTCTTTTTCCAAGAAATCGATTTCTTCCGATGCTCTTTTTCTAATCGATTCAAGCTCTGTTTCAATTTCTTGATGCAGGGGTGACAAAGACTCCAAACGATCCTTATAACGGACGAATATAGGATTGAGAACATTACTGGAGACTCTATCCCGCTGTGCCTCCAACTTGCTCATACAGGATTCTAATTCTTTTTCTTCTTTCAATAGTCTCAGCCATTCTTTTGACCATCTTTTAACCGATTTTTTTTCCAAGGGTTGAACGTCAGTTTCTTGAGATGGAATTCCCTGCATCAATAGAGAACCACATTTTCTGCAATATTTACCTTTTCTATAAAGTACTTGGCACCTGGGGCAAATGAGTTTCACTTTTGTTTTCTCCTCTACTGGAGTGGGACCTTCTACGGCCAAAAGGAAGCTTCCACATTTTCTACAAAATTCTTCCTCTTCCTCATGTTCGATATTACATTGCGGGCAAATGACCATTTTTGCCTCCTGGATTTCTACTTTCATTAACCATTACAAAGGGTTCTGATGCATTTTATGTGCCACGAGACGAATAAATTTTTATCTTCAGATTTCAAGGTTTTTTCCTACTCTTAACAAAAACTCATTGAAAAAGATTACAAAATGTGGATAAAAATTGTCCATTCTAAGTTGGATCAATTCGACAAATCGTTGAAATAACATAAAAAAGAATGTTAAGCCTTTTAACAATAAATCACATGACTTTTTTGCATCCGGATAACAATTTTTTTGCATCAATATTACTGCAAGGTTTTTGTTGCTGCAAGTAGTGTCCAGCGATTGGATATAACGAAGCGCTCATTTTTTGAATGGGGGCTATGAAGAAGATCTGTTTTTGTTTTGGTTTAAAGCTGCATCCTCAACCGTGCAGCTCCAAACTACAAAAACTCCTGTTCGCTGGTAATTAGCCTGCGACTTTCCCTCCACCCATACCGAACCTTGGGAGAACGTATCGAAAAATGGAGGTTGGAGCGAGGACTTTTCCAAAAGGATCTAGCCAAGATGGTCGGTGCCGATGAGATGACCATAGTCAATTGGGAGAAGGGGAGGACGGAGCCGACGGAGAAGAATATAGAGAAGTTAAAGGCAGCTTTAAAAACCTAAGCAATTCTTTCCTGCCCTAATTTGGACGGATTTAAAAACCTAACACACCAATTAGAAATTACAATCTAAATCTTTTTTGATTCTTTCCTCTCTACGCCACTATTTTCTTTAAAAAAGTTTTCGTATGAATTCAATTCCATATGACGGGACTGGGAATGAGTGCGCTGTTGCAATTCAACTAGATGTCGAAGGTTTTATGGAGTTAGCTGGACCCTTTTGCCATCGATCTCAATGCTTGTCTTGGAGTAGGTGATCTTTTTAATAATTTTTCCATCCTGGAAATGAATTACATCCACTC
>JBEKWN010000092.1:0-13551 GCA_049513055.1 Thermodesulfobacteriota bacterium
AAGCAGATTCAAAAAGTCCTCTCCACACTGAACGAAAGGGAGGAGAAGATTTTGAGGATGCGGTTCGGGATCGGAGAGAAGCACGACCATACCCTTGATGAGGTGGGACAATACTTTGAACTCACCCGGGAGAGGATCCGACAGATTGAGGAAAAGGCCTTAAGGAAGTTGAAGCATTCCAGTCGGGCCGATAAACTAAAAAGTTTTATTGATTACTAAAAGAATTTCTAAATAAGGGGACGGTACTATAGTGAAGATAGGGGACAGGTTCAAAGATAAGACAACCGGAAAGATTTACATCATAAGAATGGAAGTTGATAACGAAACGCTTTGCCTGGAGGGAGAAAACGGTTTGGGCCGGAGATTGGTTGGTAAAGAAAGTTTGAAACGAACTTGCGAGAAGTTGGAAGACCTAACATCATAGGAAAAATTGCTTAAAGATCAGGAGTCCTCACCCGGTAGATGGTCCAGAATTATAAGCTGTTCTCTCGATGTCCCTTCCGTTCTGATAATTCATAATTTCTCGGACTGACCCCCTTACCTTCTTTCATCCCTCGGAAAAGCTAGACTCCGAGTAATCGGAGGGGGTCTGGTCCAACCGGTCTTATTGGACTCGGGAAGAAATTTAGAAAGTAAAGGAGGAAAAATTATGTTAGTTACTAAAGATGAAGCGAGTAAAAAATATTGTCCATTTAAATTTTCAAAAACCAAAAATAAAGAAGTTAGGGAAATAAACACAGAATGGATATGCGAAGGCCCAGGTTGTATGGCATAGCAAAAAATCGTGGGATCGAGATGGGTTGGAGAACATGGTTATTGTGGGATAGCGGGAAAACCGTTAGATATTAGCGCAGAACCTCGGTCTATCCATAATGGGACTTTCAAGAGGCGGGCCTAATTCAGATTTTATAATAGAAAAAGATTCTATTGGATTCGGATATGAAGTCAAATTAGCGATGAAAATAATAGCCATAGCGGACCAGAAGTGCGGGGTAGGGAAAACAACCTCTACTGTCAGTGCTTAAGTCTGCGGAAGACTGGTCAGACATTGCTGTCCCCTCTCTCCCAATCTAAAATCAACAGCTCTTAACGTAGATTGATCTCCAAACTTTGTAGGTTGAAGAGGTCCCCCCCCCTTTTTTTAACTCTTTTTCCCTGTAACCGTGAATTTAAAATTTCGCCCCGTGTTACAACATTTCAAATGCAGATAAAAACCCTATCCAATACTGAGGGCTTAATTGGGCATTTCAAAATGTGTGTTTCTTCCTGAAGTCGTTGCCTGACAGATTTCGACCATGATGCAAGATTTGATTTGGTAATCGTTGTCTGCAATACTGGCCTAAAATCTTCCCACATATCTCAATGGTCATCTTTTGTATTGACTTACAACTCCCTTTATTATATATTCCACCCTTCCTAAAACAAGTTCTTATCATCCATTTGCATTTGGATCATGTTCACATTTGCATCAGCATTCCACCGAAGTATGTGGTATCCAATGTGATGGGGTATATCAAGGGGAAGGGTGCGATATCGATTGCGAGAAACCTCATGGGACGGAGGAGGAACTTCACCGGAGAGAACTTCTGGGCGACGGGGTACTTTGTGTCCACGGTGGGGTTGGATGAGGAGACCGTGAAGAACTACATCCGCGAGCAGGAGAAAGAGGACGAGCGCCTGGATCAACTCAGTCTTGGATTTGAGGACCAGTCCCCTTCAGGGGACTCATGAACTGGCCCCCTTGGGGGGCTAACAATGAATAAGCCCCAGGCTTTGCCGGGGGTCACTTAACTTAGGAGGGCTATTTCGTGCTTGTGTTCGGCCGGCTTGTGTAGATTAGGCGAGGGCGAAACGGCGGGGATGAGCGAGCAGAGCAGCCTTTGGTGGTTGTCTTCGTTGAGAAGGATCAACCAACAAACTTAGGAGGACCTCTACCGTAAGTAAAAGAATGGTAATGTTGGCGAGTGTCCCTGGTGCTTCTGTTTTTGGCGGACCTATCCATGGCAGCGGATGTTCCGGCTCCCATCAAGCGGAAGGCCCAGGCATTGTGGTCCGCCCCGTCGTCGTGAAAACCAGGCAGTTGCGTCTAGTGGGGGTCTAGTGCAGCATTTCCCAAATAGTTCGATATTATGATTCGGCCTAAATGGCACTCAGCAGCCAATCACGGGCACGCTTAATATCGGGGAACTTACGAGATGCTACGCTGGAGAGTCGAGCGATTTTCTCTATCATTATTTCATGGAAGGAGGGTACATCAATGTTAGTCACAAGAGCTAAGTCTTTCATTGTGTGTCTAGTGATCGCGGTGTTCTTAATGGGAACCATAAGTGCTGTTGCTAGTGCAGCCGACCAGAAAGGAAAAGGAAAAATTCCGACTGAGCCAATCAAGATAGGTTTTGTGGTTCCAATGTCGGGGGTTGCTGCCACACTTTCGCCTAATGCCGGAATAAACGCCGAGCTGGCCGTCGAATATATAAACAAGTACGAAAAGGGTATATTGGGCCGCCCTGTAAAACCGATAATATACGACGAAAAAAATGCTCAAACGGCAGTCGAGGTATTTGGAAAACTGGTCGAGAATGACAAGGTAGAAGCGATATTAGGATGCCTATCCTCCAGTACCGGACTGGCCGTTGCCCCGAAGGTAGAGGCGAAATGGAAAATACCGACTCTTCTCCTTGAATCAACGACCATGGCTCTGTTTACTAAAGTTATTCCCAATCCCACATATGTCTACAGAATAGGGCCCGATGATGTAATGCAGTCAATTACCCATGTGACCGCAATACTCAAGGAAAAACCCGATGTAAAAACGATCGCCATAGGCGCTCCTGATTACGAATGGGGCCACGATGTCGTGAAACGTTTCCAGGAAATTATGCAGAAGTTCAAACCCGACGTGAAGTTCGTATACACGTTCCATCACCCATTCGGGGAAGCAGGTCCTAACTTTGCTGCCTATATCACCAACGTCATGCAGCAGAAGCCTGATGTCTACGTGGGATACTCTTGGGGTTCGGATGGAGTGGCCTGGCATAATCAAGCCGAAGCGATGGGATTGTACAAAAGAGTACCCCTGGTATTCGATGTCTTCAGTGGAACCGCCAAGGGAGAGATGGCGAGGGAAGGCGTACTGGGAGAAACCAGAGCAGGTAATGGTACGTTCCCTCCGTATGCCTTGGGCTATCCGAACAGCAAGCTCACTCCCATGATCCTGGAGAAAACTGGTGTTCTACCCACATATGGAATGGACATCCATATGCTGACGGGTCTGCTTTATCTGAAAAAAGCATACGAGAAAGCCTATGATTTAACCGGTCAATACCCTACGCCTGAAATGGTGGCAAAGATGCTGGATGGATTATCCATCGTAGGTCCCGATGGAATATCGTCTATGATCAATCACCAGTCGACTGCTCCTGGCATGGCTGTCGGTAGACTTCACAAAGAGAAAGGCGCCTGGGTAATGAAGGATATGAACCTGGTTCCCGATTACCTGAGAATCGTGCCGCCCTGGATGACTGTAGAACAGTTCATCAACAGTTTGGATAAGTTAGCAAAGTAGCCGCTATCCCCAGTCGATAATTGCCTGTGCTGTGGTTAATGGCACAGGCAATTATCAAGTCATGGTTGAAGGCGCACCAGAGCCACCAATTTTGAAAGACAACAAATGCTAAGCACACTCTTTTCGTACCTCTTCAATGCCCTACCCATGGTATCATACATCATCATATTATCATTTTCGTTAAACTTCATCTTATATATCTCCGGCCGAGTCTCGCTTACCTTTGCCGGAATATACCTGGTAGGAGCCTATGTAACCGTTTCGCTGAGTACGTTTTTATTAGGGAAAACTTTCTCTTTTTTCGCTTTTCTTGGGATTCTACTTTTTGTAAGCCTATTGGGAGCAGCAATAGCGATAGGCGTATACGGGGGATTTGAACGCTACCTGAAAACGGACGTTCACCGGATGATAGCTACTTCCTCATTGCTCATGGCTTTTAGCGGTGCAATCAAACTTATATGGGGAACTACTCCGGTTACCTATTCAGCTCCTTTTTTAAAAATGGGGACGACCGAAGTGCTTGGGAATTTTGTTCTCAACTATTACTTTTTCATGTTTGGGTTTGCCCTGGTGCTTATGCTTGCGCTGGCGTTTTTTCTTTATAGAACCTCCTGGGGCTTGAGATTTCGTGCAAGTTCGCTGGACGGTGACAGGACAATGGCTCAGGCTTATGGCGTTAACCAGAACATCGTTACCATTATAACTTTCGCAATATCCGGGATGTTGGCAAGCCTGGCTGGAGGTCTGTATGCCCCCATAGCCGGCGCTTCTTACGGAATTGAGGGCAACGCCCTTCTCCTGGCAGCACTGACGATAATCATAGGTGGAGTCGGTAGCATTGGCGGAGCGGTCTTGACTGCTTTTATAATAGGAATTGCCAGAGTAGTCACAGCTGTTGAGATGCCCGTACTCGAACTTGCTATCCCGTTTATCATAGCATCTGCAACACTGATGGTCAGGCCTTTCGGCCTATGGGGCAAAGAGTTCAAACATTAAACAAAGAAGAGTTAAGTCAAGCAGATGAACCGTGAAGTAAGCATGGCGATTCCCTCTCGGGGCGGCAACACCACACTGATAGCAACACTGCTGTTAACAGCCATAGCGGTGATAATCCCTTTTTTCATCAGTGGGTATCAGCGAACCTTGATACAGAAGTGTTTAATATGGACACCGGCAACCTTTGGAGTCTATTTTCTGTATAGCCTTCTGCGTCAGGTTCATTTCGGTCAATCGATTTTTATCGGCATAGGCAGCTACATTACTGCTTTTTCAGCAGGAAAGTACGCGATCACCAATGAACTCATGATATTGCTGCCTGCAGCCTTGGTCATCAGCATAGTCGTCGCCTATATATTGGGAATTTTCATCACCAAGAGGACCGGCTTTTACTTTGCTGTCATGGGTATTGCCGTAACAATGGTCTTCTGGTCACTCGTATACAAAGCTAGAGGAATAACCGGCGGCAGTGATGGTATCTCACATATAAAGAACCCGAGTCTATTTACCATACCACTGAACGATCTTGCCCTGTATTACTTTTGCCTGCTGGTCTCAGTAGGGATGATCGTGCTGATGCTCCGGATCCTTAATTCGTCCTTTTCCCTTCAGCTTCGGGCAATTGCCGGAGACTTGGAAAAGGCCGAATCGATAGGTATTCCGGTGAACAGAATGCAGAGGTTGGCATTTACTATTGCAGGAGTAAACGCTGGAGTCACCGGTGTTCTTCTCGCATTCTCCTACAATTACGTGAGCCCATCGACATTCGAGTGGGGGTATGGAGCCAACTTCGTTCAATCAGCAATCATTGGAGGAGTCAATTCCGTCGCAGGTCCGATCGTTGGCGCATTCGGTTTCATCCATTTGGAATTCTTTATCTCTACATGGTTCGCAGACCTTTGGGAGATCATTATTGGACTAACCATAGCTATCATCGTTTTGACTGTAGGGGAAGAAGGAGTCACCGGCATTGCGCAAGCCGTCCTTGGCAAGATCAAATGCAAATTGAGAAACCAACAAGAAAGCACCAACAAGCATGTCAAATAATGAACAGAAGCCGCATTTGATAACAGTAAGTAAGCTGAGAAAATATTACGGTGAAGTGAAGTCCGTAAATGACATTTCTCTGGAGATTTCTCAAGGGCAAGTTATCACTCTCGTCGGCGCAAACGGCGCAGGCAAGACTACTTTGTTGAACCTGCTTACGGGCTTGATAAGACCGGATCGCGGAGAGATCAGTTTACTCGGCGAAAAGATCACTGGGGTTCCGGCCGATCAAAGGGCTAAAAGAGGGATTGTTAAGACTTTTCAGCTCGAGCATGTATTTGAAGAAATGACGGTTTTTGATAATATTAGAACTGCCTGCGTTTCAGCCGCAGGGAAGCATTATTCGATGTTCAAAGACATCCAAAATGCAAAAGAAATCAATGAAAGAACCGAACATTTACTGGAGCTGTTCGATCTATCAAGTGTGAAGTATAGTTTTGTAAAGAACCTGGGGCACGGGTATAAAAAAGTCATTGATATAGCAATGTGCTTTGCGATGAAGCCCACAATTCTATTGGTTGACGAACCTACAAGCGGTGTGGGTGAAGAAGAAAAGTATCGAACCATGGGCCTGCTGATGGATCAAATACAAGCAAACAATCTCGCAGCAATCATCGTAGAACATGATCTTCATCTCGTAAAGGAATTGTCTAAGGAGACGATTGTCATGTGTGACGGGGAGTTCATTGCCAGGGGAACACCGGACCATGTATTCAACCAGGAAAAGGTCATCGAGATCCTCGTTGGGAAAGGATTTTAATTGCTTGAAATAGATAAACTCACGGTTTCTTACGGGACTGAGAAAGCTGTCAATGAAGTCTCCTTGAAGGTATCGGGCGAAGTCGTCTGCCTGTGCGGCCGGAACGGTGCAGGCAAATCCACCGTGCTGAGAGCGGTTGCAGGGCTAGTGGATGTAGACTCTGGTCAGATATTGAAGGATGGGCAAGATGTAATCACCATACCCCTTTTCAAGCGGTTGGAAAACGGTATTGGTTATGTTCCGGAGGATAGAAAGCTCTTCAAAGAGATGACGGTTAGGGAGAATATAGAAGTAGCCAGAATCGGCGGAAGAGTCTCCGGAAAGAAGGAGATGAATATTGATGAACTATTGCCGGAACTGGCATCCCTCTACAACAGGAAGAGCAAATTATTGAGTGGAGGACAACAGAAAATTATCAGTATTGCCAGAGCTATAGTCACCTCTCCCGGTGTCTTGTTATTTGACGAATTACTGGAAGGACTCGCACGGTCAATGATGATTAAGATTTCCGAGATTGTGATGAAATTAAAGGCAGAGGGAAAAGACATTCTCTGCGCTGAGTCAAGCTTGGATAAGGCGAGTCATTATGCAGACAGAATAATCTGGTTAGAAAAGGGTCGAATCGTCGCAACAGGAAGCCCTGCCGAAATCAAGAGACAAATGACGGATGCCATCAGAGCGAAATAATATGCATCACTTATCTGAGCTGAAGCGATCTAAAATCGCGGTCCACTTGATCAGGAAGCGAAATTGTTGGCAAGGGATATCTCACCTGGAAAGAGCGGTCTAATGGAAGTGCCCAGGGGTAAATGCATGGGGTCTAACTTGTTTATTGGCTTTAGGCGACGGTGATTCGGTATCATCAGGTAAAAACCATTGTTGGGGGTGCACCCGTTACGGAGAGGTTTGCTAGGGAGATCGGTGCAGATGGATATGCGCCGGATGCTGCCTCAGCCGTTGATTTGGTTAAATCGCTACTTGCCAAATGAATTCCACCGTTGATCAGAAATATTTGGTTTTCTGAAAAATGAAAAAAGAAGAAGTTGAATCTTTTTATAGAGCCTTGCGAGACACTAATCTTGCTACAATGGAAACCTTGCTGAGGGAGTACATCGGAAAGAGAGTCTCACCCATTATTATTCTTAATGAAGGGATGATCGGTGCAATGGGTATCATCGGTCAGGAGTTTAAGGCTTCACAGATTTGGGTGCCTGAAGTGCTCTTAGCGGCAAGAAACATGAACCGGGGAATCGAAATCCTCAAACCAGAGCTCCTCAGGGAGAAATCACCAAGCAAGGGCACATTCGTTATCGGGACAGTGGAAGGAGATATTCACGACATCGGGAAAAATCTTGTCACCATGATGATGACGGGCGCAGGATATGAGGTGATCGACCTCGGAATAGATGTCCCGAAAGACCGATTCCTGGAAGTCATTTCAAAGGAGCAACCAGACATAGTTGGTCTCTCCGCCCTTCTCACCACGACGATGCTCAAGATGAAAGGTGTCATAAAGGCTATCCGCCAATCCGTATCTAACCCTCCCAAAATCATTGTGGGTGGCGCACCCGTTACCCAAACATTTGCCGATGAGATTGAAGCAGACGGCTATGCTGAAGATGCGGTCAGGGCAGTGGAGTTGGCCAACCGTCTCCTTTCAAAAGGAGGATGAGAATGGAAAGCGGTCTTCGATCTACGCCCAAACGTCGATTCCTTTCAGGTCTCCTCGGAGGGAGGAAAGGAGATCGAATATCCGTGGCCAATCCCACTTCAATCGTTTCGGTTGAATTGATGGAGAAAACAGGTGTTTATTTCCCCGAGGCTCATCTGGATCCTTCAAAAATGTCTGAACTTGCAGCAGGTGGATATGAGATCCTGGGTTTTGACTCCATTATGCCGGAGTTTAGTGTCCAGCAGGAAGCTGAGGCATTAGGATGTGTGGTCGATTGGGGAAGTCCCACCATGATGCCAGATGCTAAAACGCATCCTGTGAAAGAGGTGGAGGACCTTACCATTCCTGACAATATTCTTGAAAAACCTTCAATGGCAGTCCTGCTCAGAGCTCTGGAAATCTTGAACCGAACCTATGGAGACCACGTCGCCATTGTTGGGAAAGTGATGGGCCCATGGACGATTTCATATCATCTGTGCGGTGTCCAGGATTTTCTGATTTGGACGTTGACTGAGCCAGAAAAGGTAAAGGAGCTTCTCCATCGGCTCAAGGAGGTATCGATAGCGTTTGCCAACGCACAATTTCGCGCTGGCGCTGATGCGGTCGTGATTGCGGACCATGCGACAGGAGACCTCGTTAGCCCCAAGGCCTATCAGGATTTTCTCCTTCCCGTTCATCAGGAGATGAATCAACGGATTGGAGGACCAACCATCCTTCACATCTGCGGGAACTGCTCTGACCGACTTAGGCTGTTTGTTGAGGCTGGTTTTGATGCTTACCATTTCGAATGGCAGGTAGAGGCCAAGATGGCTGTTCAAGTGGTCAATCATGAAATGTCTCTAATTGGTAATATTGCTAACAAAAATGTGCTCTTCGGAGGAACTCCAGAGGATGTTTATAAACAAGCCCGTTACAGCATAGAGGCTGGTGTAGATATCCTCGCTCCGGAATGCGCTGTTCCTCTCCAAACTCCGCTTGCAAACCTAAAGGCGATCGTCGAGGCAGCCAAAGAAGGTTATGTAGCTCAGGGCTTCAGCCCTGATTAACAGCCCTGGAGGGTTGAGTTACGAAGGGTGAAGTGTCCATGCTGATCATTGGGGAATCGATTAACGGAACGATCCAAAAAGTAGGGCAGGCCATATTGGATCGGAACGAGGCCTACCTGAGAGAATTGGCAAGGGTTCAATATGAATGTGGGGCTAATTTCCTGGATGTCAATGCAGGTGTTGCTTCCGGAAATGAAGAGGAGGATTTACCTTGGCTGGTTGATATTGTTCAAAAGGAGGTTTCTATTCCTTTAATGCTGGATAGCGCCAGCCCTGAAGTCCTAAAGGCAGCCCTTTCTGTCTATCGCCATCAAAAACCCCCTATCCTCAATTCCATCTCAGGTGAGGGGGAAAAATGGAATAAACTTTTCCCTGTCATCGTTGAAAAAAAATGTAAAGTTGTGGTCCTCTTAATGGACGATCAAGGAATCCCAAGAACGATCGAACAAAGGTTAAACATTGCTAAAAGACTCTATGAAAATCTAATTCAGGCAAATATCCCTCCCGACCACATCTACTTCGACATTCTCGTCCTCTCTGTGGCGGTCGAACCCGAATCAGCCCTTGTGACCCTTGAAATGATAAAAACAGTCCGATCCATTTTCCCTCAATCCCATACCATCTGTGGAGTGAGCAATGTAAGCATGGGACTCCCCGGGAGGAAATTGATCAATAGAACTTTCCTGGTTATGGCAATATATGCCGGCCTCGATACCCTCCTTATCGATGTTCGCGACCAGGCCCTCCTTTCCTCCATTTATGCCAGCAAAGTCCTCCTCAACCAGGATCCCTACTGCCTTGAATACCTTCAGGCGTACCGGGCGAAGAGAATATTGGTTTGAAAATCCCCCTCTATTCCTGAGTCTTCATATCCCTTCTCGATATCGATATCGTTTGGCAATAACATAAAATCGATGGAGATTCTGCTACCAAAAGAGTGGGTTACCCTTTTGTCCGCACAAGAGAAAAGCAAAACTCTTCCTCGAATTTGAAGATCGCTTTAATATCCACGACTCCCTGATTTTATGCAGATTCTATCGGGACATCTACTGGGATTGGGATTACCTCTCGACAATTATCGAAGTCACAACAGGTCTCAAATTAGATGAAAAGGATTGCAGAAAAATCTCATCCACCATTCAGAATGAAACCCGAAGATTCAATCTCCGTGAAGGCATAACATCGAAAGATGATACCCTTTCCAAGAGGTTTTTTGACGAACCCCTGGGTAAAGACAGAAAGACGATCTGGAGAGAAGACCTTCAGAGAATGCCCCAGGATTACTATGCCCTGAGAGGTTGGAATTCTGAGGGCATTCCAGAATAATATTATAGATGGGAGATAGCACCTGCCTGCCCTGCCCATCACAGGCAGGCATAGGAAGGGGCTGTAAAATCAAAAACCTCAAAAGAGATCCTCAAGCATCTTGGTCTTAGGGACTTAAAGGTCAGACCCCCTCCTAAGGTGAAAGTATCCTCCATAACGATTTTCATCGATTGTTCAGATTTCCAGGTTCCATTTTCTGCTCCTGCCTTCTATCCGGACCAGGATTACCAGATGGATTGTTACAGGATTTCAAAACCGCACCTGATGGTTCCCATGGTTTCAATAGCTGCTATAGATCTTCTGTTTTCATATCATTGAAAATGTTTTGGTATGATTTTCAACTATTCAATTGGTGTTCCTGGTGTCCATCCGTAATCGTTGAACCCTAGAATCGTTCAAGACCAAGATTTGTAGGTGAAAGCCTTAACATGGCTTTTTCGACCGGCGGGATTTCGAAAAAAGAGGACTTCTTCCTGAAGTCATCAATCCATGAATCGATATCGCTATAGCAGATTTCAACTGACAATTCTTAAAAGATAATTTTCACAACACAACAACACTTTTTTTGTTTGACAGACGCATCATTTCCTGATATCTGAAACCTTGGATGGGGTCGTCTCCGTTAGTTAGTGCAAAAATAACCCAACAACACAACCCTAAACCTTTTGGAGTAATTATGAAATGGGCTTTCCAGAAAGTGCCGATATGAGGCCTTCAAAGGGAGCGTTGCACCCTTCGGAGGCTTTATTGATTTTAGTTTCTTAGACTATCAGAAAGGAGGAAATGAGCATGGATCTCGGACTGAAGGGCAAGAAGGCCATCGTCACCGGCGGCACACGCGGCATCGGGCGCGCCATCGCCAACCTCCTGGGCGAGGAAGGCTGTGACATCGGTATCTGCGCCCGCACCGCCGCCCAGATCGAGGAGGCGGTCACCGCCTTCAAGGCGAAGGGCGTTAAGGCCTTCGGGTCAGCGGTGGACGTGGCCGACGGCGCCCAGCTCACCAGTTTCGTCAAGTCAACTGCCGAGGCGCTCGGCGGCCTCGACATCTTTATCTCCAACGTGAGCGCGTTCGGTGTCAGCAACGACGAGGCCTCGTGGATGAAAGGCTTCGAGATCGACGTGCTCGGCACCTTGCGCGGCTGCGAGACGGCGGTGCCGTTTCTTGAGAATTCGGGGGCCGGCGCTATCGTCGTGGTCGGATCAGCGGCCGCGGTCGAGGTGGTGGGTCCGCGGGGTGCTTACGGCAGCGTGAAGGTGGCAATCCTGCCCTACATTAAGTCGCTGGCGCAAAACCTCGCGCCCAATAAGGTGCGCGCTAACGTGGTCTCGCCCGGTACCATCTATTTCAAGGGTGGGGTGTGGAACGTGATAGAGCAGAACATGCCCGCCCGGTACCGCCAAGCATTCGATCGCAATCCCATGGGCCGTATGGGCACACCGGAAGAGGTGGCAAATGCGGTGGTGTTCCTGGCCAGCCCGCGCGCCAGCTTCATCACCGGAACAAACCTGATTTGCGACGGCTGCATCACCCAGCGTGTGCAGTTCTGACCCGCACCCGAGAGAACCGTAATCCTCAACCTCCATGATTATCTTCTACTAAAGAGTAGTAGGTGGAGGCGGTAAATTGGCATCGGGACTGGCAGCTTTTTAGAAAAAAGAGGAGTCCTTCCTGAAAGATTGATTTTTCAATTTTGCCCTTTCATATGAAGTCTTGGGAGGCCTTCTATGCCTTTTGGGGGACTTTCAAATTTTTGTCTCTTAAAACAGAAGAGCGTGTAGTCAATTGGGCCATAACAACAAAGCTCTAATAAGGGGAGGTGGATTATGAAGATTCCTAAGATCAGATTTGTTGGTTTATTTCTGATAGTATTCACGCTGCTCTCGGTTCAATTAATTTTCGCACAGCCGGCTAAGATCGTTACGGAAACCATCATGGTCCCGGCTTCCGATCCCGGTATACAACTACACGTTCGCAACAAGCACCCCGAGGGTGTATCAAATTTTGGGACTGACCGGATCGTGCTCTTTGTCCACGGCGTCACATACAGCTCTGAATCGGCTTTCGACTTACCACTCAACGGCCTATCTTGGATGGATTATGTTGCCCAACGTGGTTGGGATGTCTATATTATGGACTTACGGGGTTATGGGCGCTCAACGCGTCCTTCAGAGATGAGCAAGCCGGCAGCCGAGAATCCACCCATTGGGGGGAACACAGATGTTGCGGTCAAGGATGTTGGAGCTGTCGTCGATTATATCCTGGCCCGCCGCGGGGTGCAGCGGCTAAATCTGCTTGGCTGGTCTTGGGGCGCAAACATCATGGGAGGTTATACGGCGCAAAATAATGCCAAAGTAGAACGTCTTATATTCTACGCTCCCCTTTGGTTTGTCAAGGATGCACCGCCGATTGGAGGGACAGGTCCTCTTGGCGCATACCGAACGGTTAAAAAGGAGGAGGCGAAAAAGCGGATGGTGCGCGGGGTTGCCCCAGAGAAACAAAAAGAACTATTGCCTGATGACTGGTTCGATGCCTGGTGGGAGGCAACATTGAGGCCCGATCCAGTAGGGGCAGGACAGAATCCACCCGTGGTACGTGCCCCGAATGGCACTCTTGAAGACTTGCGGAAATATTCGATGTCCGGCAAACCCTACTATGATGCGGCGAATATAACTGCTCCCACCCTTGTAATTGTAGCAGAGTGGGATGCGGAGGCAGCGCCATATATGGCTGAGGCAACCTTCGCCAACCTTAAGAATACCCCAATCAAGCGAATGGTCATGATCGGAGAAGGGACCCATTGGGTGTTCATGGAGAAGAACCGTCTGCAGCTCTTTCGTGAAGTACAGCTCTTTCTTGAAGAGCCGAAGTAACCCGACTTGTACTTCTGGAGATTTATGAAATAGATTTTCCTGAAGATGCCACTACAATTAGATGGCAGAGTCAAAAATGGCTCTGCCTTTTTTTGTTTATTTCCTTCGGTAATCATTGAATCTAAGATTACCTTTCCACTGCAGACTTGTAGGTGCAATGTTGAATGAGTAGGGGAGTTTTGGTACTCACCTATCTGATAATCCCTAATAGCCCTCCTTCTGATTCTTCTTTTGAGATAGGGGCTTACAAGTAAGTTCCCCAATC
>JBEKWN010000093.1:0-12846 GCA_049513055.1 Thermodesulfobacteriota bacterium
CAAAGACGGCAAGCACGGCTGGGGTACCTATCCCCAGCTGTCTATGAGCGGCAGTTCTATGTAAGGCAGGTTGCAGCGTGAGAGAGCGTTTCGTGTCCACTATTGACATCAGGGGTCAACCTTTCAAAAAATTTATCTTCCTAACCTTGCGTGAATCTCCCATAAGGGGTTCAAAAGAAGGTTGCAGTTTCAATAGGACGTCCGCAATGTCATCAACATAAATAATCTGTAGTCTCTTGATGAACTCCTTATCAACATCAAGCCGATTCTGTTTGGGAACGAATACACGGCGGATTCCGAAGAGTTGTGCAGCATCGAGTTTAGCCTTAATTCCCTCAACAGAAGTGATCTTATACTGACTACCCTCAAGGTTTATGTTTCCTGTGAATGCTGTGTAAGGATCAATAGATTGCTTGGTAGCAGCGGTATACATTCCGATAGCGGCGGCCAATCCTATAGAATCTCCTCTGTAGCCCACCTCGGTGAGGTCCAGAGAATATGTAACATCTTCTGTTCTTGTGAGATAGGAACTACTGAGCATGGCAGCTCTGGCTCTATCTATTGCTAACTTGAAGGCTTCGCTCCCACAGACAAGGCAATGTGTTTCACCAATCCCAGCCCGAAGTTGAACAGATAGTGGAATCAGGGTACCTACGTTGTTTGCTGTGCTGATTAGAAGAGCATTTATCCTACCTGGCGATTCTTGAACCTTCATAGAGGTAATAACTTGTCTTAAGCCTAACTCATTTTCCCCTAAATTCATGCCTATATCGTTCATGAGATGTTCAACAAAGGCCTCGACCTTCTCCGATGCTGAATACTTGCTCGATCTAATCTCTTGTATGCGGTCGAAGGCTTTGATTTTTAACAATGCAGCTTCATCAACATGCGCAAGCGCGGATAATTTATCACATACTTCCTCGAGCGATACTTCGTTACTAAGAGCGATGAAAAACAAGTCATTTATCCGTTTAACCGTCATGACGCGTTCTGTGATTGCTTCTAGTTGCCGGCGATATACTTTTTCTAATGGCCTCTTGACCTGGAAAAGCCTGTCTAATTGCAGAAGCACACTCTCATCCCAGAGATTTTTATAAAAATCGTTAGTGAAAAGAATTTGACAAGCGTTGTTGAAATATTCATCGAATTCTGTTTCTTTCTCATCTATTTGAAAAGATGGAAGCAGAAGTAAGGCTTCACGAAGAATTTTCTTCAACCTCATAAGTAGGTTGGTATAATCATTCGCTTCCATCCTGCTCTCCGTTTTTCATTTTTATTACAATTTTTGAGACACTTGGAATAGTATATGCTGTCTCAGAAAGAAGCAGAATTCGGTTATCTTGGATCCTTAAATCTTTTCTGCTTACCACTTTCTTATCATTCATAAACAATTCTACGTCAAACACATTTAGACTGACATCGTTTTTGACAACATCTACAAGCAAAGCAGCTTCATCAAAATTGTACTTCAAGATCCCGACGAATTTCTTGTCTTCCGTCTCTAAGAGATAGACTTCACCACGCTCCTGTGTTCTTGCAGCTAATTTTCGGGTATTTGATTGATCTGTAAGATAATCTTGTTCCACTTTTCGTGGAACAAGAGTGAGGATTCGCGGTCTGGAGTGAAGATGTTCTTCCTTTTTTATGTCGCTTGCCTTTTCTACGTTAGGCTTTGAAGAATCGTTAAGTAACAACTTGGCTAACTCGAGTTTAAGATACTGGCTGATTGTTCGATTTTGTCTAGTTGCTTCCCTTTCTAAGTCTTCAAAATATTGTAAGCCGAGCATGTTGCGAACAGCTTCACTTGTCAGCGAGCGTAGTCTTGGGTAAAGCGGATCTGAAACGACTAAGGAAATTTGTGCTTTTGCTGGAATTCCCCCTTTTGTTGGAAAATAGATAGAAATAACTTTTCTCTCATTTGCTTTTTCTTTCCATTTCTTATCATGGAAAGTTAACGCCTCTTTCACAGAACTTAAAATAGTATGAGCATCCAGCGTCGCTAGCTGGCGGAACTCATCCGTCAACTCCCTCAAACTCTCTTCTTCGACTAAGGAAGTTCTGCAGTCAGCGCAATAAAAAGTTTTCATCCTTTTTAATACGACTTTGCCACTAAGTATAGGAATATCAATTATTCTTCTGTGAATTCGGGAAGACCCGCACCTCTCACAAATATATTCGGGTCCGGTAATCTCAAGTTTTATTCTTTCACCGGTTTCTAGAATCTCAGAAGAATCATGCTCATCCCAGTATTCACAAGTTTCTTCGTCAATCAAACGTTCTTGATCTTTATTGTTAGGTAGCTTTAGTGCTTTCACTGTTTCCTCCTTTTATATTCAAAAAGGTGTAACCATCGAGCGGTCAGCAAGATTATTTATCAATAATTAGACCCCTGACGTTTCTTAAAAGCTCTCTTCTCTGTTTCCGACATATCCCGCGCCGTGAGTGGTATGAAAACTCCTTGGGATTCTTCCTCCAAAACAATAAATAGATATCTCCCGGCGCAACTTTGGCCCCACACGAGATATCGAATTTTGCCGGATTTTCGTATCTCTGGATTGCCTTCATGGATAACCTCTTCCACCTCATCCGGGGTTACTCCATGTTTTTCAATAATCTTTTCCAAAATGTGGTCTTTCCAATATAGGTATTCAATACGCATTCATAAGTCCTCACCACCAAGGTTATGTATCCTATAAAGTAGGATACTACAATGTAGGTTACTTGTCAAGCATTTTTTAAATTCTTTTTTGGAAATGATTTAAAAGAGGGCTAAAAAGGGTTCAAACCTTCGATTCTGTATAGAAAATAATGTATTTATATTAGAGTGTTACAGCTTAAATGGTGATATTTCTCCACCTCTATGGCGGGTCACGGAGGGGATTGAGGCAAACCTTCAAAATTCATTTATTGAATGTGTTGTAAGCAGCACACCTCGTTAAGAAGGAGAGAGATAGTCAAGTGATCACGATTCAACCAAGCAACCGTTCAGCCATATACAATTAGTTGAGTTGCTTAATGGCAAAGGCGCTCTTTTCGTTGGGCTCCATGGACACTTGGAAGGCTAAAGCTTGATTGAAGTACAACCTATAAAATGAAATCAGTGCCTGTTCAATGTCTGAGTAATTATCCCTATCGAACTTATGAGAGTATACTGCGACATGACCTTCTTTGTTGCGGAAAATCTTGGCTATCTTGAAGCCTTTGAGTATATTTGCATCCTTCGCAAATTCAGGTACTCTTCCTCCCTCCATCTCCTGAATTAGGAAATTGATTGTGTAAGTATCGCGCACGTTATAATCCTCAACACTAACGCTGTTAATTTTGTAGAGTATATCTTTGCCTTTATTTGGCTTGTTGATGCCATAGCCATTCTTGAGATAAAAAGCCTTGATTAGCAACTCCGTTCCTATTCCAAGAAAAAGACGCTTCTGAATGTTACGTACAAGACGTTTGAAACGACCGCTGACGTGAATGTCTTTAGTCTTGAGATGGGCTGCCGTCTCAAAGTAGTAGTCGGCAATTCTCTTAAAAGCGTACCAGTCGCTCTGTGTAAAGAACTTAGCGTATTGATCTTTAACGGTCTGCTCTATTGAAGCCATGATTACAAACCCCCCAATGCCCCGATTCAGCAGTGCACTCCTATGGAGGGGGCGTTTTTGACTACGCTGAATTACTCTACTTCACCCTCCTCCCGTTAGCGTCTTTCACCTTGGAATTTCCCACAAGATAAACCCGCCACCAGTGCATGTCAAGAGAAACGGAAGATACGGGACACTGGTTCAAATGCAACCAAATAATATCTCCTCATTTTAAGAACCTCACCGGAGGCAGGAGAGAGATCATGCGATGATCACGAGATATTTAAGAGAGAAGAAAAAATGAAGCTGTCCCGAACGATACTTAAGCTGAATAAAGGCCTGTTGATTTACGATCGAAAGAAAGAGTACGACCTATGCGGGGATTGGTAAAATGGATTGAACGAGCGTGAAAATATTCTCCGTAGTCGACGATGAACCTTTTGAAAGGAAATGATCAGCGTATTGACGCGAAAATTCCCGGTATTCTGGTAAATCATAAGCTGTAAGGATGGCGACAATGATGTTCGGATATCGGGCTTTTGCTCCCCAATGCGGGAGGACGACCTGGCAATCTCCGAGGCAGATTCCTTCTCCCGCCAAGGCGGGCTCGGAATGACATGTATAGGTCACCTGTTGGAAAGGAGACTACGTGGTCTGTCCTCGGCTCTTTCTGGCCCAGGCTTCGTATTTCGCAGAGATTTCCAGGTACTGTTCCCCGGTCACAATCGGTCTGCTAATCTCTTCCAAAAGGGTTGGCTCCACTCTCTCGTGGAGGGCAAGCATTTTCCCGGCCCGTTGAATCATATCAAGGCGAGGTTCGAGAAGTTGCGGCGCCATTTGTAGGGCAATTGAGCCGGGTATGCAGATTTCCCCGATGGATTCGCAGCCAAAGTTCGCTGCCTGGGCCCTGAACGTCATGATCAGGGGCAGGAAACTATCCATCTCCGGGAATCCCGAAGTTGAGACGAGGAAGAATTTTGAAGGCATGGTCCAACTGTAGGGGTGCCTCACCCGGTTTGCAGGGTCGAGCCTCAAAAATGGGTCCATACCGCAGATGCAGCGGTCCATTACGGTTTTCATCTGAGCGCTCATATTGTCTGTATACACGGGCGTACCCATAACAAAGAGATCCGACTCCCTCAGGAACGGATAGAGCTGGTCCATATCATCCCGTTGAGCACATTGACCGGGTGTTTTATGCATACACGTAAGGCACGCCCGGCAGTATGAGATATTCATTTCCTTAAGCTGGATATCTCTTACGGTAGCCCCTCCTTCCGAGAGCCCCTTCAAAAGCGAATCCAGCAATTTCCACGTTACCCCTTTCTTCCCCCTCGCGCTTCCATTCAATGCAATAACGTTCATGGTTCCCCCTCTCTTATGTTTCACTCTGTCTTGATCGGGAATGAACTCGGCTTTCTGTATTATCTCTTTTCGAAGGGGGGGACGTTGTTGACTATGTTGAATTACAAAACCCCACCTTCCTCCTGTTATCATCTATTACCCTCAGATTTCCCACTGGATAAACCCACCCCCAATCCGTGTCAAGAGAAACAGAAGATCGGGGGGAGTTTGTTCAAATGCAACCTAAGCATCCCTCCTCAAATCAAGAAACTCACCAAAGGCAGGAGAGAGAGGTATAAGATACATAGCTTCCTTTATAATTACCGGAAAGTTACTTCGTTGCTTCCAGTTTCTTTTTTGCCATTTCCGCTTGCTCTGAATTTGGAAATCGTTCGATGACCTTTCTGAGAAGGTTTCTGGCGTTCGTCTTATCACCCAGTTCCAGAAAGGCGAGGGCCTGTTTGAATAAGGCCGCTGAAACTTTACCCGATTCCGGATACTTGGTGATTGCTTTTTCATATTCCAGGATGGCCTTCTCAAAATCCTTTTTTTGATAATAAGTCTCTCCGATCCAAAACTGGGCGTTGCCAGAGAGTTCGGTGTTAGGGTATTGTTTGAGAAATGCCTCAAATTTTTTTCGGGCTCCCTCAAAGTCTCCCTTCTGAAAGATCTCATAGGCATCTTTATATAGATCCGCCATCGCTGCCGAGACCCCTTTGGGTTCGGAAAGAACCTCTTTGGTGGCACTCGACTTTTCCGATTCCACCTGTTTTATCTTCCCTTCCAAACCCTTGAGATGCTCCTCCATTTCTCTGATTTTCTCTTCCTGGGCTCTATTTTTCTCTTCCAGGTTTTTTCTCCTCTCTTCCAAAATCTTCAATCGAACCTCGACATCTTCCTTGACACGGCCAATCTCCTTCGAGGGCCCTTTAAGATAATCCTTATATTCCTCAATACCCGTAGAGAGAATTCGAATTTCAGATTGAAGGTTTTCGAGTCGGAAAAGAAACTCCGTCTTAAGCTTCTGGTTCTCATCAGACAGGGCGGAGATCTTATTCTCGAAAGAGTTATCCTCTTTTCGAAGCGCACTCAGTTCCGAATAAAGTTTATCAATCTCCCTATCGAGGATTCGTACGTCTCTGAGGCTTGCGCATCCCAATAGAAACACCCCGATGGGAAGAATGATCCATGTTTTCATCCTGCCGAATCTTTTCAACTTTTCCTCCTTGAATGTCAATCCTCATGGAAGATCAACGATCCCTGAGCATCGACCAACTTAAATTACTTGGATAACACGACAATGTGAGCTCTTCGGTTTTTAGCCCATGCCTCCTCATTATGGCCCGGGTCCAAAGGTCTCTCCTTTCCATAACTGATCGTAGAAATACGACTTGAATTAATGCCAAGGGAGACGAGATATCTTTTCGTATTGTTGGCCCTTCTTTCCCCTAGAGCGAGATTGTACTCAACCGTTCCCCTTTCATCACAATGGCCTTCAATCTGGATATTCATTTTAGGATTTTTTTTCAAAAAGGCTGCATTTTCTTTCAAGATTTCCTCATCCTCTCGACGAATGTCATACTTGTCAAAGTCGAAGTGGATGTCTCTAAGCAGTTTACTTTCGAAGACTTCTCCTTCGATCCCTCGTTCTTTTTTAGCGACCAAACTCTTTTCGAGCTCTCCTCCTATCGGTTTCTTAGCCTCTTCTTCCTTGATCCTTGCCAACTCTCTTTCTTTTGCTTCTTGAACTTCTCTTGCTTCCTTAGCTTCTTTTGCTGCCCGTTCAGCTTCAAGTCTACCAGCCTCTTCTGACTTCCGGACGGATGGTTGTTCTCTACTAACGACTACTGTTTTCTTAGGACACCCTGTCAAAAACAGTCCGAGACAGATGATAAAAATGAAAATGCTGAAACTTTTCTTAGCCATGATCAACCTCCTTCGATAAACGATATTTCCTACAGGATAAAATCAACGCCAGTCCATGTCAAGAAAAACAGGTGACCGCGAGATTTTTATGGCAGAAGAAAAATTAAGGTGTCCTGAACGATACTTCCTAATTTTTTCAAAGGCAAATATGAGTTAAAAAAAACACTTACCTCCGAACCGGATGTAATAAAGTAGATCTTTCGGAGATGAATCGGATTTCAGCTATCATGATTGACTTGCAGAGCTTCAAACGTTAGGATATATCAAATCACTTTTAAGCAAGTCCTTATCAAAATCTCACCCTACCATTAATGGAAAGGAAAGTAAGATGAACAAGGAGCTTACCAAGCATGTCAAAAAGATGGCTTTCAACAAAGGCGTTGATATGATTGGCGTTGCCCCTGTTGAGAGATTTCAGGGCGCACCAAAAGGCCATCATCCTGCAGATGTCTTGCCTGGTTGTGAATCGGTAATCTCCATCGGGAGGCGCTTCTTGATGGGCATGATCGATACATTGAGCCCTACCGCACAACGTTTGAGTTACAAACACCATACTTTCGCTCACCTGAACGCATGGAATTCTCAGACAGCCTATGAGATTGCTCTTTTCCTAGAAGATAACGGATATACCGCATTTGTCGTTCAACCGACAACGCCTTATGAACCGCAAACTAAAATGGGAGTTATTTCCCATCGTCATGCTGCTGTATTGGCGGGACTTGGGGTCTTTGGGAGGAACAATTTGGTACTTACACCTCAATTCGGTCCGCGAAATCGTTTTGTATCGATCCTCACAAAAGCAGAGTTGACCGCAGATCCGCTCTTCAAAACAGACCTGTGCACAAAGTGTGACATTTGTCGTAAGAAGTGCCCTGCTCAAGCATGGGATTCCAAATCAGGGAAGTACTACAAGTCCGAATGTGCTCATTATCAATGGTGGGATAGAAAAACTCAGGAATGCGATAAACCTTGCGGAATGTGTATTAAAGTGTGCCCCGTGGGGATAAAGAAAACAAAGAAATTCATCTCAAGCCATTCCTCTGGGGTACATCTTGATTAAACAGATATGGTGTCAGGTCCTGAAACTTGATTCTTCACGACCCCCCCGGAGGCAGGAAAGAGATACTGCGGTGATCGTGAGATGTTTAAGAGAGAAGAGAAATTAAAATTTCCTGAACGATACTTAACCTGACAGATACCAAATCACCTCTTGATTGGGAAGCGCCCTGCAAGTCAAAACAAATGACACATAATAGATCAGGTAATAATGTCTATAGAAAAGGGAGAGCCATTCGTTACCTCCAATGACGGCGATAAGGGTAGTAGAAACGATAGTAACCACCATAGAAGTATGGATAGGTGTAGTAATAGGGATAGTAATAGGGGTTATAATATCTAGGGTAATCATACGGTTCAGGATAAGGTTGCCTGCCGGGGGGCGGTTCAACTCCAGCATACTGATTTTCGATATTCATAATAAGAGCCTGAAACACCTTCATTGCCTCATCCCTTTTCATCGCTATTTTGCCGGAATCCGCAGCTTCACCAATAGTATTTTGCAGCTCTCCGATAATATTGGGCGTCAAGGGATAATCAGCAATCCATCCGTTTTTAGGTGCAATACCTACCGAAGCCAACTTACTCTCGGCTTCTGCCTCGCTTTTAACCTCTCCTATCTTCAGTGCCTCAGCCAGCTTCATTGCAAAAGAACCTTCAGGGACCAACCTCCGTTCAATCGGAGGGGGACCCGGTCTATTCTGCTCTGACTGTGAATAATACCAATACCCTCCACTTCGTAGACGCCGACATTGGGTAGCCGCTACTCTATCTTGAGAAAAAGTGACCCAACAAACAGAATTAGAGTTTAAGAAATGATATTCCCAGGTCTCAATGGTCTTCCCATTAACTGGCTTATAATTGACAAGGTCTGTTTTCCCCCACAAAGAGACCACCTCTTCTTTTGTCATGTTAGGTTTAATATCTGAAACATGACGGGGGTGGCATGAAGAAAAAACCAGAATAATAACAACAAAAAGAAATAGGCAAATGATCCTCTTTCTTTCCATCTCTTCTCAGCTCCTTTCTTTCTCTTTGAATCTTTCGAAATATTCATCAATGACCCCATCCCCACAAATCTTCTTCTCGACAATATTCATCATGAGTCCCCCTGTATTCTCTTAAAAAGAATTTTGCGAGGAGCCGCCTTACTAAACTATTATAGCTCTTTCCTCCCTTTTTGGGAAGATAGCCCCTGGGTCACATCTTCATTGGTCATTTTTTCGTTGGTTCAAACGCAACCTAAGCATCCCTCAATGTAACCTTTCCGGTCTCTCTTCCGTCTATATAGTCAAAGATTCATAAAACTCAACAATCATTAAGGAGGAGAAAGACAATGGATAAGGAGAAATTTGAGAAAATGGTTGAAATGATGAAGGGCTGTTGGACAGATGAAGAGGGTATGGCCAACTGCTGCTCCATGATGAATAAGATGATGCGATATGGTGTAAGAAAGGAGACGGAGAAGAAGAAGAAAGATACCGAAGAAACAGAATAAGGGAATTTTAGAAGAAAGGAGAGGCCCTTTAGAAGACCTCTCCTTAACCTGTGTGTAAAATCAATAATTCTCTGCCAGAACTTCGAAGTAAGCTCTGGGATGCTTGCAGACTGGACATTTATCCGGGACATCCTTCCCTTCAAAAACATAACCACAATTTCGGCAGTGCCATTTCACAGAAGAATCCTTTTTGAAAACTTTCCCTTCCTTCACACTCTTTAACAGATCCAGATAACGGGCCTCGTGGAATTTTTCCACCTTAGCGACTTGGGTGAAGGTTTCATAAACCTCATTCAATCCTTCCTTTTTGGCTACATCAGCGAAATCCTGGTATAGCTTCGTCCATTCGAGATTCTCTCCGGCAGCGGCCGCTTTCAAATTTTCAGCGGTGTTCCCAACGACTCCAGCAGGGTAAGCAACAACGATTTCTACATCTCCTCCTTTGAGTAAATTAAAAAAGAGCTTGGCATGTTCTTTCTCGTTCTCAGCTGTTTCCAGAAAGATGGCGGAAATCTGCTCATATCCCTCTTTTTTGGCTGCACTGGCAAAATAGGTGTAGCGATTCCTCGCTTGCGATTCGCCGGCAAAAGCAGCTAAAAGATTCTTCTCCGTCTTACTTCCTTTGAACTCCATAATTTTCCCTCCTCTCATGATTCAGTAATCAGTATTCACTTTTGGTTTACAGAAAAATATAAAACGCTGATAGGGATATGTCAATATTCAAACATAGAGTGCCAAAGTGAGTTCTTTCCCCGCTTCATGGGCTTCCTGGAGATGTTCAGGATGTTTTAATACATCCCCCTCAAAGTCGAGTCCTCTATATAAGAGTGCTTTCCAAAGCTCCATATCCAGAACACCAAAAAAATATTTTACGGTAAGAAGGGCCCCGTCAAATAGCCTTTTCCCTTTTGTAGCTCCTGCAGAAATGAACAGGCCTTTCCGCTTCGGTTCCCATTGGCCGTATGGGACTTTATCAATCCAATACTTCTTGACCCAAAGAGACTGGCAGCGGTCCATCAGGATTTTTGTGTGGGCACTCAATGCATAAAAAAAGATAGGGGAGGCAAGTATTAAACCCTGACACGAAAGAAGCTGGTCATGGATCTTTTGAAAATCATCCTGAATCACGCACCGGCCCGTTTCTTTGCACCCATATATTTCAAGACAGGGTGACATTTTTAGATCCCGAAGAACAATTTTTTCCACCTCGGCTCCAGCCTCCACAGCTCCCTGAACAGCATGATCTAAAAGCAGTGTGGTATTTCCCTTACGCCTTGGACTTCCATAGATGGCCAAAATATTTTGCACTTTTCCACCCCCGAAGACTCCTGATAGTGTTCCTTAAAAATTTTATCCTTCAAGGTTGAATTTATCAAATCAAAAATGATCTCTGATTGAATTCCTTTATTGCCAAATCTTTTAAAAAAGCTTAAAGTTTTAAAGGCTCCCATCTATTCTATGGGAAGGAGGAGAAAAATGAAAGTCTTAGGAATTCTGGGAAGCCCTCGAGTAGGAGGGAACAGTGACATCCTTTTAGAACAAGCCCTGGCCGGAGCCAGGGATGCAGGAGGGGAGGTAGAAAAGATCGTCCTGTCCAAGAAGAAGATCTCTGGATGCCTGGATTGTGGAAAATGCAATAAAACAGGAGTCTGCGCCATTCAGGACGACATGCTGGAGATCCACAAAAAGATCCTGGAGGCAGATGCCGTCATCCACAGCGTGCCTGTCTATTTCTGGGCCATGACATCCCAGATGAAAGCCTACCTGGACCGCTGGTGCGCTTTTTTCGATGCAGAGTGGCGTTTGCACAAAGCCTATCTTCCTAAGATGAAAGGAAAGCGGATCGGTCTGATCACGCTCTGCGGAGACCCAAATGTCTCTACCGCTGACCCCATTGTTCACAGTTTCAAAAACACTTGCCAATTTAGCGGACTTAAATTGCTGGACGTGGTGCAGGCTTCAGCCGCGGCAAAAGGAGAGATTGCCAATAATGAGGTAGTTAAAAAGAAAGCTTATGACCTGGGAAGAAAAAGTGCAATAAAGTGACTTTCCCAATCATCTTGTTTCTTTACAGATAGTTAACGTTTGTTTCGGAATCGGTTCTCCAGAATGACCTGGTCGACGATCTCTCCACAAACAATGCATCTCCAGCCGAAATATTCCTCGGTCCGCCCATAGAACTTTTCATAAGACATCGGCCCACTACATCTGTTACATCTCATCATCGATTCATCACCTGTCCTCTCGTTCTATTCCTTAAATATAGGAATCGAACCTCAAAAATTCAATGGCGGTTCACAAAGTTTTTGTGACGGGGTTTTTCCGGACTCTGGAAAGGTAATCAAAATTGACCCTTTGCCCGAAATCAAAGTATGGCGACCGCCCGAGGATTAATTTGGTGGTGACTCCTAACCCCCAGAGAAATTTTTCCAAACATTGTTAGCGGTAATAAAAGGATACCAGGTATGACAATTTAGGCTTACAGGGTTGAGAATAACACCTACAAGTCATTACTGGGGACCATATTCAAGAATCGAAGATTACGGGTTGAAAGCGAGGTTAACGACCGAGGCGACCGCCGCCGGGGACGCGCTCCGGCTGCAACAGTTGCGTTGAAATTCTTTCAAACCGTTCGACTGCCCAGCGGGGCGGCGGTTCGCTGCAGCGCCTTGTTGGGCATTCTCATCAAACATCCTTCTGTATGCGGTCAACCGTCATAATGGCAGTAGTCACCAATATTGCATCCTTTCGGCTGTAAAGCCGCATGAGGTAATTATGCAATTCAAGGATGTTCTTTTCATCCTTATCGTATGGCACGATCAGGTACTGAATAACGCCTGGTGAAATCCGTAATGCGTATTTCCTCTCAAACCGTTTGTGAAGTTCGGTCCTCTTAGATTTATCAAGGTAGTCCTTCCAATCCAAAAACAGTGGTTCGGGAACGTATCGCCATTCTCTTTCGTCGTAAAACTGTACCCTCCGTTTAACACGGTTGTTCCTCCATGCCGGACCGTGCCTCCCGAGCCGCTGGCCGATAGTCTCCCTCCCACTCAAAGGCATTGACCTCCTTAAACGCGCGACGTACATTACGTACTGTCGCCCTCCACAAATATCCTGACATGGGGTGTGTCCTCCTTTCTCATTGGGATTGTATTTGCCAAAATCTTCCCAAGAGAACAACACTCCTCTCTCTTTTTACACCAACTATCTTATAACAGCCGCTCTGAGTATGCTCACAATGTCGGGCTTATGACTCGCTTCGGCCATGTCCAAGGCCGTTTGGCCATAATTGTCCTTCGCATTTACGTCCGCGCCCTTCTCGATAAGAAGCTTCGCTACGTCGGTATTTCCACCGGAGGCAGCGTCGTGTAGCGGGGTGTCCTGGTTTTTGTCCCGGGCGTTTACGTCCGCGCCCTTCTCGATAAGAAGCTTCGCTACGTCGGT
>JBEKWN010000094.1:0-23003 GCA_049513055.1 Thermodesulfobacteriota bacterium
AACTTCTGGCGTTTGACTCAGCCTGGTCCAGTCATCACGATAGAGGGTAATATCAATAATTCCCGTCGGAAGATCGATCCCTCTTTTTTGAACAATCTTCTGCCTTAACCGCTCTGCTAAAAAGACCCCTCCTGTTCGGATCCCGACCAGGACCATTTCACTCAATTGAGGGTGTCTGCTAAGCAATTGTTCGCATATTTGATTTAGAGCAATCTCAATATCGTTTTCTCACTGTACAATCTGTTTTGAAACCATTTTTTAAATTTCTCCCTGTGTAATTCCTTTCCCCCATCAAAACTTCTTCTGTTTGGGCCGACGGAACCACCAAAGCCCTAAGACAATGATGATAGCAAGTCCACAACCGATTCCGACAAGGATTGGCCAGGGAGGGATTAAGCTCTTCTCCACACTCAAAGACGCAAGGAGATTGACTTCTTTCGCTACCTTGCCTTCGTTTTGAATAACAACTTTTGCGACCACCTGACCTTTTTGAATGGGAGCAACAATAAACTGTGGTAATTGTGGAACAACAGAAACTAAATTCTCCTTTCCCTTTGCCACAGTCACCCTACCATCCTCTGCAGCGGTGAGGATGACCTGATTCAATTTTCCTCTCTTCACCTTCACAGGACCAAAAGTTGCATCTTTCTTAACAGCCTCTACTGTAGAAAAATTCTTGAAACCATATTCTAATAATTTTTGTGCTTCAGGAGCCCTTTTCCTTACTTTATCGCAACCCATCACCACGGCAATCATTCTCTGGCCATTTCTCTTCGCTGTGGCAGCCAGATGATAACCTGACTCCTCCACATGACCCGTCTTCAGCCCATCTACTCCAATATTCTTCTGGAGAAGGGTATTTCGATTTCCCTGCCGAATCCCATTGTATTCAAATTCGACCGTCGAATGGAGGACGAGTGCCTCCGGATGGTCTCCGATATAACGTTTCGACAAAATGGCCATATCCATGGCTGTCGTATACTGATCCTCTCCAGGCATCCCATGGGAGTTTTTAAATTGGGAGTCCTTTAATCCCAGGAGTTTTGCCTTTTCATTCATCTTTGAAACGAAGGTTTCTTCGGACCCCGACAAATGCTCAGCCAAGGCGATGCAGGCATCATTTCCTGAAGCGATGGCAACCCCTTTTATCAAGTCTTCCACTTTCACCCTCTCTCCAACCTTAATGAACATTTTCGAGCCTTGCATCCTCCAGGCTCTTTCACTGACTGTCACCATATCATCCATCTTAATTTGTCCGGCACGAATGGCATCATAGACTAAATAGAGGGTCATGACTTTAACAAAACTGGCAGGGGGAATTCTCAAACCTGGATTTTGTTCGTAAAGAACCTGGCCAGTGAGACCATCCATCAAAACAGCAGATTGAGCATCACATTGAAGGCCCCCTGAGATCGCCTGGGTGGCCTGGGCCGTCTCGGTCTTCTGGGAAGTCTTTGCCTTTTGGGAGGTTTTAGGTGTCTTCGAAGCCTTGGTCGTTTTGGAAAAGATTTGATTCGGGAAAGCAATCAAAAAGAGTATCAAGAGCACGATGGGCATCCAAACATTTTTATGAAAACGAATCATCATTTCCCTCCCGAATTACGTAGAAAATAAAATGGTTAAGAATTTACCATCCATGGTCATTCCTTCGAAAGAAGGAATCCAGGCATTTAGTTTTTTATTCTGGATTCCCGCTTTTGCGGGAATGACACCTAACCGTTGTGTCCTAAATTCAATTTTCATGGTTCGCGGGTGACGAACCCGTCATGTAAAATTTATTTAAATTATGATGAAGATTTTTATTTTTAACAGATCCGATTCCACTTTTCAATCTGAATATTGAAATAATTTTTCATCTGGGTTAGATTATATTCCTAAGTCATATTTCATCAAAGGCTCGACGTCCATCAACAATGAAATTTTGTGTTGTCATTCCTGCAAAAGCAGGAATCTAGTGTTTGTTCTCTGACTTCACCGGGCCAAGCTTGGATTCCCATTTACACGGGAATGACAGAATTAGGATCCAAGGAATTTAGACTATTTACAAATTAAGCAACATGGGTGATATTTTCTGTCCTCCTAATGGATAAAGAAACTTCTTTCTTAAAAGTACTGAAAGAATTCGAAACGATCACTTCCACAGGATATAGGGAGATAGTTTCCCATCTCCCCAAGGACCGCGCTCCAATCGGTTTTTTCTGTCCCTATGTTCCGGAAGAGATCATTCATGCTGCGGGTGCTCTTCCCTTTCGTCTCATGGGCACCCCCATCAAAATGTCCCACGTCCAGGCCCATCTTCCCGCTAATTGTTGCCATTTAGTTAAATCTTCCCTTGAAAGTTTACTCCAGGGGGAGCTCGATTTCTTAAGGGGAATCATTTTCAGCCATACCTGCGACACCATGCAAGGGCTTGCGGATATCTGGGCTCTTCAGAGACGCACTCTTCTCCAATTCAACTTGATGATGCCCTCACGCTTAGATTCTGAACTCTCCCGTACATTCTTAAAAACAGAGATGGAACGATTCAAGAACTTTCTGGAATCCAACGTGGGAAAAATTACTCCTCAAAGTCTCAAAGCCTCCATCCAGCTTTTTAATCGTATAAGGGAAAAACTCCAAGAGATTTACACCCACAGGCCCAAATGGCATACCCAAATCTCTGGCCGTGACTTTGCCCGGATCATTCGAGCAGGCTATCTCATGGACCGTGCACGGTATTTTGAACTCCTTGAAGAACTATGGAATGCTCTCCCAGAGAAAGGGGACGATATCGGTAATTTGGTTCCTATTTTTCTTGCGGGGAATATGACCCACTCTGATTTCTATTTCTCTTTAATTGAAGAGGCTGGTGCTATAGTGGTCCAGGATGATCTTTGTAGTGGAATGCGATTTCTCCGTCTCATGGTGCCGGAAGATACCGATCCCATCGAGGGCCTCACCCATCGTTACTTCACCTCCTTTTTCTGCCCCACCAAGCATCAAGGGGTCTATGCCCATATAGAAACCATTTTAAAAGAGGTCCAAAAATCTGGGGCAAAGGGGGTCATCTTCCTCCTTTACAAATATTGTGAAACCCATTTTTTTGACTATCCGGATTTGAAACAGGCTCTTGAATCGAAAGGGATTCCAACACTGCTTCTTGAAGTGGAAGATCCATCCTATTCTATTGGACAACTTAAGATTCGGGTTCAGGCTTTTGTGGAAATGCTTCATTTGGCATTTGGATTTTGACATTTGAACTTTTATCTCCGAGTTAAGAAAGATCGATGGAGAACCAACTTTCAAACAATCCGTATAGGCAAATAAAGTCCACTGCTGCCTATCGTCGGCTGATGACCGCCTATTATTTTATGGTGAAGCATCCAAACTGGTTTGGCAAAAAAGTGGCATGGATTACGAGTGGTGGGCCAGTGGAACCTCTCTATGCCATGGGAGTCCTCCCATTTTATCCAGAAAATTATGGGGCGATGTGTGGAGCATTGGATCTTCCTTTACCGGCAAAGGCCCTATCGGAAAACTTCCCAGGCCGGACTTTTTAGTTTGTGGCAACAATATCTGTGGAACGGTCATCAAATGGTATGAGATTCAAGCCCGAGCCTTCAATGTGCCCGTCTTTTTCTTTGACACTCCCTTTATACATGATGAGATCCAAGAGCATACTCTGAATTATGTTCAGAACCAGATGAAAGAATATATCATGTTTCTCGAGAACCAGCTTAAACGTCCGTTTCCAGAGAAACGTTTTCAAGAGGTCTGTTCCCGTTCTTTTGAAACGATCACTTTATGGAAAGAGATTCTTGACATGCCCCGCCACCATCCAGCACCCTTAGCTGCCTTTGATGCTTTTATCCACATGGCTCCTATTGTCACCTTAAGGGGAACACGCTGGGCAGTCCGTTATTACAGAAAGCTCAAGAGAGAGATGGAAGAAAGAGTAAAAAAGGGAGTGGGGGCTTTCGCCCGAGAGGAAATACGACTTATCTGGGATAACATTCCCATCTGGTACGATATTCGAAACCTTTCCAAAATACTCTCCTCCCAAGGAGCTGTCCTGGTCGCCGATACCTATACTTCGGCCTGGGCTCTGGATCAACTTGACCTGGCCCAAACTTTGATGAATGGTTTGGCCAGAGCCTATGCTACGATTCATCTGAATCGTGGCTTAGACTACAAAATACGAAAAATCGCAAACCTGATTGAAATGTATGGAGCCCATGGATTTATCATGCATTCCAATCGAAGCTGTAAACCCTACTCCCTGGGTCAGTTAGATCTTAAACGGGAAGTGACCAGGCTGACCGGAAAACCTGGGCTGATGATTGAGGCGGACCACACTGATTCTCGAAGTTATGCACCCAAGCAGGTAGAAAAGCAGATTCAGATCTTCCTGGATATTATTAAAACGAAGGATAAAGTGACGGGATAATTTACAGAGTCATCTTTGAAGATTATCTTGATAGTTTTATTTTCCCTCTTTTCCCATCCTAAATTGATACAAAGCATCCCAGGCGGGGCGGGGGTTGCCTTTCGCGTCTGCTAACCCCATCGAACCAAAGTAAGGTTCCTTTCGATCACGAAGAAGCAACCAGTAGATCCTCTCTACTCCAAATTCAAACGCCTGCTGATACGCCTCCGTAAGCCACTTGGCTTGTTTTTCATAGGAACCATTATCCATACGACCGCTGGCATCTGCCGGGGAGCTCACATATCCTGTCTCTGTGATCCAAATGGGGCGGTCTCCCAATCCTGATTTTTTCATTAATTCATGAATATGCTCCAGATAACGACGAAAAGTAAGCCCGTTTGCGACGATATCGCTTGGGAAATAGTAATCGTGGACGTTCACCACATCAAATTTTTTAGTAGAAAGTATCGGTTGTAACCAACGGTCATGCCACTTCCAAGCTTCATACTTTGCAGTATCCCCTTGGAAATTTCGCACAATACCACACCCCATTGCAGACGGAAGCACTTTGGCTTTCGGGTCAACCTTCTTAATCACATCATAACCAGCTTTCAATAGTTCCAAATATTCTTCTAATGTCCCCTTCCAGAAAGCCTCCCCATTCACTTCGTTTTCGATTTCATAATTTACTCCTTGCCCCCGATAGCGATTCGCCAGGGTCTCCACAAAATAGACCCACTCCTTCATATCCAACGATTGATGCTCAGTCTGAATAGCACCCTTTTTGGGTTTATGCTTTTTGGTCTCCTCTCGAAAAGTAGTGCGTATGGTGAATAGAACTTCGATTTGTTTCATTTGGGCCACTTTTAATAATCGATCGATGGCACTCCAATCGTACTCACCTGGACGTATCTTTACCAACTGCCATTGTAAGGGCACACGGATGGTACCCACACCCAATTCCTGTATATATTTTATTTCCTCTCCAAAGGTACGCAATGTCGCATTTAACCCCAAACGCCTTGTTTCCTGCGAGTGGGCATTGAAAGCCAAAATAGAAGATAACAGCATCATACCAATGAGCATCGTACTCATTCTCACCATCGTAGTTCCTCCTTCACTTCGAGGAATGTTTTGCGTAATACATTAAGATGAGCTACCACTCTTTTTCAACCCGAACTCAGCTTCCCTTCTCTAACATCTCCTTCATAGGTTTCCAGTAGTAATCACGCCAGCCTTGACTGATGTCATAGTAGTATTGATCTGGTACCCCACTCTGAGTGAAGGTGAGATGTGTACCATTCTTGAATTTCTTCGGGGAGAAAGTTGCCATGGAATAATGGTCTTCCGGCCAGTCACTGCCGCGCCATGACTGGACGATTTTCTTGTCTGGCACAAGGTTCAGGTTAACTCCCTCAATATATCCGTCATAAGCAGTAAACCCCGTTAGAAATTCCAGCGGGGCATTAAACCCCGCCGGAATTATTCTAAAATCTAACCCCGCTGCAGCCGCCGGCCCAGAGGGCCTCTGGCCCGGAGGGAGCAGCGGGGCATTATTTCTAATGGGGTAAACTTTCCACCCACCTTGCGACTGATCCTTGCCTTAGCACCCGTGAACTTAGCATGCTTGCGAGAATCCATCAGTGCATCATAAACTTCATGAGGGCTCGCCTTGAAAGTGATGGATTGTCGAATTGTTTTCGTCTTCATCCTCCCTCTCCTCAACCGTAACACCTGCCAGGATTAGTAAACAAAATCTAATACCTGATCCACAGGCTTTCTATCCCTCTGGGGCGACTCATTAGGATACCCCACAGCGATCAGGCAGATGAGATTCATATTCGATGGGGCTTTTAAGATGGCTTCAATTTCTTTTTTAGCCTGAATGGGTGAGACTAACCAGACAGCACCTAATCCCATTTGATGAAAAACGAGAAGCATCGTTGTCACGGCAGCGGCTCCACTCTGGATCGCTGTAGGAGCCGATCTTCGAAATCCGAGGATCTCCTTCGCCTCACGGTCAAAAGATTCCCGGGCAACCAATACCTTATCCATTGGACTTTGATAACCACCACTAAAAACTCCTATGCAAACCGGGGCATTTCTGAACAAGGAGGCATTCTTCTGATAACGATTAACATCTTCTTGCCACGACATTGCCTCCGGCCAAGAAGCAATCTTATCCGCAATAGACTGTACGGCATTTGCCATTTTTTCAATGGTTTCTTTTTTCTTTACAATGACGAACCGCCATCCTTGGTAATTGCCTCCATTGGGAGCCCATGTCGCTAACTCTACTGCTTTCCTTAAGAGCTCTTCTGGAACTTCCTGCTTTTTCCATTGTCTAACCGAGCGCCTTCCCTTGATTAACTTTTCTAAATCCTGAATATTCATTTTTAGCCTCCTTTAAAAAGGATAGCACTCATGCAGTTAAATTTCCACTCTGAATCTTTATAGAAAGCGAGTGCAAGGGATTACCGAAGGGCTAAGCTTGTTATTAAAGCGGGAAGAATTATCCCAGAGAATTGGCAAGTAACTTCTTCACCGGACTCTGCCTCTATCAATGGACGCAACCAATGAAGATAAAATAGGTTGATAAGCTTTTTCCATTGTCAATCCACATCAACGGGTTGTTGACAATTTCGGCACCTCTTCGTTCCCCTGAATAACTTATAACCGCAATGAGGACAATGATAGCGTTTTTCCTCTTCTTCCATCCATCTTTCAGTTCCCAACTCCCTCCAGGTTGGAATGGCACGAAGGATTACCTTTTTCCCGACAGGAAGTGGAAAATTCTCAATAAACTTGCAAGGAAAATCATTACATTGATGACATCCCTCAATGGCTTTCTCGCCTGCACAAGACCTGATCGGACAGGTTTGGCAGTATTTGTATAATTTATCAGAGAGACATCCCTCGCACTGGATATCTTCTATATTGACACCATAAACCGTTGTCAATCTCTCTTTAAATTTGATGTTATTGCCCTTGTGAGCTATCAAAATTGCACAGACACCACAGTATAACCCACAAGGGGCTGCCAGCTTATTTCTATTCTCCATTCAACCCTCCGATAAAGAATTTTTAGAAAATCTTATTGGGGATGTACAAACTGGTCCAGATGGAACTCAAGAAGACATGAAGAATGTACTAATATTTGCGCAACGGAGTCAATTAAAAAATGGGGTTTGGGGGAAAGAGTTGATTCAAAACTTCTGGGCGTAGCGGTGGGCGAGGCTAAAATATTTTTGGGCCCTCTTCAATGCTTCCTTTTTTTCTTCTTCCGGGATATGGGGATCATCTAATCGGAAACTCTCCACCTTACCGCGGACATAGGATCGGTAACATTTGTAGAAATCCAGCACTTCAATTAATTCATGGTCTCCTGACTCCCCGATAAAGGCACGGATGAGGTGTTCACTGAGGTCCCGTCTGCCGTGGTAATCAAGATCCATAGCCAAAAAAGCGATGTCCGCGGCCACATCCGTATAACGGAACCTCTCATTGAATTCAATGCAATCAAAAATGGAGATCTCATCCCCCCAGAAGATATGTTCCAGTCGAAGGTCTCCATGGCAGTCCCGAATTTGATTGGAGGCAATCCTCTGATGAAAAATTTTCTCCTTCGTTCTAAAAAAATCGTTGGTCTTATTCTTTATCTCTTCGTAAACTTCCCTGGAAATTGTCACATTGATATATTTTTCTGTCTGTTCGAAGTTCTCGTCGGTATCCTGTTTCACGCGTTCCGGTTTGGCAAAGCTTTTGATGAGATCATTGGTCTCTGCTGCAAAATAGAATTTCACCAATTTGTCCGAAATGGCTTCAATCATGTTAGGAGTCACTTGTCTTTCCTCAAGCAACTTATCCATCAGAAATTCTTCAGGAATCTGTTTCATCTTAACGGCATACTCCACTAACTCTCCTTTGCCACCCAATAAAATCCGATTGCCTTCTTTTGTAACCCTTACAACACCCAGATAAATATCCGGGGATAGCCGTCGATTCAGCTTGACTTCTTGCTCACAAAAAAACTTCCTTTTTTCAAGAGAGGTGAAATCCAGGAAGCCAAAATCCACAGGTTTTTTCACCTTATAAACATGATTTCCTGTTAAGAAAAGAAGGGAGATATGGGTCTCAATAAATTTTATGGCTCGGGGATGGTCGGGATAAATCTCCGGATTGAGAAGTGCTTTCTGGAGGGATGGGATGTCAAGAGTCATCTTTTTTCGATTTTTTTAATCTTCCAATCAGGAGGGGTGTCATATTCCGTATCGATCGTGAGGTAGATGATCGGAAGCGTCTTAAACCGCTTTTTTAAATCTGCCGTATCAATGGGTTGAAACGAGGCTTTATTATTTAAGTAGGCCTCCTGGGTCAATGCATTCGACTCATAATTTTCTTTTGTCCTTTTCAAAATCCGCTCAATGGACTTCTCCTCTGTGCAGGCACATTCTGCAATCACAAAGGTACGATTGGCCTTTTCAGCCAATTTGGCAGCCCTTGATCTCAAATCCTGGGTGAAAAAAGTGGCATCTAAAATCAACCCATCCTGGGTCGTCTTCAATGTATTCTCCGCCCGTCTGAACATCTCTTCATAAACCCTTTTTCTCCTATTCGGGTCAGAAGCCACCTTATGGTCGAAGATATCCTCACCTTTTAAAACTTCCAGCCGGATCATATCGGATCTAAGAATCTGAAACCCCTTCAATCTTGCGATCTCCTCCGTCACTGGACTTTTCCAACTCCCCGGAAGGCCCACCGAGATCAGGACTGAGTTTTTCGGGATTTCAGATTCAATGACTTCCGAAAAACTTCGCTCCACCAAAAACCTCCTTTTCTATCGTTACACGTGTCCATCCTCACTGCCAGGCAGGCATGGCCCGTTAGTAATCGGGGATTCTATCACATCTCTAAGGCCTTTAGAACCACATCGTGTAAAATCCCATTGCTCACCAAGATCCCGTGATTCTTTACCATCTTTACTCCACATGAAAAATCTAACGGATGTCCTAAAACATCTGTCACCCTTCCTCCCGCCTCTTCTGCGATAATCGATCCTGCAGCATGGTCCCAAATGTTTTCCTTGTACCCTGGCTCAGAAGGGGATGGAACTCTCAGATAAAGGGTGACTTCCCCTCTCGCTAAAATCCCATATTTTGCCTGGCTATCCATTCTAAGGGAGGGTTTTGAAATATTCAATTTCTGGGCAAGACGTTGATGAAAAAGATGATCCGCATGATCTGGTTCAACGCTTTCTGTAATGGTTGCTTCGGAGGGATTTTTTACTTTGGAAACGGAGAGGGACCGCTTGGTCACGCCGCTGATATCCATCTGGACTGAACCTTTTTCCTTCAATGCAACAAAAATACATCCTCTCTCCCCGAAAGGCTGTGTCATATCCACATAGAGATTAGGGCAGGCTAAGAGGCCTAATTTCACCACACCGTTTTCAATGAGCGTTAAGGCAATTGCATACTGATCTCCTCTGAGAAACCCTTTTGTTCCATCAATGGGGTCCAAAGCCCAAAAACGATCCGTGACAGAATCGGAACTAAAATCAATCCAAGAACACACCTCCTTCGAAGAGGAAGTTGGAACGAAAACATTGACAAAGTGTGTGACCTGTTCCAGGATTTTTGAATGATCCGGTCTCCTTAACTCCTTTGAATCCTCCTCAGCGATAATCGTGTCATGAGGAAATCTTTCTCTGATCAATTTACAAATGATTGCCTGAGACCCATAATCTGCAATCGTCACAGGGCTTCTATCACTTTTTAGGATGGATTCCCCGCCTACCAGATCCTTCCTTATTTTTTGACAGAGTGCTGATGCTTTGATGGTTGCTTGAATGGCGGTCACCACTTCAGGAGAATTTTCATCCATGGAAGAACCCATTACGTTTTTTATTTTAAAATAACAAGAGGAGGGGTATTCCCACCTCTCCTCTTTTGGGTCATCTGATGGTGCCGAAGGGGGGATTTGAACCCCCACGGGGATCACCCACCACCCCCTCAAGATGGCGTGTCTACCAATTCCACCACTTCGGCAAAATGGAGAAAACTTCCAAACCTCTATTTCTTCGGCTCAGGTACAGGTGCCTGAGGTTGAACCGGCATTTCTAGAGAAAGTTAGAAGAAGTGAGGTAATCATGAAGATGACGGCAGCAAAAGTGGTCAGTTTAGTAAGAAACCCCATCGCCCCGGCACTCCCGAAAATCGTCTGACTCGCTCCTCCGAATGCAGCCCCCATCTCTGCCCCTTTTCCTGCTTGAAGAAGAACGATCAAAATGAGCGCAACACAGACTAAAACATGCACAACAATGATAATAGTCATGAACCCAATCCTCTCTTAGTTTTTAAATCTATATCACAATTCTTTAAATCTGACAATCTTGGAGAAGGACTCTGCTTTCAGGCTCGCCCCTCCTACCAATGCGCCATCGATATTCGGCTGGTTCATCAGTCCTTTGATGTTTTCCGGGGTCACGCTCCCACCGTATTGGATCCGGATTTCTTCTGAGACCTCGCGCGAATAGAGCTTTGCTAATTTTCCCCTGATGAACCGATGCATCTCTTCAGCCTGTTCAGGAGTAGCTGTCTTCCCTGTTCCGATGGCCCAAACGGGTTCGTAGGCAATCACCATATTTTCCATTTCCTGATCGCCCAACCCTTTCAATCCGCCTTCCACCTGCCTCTCGATCACTGAAAAGGTCTTCCCCTCTTCCCTTTCCTTTAAAGTCTCACCCATGCAGAAGATTACCTTCAAGCCCTGGGCCAGTGCTGCCTTGATTCTTCGATTCACTGTCTCATCTGTCTCTCCAAAAAACTGCCGTCTTTCAGAGTGACCGATGATGACATAGTGACAGCCCACTTCCTTGAGCATGAGCGAAGAGACCTCGCCGGTGAAGGCACCCTTCTCCTCCCAGTAAAGATTTTGAGCAGCAAGACGAATGGGAGAACCTTCAAGCTCCTTATGGACAGCATAGAGCGCCGTAAAAGGAGGGGCCACAGCCACTTCTACTGTCTTGACTCCTGAAGTGGCTGCTTTCAATTCTCTGACGAGATCGATAGCTTCCCCAGTCGTTTTATTCATCTTCCAATTTCCCGCGATGAAAGGTAATCTCCCCATTATTCCCTCCTCAGGGCCTCAATGCCTGGCAACTTCTTTCCCTCGAGAAATTCGAGGGATGCTCCGCCACCCGTAGAAATATGACTGATTCTTTCCGCCACCCCTGCCTGGTTCACTGCTGCGACAGAATCTCCTCCTCCCACAATACTGAAGGCTGAGGAGTTGGCAATCGCTTTAGCAATGGCAAAAGTACCTTGACTGAATGGCTCCATTTCAAAGACCCCCATGGGTCCATTCCATACAATGGTTTTGGCAGATTGGATCTCCTCTGAAAATGTCTTCACTGTTTCCGGACCGATATCCAAGCAAACCCAGCCCGAAGGAATTTTATCGTTTTTTACAATCTCTCTCTTTGCTTGGATATCCATTCGCTCGGCAGCGATATGATCAGAAGGGAGAAGAAACTTGATTTTCCCCTTCGCTTTTTCAAGGAGATTGAGTGAGAATCCAATTTGGTCCTCTTCAACAAGTGATTTTCCTACCTGAAATCCCTCCGCTTTAAGGAAGGTATAAGCCATCCCTCCCCCGATCAGGAGAGTGGTCACCTTATCCAGAAGATTTTGGATCACACCTATCTTATCGGAAACCTTTGCCCCGCCGAGAATCGCCACATAAGGCTTTTGTGGGTTCACGAGAGCCTTCTCCAGACTCTCAACCTCTTTCATCATTAAAAAACCCGCTGCCACGATCTTCACAAATCGTGTCATTCCTTCTGTGGAGGCATGAGCCCTATGAGCTGCCCCAAAGGCATCGTTGACATAAACGTCACAAAGGGAGGCCAGGGCCTTTGAAAAAGCTTCTTCATCCTTCTCCTCCTCAGGATGAAACCTGAGGTTTTCCAGGAGAAGGATTTCCCCTTCTTCCATTCCTCCAATCTGTTTCTGAACCTCTTCCCCAATGCAATCCATGGCGAAGGCCACTTTTTTCCCCAGGAGTTGGGCCAACCTTACAGCAACTGGGGCCAAACTAAATTTGGGATCCTTCTTTCCCTTGGGTCTTCCCAGATGAGAGGCAAGGATGACCTTCCCACCCGCTTCACTGATAAACCGAATGGTTGGAAGGGAAAGGAGAATCCGAGTATCATCGGTAATGTTATTCTTCTCGTCTTGAGGAACATTAAAATCGACTCGAAGAAACACCCTTTTCCCCTTCAATTCAATCTGGTCTACGGTTCGGATAGGCACGGTTCACCTCACTGCAGATCAACCACTAACTATATCGCTGACAGGTGTGCCGAGAGGAATTTACAGCGACACCTTATTAAATTTAAATTCCGGCATTTTGCCCTAACACATGATATTCTTATCGTCATGTGACCATTTGTAATCCATTTAACGATCGCTTTGTAAAATCAACGAGGCATACTTGTCAGTGATATAGAACTATTTTTTCCCAAAAAGATACAGAAACAATTCCACCATTCGATTGGAAAAACCCCATTCGTTGTCATACCAAGAAATAATCTTCACCAATTTTCCACCCATCACTTTCGTTGATGGACCATCCACAATGGAAGAATGGGGATTACCATTGAAGTCAATAGAGACGAGAGGTTCCTCACAAAAACTCAAGATCCCTTTCAATTTCCCTTCTGCATAGGATTTTAAAACCTTATTCATCTCTTCTACTGTCGTCTCTTTTTTCAACCCCGCTACCAGATCGACCACAGAGACATTCGGTGTAGGCACCCGGATGGCCATCCCGTCCATCTTCCCTTTCAATTCCGGGATGACCAGAGCGAGAGCGGTTGCAGCCCCTGTGGTGGTTGGAATCATCGACATTCCAGCTGCCCTGGCCCGGCGAAGATCCTTGTGCGGGAAATCGAGAATCACCTGATCATTGGTATAGGCATGGATGGTGGTCATCAAACCATATTCCACCCCGAACTCGTCTACCAATATTTTGGCAATAGGAGCGAGACAGTTCGTCGTACAAGACCCCATGGAGAGAATATGATGTTTCGAAGGGTCATAAACCTTCTCATTGACTCCCAAGACCAAAGAAACATCTGGATCTTTCGCCGGAGCAGAGATAATCACTTTCTTAGCACCGGCTTCCAAATGTTTCGCCCCTCCTGCTCGATCCGTAAACCTCCCTGTGCTTTCGAGCACCACATCCACTCCCAAATCCTTCCAGGGGAGCTGAGTCGGGTCTTTGAGGGCGAAAACCTTAACCTCTTTTCCATCAATCGAGATCGCATCCTTTTTTGCTTCTACCCGTGCTCCAAATTTTCCGTGGACGGAATCGTATTTCAAGAGATGGGCCAATGTCTGTGCATCGGTGAGGTCATTGACCGCCACAAATTCCAACTCTTTCTTATTTAGACCTGCTCGCAAGACATTTCGACCAATCCTTCCAAATCCATTAATCCCAACCCTGACTGCCATAAGAATCTCCTCCTTTCAAAAATTAATTATATTATATAACTTTTTTTTACCCGTGGCGTCAATATTTTTCAGGAAACCCCGTTAGAAATTCCAGCGGGGCATTAAACCCCGCCGGAATTATTCTAAAATCTAATCCCGCTGCAGCGCAGCGGGCCATTATTTCTAACGGGGTAAATTTAGGAACTTCACAAAAAGGGGATAACCTGGTATATTGGATACGACCAGGGGGTGATGAAATGGAAAAGAAATTCCAAGTGACACACGATAGAAATATATTAGACATTGTACGGGGACTTCTCCTCTCAGAGGTCGCATTCCAGGAGATCTTTAAAAAATACAAAGAGGGTTGTCTTCGTTTTTCAGATATTGGTGTTTGGATTGATGACAAAGGCCAAAGCCTCCTTTACAACTTAAAGGAACAGTGTCACTCCCTCTTTCGAAATAAAGGGAAAAAGTCGGCTTACAAAAATGAGGGGCTTCTCGACTTGGTGATCGGATCCATTTTCCACGAAGCCATGAAGTTGAGAGAGAATATTTATCAAATGGAAGTCTATCGGCCCAAGTATCTTCAATATAAATCAAAGGTTGGGAAATCCGACTATGAAAAGGACTACCTCCAACAATTTGAACGGATTATTCTGAAGACTAAACGGGGGGTGGTCGAAGGGATGGAGGAGACTCGATCTCTTTTTCAAGATGCGATGGCACAACTCATCGATCTTTTTAAAGAGGGCGCTAACAATACAATCTTAGTCCGCTTCCTCTTGGAAAATCTAACTCTCCTCCAAAAGGTTTATGGTTCCAAAAAGGCGAAAGAGATTTTCGATCTGATGTTCAAAAAAGGATTTTTAGACGCCTATCAGTTGGCCGGTCAAAGCTATCTGCAGAGTGAACATTACGACCTCTCCTCAAACTATTTTTTAAAAGCCCTAAAAATGGATCCCCAGAACCATGACCTCCGGTTCCTCTTAAACTTCAGCCTCGGGATGAATGAGTATTATAGAAATGCCTATTCAAAGTCCCTATCCTATTTTTCCAAGTTGATTCCCCTCAAATTAAATGGAAAATTGAAAAAGGAATATTTGAGGAAAGTCGAAGAGGTTTGTCATAAGATCTTTTCCGAGTTGAAAGAAGAAAGGGGTCTGAAGGGTGCCAGAAAAGCAGGCTCTCTTGTCGATCGAATCAGAAAATGTTACGATGAATTTAGAAGGAGTCTGTGAGATGCCTATTTATGAGTATCACTGTAGGCAATGTCAAAACGAATTCGAAAAATTGGTATTGAATACCTCTGAAAAGATTGCCTGTCCTAAGTGTAAGAGCAAAAAAGTTCATCGGATGATGTCTGCCTTTGCCTTCTCCAGCGGTGGAAAGTTTAAGAGCACCGCCAGTTCCTCCTGCGGAGGCTGCTCAGCCACCAGCTGTTCCACCTGTGGCTCCAAATAATGCGTTTTTGAGTCTTAGCGTCTTTGCGTCGTAGCGTCTTAGTGACACAATGGTTCCTTGACCCAAAGACTAAAATTTTTATTAAAGATTTGTTAAGTGCCTTCTCATCTCCATCTCTTCCCTCAATAAATCATTTTCTCTGAGCTCTTTTAAAGCCTCCTCAAGCATCTGAATCATTTTCTCCTTATCTTCGGGAAGTTTTCCATGGAGGGGAAGAAGATTAGAGATATGGTCACTTAAAAATTGAGAGGTTACTTGAAGCTTTTCCAAAAGCAGTTTTGTTTCCTTTAATATCGTTTCTGGTGAAGCTGGTTGGAAACTGCCCTCCACCATGGCCTCATAGAGTGGAGAGTTGGGTTGGGGGATAAAAGTCCGAACACGGATGAAATGGGGATCGACTTGATTTAATACCTCTGCTGTCCCTCTGGCATGTTGTTCCCATTTTTCTTCACCGCCAACCCCTAACAAAACATATAAAGAATATTCAAACCCGGCTTTTTTAGCTTTTCTTCCCCCTTCGATCATCTCTTCTGGAGTCGCCCCTTTTTCAATCTTCTTGAGGAGGTCTCGATCACCGGTCTCAAGACCCACATGGAGTCTCGTTAAACCTGCTTGATATATTTTTATCAAATCCTCTAAAGGTTTCTTGGCAATGGTCTTGGCTCGTGCATAACTGGTCACCCTTTCGATATGGGGAAAGGAGGAAAATAAGGCGTTTAATATTTTGACCAACATTTCGGTCTTCGCCACAAGACTATTGGAATCTCCAATAAAAATTGTCCTGACCCTATTCCCATAAAGGTCCTTTGCCAATTCGATATCTCCCAGAATCTCTTCGAGGTCCCTGATCTCGAACTTCATCCCTTTATACATCGAACAGAAGGTACATCGGTTCCAGGGACATCCTCGGGTAACTCTTAGAAGAAGGCTGTTGGCCTCACTGGGCGGCCTGAAGGGTGGAAAGTCGTAATTTCTTCTTCTCAATCCAAATCTGCCGATCGTCATGATTCACCTCGCTCCTTAATCCTCCTCAACCCCCCTTTAATAAAGGGGGGGAAATGGGGGATTAAAATATCATCGATACAGGAATCCCCTTTTTCTCAAAACGCTCCTTCAACTCTGTTCCAACCAGACGGAAATAATCCTCTTCCAAATACCGATCCAACTTGGCTTTGCGATAAATCGCCTTTACCTTATTCGGGTAATTCATTCGATCGATAAGCACCTCGTCAATCAACCCATCCAGCATTGCCACCAGTGGCTTCGGATCTAAAGGAAGCATCGGACCAATAAAAGCATAGGTCTGAATCTTTTCTTGATGAAGGGCTCTCAATGCCTTCACTCGAGAGTGGATAGAGGGAGAATGGGGTTCAAAAATCTTCTTGATCCCTTCGTCATGAGTTGTAATGGAGAAGCCTACTTCAATTCTTTTAAACTGCTTAAATAGATCAATATCTCTCAGACAAAGAGGTGAACGGGTTAATAGATTTACTGAATGTTTAGAATCTAAAAGAGCTTCCAAACATTTTCGAGTCAGTTGATACTTCTTCTCGATAGGCTGATAGGGGTCGGTCACTGTACTGAGGGCAACGACCCCTTGCTTTGCCCTCTTTAACTGTTTTCTCAGCAGGTAAGGAGCGTTCACTTTAACATCGATGAACTCTCCCCACGGTTCCAGATGACCGGTGAAACGCTTCATGAAACTGGCATAACAGTACCGACAACCATGTCCGCATCCTACATACGGATTGATACAGTAATCAAAACCAGAGATGGCTGTCTTGGTCAGAATGGTCTTAGCAAATATTTCTTTGACTTCCATTAATAATATTATAACGGAGAGGCGAGAAAATCGAAAGTTCTCAAATTGAAATGTTTTATCGGTTCGAAAACTTATTGGACAGGTAGGTCAAATAAAGGCGGATGAGAATTCGTAGCCCCTTTTAATGAAAAGGTACCCCCTGAATGAGAATAGACCCTTTCAAAGAATCCAAAAATATCAATCTCTCCCCCCTTTGCTTTCTGCCATAGCTCATAAAGGTGATGAGTGGTTATCAAACTCATATTGTGCCGATTTAAGAAATGGCTCAGTTCTTTGGAGATATGACTCACCTGGCTCCTTTCAGAAAGCGGAAGATGGATATGAGTGCTCGCAACAATCAAGGATTTTTCATTCTCCCTTTTTTCTTTCTCAAACTGTAAGGCCCGGTTGATCTTGGGATGGTTTCCCTCCACCTCTCCTTCACTCATCAGAATCTGTACTCCAAAGGCCATCTGGGTCTCTGGAATTTTCACAATGCGATCCACGGATTGGTAGTTGACCCCGGCAGATATCTTGAACCCTAAATCCTTGAAAATCGAATGAACGACATCGATTAATAATAATTCACTTTTGGGCCAGAGCAGTGAATCGATGGTAAAAAAATCCTGGTCTTTGATTGCCATGGATTCTTTCTTGGAGGCTTTGTCCATTTCTGATTGCAAAAAATTTTTCCGTTCTGTTTTTTTGTCGGATGTTTTTTTTTCAAATCGATTAACGAGGAGCATCGCCAAAAGACAAACCAAAGGGATAGTGAGTTTCAGCTCTTCTGAGAATTGAAGAGCACTATAGATCCCAAAAACTGCGAGTAAAAGTTGAAACAAACCTACCATTTTCTTCCTATCTCTTTAAAAATTAAATGATAACAATAGGTTAAACTATGTTTATTTTAGCAATTTTTATACCAAACTTAAAAATATTAAAAACAAGTTATGAATTCAGCTAATTAGCTTGTTATCCCTTTAGCGAAGGGTTTGTCCAAATATGAAAAGTTTTCACGATTTGAACGAAAAGTGTCATGTTTTGACATGAAAAGGCAGCAACTTTAGAAAAAAGGGGGTTAACTTTAGGCCAAAATATTAACCAGACGTGGGTGTAAAAAGATATTCAATCGTTCGATTCAACATCTTTGCTCCCTTCACTTCTGTCTCAAATAAAGGAACAATCGCCCTCACCCTGTCTCCAAATATCTTCCAAATCTCTTCCATATGCTCATCTTGCATCTGGATTCGGTTGAGGACGAATTCCGCAGTATCTTTTCCGACCTGACTCTTTTGAATCAATCCATTGACCACCACACCCCCTACGGGAATTCCAAATTCATGGAACCAATTGATGAAACGGGTGATAACAGCGATGGGAAGGCTTTCAGGTAGTGTCACAAAAAAGAAGGCGGTGAGGGCGTCATCGGTCAGGAGGTTTTTGGCATTGCCCATTCTATCCTTGAAACTTAATAGGTAATCCAGGAGAGGGTCTTTTTTTTCTTTTTTCGAGAAGGAGAGTATCTCCCTCAACGATTTTGCTTCCTCCCGGCTCTTCAGCATCTTCTCCACCCAGAGGGAGTAGACCTTCGACATTCCAAGAAGGCGTCTCGCATTCGCTGTGGGAGCAGTATCGAAGACGTAAAAATCATATTCATCCTTGAACATGATATCCACCATATTTTCAAACATAGCCGACTCTTCGAAGGCAGGGTTCATGGTAGCTGATTCGATAAAATCTTCTGCCTTCGTCGTGATATCTGCAAATTTGAGAAACCAGTTAATCTTCTCGCGGATCTCTTTTTTGGAGCGTTCGATCGTATCCCGAGTATCAATCTCAAAGGCGTAGCATTTCTCTTCATCGCAGACGATGGCTGCTTTTCCAAAGACATCTTTTTCTAAGAGGTTGGAAAGGCTATGGACAGGATTGGTCGATGCAAGCAAGGTCTTCTTGCCCTGTTTGGCTGACCAAAGAGCTGCTGCCGCTGCCATAACGGTTTTTCCTACTCCTCCCTTTCCTCCAAAAAAGATGTATTTCAAACGAGGGTGATCTTTTAAGAATTTTCCCATACTGATCGTAATTTGGTCCATTTTTAAACTCCCGCCTATTGGTTTTTTCTGCTTACTGCTTTCTGCCTACTGCTTACTAATTAAAAATTTCCAAACATGGCCTTGGCCATTTTTTCGATCATTGGAAGGCCTGTGACATCTCGCTCCATCTCAGGCACAGATGCTAAAATCTGTTTACCAAAAGTGGTGTCAATCACCTTCAGGTAATGTTCCTCCATTGTGAGACGATTTTTCAAATATTCGGGAATATTTTGGTCCTTCAATCCAAGAGGCAGAACCCGGTTGATGATATAACCACTTAACGGAACGTCAAACTTAGCAAAAAGTTCTGCCGCTTTTAGGGTGTCCTTGATGATCATCTCCTCAGCGGTTATGACAAAAAAGAATGCTGTTTTCTGTTTATCTGTCAGGATGCTTGAGGATTTATTGATCCGGTCTTTGATAAAAAGAAGTTCATTCAAGATGGCATCTTCATCCAATTCTTTTTCCCGCCGTATCACGGCCGCTGCCTGATCATATTCCCTCATCTGTTCTCGGAGACCGGCGATCTTATCGATCCACGCATCATAGACGGAGGCCATGCTCAGATAGTAAAGGGCATGACCTAATGGCACCAGATCATAAATATAGTAGTCATAGCCACCCTTGATGACGATATCCACCACCTCATCAAAAATGGCGCTTTCCTCCATGGCAGGCTCTGCTGCAGCAGCCTGGATATAGCTCTCGATCTCTTCCGGAATCTTATCCATTCCATACATATCGAAGATCTTCTGTCGAATCTCCTGCTGATATTCCTTCACACGCTTATCGGCATCAATCTCCTGTGCATAGAGGTTGGGAATGATCTCTGTTGGCCCCTTGCCAAAAATATCCCTCTTAAAAATATCTGTTAATGAAGCTTGTGGATCAACAGAAAAGACCAAGACTTTTTTCCCTTTTTTGGCCAAATAATAGGCCGTGGCTGCAGAAAACGTAGTTTTCCCCAAACCCCCTTTTCCACCAAACATGATGTACCGCCGGTCCGGAAACTTCTCAAAAATATCTGCTAATGGAATGTGAATCACCCCCTTCTTTGGGTTAATGCGTTATTGAGCTTGATAAGTTCCAGTCCCTTTAGGTTACCCAATGAACTCAACAAACGCTATAAACTCGATGAGCTTTTTAAGCAAGCCCGTCTGTAAAGTCTTTTTCCCTCAGCATCCTCCGCTTCCAGGTGGAAATCTGGGGGACCACATAAGGCAGCAAACGCAACGAATAGTACGGAGGCAAAATCGGAACACCCAACATGTCTCCCATAGTGATGAGAATAAAAAGGTGCTCCATGCTTGCCCTCGTTTTCATTGCAAATCGGGCTGAGTCATGAGCCGCCACCCCGTAGATAAATTCCTTAACCGCCTGAAGGATTCCCCCTTTTTTCTTTTTCTCCTCTTCCGTCATAAAAACCTTCTCCTTTAACTTAATTACTTAACATTATAATCCCCCCACCTCCCTTAGTAAAGAGGGGAAATAGGGGGATTATTTTTAGCTTTTACCTTTGAGCTTTCAGCTTTGAGCTATTTTTACGCCTTTGCAGGCGCTCCTTCTGCTCGTATAACTTTATAACGACCAAAAGCCTTCACGCCTTCCACTGCCAGAATAATTGCGGCAATGATCAGGAAAATCGCAACCAAACCCATCAATATATTCCCGATATATGCCTCTCCCTTAACCGCTCCTGTAAACACCGCTGTGAAAAGCCTAAAAGAGGTAACTGCCAGGGCAGCTATAGTCGTAATAAACATAAAAATCATCGGGTAAAAGGTCCACCCATATGGTTTTCCCTGAGACATCAACCACACTGTCATCAGCATCAGGGCCAGGGAGGCCATCAACTGGTTGGCTCCTCCAAAAAGGACCCAGAGATATTGCCACCATCCTGTCAGGATCAGAATCAGTGTGAGAAGGCTGGCGATAATGGTTCCGACATGGGCATTCTTAAAAATGGGGCTGATATCCCCCAGTATCTCCGATGTGGCCACCCTCATAAATCGGATGACCAGTTGAAGGATTGTGACTGCCAGGATGATTAACATCACGGCGCCGTAGGACTTTCCAATGGCAGCCGGAAGCCCCAATGCCCCTAAGAACTTCCCGACACCTGCTGCAAACACGCCAATAGGTCCTTTAGCAATGGCTGCTGCATATTCGGAAGACGAGGCAAAAATCGTTCCAGCAATGACCAGAGCGAAGAGTGCGAGCATCATCTCCACAAACATCACCCCGCCTCCCACTGGACGAGCATCTGTTTCGTACTCCAACTGCCTCGCCGTTCCTGAACTTGAAACAATACTGTGCCATCCGGAGATTGCCCCACAAGCGATAGTCACAAACAGGATCGGCCAGAGAGGCCCAATCTTGATATCGAAGCCTGTATAAGCGGGTAGTGTAAAATCGGGATGGAGCACAAATACTCCAATGATCCCGAATAAGAGACCCAGAAAAACGATGTAAGAGGCAACATAGTTAATGGGAAGTGCAAACCTCCAGATCGGCAAAACCGCTGCAAAGTAGCAGAAGACAAGCGCAGCGATCGCCCATACGATTTTGCTATTAGCAATCCCCCCCCCAAGTATACTGTCAGAAGGGGCAACTGACCCAAGCCATATCCCGAACAATGTGATTACAACACAGACAACTGTGGTCAGGATAATATCTTTCTTCCAGCGATAGATCATCTGTCCGGCAAGAACTCCAGCGATGGTGAGGAGCAACCATGCCATGGGAGAACTCTTCTGCCCAGTCGCTGCATTAACGACAATGGCTCCAAAGGCGCCGGCGATGAGAAGCAGAAGGAAATAGATAAAGCAGAGAAGAATGACCCGAGCTTTCGGCGAGATCAATTTGTAGCTTAATCCGCCAAAGGAAGCTCCTTCATTTCGCATGGCCACCACGGCGCTCGAGTAGTCATGAACCCAGCCAATGAAGAACGTCCCCAGTAAAATCCAAAGCAATGCAGGAAGCCATCCCCATTGGATAGCAAGGATAGGTCCGATTACCGGGGCCGCGCCGGCAATGGATTTGAATTGGTAACCAAAAAGGATGTTCTTACTGGTGGGCATGAACTCCACTCCATCCATAAACATCTTAGCCGGAGTGGCCCTCTTCGGGTCAGACTTAATAATTTTTGTATCAACGTACTTGGAGTAGAAACGGTAACCGATGAAAAAGACGATGAACCCTATGATGATAACAACAACTGAATTCATAATCTTACCTCCTTGTGGTGATAGAATCACCTATGAGATATCAATGAATTCCCCCCACCCTGTTCTCTTTTTTGACGCTCTCTCACCTCCTTTAATTTTTAATGACCTAATTATATTCCAATGGTTTTTTATGTCAATTAATAAATCAAAGAGCTCTGAAAAACTGCTCTATGCTCTCTTGATTACACAGATTTGAAAAGAGAATTAGATAAATTTCCCTGATTTTTCAATGAATTTCGTATCTCCGTAATCGGTTCTTAATCAGTGTAATCAAGGATTTCTGGACTTTTTCAGAAATCATTCAAAACAACCCAACTGACACTGGCTGATTTTGATCTTTATCTCATTTAAAACCTTCCCCATCTCTCTCTTCGAAATCCCAAAATCTTCGGCGATTTTGAAGCACATGGCGCAGGGAAGCTTTCCTGCTTTTGACTTTTTCAAAATGGTCTCTTCCAATCTCTTACGGTCCACCATTCACCCCCCTCCTTTCTTTTCTCTTGAAATATGAATCCCATATTC
>JBEKWN010000095.1:0-18357 GCA_049513055.1 Thermodesulfobacteriota bacterium
GACCGTTGGAGTTGATGAGGATCAAATCCTCAAATACGTCCGATGGCAAGGACGCCAGGATGAAGGTCAAGCGAAGCTTGACTTATTTTAAAGTGCCACGGGCTTGCCCGTGGGTATCTACTGCAAATTTTTTTTAACGCTATGCTCTCTGCGCTATGCGCTTTGCGTTTTTAATCCTTGATTGGAGTATCTTCTTCATCCCACCTCAAGGTATTCTGCTTCTGATTCTTAAATAGTAAGAGCTCCCTTTAAACTTTATCTTTAGGCTTCCCGCCGCAAAATCAAAATAGCAAGACTGGTCGAAGTGTCAATAAACAAGTCTGACGGTTGGAAATTGCTATAAGATTAAATTTTTGGTATAAATAGGTCAACTTCCGGGGGTGATTGAAACAGGGGGTGAAAGAATTTAAGATCGGAGTCAAAAACGAACCTCACAGAAGCCAGCTTTTTTGCGATGGGGAAGGAACAAAAACTGAAATGATTGAGTTTAAAAATTGGTTGGCCTCGTCTGGGAGAACGGGGAAAAAGTAATAAGGAGAGATCCGAATGAAGAGATTTTACGTTTATATTGATGCCTCTGTCATTGGTGGTTGCGAAGATAGCGAATTTGCCGAAGCGACCCTTGCTTTGTGGCAACTGTTCATCCGGGGAGTCTACATAATGGTTCTCTCGGAGCATACGTTGCGGGAGCTTCAAGGGGCGCCTCAAAGCGTCCGGAATCGCCTCCTTGAAATACCTGAGGCCCATCAGATCATCCTTTCGGATACGCCTGAAGCGGATACGCTTGCAGAGGCGTATCTATCCCACGGTATTGTAGGCCCGGGCAGTCGATCAGATGCTCTTCATGTGGCATTGGCAACAATTGGCCGTGTTGATGTTCTCGTCAGTTGGAATTTCAGGCATATTGTCAATCTTGGTAGAATTCGATTGTTCAATGCTGTAAATTTAGAACAGGGTTATGGTTTGATCGAAATTCGTACTCCGAAGGAGGTGTTATCCGGTGAAAAAGACGTTTGATGCGGTAGCTTGGATGCGAAAGCGACGGGAAGAAATTGACAAGGAGGACCAGGGACTTTCCTGGGAAGAGAAACATGAAAAAACCCGGAAGCTTCTCGAAAAGGATCCCCTTTGGGAAAGTCTGAGGAAGCGCTTGGTTGAGCCAACATCGGTTCCGTTTGGGAAGACCAAGGCCCATAAACAGAAAGTTACCGAAAGACATCCCGATTGAGCCTTTCATTTAATCCCCTTTGATGGTCTTCCCGGTGATCTTCGGTCAACTTCTTCCGGATCTTAACCTGCCGTCCTTGCCCAATCAGCTCCCCCCATGGTGGTGACCTTTCCTTCAAGAGGGAATGCTTGATAACTGTCCTTTTTGAGCTGTCGTTTTCTTTCTGGTGCTTTTCGTCTGCCGCTTCCTGCTTACTGCTCGCCCTCCGAAGCTTCAGCGTAGGAGGGCTTTCTCCCTATCTCCTCATTACCCCATCTCCCGATTATCTTCTTGCAGTCTCCAGCCATTTCGTCCTCTTAGTCTAAGGTCTGAAGTCCAGTGCCTGAAATGCGGGTGGAACCATCCTGAAATTGCTATAATGTTTGGTTTTTGGTATAAATAGGTCAACTTTCGGGGTGATTCACACAAAAAAGTTTGGATTAGTTGGAGCGCGTCTTCAAAAAGAAAAGGCCTTTTTTACTTGGCTCCAAGATTGAGGGGCTGTAATCCTATCGAAATATTGAAAAAGGGAGAGTTACATGCCGGCGATTGCATCTCTTGAAGATTTAAAAGCTGCCCAGAAAGGTCTTTGTTATTCTTCCTTGAGCGTAGCGATCACTTAGAGATGGCGCCGTATTGGATGGAAAAATGTCTGTAAGTTATGGGTTGAGAGAGGACCCCGGAACAATTGAAAGGTGAGGGTGGATGAGGTTTCTGAAAGGGAAAATAAGTGACAGAATTCAACTACGTCCCCCGAATCTTCCGAATCTTCAAATGTCAAACATTTTTTAATCGGGGGTTCGGGAAGGGGGAATTTTGCAACAGGCCGTTGCAAGATTGGTATCACCTTTAAGAGGGAGGCAGTCCGTTGTCCTGGCGACAGGAGAGGGAAAAGTGCCACAGCCTGTGGCAAAAATTGGCTATCGGGAAATTGTGCAACAGCTTGCTGCCCTAATGTTTTGGGGATGTTTTCTCCACCTTCTGAAAAGGAGCTGGTCGGGATATCTGGCTATGTCACCAGGTTGACAGAATCCCTTCCAAAGAAGCTTAAGGGATTATTGCCCAGTCCAGAAGAGATCGAAGCTGAATTAACCAGAAAGGACGGGGAAAGCAGGGGAGGTTAGCGTTACGATATTTGGATGGCCTCCACGAGAGCGCTGAACAGGTGCTGAAAGTATGGTACATAAAGGAAAGGAGATAAGAATGGGAGCATTTAATAAATATTTACAGGCAGAAGTCAGGCAAATTAGCCAACGTGAACGGCTCTCAGCAGACAAAGCTTTCCTCTTTTGGTTTGCAATCAACGTTCTTGATTTGTCTGAAGGTGATGCCCGTGAAGCAATATCTATAGAGGGATCCAATGATAAGGGCATTGATATTTTTTGGGTGGATGATGATGAAGGACGGATCGTCATTGCTCAAGGCAAGTATTCAGGAAAACTCACATCACAACCCAAAATATCACATATCACGAAACTCGAGAGTAGCCTTAACTGGCTTTCAAATCCTGAAGCATTGCGTCGTGACGGTAAAGCCGATTTGGCTCAGGCTGCCGATGATTATATCGAGGCAGTAAAGCAAGGCTATGGTGTAGAGTTATGGTTCGTTTACACTGGGTCAAAATGTCCGAATATCGATAAGCATATTAGCGTTTATAACCAGAACAGGGATAATATTGAGAGGCGGCGAACATTCAGACATTACCATATAGACCTTTTGCAGGCTACTTGGGAGGAACTCGAAGGTGCATCTCGCCGTATCGACTCAGACGAGATCGCTATAGTTGGTAACAATGTGTTTCCTTTTGAAGGGGCATTTGGAAAGGCCATGGTAGCTACGGTTCAAGGAAGTGAGATTGTCCGACTTCACGAAAAATATGAGGAACGTCTCTTTGACAGAAACGTCAGATTGTTCCTAGGCGTAAGAAAAGGTTCGGTTAATGCTGGAATTGCAGAGACATTGCGTAACAAATCAGAGTGTGGGAATTTTTGGGCATACAACAACGGGATTACCATTGTCTGTGACGATTTCTCGCCTAATGGGACAAAAGTCAAACTTACTAACTTCAGTATTGTGAACGGTTGTCAGACTGCTGTATCTCTAGCGCAATCGAAAAAAAATAATGTAAGCGATGTGGCAGTTCTCGTGAGATTCATTGCTGCCCCAGCAGGAATCGTGGACGATATTATTAGGTATACTAATTCTCAAAACCCGATACGAACATGGGATATTGCATCACAGGACCGAACCCAACGCAGATTGCAGGCCGGTTTCGAAAAGCTGTCCAAACCCTTTATTTATTTAACTCGCCGCGGAGCTCGCCCGAAAACTGATCTTAACAAATATAGAGAAGGAAGCAAACTCAGGCAAATAAGAGTGGATATCATGGGTCAATATGCTGCAGCTTTCAGAGATAAACCTGTCTTAGCATACAAGCATAAGGCATTCATTTTTTCACGATACCACGATGAAGTTTTCCCGCCAGATGTCAGGGTTGAGGAGGTTCTGTTTGAATGGATATGCGGTGATGTTGTAAAAGAAGTAGTTCAGGAGGCAATGGGATCAAAGAAAGAAACTGAACTGCGCATCTTAAAGAAAGGAGGAACTCTTTTTGTGCTCGCAGCAATGTCTAGAATCCTTTCTTTGCGCAACGGTGCAACATACTTAAGCAATTGTTCAGAATCCCCTATACTTGGCAAAGCAACGCTTTCTCGCATTCGGAAATATGGGGAGTATGCTAGACATATGTATGTTCAAGCCGTAATGGATCAGAATGAACTTGAAAAGGCAGAATTAGCGACCTTGGTAAGACAACCTGATTTCTATAATAAAGTTATTGCTAGGGTAGAGCGACAATATGAAAAGGATGCTCGTGCAAGTGAATGGCTCAAAGAAGCACTTCCTCCTATTAACCTAAAGGGTAATTAATGATGGATACAGAACATTTGGCGAATATAGGACTATCAGTCCATATTTGCTACCAGCTCAAGTCATATGAGGCAATGTTCCTTTCTGATTGACATATTTCGCTGCTAAATTTTCAGTCGGTAAGACAGCTATGGCTACCACAAATGTTCAACCTGACTGAAGGCTAAGGGAGTTTGAAAATCGACATGGTCAACAAAACAAAGCTCGAACTGACCTGGATTGGGAAGGAGAACCGGCCACGGCTGGAGCCGCGCATCCTTCTTGAAGACCCGGAAAGATCTTATCACGCCCCACACCGAGTCACAGACCACGATATATTCGACAACCGCCTTATCTTTGGAGATAATCTCCTCGCCCTCAAGGCGCTGGAGCAGGAGTTTACAGGGAAGATCAAGTGCATCTTTATCGATCCACCATACAACACTGGAAGCGCGTTCGAACATTACGACGATGGTCTTGAACATTCAATCTGGCTGTCCTTAATGCGCGACCGCTTGGAACTACTGGGAAAACTCTTGTCTCCGCAAGGATCACTTTGGATAACTATCGATGATAATGAATGCCACTATTTAAAAGTACTCTGTGATGAGACCTTCGGACGCAACAACTTTGTAGCAAACATTGTTTGGCAAAAAAGAACCTCACCAGATATGCGGGCCGTTCTTGGTGCCGGACATGATCACATTCTTGTGTATGCACACGATCTTTCCACGTTTAAACAGACGGTCAAGAAACTGCCAAAGACTGAAAAACAAAAGACTTCCTACAAAAATCCGGATAATGACCCTCGGGGACCCTGGGTGTCAGCGGATTATACTGCACAGGGGTATCGTCCAAACCAAATGTACAAAATTATTACGCCGGCAGGAAAGGAGTACGCACCCCCAGAGGGTTACTGTTGGAAGAATATCGAATCCGTTTTTTTGCAGCTCGTTAAGGAGGGTCGGATCTGGTTCGGGAAAGATGGCAAAGGGATACCCAGGCGCAAGACATATCTTAATGAATCAGAGGGCCAGGCTGCATGGTCTTGGTGGCCGAATGCAGAAGTAGGGCACACACAGGAAGCGAAGAAGGAAATACTTGAACTATTCGGGTCATCAGACCCGTTTGATACACCCAAGCCAGAAAGACTTCTCGAAAGGGTTATTTTTCTCGCTTCAAACCCTGATGACTGGGTTCTTGACTCCTTCGCCGGTTCGGGAACAACTGGTGCTGTGGCACATAAGAATGGGCGGCGGTGGATCATGGTTGAGTTGGGGGAACACTGCCACACGCACATTATCCCCCGTATGAAGAAAGTTATTGATGGCACGGACAATAGCGGGATCACAGAGGCCGTCGGCTGGAAAGGGGGTGGCGGGTTCCGGTACTACCGGTTGGCTCCTTCGCTGCTCGAGAAAGACCAATTTAGCAACTGGATCATCAACAAGAAGTATAATGCCACTATGCTCGCCGAGGCTATCTGCAAGCTGGAGGGTTTCACCTATGCTCCAAGCGACGAAGTCTACTGGCAGCACGGCCATTCAACTGAAAATGATTTCATCTATGTGACCACGCAGACGCTCACCCGTGAGCAGTTCCAGAGACTCTCGGATGAGGTGGGCGAGGCCAGGAGCTTGCTTGTCATGTGCGGCGCTTTCCGTGTAAAGAACCTTGATGATTTCCCTAATCTTACCGTTAAGAAGATCCCGAAGGCCGTGATGAGCCGTTGTGAATGGGGAAAAGACGACTACAGCCTTGAGATTAAGAACCTTCAGGTCAGGGAAATGGAACCGGTTGAAGATCAATCTGAATTGCCTAGCGCCAGAGGCAAGCCCGATCATAATCCAAAGCAGGCTACTCTTTTTGACCTGGCCGGAGGGAAAGGCGGTAAGAGAAATGACTGATCACCTTCCAGAAAAACGGAAACCCTCTTCAGAGATTCTATTCTACCAAACCGAAGACGGCAGGAGCCGGATTGAAGTAAGGCTGGGATGTACGCACTATTAACGAGCATATACAAAATATTTACGAGGAGGGGGAACTGGCTCCTGAGGCAACTATCCGGAAATTCCGGATAGTTCAAACCGAAGGGAAACGCGAAGTTGAGAGGATCGTTGATTTTTACAATCTGGACGTCATTATCGCTGTCGGCTACCGTGTGAAGTCTCATCGTGGCACGCAGTTCCGAAGGTGGGCGACCGAACGGTTGCGGGAGTATCTGGTCAAGGGCTTTACGATGGACGACGAGCGGCTCAAGGAGGGCCGGAACATAGGGGCAGATTACTTTGATGAACTACTTGAGCGCATTCGTGACATCCGTGCATCCGAAAAACGCTTCTACCAGAAAATCAGGGACATCTATAAATTGGCGATTGACTACGACGCCGAGGCGGAAGAAACAAAGGAGTTCTTCCAGATCGTACAGAACAAACTTCACTGGGCCATTACCGGTAAGACGGCAGCGGAGTTGATTGCGGAACGCGCGGATTCTTCCAAAGCGAACATGGGGCTGACGAGCTGGAAAGGGTCCAAAGTTCGCAGGACCGATGTCGCTGTTGCCAAGAATTACCTGAGCATCGAGGAAATTGGTCAACTTAATAGGATCGTCGTCATGTATCTTGATTATGCGGAGGATCAGGCCCGTCGCCGGAAACCCCTTTACATGTGTGATTGGCGTGAAAAAATTGACGCTTTTCTCAAATTCAACGAACGCGCTATTCTTAAAGATGCGGGGAAGGCGTCAATGGAGGTAGCCAAGGCCCTGGCACTGGAGGAATATCAGAAATTCAACCGGCACCGCCTTGTTGAAGAAGCGGCGAAGGAAGAAGAGGAGTTTGAAAAGATGGCGAAGCAACTTGAGCGAAAAGGCCGGAGGAAAAAGAGATGAACGGCTCGCACGTCAACACGATCTCCAATCGCCTTAGCCTCCGCACGCCTCAACGTATATCGCTGGAGATTCTCGCCAGGGTTTGCGATATCATCCCGCTTGAGAAAAATGGCGACCTCGTACAGGCTCTCAATATGATCCAATTCGAATTCCCGTCGGTCTCAGACTTTGAGCGCGATTTCCCATCACTTTGCTTTGCACTGGCAACGGGTGTGGGCAAGACGCGTCTCATGGGGGCCTTCATTTCATACCTCTTCAAGACCAGGAATATCCGCCATTTCTTCGTGCTCGCGCCAAATCTCACTATTTACAATAAGCTCACCACAGATTTTACTCCCAATACGCCTAAATATGTCTTCCAGGGCGTGGCGGAGTTCGCTGTTACACCACCGGAGATTATCACGGGCGACAATTACGAGACCGGTCGCGGTATCCGACAAAAGGATTACCTGCCAGGCATAGAATGGGAAACCCCAATTCATATCAACATCTTTAATATCTCCAAGATCACCAGCACAGAGACACCAAAAGGAGCCATCAAGAGCAACATCCCTCGTTTCCGAAGGCTCCAGGAATACATTGGCCAGAGCTATTTTGAATATCTTTCAAATCTGGACGATTTGGTGCTCCTGATGGACGAATCACACCGCTACCGGGCATCAGCGGGGATGAAGGCCATCAGTGAGCTTAAACCAATCCTTGGCCTTGAGCTTACGGCAACACCTCAGGTGGAAAAGGGCGGTACGCAGGAGGCATTCAGGAACGTCATATACAGTTACCCCCTTTCTGATGCAATGTCAGACGGGTTTGTCAAAGAACCCGCTGTTGCCACCCGTGAAAACTTTGATGTCCGCAACTACGATGATGCCGGATTGGAAAGATTGAAATTGGAGGATGGAGTACGTATCCATGAGAACACCAAAGTTGAACTGGAAATTTACGCCCGGGAGAATGGCAAACCCATCGTGAAACCCTTCCTCTTGGTCATTGCGCGGGATACGGAACACGCCAATTCTATCATGAAGATGATCGAAGAGGAAACATTCTTTGATGGCCGGTACAAGGGTAAGGTCATTCAAGTCCATTCCAAGCAAAGCGGGGAGGAGAGGGATGAAACCATCGAACAGCTCATCAACGTGGAGAAGCCGGAAAACCCCACCGAAATCGTCATTCACGTCAACATGCTGAAAGAAGGATGGGACGTTACAAATCTCTATACCATCGTCCCGCTCCGGGCTGCAAACTCGAAGACACTTGTAGAGCAGTCCATTGGGCGGGGGCTTCGCCTCCCGTATGGAAAGAGGACAGAAGTGGGTGCTGTTGACCGGCTGACCATCGTCTCGCACGACAAGTTCCAGGAGATTGTTGACTATGCAAACAGCCCGGATTCAATCATCCGGGGAGGATTGAAGGTTATCCACATCACTGACGAGCGAAACAAGGTTTATGTGGCTGAGCCCGAAATCATGAGTCGAGTTTCGGAGGGCTTATCTACCTACGGCGGACCAGACCGCGCGGGAAAACAGGCAATGCTCTTTGAGAACCCGAAGGAGCAGGAGGCGGCCAAGGCTACACTTGAAGTTATCCGAAGAGAGTTTGAGCGGTTGCCACGTTCCACTGACCTGGCGAAGCCAGAAATTCAACAGCAGATAATCGAAAAGGTCACGGAGATCATCACCCCGGTCCAGAAGGAACTGGAAGGGATCGGTGAAAAGGTGGATGTGGCCAAGGTGGTCGCCTCAACCATCACCCTTCGCAATGAGCTTTCTATTGACATCCCACGCATCATCGTTCAGCCCGTCGGCGATGTAACTCGGGGGTACCGGGAATTCAATCTTGATCTATCCTCCATACGTCTCTTGCCAGTGGATAATGAGATTCTTATCCAGGAACTCCACCGGCGGGAGCAACACCGGCTGATGAGCGGTACCGGCATCTTACCGGAAGAACGGCTCGAAGACTACCTTGTCCGGGGTCTCATCGACTTCAACGATATCTGTTACGACGATCATGCGGAATTACTCTATAAACTGACCGGGCAGGTTGTGGCCCACCTTCGGTCCTACCTCAACAGCGAGGACGAGGTGGTCAATGTCCTCCAATACCATCAGCAGGCATTGGTGAACCTGATCCATGCGCAGATGCAGGACCATTACGAGGAAAAGGCGGCCTCCTATGAGGCACACATAAGTAAAGGGTTTACGACACTTCATCCCAATAACTATTCCGCCCCTGCCGGGGAAAGCGAGCGGGACTTCCGTGCGCCAGTGTCTGATAAACATGACATCCGCAAGATGCTTTTTAGCGGGTTTAGAAAATGTTTATACCGGGTCCAGAAGTTTGACTCGGATTCAGAACGTCGTTTTACCGTCATCCTTGAGAACGACAGGGAAGTGATGAAGTGGTTCAAGCCAGCTAAAGGAAACTTCCAGATTCACTACACGAGCGATGCATCCTACGAACCGGACTTTGTAGTGGAAACAAAATCGACCAAGTTCCTGTGTGAAGCGAAGAGCGCTGCCGAGATGACAGACAAAGAAGTTCAGGCCAAGGCCATGGCCGCCCTGGAATGGTGCAAAAACGCAACAGCTCATGAGAAGAAACACGGTGGGAAACCCTGGTTATATCTGCTTGTTCCGCATGACATCATCTCAGACAACAAGACATTGCAAGGATTGGCTGCGAGCTGTACATATAATGGGTAAGATAAGTATAAAAGCCTGTGGGGTCAGACTTGGGATATTGCGATTTGGTGTCATCCATAAAAAAGGTGGCCCATCCAAATGCGGATTTCGGATTGCGAATTGCGGAATTGAAAACTAAAAACAGCATGGGGCGTAGCGTCTTGTAAAGATCAAAGGTCAAAGCTGAAAGCTAACAGCTGAAACATGATAGCTCAAAGCTGAAATTTCAATACAGGACAGACACTTCTGACTTCATTTTGCAGTTAAGAGCTCCATCCCCTCTGACTGAATTTTTCAGTCAAGAGCATGAAAAAGAAATAACGGGGTGGCATCAGACTTGATTATTGACAATCTAAAATTTTATTTCCTCGGCGAAACCTTTCGCGTCCTAAAGGATAAGGAAGAGCGAGAGTTCGGTGAATAACGCACCCCCCGTCTGGTATTGGAGGCCTGGGATAGGTTAAGATAATAAAATAAGGAGGAAGTTATAATTGAAGTTAGAGGTCCCTTATTTTAAGCAGGAAAAGTCTACTACTTGTGGACCGGCTTGCATTCGAATGGTTTTAGAATATAATGGGATTCGACTATCTGAAAAAGAACTGGAAGATATTTTTTAAACAAGTTGGCTTGGTAATACTTGTGAAGAACTTGCCTCTGGAGTTGAAAAACTTGGATTTTTGTCAGAAGTAGTAGAAAATTTTACCCTGCAGAGCCTTGAAGAAACATTAAATAGGGGAATACCAATTATAGCTTTATTAGACCCCGCTGTGCTTTATGGAGGTTTACCCCGTTAGAAATAATGCCCTGCTGCTCCCTCCGGGCCAGAGGCCCTCTGGGCCGCCGGCTGCAGCGGGGTTAGATTTTAGAATAATTCCGGCGGGGTTTAATGCCCCGCTGGAATTTCTAACGGGGTTTACAGGGTTTTGGGCATTTTGTGATAATTATTGGATTAGAACAAAATTTAATTTATTACCATGATCCTGACATGGGGATAGAATTAGCAAAAGATGTTCAATTGTTTTTCACTGCCTGGGAAAAATTTTCATTGAAAGGGGTAACGATATGGAAATCTACGAAAAAGTAAAAAGATATTTGTACGAAAATATCGGTCATCTAACCGCCCCAGGAACACCGCGATTTGATTTGAAAACTGAGATATGGAAGGTGCCGGTTTTGTGCAAAACGGAAAGGGGGGTATTAATCGTGGGAGAATTTACCCTTGATAAAAAGGGGGAATTTATAAATATCCCTACCAAACAGGAAATGTTAAAAACTGTGGAAATAGAGATCTCAAAACTTCCGTTTCTGGTTTATGGTGACAGAAAAGATCTTGAAGCGAAAGATATTAAACCTGTTACAATTTAACCTCGGAAGCCCCTAAGAAATGGGAAGACGAAAAACAAAGACATCCTGACACATCCCATCGATGAATTATGTTCTTCCTCACTCAAAAGATTTGTATGGCCCAAATTTCCCCGGCGGAACCTTCCGCGTCCTAAAGGAAAAGGAAGAGAAGCAGTACGGTGAATACCGCACCCGCCGCTTGGTTTTGGAGGCATAGACGGAAGGGACGTTGTTGAAAATTGACACTTATCTCTTCCATGTGACCAATCTCTGAGTTTTGCCCATGAGAATACTGGAGCGCACGGCCGCATTTGAACCGTCAACCCGCCAATTATAAATAGATCACTTCAAAGATCAGGCGAAAGAATTGATGGAAATCAGATCATCTTCCCAACGATAGAATCCAAGGCTCCGAAGGGACAAAAAAGACAAAGTGACAATTGGAGATTTTGGTTGACTTCTGACGCAGGGTAATGTTAGTTTGGAGGGACTAAAAAAAGGGGTGGAAAATGGCTTCGGATGAATTGAAGATTGTCTTGGAAGATGTGAAGGAAAAGTTCGATACGGTAATAGAGGGTATTAATATGGTTAGGGAGACCTTGGAACGTCACAAAGAGGAGAACCAAAGGGAGCATGAGGAATTTAAGAAGACGATATTAGGAGTTCAGGTTGATGTGTCCGTACTAAAGACCGATGTAGCAATCCTAAAGACCGATGTAGCAATCCTAAAGACCGATGTAGCAATCCTGAAGACCGATGTCTCCGAGATTAGGAAAGATCTGAATGACCACCGGGATAATACCGAGCTCCATGCAGGGGAAAGGAGGAAAAAGGCTTAATCGAAATAACCCGCCAATCAAGAATATTTTTTACAAGATAAACTATTTACCCCGTTAGAAATAATGCCCCGCTGCTCTGCAGCGGGGTCAGATTTTAGAATAATTCCGGCGGGGTTTAATGCCCCGCTGGAATTTCTAACGGGGTTTACCTACCAGAAGCCCAAGGACAAAAGCGGCCACCCTCAATATCCCTTGTAACTCCCAATTCGACTTGGATTTTCCAGCCTCGGCCAACTTCAACGCGCGATCGGTGAGTTCCTTTTTCTTTCTCAAAAGCAGTCCGGTAGACATTTCTCAGAAAACACGTGTCCGTGTCCGTGTTTCGTGTCCGTAAACCAGGTTTTGTTAGTTAGAAAATAGGTTTCAAATCCCCCCAACCCCCCTTTTCTAAAGGGGGGCAAGGGAGGGATTACGTATTTTCATTGTTCGAGGGTGACGTGCCCGCCCAGGGTGTGAGGCCTTGAAATGTGAATTATCGCTTTGCAATAGGTCTTAGGGGACTTAAGTTATTAAAATTTCTTAAGAACAGAATTTCTTACTTGACACGCCCAGAACGTCTGAAGACAATCCACCTATTGACAGCGTTTTTCTATTTGATATAATTGGATTGGTTATAACAATTGATATAAGGAGGGGCTAAAATGTACAAGACAATTTCTGCTCTCAAAGCCAGGCAAAATCTTGGCCAGGTGATGAATGAGGTGGCGCTCAAGGGAGACGATTATATCATTGAGCGGGCCGGGAAACCTCTTGTGGCAGTGATCCCTATAGAAAAATATCAGTCCCTTCAGCAGGAATGGGATGAATTCTTTGAAAGCGTAAGCGCAATGAGCGCTAACATTAAAGAGGAAGACTATGAAGTCGTAAACAGGCTCGTTGATGAAGGGGTACGCGCTTATAGAAAACCAAAAGCCAAAAAACGATGATCAGAGTTGTTTTGGACGCCAACATCTTTGTCAGCACGGTACTGAAATCCCATTCCAACCCGGCTAAAGTTTTTCAACTGGCAAAAGAGGGTAAAGTAACCCTAATTTCATCAAAGGACATCTTCTCGGAAGTCAAGACTGTGCTCTTGTATGCCAAACTCCGGAAACTCCACCGCCGCACGCCAAAAGAGATTGACGAATTTGTTAAAAGAGCAACCCGGGTTAGTTTTATTGTCCCGGGCACAACAAAGATCCACGAGATCAAAGATGATCCAGCGGACAACAAATACCTGTCTGCCGCTATCGAAGGAAAAGCAGACTTTATTGTTTCCGGAGATCATCATCTCAAAGATCTGAAAACCTTTCAGGGAATCAGGATCCTGGACCCTTCAACCTTTTTATTGTTAATGACAAAAGGCCGTGTATAAACTAAGATAATTATCTTCCTGCCAAAAATCCAAGAACAAAAACGGCCAGCCCCAATACCCTTGAGGGTAAAAACTCGTGAGGCGCAAGGAGTAACAGCACAAAACATCGCACCCGTCCTTCGTCCCGTCTTGCGGGACTACGGAGGGCAGGTAGGGCATAGCGCATAACGTATGGAGGTTTGACGGTACATTTGTCAGCCGCATGGCTGCAAATACCGAGACAAGGGAGGCCATCTATAAGTAGTCATCAAGCACTAAAATGCTTATGCCTTCCGGTTTTAGGCGAGCCAGTCGGGCGTCGTTCGTGAGGAAACCCTCTGCTTTTTCACTTAGAGCTGTGGCGATAAGGAGTGCATCGGGGGTCCGGATCATATACCTGGCTCGCAGGCGAGCTGCTTCCTTTGCGATGAAATAGTTCGGGGGTATTAGAGAGGTATTAGGAAGGGAGAAAAGAAAGTGCTCAAAGGCCATGATCTGATCCTCTCGCCCTTCGGCGAAGGGCTGGACTAAAAGTTCTGTTACAGAGATCGTGGATACTACCGCTTTGAGTAAACCTCCTGCGATACTTGCAATGGTAGCCTCAGTCAGATCGGCATAAGGTTCAACATTTTCGAGGTGATAAATGAGGATAGAGCTATCTAATCCTATTTTTGTAAGCCTTTTTAATTCTGATAAAAACTTCGTCTGCCTTATTCCCACGACTGACGTTCCTTTTCCAGATAGCGCACCACTGCCTGCCGGCTCTTGCCCCATGTCCCCTTCAGTGAGCCTCGAGTTGCGCGGGCATACTCTTGTGGGCGTGTCAGCACTACCCTTCTTCCCTCGAATGTAACGAGAAGTTCCTCGCCCTCCTTTACCCCTAATGCCTCGCGCATCTCTTTCGGGATCACGAATTGCCCTTTCTTGCTTAGTCTTACTGATTTCGTAGTAGTCATACTATTTTCTCCTTGGTTTGATTATAATCGATGGGTAGGAATCTTGCAAGGATAAAATTTAGAACTCAGCGATTCCGCAATAGACTAGTCCTTGATCGAAGCATCTTCTTCCAATCCTCCTCCAGAACCTAATGCCTCCCTCACCATTCCACAGATTCTGGCAAAAGCTTTAGTCTCCGTCATGGATCGTTCACGGGGCCTATCCAGAGGGATCAAGATGATTCGAACGATTCGGCCGGGGCGGTGAGAAAGGACAACCACCCGGTCTGACATGAAACAGGCCTCAGAAATGGAATGGGGCACCATCAGGATGGTTTTTCTTGTTTTTGCCCAGATATCGAGTAAGAGCATCTGCATCGATTTTCGAGTCAAATCATCCAGGGCGCCAAAGGGTTCATCCATCAAGAGGAGTGGGGGGTCCAAGGCAAGGGCTCTGACAATTGCCACTCTCTGTTGCATTCCTCCAGAGAGTTCTTTGGGATAGTAAGGCCAGAATTTTCTGTCCAAGCCTACCATCTCCAATAACGATTCAATCCGCTTCACCTGTTCTTCTTTTGGGAGTTCACCCTGTTAGAAAGCCCCAGCATTTATGCTGGGAATATTAGAAATAGAAAGCATCAGCTCCTTATTGAGTGCGGGGTCAAAGCCCTGCCCTTTCTAACGGGGTTCACTTTTTGCAATCCGAAAAGGCAAAAGGCAATTTTCAAAAACACGATACCAGGGGAAGAGGGTGGAATCTTGAAAGACAATTCCATATCCCCTTGCTTGCCTCAGTTCTTGAGGCGTTTTCTCTTCGATAAGGATCTCTCCTTCGGAAGGGCCGCCCTCATCGCCAATATCTCCCAAAAGTTCAAGAAGCGTACTCTTCCCCGATCCGGATGGACCAATCAGGGAGATAAACTCGCCCTGGGCGACCTCCAAGTTGACCCCACCCAGGGCTTCCACATCACGGTCTTTAAAATGTTTCTTCACATTGATCAAACGGATGGCGGCTGAAGGGGTTGATTCTGAATACATCAACGTTATTCCTTCCAGATCTCTTGAAAGTAATCAGCCAGAGCGGGGTTGAAATCTGAAACTTTCTTCTGAAAACTTTTTGCCCGGACATCCACTGTCCAGGCACTCCAATTTTCCTTTTTCGGATCCATCCCCAGAATCTGCATTTCCCAGAGCGTATGGATTGAATATTGTACGGGGTCTTCCAAACTCTCCCCGATGTCACCGATACAGCACATCCGGGTCCCCTGGTACCGGCGAAATGCTTTTTCATAGAGTTCCTTCGTTGTAATAGAACCGGGACTGATGATGGAGAGGTCGGTGAGCGGAAGCCCTGGAAGGTTTCCCACTTTTGAAACCTCAAAGATGCATTGGGAGAAGACAGGTATCAATTTCACATTCTTCTTAAGGCATTCTTGATAAATTCGCTGGATGCCCTCCAGGCTACCGCACGCCGTCATGACATAAACCCGCTTTGGCGGATGATGGGTAAATCCATTTCTTAAAAAGTAAGCGATCGTTGAACCCGAGGCAATGGCTGTATCAGGGATTAGCCAGATATCCCCCTGATATTCTCCAATAAAGTTTTGAGCATGAATCTCCCAGTCCGTGCCTCCCTGGTTGAGAACCCTTTGAAGTTTGATGAAGCCGGTTGGGAGGAGCAAGCGGTCATAGGGCGGGGCGTATCCGAACGCATATTGGAGATCGAAAGGGTAGGCGCCCCTGAGAATAATGTATTGAAATAATTCTTTACCGCTGAGTTGTTCAAAGAATAACTCGACGCAGGATTTGGCAATGTAACGGATCATATTGAATTTTGGCCGACCGCTGATCTCTCTTCCAAGGAGAAATTGTTGCCCCACATCGCTTTCGATGACATAAATCAAAGGCGGGATGGTCGGATCATTTCGGAGATGATGCACCTCCCATGCCCTGGCACTTCCAATCGCATTGATGCTGTAAGGTTTCCCTACATTTTCCAGAAAGGTACGTTCTGTCATTCAGGGTCTCCTGTTTTATTGAAAATAGATCATCCACCTCAACATGTAGGGGAGCCTCTCTGCGGGCTCCCAGATTGGGCGGCCACCGAGGGCCGCCCCTACGAATATTTTCACCCCCACTTTTACCCTCCCCCATCGGAGACTGTGTTACAATGTTATTCTGAGGTATTAGCCGAAGCATGTCCTGAGCAAAGCGAAGGAACTCATGAGATCCTTCACTTCCTTCAGGGTGACACATGGCGAAGTGTTCAGAATGACAAACATGGTTTTCCCTCATTGTGACACAGCCCCTGGAGGGAGAGGAATAGGGAGAAAATTATTTGGGCATTACCCCGCTTGGAAACTTCTCTATATAGACCTTTTTCACATCTGGCATCTTTTCCAAGAGCCCAGCCTTGAACATATCCTTTACTACATTTTCCCATTTCTTTGGGAGGATGTAGCCAAACCCCTGCTTTTTTGTATCAGGCGTGATCATTAAAGCCTTCATCGGAGCCACGGCATCCATCTCGTGGGCGAAGTCGAGACCTTCGTTAATCTTTTTCAAAATTTCAAAAGTCTCTTTGGGATTTTCAAGAGCCCATTGGAATCCCTTATATCTCCCCGTCACTACGGCTTGGACGACATCCGGATATTTTTTGATGATTTCCTCTGTGGTGAAAAGGACATTATCCATCCAGTCAATCCCCAGATCTTTATAGTCGATCGTATAAAATGGTTTTCCCATTTTTTTCATCTCACGCTGGGCCGTGATCAATTCGTTATAAGTCATCGCAGAGGCAATTGGCCAGGTTCCAGCCAACCATGGCTTGATATCCCCGCCCTGGTTTTGAATGGTAAACTGTTTTTCCCAACCCTTGCCCACTGCACATTTTGCTTTGGCATCATAACCAATCCAGATGCCAAAGTTTCCCTTAATGTCTTTTGCTGATTTGATCGGCTTCCAACTGATAATCCTCATGGCGCTGGTTTGAAAATCGATGCTCAGGGCAACGAGATCGATTCCTTCTTTCTCCCTTGCCCGGATAATATTTTCTGGATAATCATTTCCAAAGGCGATGTTTCCAGCCCTCACTGCAGCAACCACCTTTTGAATCGGAGAGATTCCTGGCCCACCCTGAACTTCTTTTACTTTCACCTTTCCATAAAAACCTTTATCCACGGCTACCCAACCGCCTGCCGATTCCATATGAACAAACCAGGCCTCATGGACAATGGCCTCCTTTTCTTGACCGATGGCATAGCAGGGCAGATTGATGAGCGTCAACAATATAAAGGTTGATAAGAATCTCTTCATTTTTATCCCCCCCTCTGGTTTTAAACAGCATAGCGCAAAGCGCATGGAGCATAGCGTATAACCTAAGTTTCAATCTTTTCTTAAATCCATAATCCCAATTCCCTAAAACAGTAACTCATAATTCATAACTCATAACTCCCAACTCCGAACTAAAAATCACCTCCTCTCTTCAGAGATATGCCAAGCAATGGTACGTTTTTCAATGAGGGCGATCATCCCGACAAAGGAAAGTCCCAACAAGGAACAAGCGATAATACTGGCAAACACCCTGGGGGTATCCATGATATAGATGGCATCCACGATGAGAAACCCCAATCCCCGATAAGCCCCAAATACCTCTCCCACGACCGCACCGATTACAGCCAATGTCCAGGCGACTTTAAAACTAGCAAATATCTGTGGAAGGGCAAAGGGAAATTGGAGATACCAAAACTTTTGCCATCTGGATGAATGATAAGAATCCATCCATTTCATCTCTGTTGCGCCCACGGAGGCAAGGGCTTTAAAGGTTGGTCCCAAGATTGGGAAGAAAACACAGATGATGGCGGTCACGACTTTGGAACCCATACCACTCCCGAAGATGATCACAATGGGTGCGGCGATGGCAACGATGGGCGTACTGTTGAGAATCACAGCATAAGGATAAAACATCTCTTTCAAAGGCCGGGACCAGAGAAAAAGAATGGCTGTTACAATTGCAGAAAAAGACCCGACGATGAAGCCGACTCCTGCCTCCAGGAGAGTCATGAGTGTGTGGTTGGCGAGGAGTTGAAATTTAGCGATGATATAAGAGAGGATGGTACTCGGTGTGGGAAGTAGAAATTTTGGAATCTCCAGCCATCTGACCAGAAGTTCCCATAACAATAATATACCGACAATCGATCCAATGGAATAACGGTTCAT
>JBEKWN010000096.1:0-34790 GCA_049513055.1 Thermodesulfobacteriota bacterium
AGAAATCTAATTGTCCAGGTCATGGGTGAGTAATTATTGTGGCGAACCCAGTTCAATTCACCAGTATATAAATTGAAACAAGGATGACGAAGAGGGCAAATAATTTTTTGAGCCGGGACAGGCGAGTTTTAAAAGAAACATGGGCTCTCACTCTCGCCATCAGTATTGTCCCGATGTCGAGTGCAGCACCACATTGGAGATCCACAAACCCCAAACTCCATTCAGGCAGACCAGCACGCCCATCCCATTTAAAATATAGCCAGTAGTAGAGAACCATGTTGTAATAAAAACGGTAAACTCCATCTTGACAAAGGTATAGCATTTTGGTTAAAAATAGTTGTCATATGGTCTGATCTTCTAACCAATTATGACATAGGTTCTTTTCATGGCGATCACCCTGGATTTAAAGGTAAGCGAAGCATTAATCGAAGATGTTGGTAAAGGATTGGCGCGCCTCGATCCAGAGGATATTAAGGCTTTAGGAGGTGTCCTCGGCGATCTGATCGAGATGAGTGGAGAGAAAAAGACAGTCGCCAGGATCACCGGAACCTTCCCAGAGTATTATGGAAAAAAAATAATTCAGATCGACGGGATCACCCGCGGCAATGCCAAGGTGAATTTGGGGGAAATTGTAAGAATAAAAAAAATCCCCTATAAAATCGCCACAACGGTCCTCATTACCCCTCTCGATTTAGCAAACGTTATACCAGAAGAAGGCGAGCTGGAGCAGTTTCCGAAAATCCTACAGGGATTACCTGTTATGATTGGGGATAAAATCAACGTCCCCTTTTTAACAGGGAAAGACCGTTTTTTTCTTGCCGAAGCGACTTCTCCATCAGGGGGAGTCTTGATTAGCCAAAAAACAAAATTCCTTATAAAAAAACCAGATTTTTCTATGGAGGCACCTTCTCATGTCTCTTACGAGGATGTGGGTGGGCTTGGAAAAGAATTAAAGCTTATTCGCGAGATGGTCGAGCTTCCCCTACGTTATGTAGAGGTCTTTGAAAAATTAGGTGTCGAAGCACCCAAGGGTGTACTCCTTTATGGTCCTCCTGGGACAGGAAAAACCCTCATTGCCCGCGCCATCGCCAGCGAGACGAAACTCCATTTTATTCGGGTGAATGGACCAGAAATCATCCATAAATTTTATGGTGAAAGTGAAGCCCGCTTAAGGGAGATCTTTGAAGATGCAACCCGCAATGCTCCCAGCATCATCTTTATCGATGAAATAGATGCCATCGCTCCAAAGCGCGCAGAGGTCTTAGGAGATGTCGAAAAAAGAGTGGTTGCCCAACTCCTGGCCTTGATGGATGGTATGGTCTCTCGTGGGCAGGTGATTGTCATCGGGGCCACCAACATCCCGGAAATGATCGACGCCGCTCTCAGACGACCAGGTCGCTTTGACCGTGAGATTGCTCTTCCCGTTCCAAATGTCGAAGGCCGCCAGGCCATTCTTAGGATTCATAGTCGCCGTATGCCTCTGGCCTCTGATGTCGATTTGGAACGTCTTGCCCAGATTACCCATGCCTTCGTCGGAGCGGACATAGAGGCCTTATGCAAAGAGGCGGGAATGGTGGCTTTAAGAAGATATCTTTCTCTCGAAGGCGGAAATCATCTCGATGCCATGCTTGTCAACCCAGATCATCTGGAAATCACGATGGAGGACTTTTTAACAGCCCTCCGTGAGATTGAACCCACAGCTACGCGTGAATTTTATACCGAAAGGTCTGCGGTGAAGTGGCACCATATCGGTGGATTGAAGAGGATTAAAGAAACCCTCATCTCCATTGTAGATTGGCCCCACAAATTTCCAGAGCTTTTTCACGAAGGTAAAGTGCTCCCTCCCAGAGGGGTTCTTTTCTCCGGACCTTCGGGCACTGGGAAGACGCTTATGGCAAAGGCTTTGGCGGGTGAAACGGGCCTGAATTTCATTTCCATCAGTGGTCCCATTCTGTTCTCAAAATGGCTTGGAGAATCAGAAAAAACTCTCCATCAGATCTTTAAAAAAGCAAAACAATCGGCGCCTTGCATCCTGTTTTTTGATGAAATAGATGCCCTCGTGGCAACCCGTGGCTATGGAAGTGAAGGCGGGGCGGTCGAACGCATGGCCAGTCAGTTTTTTAATGAGTTGGATAACCTAAGTGATCTTTCTCAGGTCATTGTGCTGGGGGCGACGAATCGTGAAGATTTACTTGATCCTGCCTTAATGCGGGCCGGACGGCTTGATTATATTCTTAAATTTCCTATCCCTGACGAGGCAGAGCGGTTAGAGATATTTCGGGTTCACACCAAAGAGAGGCCTTTAGCCGATGATGTAAACCTTGCAGAGTTAGCCAAATGCACAGTTGGAATGACGGGTTCTCATATCGCATTCATGGCGAGGAGAGCAACCATGCTCGCCATTGGTGAGTTGATCAATGACTCTGGTAAGAAAAAGTCAAAAAAGCTTTTGGTCACGGCTTCTCATTTTGACGAAGCATTAAAAGAGGTGCAAGAAAAAGAGGTGATTCGTCATGTTGAAGGCGGTTAAAAAAAAGCGGGTCTATGAGGACATCGTAGGACAAATCCATCATCTTATCCAAAAAGGGAAATTGAAGCGAGGTGACCAGCTTCCGACAGAAAGAGAGTTAGTTGATACCTTTAAAGTATCCCGCGCCTCTGTCAGGGAGGCTATTTTTTATCTTGAAGCAATGAAACTTGTTCAGAGACGACAGGGAAATGGAACTTACGTCATCGCTTCTAATGAAGAAGCCCTTGTACAGCCTTTAGCTACTTCCCTTTTTCATGAGAAGGACGATCTGATCGATATCTTTTCTCTCCGCAAAATCATCGAACCTGAAGTTGCCCAGCAGGCATCAGAAAATGCAACCCCTGAAGAAATCGCTGAGCTCGAGGAAATCCTTAAGGAACAAAAAAAAGAAGTGGCCCATGGTATGAACCCAATTCGAACGGATTCCGATTTTCATCACTGTTTGGCCCGGATAGCAAGAAACAGGGTGTTAGAACGTCTTCTCCTTGCTCTTTTCGACCTTTTGGGACAAACCCGTGAAAGGTATCTTCAACCAGAAGAAAGAAAACGAAGGTCCCTCCAGGGTCATCAGAAAATCCTTTCTGCCATCAAGAGGTGTAATCCTGTAGCCGCCCGGCAGGCCATGCGTCAGCACTTAAAGGAGATAGAGGATATCATACTCAAAAAAAGAGAGGAGGTGGGAAAAAGTCATCTTCGTCATTAAAGAGATTACGTTACCTTGTCAAGTTTTAGATTCAATGAGTCAGTTTGATTGACCAACATTGCTTTAAGGAGGTATCTATTTATGGCTAAAGTGACGGAAATCACTGTTTGGACACGAGGAGTGGTCATGGATAAAGAGGCGCGCGATATTTCTAATGCTTTTGCTCAGGCGGCAAAGATAGAGGGCAAATTTGTCCAGGCCTTTGATAATTATGAAGACCTTCCCGATCGTGTGCTCGTTACAACCCGGAAATACGCGAGAATCAGCGATGAAGAGATCGAGATGAAATATCTCTATACAAACGCTCACCCTAATGTGGTAGTGATCGTTGAACCCACGATTGTCAAAGGAATTAATGTGCTGAGAGGCATGCCTGACGGTGGCCTTTTGCTTATCAATACGAACCGCCCGATCGACTACATGCTCAAATTTATTCCCAATGCCGATGTATTAGGTGCCATCGCCATAGTGGATGCGGATGGAATCTCTGGAATACGCACAGTAGACTTCTCCGGTTCAGAAGGGGGTGTGGACGCGGCGGGTATAGGAGCAGGTCTCGCTGCCCCCATTCTTGGGGCCATGGCTAAAGTGACTGGAATGGTGAAAAAAGAGAATATTGCAAAAATTATTACTAACGTAGCAGCCATGGAACGTGGTTTTAATGAAGTGAAAATCCAAAAATTCCGTAAACCTCGTGCAGAATATTTCTGGGGAGGATAATAATTCGGAGTTAAGAGTTACGAATACGAATTAAGAGAACAGAATAGAGAAAGGAGAAGATTATGGCGATAAAAGTCCCAAAAGATAGAGAAGTTCCCTTTGGAGCGATCACACCCGCTCCAGTGAAACAGCAGGAGCTCTTTATCACTTCAAACTGGCGGATTGTTCGTCCGGTGATTGACCATGAGAAGTGCACCCGTTGTTTTACCTGCTACATTTCATGTCCAGATTCCTGCTGGTCTTATAATGAAAAGGAAGACAAGATGGAATGGAACTGGAAGTTTTGTAAAGGCTGTCAGATTTGTATTCATGAATGCCCTGCGGACGCCCTGACTGCTGTCCCTGAACTTGACTTTGAGGACGGGGTGGTCCGTTTGGAAAAACCTTTTTAAGAAGGAGGAAAATTATGGCTCAAGAAAAAATGCTTAGCGGTTGCGCTGCAGCAGCGCAGGGAGCAAAATTTGCAGAGGTGGAAGTCATCTGTTCGTTCCCCATCCGTCCCTACACAGCGATTATGATGGAACTTGCAAGAATGGTTGCTAACGGCGAACTGGATGCAGAATTTGTTCATGGTGAGGGTGAACATGCCCAAGTCTCGGTAGCGCTTGGAGCATCAGCGGCTGGCGCCCGTGCCTATACCGGAAGTTCAGGGGTTGGAGTGACCTATGCGTTTGAGGTTTACAGCCCAGCAGCGGGTGGACGTTATCCCCTTCAAATGGCCATTGCAGATAGAACCCTTGATCCCCCTGGTGATTTCGGTTCAGAACATACCGATGCCATGTCTGCAAGGGATCAAGGTTGGTTAATGGGTTGGGCTGCAACACCCCAAGAGGTCTTCGATAATACATTAATCAATTACCGGGTGGGAGAAGATCCTCGTATCATGTTGCCTCAATTTGTATGCCAGGATGGTTATTTCCTCTCCCATATTCCAGATAAGGTCATCTTACCAGAGCTATCACAGGTGAGGGAATTCTTACCTCCCTATAAAGCACCCCATCCCTTAAGTCCTCTCTGCCCTGTTTCACATGGCCCACAAATCCGGCCTGATCAAGGAGCACCCATGGATGCTCAAAGGGCAATGACTTTTTTGGAAGTGCCGAAAGTGATCGAAGAGGCGATCAATGATTTTAATCGAATTTTCGGCCGAAATTACGACCCCTACCTTGAAAAATATAAGATGGATGATGCTGAAATCGCATTCTTCATCCAAGGGGCTCATGCCAATACTTGCAAGTCAGCAATCAACCATCTCCGAAGCCAGGGAATAAAGGCAGGGATGGTAAGGCCGAGATGGATTCGGCCCTGGCCCACCGAGCAAATTACGGAGGCTCTCTCTCAGGTGAAAGTAGTGGGTTGCGTAGAGAGCAGCACTTCTTACGGTGGTGCAACGAGAGGTGGAAATCTGATTCATGAAGTCAGGACCTCTCTTTACGATTTGGATAAAAGACCACTGGTTACCTCTTTTATGGCCGGTTTGGGTGGGGATGTCATCATGCTCGAGGATTTCTACTACATGGCTAAAATCCTCACGCAGATGGCCAAAGATAATAAGACCCACCAGCTTGTTTACTGGGTTGGTTTTGAAGAAGAAATATAGATCCCTTTCGATAAATTAAGGAGGTGTTCAATGATGCAAGCATTTGATTATAAAAAGCAAATCCTGGAACCGATCAAGTCTCTCCGTGGCGCACCAAGAGAAGAGATGTATGTACCTGGCCACCGGACCTGTTCCGGCTGCGGTCCGGCCCTGAACTACCGTCTCGTAGCGAAGGCGGCTGGCAAAGACACCATCTTCATTGGACCGACCGGCTGCATGTATGTGGCGAATTCGAGTTATCTCTGCACTCCCTATGCGGTCTCCTGGATCCACTCCCAGATCACCAATGGCGGGGCCGTCACATCCGGAATTGAGGCCGCCTATAAAACGTTGGCACGTAAGGGTAAATATGATGGACCTTTTCCAAACGTCATCTGTATGGCAGGGGATGGCGGATCCGTCGATATCGGCCTTCAGGCGATGTCAGGACTGATGTATCGCGGTCATGACGCTCTCTTCATCTGCTACGATAACGAATCTTATGCCAATACGGGGATTCAGACTTCACCCACCACTCCTTACGGTGCGAATACAACCTTTACCCCTCCGGGAAAACTCATTCCCGAGGGCAAAACCCTTTTTCCCAAGGATCCTCCTCAGCTCGTGATTGGAGGCCATCCGGCCGTAAAGTATGTCGCCACGACCTGTGTGTCTTATCCCCTCGATCTGATGAACAAGGTGCGCAAGGCCCTCAATTATGACGGCCCCACTTTTCTCCATATGCTGGCACCCTGTCCAAAGGGTTGGAAGTTTGACGAGAAGTTGACCTTAGAGATGGGCCGTTTCGCCGTTGAAACAGGGATGTGGACCCTTTATGAGTGGGAGAATGGTGAATATAAATACACCCGCATTCCAAAGAAGTATAAACCGGTCGGCGAATATATGAAGTTTCAGGGACGCTTCTCGCATCTCAAAGCGGAGCATATCGCCAAGATGCAGGCCTTTGTGGACGCGAAGATTCAGAGAATCAAGGCCATTGCAGTGGAGGCCCCGGTTCCGACACCTAAATCCAGATCAAAGTCAAAGGCCTGATTTTCTGTCAAGGGATGAAAAAATAGTGCATCGGTTATCGTTTCTATATTCCGGTCCAGAATATTTCCCAGCGGGGTATTGTGGACCGGACTCACTTAACCCCAAGATTTAATTCTTTAAATGAAAGGAGGAGGAGTATGCCTGACAACATAACAATTCAAGCAGACACCGCCAAGCAATTGTACGGTACGATTGCCGGCAATAGATGGGTCCAGTTGTTTGCAGGCGTCATTGCGATGATCGTCATTTCTAACTATCAGTATTCGTTCACCCTCTTCACGCCAGGCATGAGACAACAATTCACGGGGGTGCCCTACGCCAAAATAGCGGCCATATTTTCAATGTTCATCCTATTTGAAACGTGGCCCGTGCCGGTGGCAGGATACTTCGTCGATAAGTTCGGTATCCGCAAGCTCATGATGATAGGCTCCATTGCCATTCTTGTTGGATGGCTACTTGGAGGAACAGTTGCCAAGTCTGTTTTTGAACTTTACATTTATTACGGCGTCATTGCCGGGACCGGGGCGGGAATCATCTACATCTCAACGGTCGCCAATGCAGTGAAATGGTTCCCTGATAGAAGGGGATTGGCCGCCGGCTTGACTGCCGCAGGATTTGGAGGTGGAGCAGCACTGACCATTATACCCATTGCAGGTACGATAAGCAGTATGGGATGGGGCGGCGCGATGGCTGTCTGGGGGGTTGCTCAGGGCATCATCGCTTTTATTATGGCCCTGGTACTGCGTCATCCCCCTGCGGGCTGGGCGCCTCCAGGGTGGGAACAGCGCTCAAAACTGGTAACCAAGGCTGTTGCTCAATCAAAGGTGAACTATACCTGGTCTCAAACCCTGACGAGGCCTGAGTTCTATCTCTTGTACATCATGTTCCTTTTTGTCGCCACGGGCGGCCTGATGACCACAGGAAATCTATCCCAGATTGCCAAGTCTCTCAATGTATTCGATGCGAAAGTGTGGGGTTTTGCAATCGTTCCCTTTGTGGCTACACTGGCCGGGGTCACGAACGCCTTCTCTAGAATTATGTGGGGTTCGATCTCTGACAAACTGGGCAGGGAGTATACGATGACCCTTGCCTTTGCGGTAGAGGCGGTCCTCATCTTTCTGATGACCCAAATCCACGGTAGCCCGATATTGTTCGTCCTCGTTTTGCCCTTCGTCTTCCTCTCATGGGGCGAAATATATGCCTTGTTCTCTGCCATCACCGGTGACGTATTCGGACCAAAAAATGCCACCGCCAACTACGGCATGTTATACACCGCTAAAGGGGTGTCTTCCATTATGGCAGGATATGGCGCTGCCATGATGGCTGCGTTCTTTGCCGGATCGTTCGTTGTCCCCTATTACATCGCAGCCGTATTCGACGCGACTGCTGCCATCCTTGCCTTCTTCGTCTTGAGACCTTTGATCAGGAGCAGGATTGCAAAGGAAGTTCCAAAGGCGGCCTAAGTGGGAGTCTCTCTTTTAGGAAGTTTGTAATACGTTTTTGGCAGGGTGAAAATACCTACTGGCCAGAGTAAATGAGCAGGTTAAAATGAGTTGAAGAGGGGATGAAAGCGAAAAGTATGTCGCTTTGCATCCCCGTTTTTTTTATAAAGAAGAAAAAAGATGAAGGTTCTTATCGCTGGTGGTGTTTTCTTTCCTGGCTGGCTTGGGAGCCCTCGTTTTGCGTAAGATGCCAAAGCCGGTTCTCAAGGGCATATAAGGCCTGCTTTCGGGCCTCCTGAACTTGCGATCAAAACGGATTGATCTGGCCCGTGGGGGATGTGGAGAAGGGGGTTCTTCCACCCTCTACCATGGTGGGCAAGAAGAAGAGTGCCAGGAGCATCAATGGTATGGCGATTGGAGGTCTGAAAAAGATCAGTGGGTTTCCGCGCCCCATAAGGTTTAGCCTTTAGTTGCCAAGTATCAAAACATAGGTAACCTGAATGTATCAGAACAAAGGAGACGAAAAGCTAAATTCACTGGAGAATCATCATGAAATTCTTGATTACGGGCGGAGCTGGCTCAGTAGGTAAACCACTCGCCCTATCTCTTTTAGAGAAGGGACATTCCGTAAGGGTTTTGGATAAAAAGGCTGATGAGTTCCAACCCTCGAGGTATAAAAATTTAGAACTAATCAAAGGGGAAATAGAAGATCTCTCTGTAATAAAAGAAGCGGTCAAAGGCATAGATGTCATCCTCCACCTGGCTTGGTCTTTTTCTGACGACCCGATAGAGCTTTTAGGAAGCGACCTCAAGGGACATGTTTTATTACTTGATGCGGCAGTAACTGAGAAAGTCTCTCATTTCTTTTACACAAGTACCGCAGTCGTATATGGCAAACCCTTAAAATCTTCTATTACCGAAGAAGATTCATGTTTGGTGGAAGAAGCGAGAAAGCCGTTTTATGGAATTGCTAAACTGATGGCAGAAAAACTTTCGTTGGCTTACTTCAAGACTAAAGGACTGCCTGTGACGATTTTCCGATTCTGGTGGTCCTATGGGGAAGAGATTGGCGGGAGACACCTACGCGACCTGATCAAGCTTGCCCAGGCAGGGGACCCCTTGATGGTTCCTGAAAGTGCTGGTGGAAGCTTTCTCCATGTCGATGATCTAACAAATGCTTTATTGCTTGCTTTACAAAGACCAAAGACGTTTGGAGAAATATTTAACCTCTCCACACTTTTCCTTAGCTGGGAGGAAGTCGCTCGGATCATCATCGAGGTGACTAATTCCTTTTCTCCTCTTGAAGTGATACCTGCGAAAGATTGGAAAGGACCACCATTTTTAGCAGATATCTGGAAATTAAGTACCGGCAAGGGCGAACGACTTTTTACTTACCAATCTACACTGTCCGATCTAAGGGCCCATCAACGACTAAAAGAGGCTATCGCCCGATGTTATAGAGATATAAAATGACGAAAAAATAATGCGTTAAGTGGTAATAGATTCTACTTCACCAGCATATAAATTGAAACAAGGATGACGAAGAGAGCAAATAATTTTTTGATCCGGAATGGGTGAGTTTTAAAAGAAACATAGGCTCCCACTCTCGCCATCAGTATTGTCCCGATGGCAAGTGCAGCGCCACGTTGGAGATCCACAAACCCCAAACTCCATTCAGGCAGACCAGCACGACCTATCCCATTTAAAATATAGCCAAACACTGAGAACAAAGCTGTTATCACAATGGTAGCACTCGATGTCCCGATCGCTAATTTTAAAGGCATATTTAAAAAATAATACATCATCGGTATGGTAACAATTGCACCGCCTACCCCAGCTAAAGCTGCCATAATGCCAGCGGCAAGTCCCACTCCGATAAGAGCAAACGCACTCGGTGTTAATGATAATTCAAGTTTCTTCTGAGCCTTTGCTTTGCTTTCGGTCAACATTTTTATTGCTGACGCCATGATAATAAGACCAAAAACAATTTGCAGATGCCTTCCGCTCAACCACGCAGCCAATTTCGTGGTGACGAAGGCGGTCAGGGCGCTGGAAAATCCGAGCATGAAAACCGAACGCCAATCAATGTTTCCCTGTTTACCATGCTGATAAGCGCTCGTAAGCGAAGCAAAAATGATCACGAAGAGGCTGGTGCCAATGGCGATATGAGTCAACACAGGCGGAGGAACGCCAGATTGTTCGTAGCTGAAAACAAGTAGGGGTACCATTAGTATCCCACCGCCCACACCAAAAAAACCGGCGAGGAACCCTATTGCACATCCCACTCCAATAAAAAGTAAAAAACCAATCGGCGTCATCTCATCTGATTTCGAATTTCAGATTTTAGATTTCAGATTTTCAATCTTCAATCCGCAATTTGAAATCTGCAATTTATTCATATCTCAGGGCTTCGATGGGGTTGAGCATGGAGGCCTTACGAGCCGGGTAGAATCCAAAAAACACGCCTACCGATCCGGAAAAGAGAAAAGCCAAAAGGATAGCTTTAACTGAGAAGAGGGTTGGCCATTGAGTAAAACTGGATAACCACGGCGATTCGAATACCAATTTCCCTGGTCCTCTCAGTGACAGAAACGAGCATGATATTCATAATCCCGATCCCTCCAACAATGAGAGAGATGGAGGCAATGGCACCCAGAAGAAGGGACATGACACTGGCGGATTGCTCGGCAGTCGACATAATCTCTGTGAGATTCCTCACCGAAAAGTCATTATCCTGCTTTGGTTGAATATGATGCCTCTGTCGAAGAAGATCATTAATTTGATTCTCCACATCCTTCATCACCTCCGGCTCCGTTGCTTGCACCATAATCACTCTCACCATCCCCGGAAATTGCATCCCAAAGAGTTTTTTTTGGGCCGTGGTCAGAGGGACGATGATCGTATCGTCCTGATCCTGCCCCTGAGTCGATTGTCCTTTGGGAGCAAGTACTCCGATCACGGTGAAAGGAACCATCTTAATACGAATGATTTGGCCAATCGGATCAATCCCTCCGAAGAGATTATCCGCCACAGTCTTCCCCAAAAGACAGACTTTCGTTGCTCCGTCAATGTCCTGTTGAATGAATGGGCGACCCGAAGCAAGAGGCCAGTCCCTGATTTCGAGAGCTTCAGGGGTTGTTCCATTAATAATGGTGGACCAGTTCTGATTTCCAAAGACTACCTGTGCTCCCCCGCCGAGGGTAGGCGCTACATACTTGACCGCCGGAATTTCTGTCAGGATGGCTTTCGCATCATCCACTGTTAATGTTGGAACTGTTCCCGATCCGAATCGGAGTCCACCGCTCGTTGAGCTCCCTGAGAGGACAATCAGGAGATTCGATCCCATACTGGCAATCTGCTCTGCGATTCGCTGCTTTGCCCCTGAACCCACGGCAATCATGGCAACCACCGCACCCACACCGATGATGATCCCCAACATGGTCAAGGCCGAGCGCATCTTATTGACCATCAGCGCCCTCAGGGCAATCCGGAGGCTTGCGAGAAGACGTGTCATTTCACCCCTCCTGCGATGGTCGGGGCCGATTTCTTGTGATCATCAACGATCTTTCCATCCCTGAAGAGAATATTTCTCTTGGCAAAGGAAGCAATGTCTGGCTCGTGGGTGATCATGATGATGGTAATCCCCATCTCTCGATTGAGACGCTGAAAGATACCCATGATCTCTTCACTCGTTTTCGTATCAAGATTTCCCGTGGGTTCATCGGCTAAGAGAATGGCGGGTTCATTGACCAAAGCCCGGGCGATAGCGACCCGTTGCTGTTCACCTCCAGAAAGTTGGCTTTTTCTAAGGCTGAGGTTCTGGACAAAAGATTAAACCCCTGAAAAACGAAACCGATCTTTCTATTCCGGATTTCAGCCAGCTCATCTCTCGAAAGGTTCTCGCCGTTGATGCCTTCTAAAAGGTATTGCCCGCTTGTGGGCTGATCTAAGAAACCTAAGATATTCATGAAGGTCGATTTCCCAGAGCCTGAAGCCCCCATGATGGCCACAAATTCACCACGGTCGATCGAGAGGGAAACGCCTTGAAGGGCTCGAACCTCCACCTCCCCCAAACTATAAACCTTCACCAAATCTTGAACCTGAATTAATGAACTCATATTCCAAATCCAAATTTCAAAATCCAAATGTCAAATGAATGTCAAAGTCCAAAATCCAAAATTTTTTACATTTTGATTTTGGATTTGATTTGACATTTGAGCTTTGACATTTAACATTTCCTTTATGGTTCTTATTTCCCTGGGGTTCTCATAAAGGGTGAAGAAGCGCTGCTTTGCGCAGAGGCTTTTTTGCCCGAAGTCTCTTCAACAATCACCTCTCCGCCTTCCCGAAGATCTCCAGACATCACTTCACTGAAAGTACCATCGGTAATTCCAAGGACAATAGAGGCAGGAATTGGTTTCCCTTCCTTAGATAGAACCCATACCCTGCCTGGTCTTCCTTGGTCTCCTTGCGAGGATTTTACCTGTTCACCCGCTTTCTGCGGAGGACCTCCTTTTCCACTTTCCGTCTTGGCAAACACTGGCCGGAACCTGAGAGCAGCGTTGGGTATCTTTAACACCCCTTCTCTATGGGCAATCATAACGGAGACGTTGGCGGTCATACCTGGTTTTAACTTCAAGTCTTTATTGTCCACCAGGATCACGACATCATAAGTTACAACATTTTGAACGATGATAGGAGCATTGCGAATCTCCGAAACTTTTCCGCGAAAAATTCTTCCGGGATAAGCATCAACGGTAAAGGTTGAATCCTGTCCCACCGTAATACGGCCGACATCTGCCTCACTCACATTGGTATCCACCTGCATCTGGGTCAGGTCTTTAGCAATGGTAAAAAGGGTTGGAGCCTGAAGGCTGGCTGCCACGGTTTGACCCACATCCACATTCCTCGAAATGACAGTCCCATTGACCGGAGACCGAATAGTCGCGTATCTCAGGTTGGTCTCCGCCAGTTTCAAAGCAGCCTTGGCCTGTTCCACCTGAGCCTTTGAAGATTCCACCTGAGATGTAGCCGAGTCTATCTGGGCTTTGGCCACATCCCTCTGGGCTACCGCTGTATCATAATTCGTCTGGGCTGTGTCCATGGTGGCCTGAGCAATGACCTTCTTTTCCACAAGCGGTAGATTTCGATCAAGAGTCCTCTTCGCATCTAAAACCGCCACGTCTGCCTTCACGAGATTTGCCTTGGCATTCACAAGGTTCGCTTGGGCATTCAAGAGATTGGCCTGGTTGGTTAAAACATTGGCCTTTGCCTGATCGACCTGAGCCTGAAAGATCGCAGGATCGATCTGGGCAATCACCTGTCCCTCTTTTACCTGGGAATTAAAATCAGCATAGAGGCCTTTAATTGTCCCTGAAACTTGACTCCCTACTAAAACGTTAATGACTGGATTGATTGTCCCGGTGGCTGTCACAACCAAGTCGACCTCTCCCCTCTCGGCCTTCACCAAACGAAATTTTTGGTTCGATCCATTCTGGCCGGTCCACTGGTAGAGAAAGAACCCTCCTACCAAAATAAGGATGGCGATCACAATCGTTATCAGATATTTCTTTTTTCGTTTATCCATCTCACTTTTCCTTCCCTTTCTTTCTAAACCGGAGACGAACCGGAACCCCTTCGAAGCTGAAGGTTTCCCTCATCTGGTTCAGTAAATAACGTTCATAAGAAAAATGAATTCCATCTGGAAAATTGGTGTAGATCACAAAGGTCGGAGGTGCCGTGGAGACCTGAGTGATATAGTTCATCTTCACACTTCGACCTTTATAAAGCGGAGGAGGAAATTTTTCAACCCACTTTCCAAAATATTTATTTAACTGAGCGGTAGGGATTCGCTTTTGGGTCTGCTCTGACACATGATCTACCACATCCAGGACTTTCCTAACTCTTTGGCCTGTCAGAGCGGAAATAAAAAGGATGGGAGCATAAGAGAGATACTTGAGATTTTCTCCCATGTCCCTTTCATACTGAATCATGGTTTGAGAATCCTTTTCAACAAGATCCCATTTGTTCACGACAAGAATGCATCCCTTTCCCTTATCGTGGATGAACCCACCGATTCGGGCATCCTGATCGGTCACTCCTTCCTTGGAATCTAATAAGAGAAGGGCGACGTCAGACCGATCAATAGTTCGAAGCGCTTCCACAATACTATACTTTTCCAGCCGCAAGCTGATCCGGCTCTTCCTCCGGATTCCTGCTGTATCAATCAGGGCGTATCTCCTCCCATCTCTCTCAAAAAAGGTGTCAATGGCATCCCGTGTTGTACCAGGAACCTCATCAACAAGCACTCTCTTATATCCTAATAATCGGTTAATCAAAGAGGATTTCCCGACATTCGGCCTTCCTACCACAGCCACCTTTGTAACATCTTTATCCCATTTTTCCTCAGTCAAACTTGGAAGGGCCTTGAGCACCTCATCCATTAGTCCATTCGCACCATATCCATGTTCTGCCGAAATTGAATAGATTGGTTCTACACCTAACCCATAAAATTCAAGGGCCTTCTCCTCATGCTTTGGCCCATCAATCTTATTGACGATATAAAACACAGGTTTATTCAATTTTCTAAGAATATCGGTAATTTCCTTATCCGAGGGGGTTAGGCCTTCCTTCCCGTCCATCATGAAAAGTATCACATCGGCTTCCTCCATGGCCAACTGGCATTGCTCGCGCATCTGGACAAAGATCCGATCTTTTGAAACCGGTTCGAACCCACCGGTGTCAATCAAAGTGAAAGTACTCTCCTCCCACTCCACGTCAGCATAATTCCGATCCCGGGTCACGCCGGGCTCATCCCAGACAATGGCTCTCTTCCTTCCAGTGATTCGATTAAAGAGGGTAGATTTCCCAACATTAGGTCTTCCGACAATAGCGACAATAGGCTTCATGGCAACTTTCTTAAAAATGAACGAAATTTATTATAATATAGCCGTAAAGTCTATACAATAAAATAAGCTTTTCTTTACTAAACCCATAGTGGATTCATCATTGAATTTATATAGTTGCTGACCCATTCGACGGCGCTCAAGCCCCAGACCTCAGGCCGGAGAATCGAAGGTCTTCTCATTCGAATATAAATGTGGTAAATTAGTCTCAGGCAAGAGGCAAGAGGCAAGAGGCAAGAGGCAAGGGGCGAATGGCGAAGGGAATTAAATTACTAAATCGAACTTTAGCGGAAGATAAAATGGGTAAATTGATTAGAAAAACTATTATTTATTCATCTATTCTGATTTTTCTATTATCCCTGGCAACGGGGGTAGTCTTTTCCCAACCCAAGGCTATAGTAGAAAAAGGTCCGGAGATCAAGTTGGGAGAAGTAATTTTCTTCGTCAGGGAATTTGAATCCACCACGTCTCCCCTTAAAATGTTAGAAGTCCATGTCGAAATCTTCAACCGGAGTCAGCGGTCTGTTGCCCCACCCAATTCCATCAACGTGGTTGTGGTTCCAAAAGAAATAAAATATCCAGAAGAAGTTTCTGTAGCTGAATTTAATCCAACTCAGGAGGAGACTACGCTCACTGTCCCCTTACCTCCCAACTCAGGCCGTCTATTGATTTTTGGTTTCTCACTTCCAGAGAAAAAACTAGAATCCGTCACCTTCGAAATCCAAATTAATCCCCCGGACGGAGAAAAGAAGACTGTGAAGTGGGAAGGCAGTGGTAATTAAATGACGGCGATTGCCTCTATCTCTATATCGGCATCTCTTGGGAGTTTTGCCACCTCGACCGTTGACCTCGCAGGTGGTGAAGATGGAAAGTAGGTAGCATAAACCTCATTGACCTGATTGAAATTTCCGATATCTTTTAAAAAAATAGTCACCTTGACCACATCTTCCATCCCTAACTTTTGAGATTCCAATACCCCTTTAATATTTTCTAAAACCTGCTGGGTCTGTTGCCGAATATCTCCTTTCACTAATTCCCCTGTTTTTGGATCGAGAGGTATCTGTCCAGAGAGGAATAGAAAATTCCCTGCCTGAATGGCTTGTGAATATGGGCCAATTGCCTTGGGTGCTTTTTCTGTTTGGATCACCTTTTTCTTCATGGCTTTACTCCTCCAATAACCCAAAAATCTCCGAGGCATCTCTCAAAATATAATCCGCTCCTGCCTTCTCAAACTCCTCCTTCTTTATCCTTCCCGTCAATACCCCAATTGTCTTCATCCCCACCCTCTTTCCTGCCTGAATGTCAATGATATGATCTCCAACCATCACGGATTCTTCCCCTGAAGTTTTCAATGACTCCATTACATAGGTCAGATGATCTGGGTGGGGTTTGACCTTCTTTACCGAATTTCTCGATACAAAAACATCACAAAAATCATCAATGCCAGGGAAAACCTTTCGAACAGCCTCCTCACAGTTCCGTGTAATAATTCCAATTTTAATTCCTTTCTTCCTTAAACTTTTTAAAGTTGCCTCTGTTCCCGGAATCAGCTTCCCCTTCTCCGCTGCCCTCATTTCTACTTCATGAAGGATATGATGAGACTCCTGATAAAATGCCTCTGCATGGGAAGGATTCTTCTCCCACAAGATTTGATAGACCTCGTCAATGATCTCAAGCAGATACTTCTCCTGGATCGTTTCTTCTTTAACACCATAACGCCTCATCAAATCGAATATTCGTTCTCTCATGAGAGAAAAATCGATGTTGAGGAAAGCTAGGGTCCCGTCAAAATCGAAGATAATGGCTTTGATAGGATGAAGGAAGGCTGGACTCATAGGTTTCTCATGATGATTATCTTTTTAAATCAAGGTCCGAAATACCGAGGCAGTAAAGAACTCCTTTCATATGGTCTTTTGTAATGGCACCATCTGCTACTTTCCTCAAAATCTCTTTTGCATTAAAAGCGATCCCTAACCCTGCGTTCGCCACCATAATCCGATCATTTGATCCATCCCCAACTGCAACGACCTCATCCCGGGTGATCCCTTCCTTACGGCAGATTTCATCCAAGACCTCAGCTTTCCTTTTGGCGTCGATGATTCTTCCTTTAATTCTTCCAGTGAGCCTTCCCTCTTTAATCTCCAATTCATTTCCGAAGGCATAATCGAATCCCAATCTTTTTTTCAAAACATCCGCAAAATAGCTGAACCCCCCGCTGATGAGAGCAACCTTAAATCCCATTTCCTTCAGAGCTATAATCAATTCTTCACTCCCCTTGGTGAGCTTAAACGCCTTAGCAATGGATTCCAAACTCTTAATCCTCAAACCTTTAAGAAAGGACACCCTTGTCCGAAGAGATTCCGAAAAATCGATTTCCCCTCGCATTCCCCTTTCAGTGATGGCGGCTACTTTCTTGCCCGCTCCTGCTAGTTTCGCCATTTCGTCAATGATCTCTCCGTCCACAATGGTTGAATCCATATCAAAGACAATGACCTTCTTCCTCTTCTTAAATATATGCTCAGGCTGGGCAATGATATCCATCCCAACCTTCTTCGCTACGGTGGTGAGATCCTGGCGCAAAAGGGAAAAATTTGCCTCTCGAAGGTCAACCCACATTTCCATAGCGAAGAACTCTCCTCTGGCGATCATCTTGATCCGCTCAATATTGCAAAGGTGTCTCGCCAGCATGGAAGAAAAGGCTGCCACGACTCCTGCCCGGTCTGGTCCCAGGAGAGTGAGGACATAGGGCCTCTTGGTTTCGGCCAATCTTAACCCCTTAAATTCATGAAGGGGGGTCATCGTAATACTCATCCCCCGTCTCTTTGCCAATCGATTGAGACTTGTTCGCAGTTGACTGGGTTGGAAACGGGACCGGAGTGGTTGGATGAGGAGTACCATGGTGAATTGGGAATGGATGACCGTCTGCTCAATATCCACGATGTTCAAGCCTTGTTTAAAGAGCATTTGGGTCACTTCCGAGACAATCCCAACCTGATCTTCTCCAATCACCGAGATGACATAAAAATTCTTTCCCTTTGAAAATGAACGATTTTTCAATGTTCCCCTCATCTAAACATCGTTGTCAGGTTAGGGTTACGAAGCCAGTTTGGTATATGGTCAAAGGGTTACGGTTAATAGATTTAAAAGACCAAACACATAACCCTTTACCGAAACGGGCATCTTAACCTTGACCTTTTGACCATTGACTTTTATTTTCTATGTAAACATAAATACCTTACAGAAAACATATCTGTCAACGATAAACTCCAAATTCTCTTGATACTAAGCAGGAGATTTGATATGAAATTTATAAGGAGGGGATGGAAAAAGATGACATCGCTAAAAGAGAGAATCCAGATCGCTTCGGGCGATGGGATAGCTGATCTTCTGATCAAAAACGGAAGGGTTGTAGATGTCTTCTCGGGTCAGATTGAAAAAAAGGATGTAGCCATTTTCGGAGGCGTGATCGTAGGTTTTGGAGATTATCAAGCCAGAGAGATCATCGATGTAAAGGGTGATTTTCTCTGCCCCGGGTTGATTGATGGTCATGTCCACATTGAATCGAGCATGGTGACTATCCCTGAATTTGCTCGAGCTGTTCTTCCTAACGGAACAACCACTGTAGTCACAGATCCTCACGAAATTGCCAATGTCCTCGGTCGGGAGGGCATCCGCTTCATGGCAGAATCGGCGAGAGGCCTTCCTTTAAATGTTTTCATTATGCTCCCTTCCTGTGTTCCCGCCACTCATATGGAAACCTCTGGAGCTACCCTCAGGGCGATTGATTTAAAGTCTCTATTCAAAGAACCCTGGGCGATTGGATTGGCAGAGATGATGAACTTCCCAGGCGTCATCTTCAGAAATCCAGAGGTCATCAAGAAAATTGAGATGGCAAAGGGAAAGCCAATTGATGGCCATGCCCCCATGCTTTCGGGAAAAGGACTTTATGCCTACCTCACTGCAGGAATTCGATCTGACCATGAATGTACCACCCTCAGAGAGGCGAAGGAGAAATTGAAAAATGGTATGTGGATTATGATCAGAGAAGGAACGACTGCAAGAAATCTCAGAGCCCTCCTTCTACTTGTGCAACCTAAAAATGCAAGACGGTTTCTTTTCGTCACCGATGACCGTCATCCAAAAGAACTCCTCGAAGAGGGCCATATCGATTCCATGGTCAGGCAAGCGATCCGATGGGGAATTGACCCCATCTTAGCCATTCAAATGGCAACACTGAATCCTGCAGAATATTTCAGGCTTGATGACCTCGGAGCCATTGCTCCGAGTTATCGGGCTGACATCGTCAGTTTCGATCACCTGGGACGATTTCAAATTAAGAAGGTCTTTAAAGATGGGGTATTGGTTGCTGATAATGGTAAAATGCTCTCCTCTTCCATCCGAAAGAGGAAGAGTCCCAAAGTCAAGGGATCTGTTCGAATCAAGCCTCTTAAAAACAATTCCTTTCTACTTCGGAGTGACGAATCTCTCGCTAAAGTCATTCAATTGATCCCAGATCAAATTATCACAAAAAAAGGTGTGAAGAAAATCCTCTTGAAAGAGGGAGTCGCCTATCCCAATATCAAAGAGGATATTCTTAAGATTGTAGTGGTTGAACGGCATAAAGCCACAGGGAATATTGGGATTGGTTTCGTCCAGGGTTTTGGCTTAAAGAAAGGAGCGATCGGTTCGTCCGTAGCTCATGATTCACATAACCTGGTCATTGTGGGAACCAATGACCAGGATATTTTGAAAGCCGCAGAAGTCATTCAAGCGATGAGTGGGGGATTGGTTGCTGTTTTGGATGGAAGGGTGTTAGCTTCTCTCCCCTTGCCCATTGCGGGTTTAATGTCCGAAGCCTCGGTTGCCCAAGTCAACCTTCAATTGGAAGCCCTCCATCACGCCGCAAAAAACCTTGGATGCGAAATCCCAGACCCATTTATGACACTTTCCTTCCTCTCGCTGCCGGTCATTCCGGAACTAAAAATCACTGATAAAGGTCTGGTTGATGTGAATCAGTTTAAATTTGTTCCCTTATTTGGAGAAAATTAATAAAAAGTGTTAGTGAGTGGTGAATGGTGTTAGTGAAACTTCTAATAAAAACTGGGTTACGAATCACCAGCACGAGTCACCAGCACGTATTTATGGGAGTCCACTATGAATTGGAATCAACTATTAGATGAAGCTACCCATCACCTTCAGACGTACCTCCAGATCCATACGGTCAACCCACCTGGGAATGAAGTAGAAGGAACTAGATTTTTCAAAAAAATTTTTGATGTCGAGTCTATCCCCTGTCAGACCTTCGAGCCCTCTCCAGGCCGAGGGAGCTTACTCGCCACCTTAAAAGGGAATGGAAAGAAGAGACCTGTCCTCCTTCTCAATCATATTGATGTCGTCCCAGTTGAAAAGGAGCGGTGGACAGTAGATCCTTTTGCTGGGATCATCCAAGATGGATATCTCTACGGCCGCGGAGCTCTCGATGATAAATCCATGGGCATCATAGAGATGATGGCCCTCTTAATCCTGAAACGGGAGAAAATTCCTTTAGAAAGAGATATCCTCTTTTTTGCTGCGGCAGATGAAGAGACCGGAGGAAAGTGGGGAATTCAGTGGGCCATGGAAAATGTTTCCTCCTTAATGGAATCGGAATACGCCCTGAATGAAGGGGGATATGTCATCCTCAACGAAACAGGGGCTCCGGATCGATATGAAATTTCCAATGGTCAGAAGATTGTCTTCCAACTCCAATTAAAGGCCAGAGGAACCTCAGGTCATGCTTCCATGCCTCATTCTGACAATCCCAATGTGAAACTTATCCATGCTTTGGAGGCGGTGACAAAATGGGAAACTCCTTTCAACATCCTTCCCATGGTGAAAGAATTTTTTCTCAAGATGGCTCCCAAACAGTCCTCTGATGGAAGAAAAATTTTTGAGGATATTGAAAAGGGGCTCAGCGATCCTTCTTTCTCAGCCAGGTTGACATCCAACCCAATCTATAATGCCATGGTTCGGGATACCATCTCTCTCACTATCCTTCAGGCCGGAAGCAAGGCCAATGTCATCCCTTCAGAATCAACCGCCACTCTCGACTGTCGCCTCATACCAGGATCTTCTAAAGAAAATTTCTTGAAAGAGATTAAAAAAAGATTAGGAGATGAAATTGAGATTGAAGGGAAAATGGAGGGGAAATCCATTCCGCCCTCTCCCTTTAGCACAGATCTTTTTCAGGCCATCCAAAAATTTGCAACCTCAAATGATCCGGATTGTCCGGTTGTTCCTCTTCTCCTCCCCGGAGCCACAGACAGCCGTTTTCTGAGGGAAAGAGGGATTACGACCTACGACTTCTGTCCCTTTCGTTTGCCAGAGAAAGAAATATTGAGAGTACACGGCAATGATGAACGAATCGCCATCGAAAATCTGACATTTGGGATGAGGATGCTGGTGGAAATTATTAAGGAGGTTGCCACATAATCCCCCCACCCCACCTTTTGTAAAGGGGGAAGAGGGGGGATTTTATTTTCGAAAAAGCATAAACAACAATGTCAGGATGATGCTGATAATAATAGAAGTGGCGAGGGGAAAGTAGAAAGTAAACCTCTCCTTCTTAATGATGATATCTCCAGGAAGTCTACCCACCCACGGTATCTTCTCCCCGACCAATAGAAGGAGACCGGCGAGAATAATAAAGACACCCAGAAGGATGAACATCTTTCCTAAAGCACCAAAACCGAACACCTGACCTCCTAAAAATAATGTCAAATGCCAAATTTCAAATGTCAAATGAATGACAAATGACTAAATATCAAAACTTTTCTTTTTTCTTGATAAAAGAATTGCAGAAAAAATGAGGGTTAATTCTTGAGCCTCTTGAGATAATCGTTGACATTCCGCACTTTTATGTGGATTTGCCTTACTGATCATTCTCAGCCAATGCTTTGTTTCTTTCGATTCCTTTTTACAAATGCCAATCTTATGCCGAAAGTCTTTCTTTGATTCTGCGCCATCTGCCTCCATGTAATTTGCGCCAATACTCGTCCCAGAACTTACTAACTGACCGATTAAAGGACGGTTGATTTCATTTTTCTCAAGGGTCTTTGCAAACTCAATTATTCGTTCTCCAAACTTAGCAGTTCTCTCTTCTAAATCGTATACTTGGGCATTTGGGGTTTGGGCTTCATTTTCTTTAAATACCTTTCTTTCTCACTATAGATACAGCCACAGTATTGCTGACGATAGAGTCCCATAGCCTTGGAGACTTCCACTCCTTTTTTCCATCCCTGTCGAAAATCTTCATAATAAAATGGAATCCCGATCTCCTGAGCGACACGCTCGCCGGTTTCTTTGATCAGAGCATGATTTTGATGGGTACTTTGAAGAAGGGTGGTTGAAAACCCATCGAAAGCCTTATTCTTCGCCTCGCGAGCCGTGGTTTCAAGCCGAACCGAGTAGCAATACTGGCACCTCTCCTCTACTCGATGGGACACATTTCTTAAAAATTCCTCAAGGAGATATTCATCCCGATAGAACACCTCCAGTCCAACCCTCTCGGAGTATTGTTTCAATGCGTCCAGTCTTCTTTGATATTCTTGGTAAGGGTGAATGTTGGGATTGAAAAAATATCCAACGGCCTCATCCCCTTTTTCTTCCATTCGTTCAAGGGGATAAATGGCACAGTTGGCACAACAGATGTGGAGCAGGATTTTCATTCAATTGGCAGCCAGGATTTCCTTTTCAGAATCTTTCCTCCGGGGATCTTCCTCCCATTCTTCTTGGCCCTCTCAATGATCAATTGGACCATCTTTTTCACCGCCGGATCCCGCTCATCGAAGATATGAGAAACTTTCTCCGAATCACGATCCAGTCCCAACAATAACTGGGTTAGATCATTCGATCCGATGGAGAACCCGTCAAAAACCTCAGCAAATTCATCCGCCATAATCACATTGCTGGGAACCTCGCACATCATATAGATTTCGAGACCATTTTCCCCCTGGATGAGGCCGTGTTTTCTCATCTCGGCCACCACCAGTCTCCCCTCTTCCACGGTTCGGCAGAAAGGGATCATCAATTTTACATTGATCAGACCCATTTCATCCCGAACCTTTTTCATCGCCATGCATTCAAGAGCAAACCCTTCTTGGTAAGCCTCGTCATAATAGCGGGAAGCTCCTCGGAAACCAATCATGGGGTTGTCTTCAACAGGCTCAAATTCGCTTCCTCCAATAAGATTGGCATATTCATTACTTTTGAAATCACTCATCCTGACGATGACATCTCTCGGATAAAAGGCAGCGGCAATCTTGGCCACCCCTTGAGCCAGCTTATCGACGAAGAAAGCCTCCTTGTCTTCATACCCGATGGTCAACTGTTCAATCTCCTTTTTAGCATGACTATCATTCAATGAATCAAAGCGGACAAGCGCCATGGGGTGGATTCGTATAGAATTGTTGATAATAAATTCCAGTCTGGCCAGACCCACCCCATCGTTGGGAATAAAGGAGAGGTGGAAGGCATTGTCTGGATTTCCTACATTCATCATGATTTTTGTTTGGGGCTTCTCCAGATGTGCCATATCGAAGCGCTTCACCTCATAATCGAGGATCCCTTCAAAAACCAATCCTGTTTCCCCTTCTGCACAACAAACGGTGGCACTTCGATAATCCTTCAGAATTTCACTTCCACTCCCTGTCCCCACCACACAGGGAACGCCCAGTTCCCGGCTGATGATGGCCGCATGGCAAGTCCTTCCTCCGCGGTCGGTCACAATGCCCGAGGCAATTTTCATAATAGGTTCCCAGTCCGGGTCTGTCATCTGGGTGACCAATATTTCGCCCTTCTTAAACTTCTCTATCTCTCTCGCACTGGTGATGACATTGATGGGGCCAGCGCCAATCTTTTCACCGACACTCTTCCCCTGTACCAAAACCCTTCCCTTCTCTTTTAAGGAATAGGTCTCCAAAACATTCATGGCTCGCTGGGATTTTACCGTCTCTGGTCTTGCTTGAAGAATAAAGAGTTCCTGGGTAATACCGTCCTTTGCCCACTCAATATCCATGGGCATGTAGACCCCTGATTTTTTCGAATAGTGTTCTTCGATCTTTATCCCCCATTCGGCAAGCTGAATGATCTCCTCGTCATCCAAGATGAAATCCGCCCTTTCTTGTGCGGAGACAGGAACATTCTTGGTTGAACCCTCTCCCTCCAGCGTGTAGATCATTTTGATCTCTTTGCTCCCGAGGGTTTTCTGAATGATGGGTTTATAATTTCCTTTGATGCAGGGTTTAAATACATAAAATTCGTCGGGATTGATGACTCCCTGAACGATATTCTCCCCTAATCCATAGGCACCCGTGATGTAAACCACGTCCGGAAAGCCGGATTCTGTATCGATCGTGAACATCACACCAGAACAGGCCTTATCGGAGCGCACCATTTTCTGAACTCCGATGGAGAGAGCGACCTGAAAGTGGTCAAACCCCCTATGGGTTCTGTAAGAGATGGCACGGGTGGTAAAAAGTGAGGCAAAACATCGTTTGCAGGCTTGAACCAAGGCATATTCCCCGCGGATATTAAGATAGGTCTCCTGCTGACCGGCAAAACTTGCACCAGGAAGGTCCTCGGCTGTAGCGCTACTACGGACCGCCACATCCGTATCCTCTCCATACTCCTTACATAACTTCCGATAGGCTTTAACAACATCTTCAACGATCTCCCTGGGAAACTCCAAACTATGGATAAGCCTCCGGACTCGGCTTCCCCTCTCTGAAAGGTTTTCCACATCTTCAACATCAAGACCAGTAAGTATATCTCGAATACCATCTTTGATCTTTGGTTTACCCTTGCCTTCATGCCAGTCTTGTACAATGCCTTCGTCCAAAAGGTCATGGTAGGCATTAACGGTTATAGCAAATCCATTGGGGACGTTCACCCCTTGTTTCGTCAGTTCCTTCCGCATCTCTCCCAAGGAGGCATTTTTCCCTCCAACAACGGGAAGATCGTCGAGTCCAATTTCGTCAAACCACAGAATGTAAGGTTTTTTCCCCATGATTCCCTCCCTGGGTTATAATAGTTTAAATTTATCCGAACCTATATGCCTTGTCAACCCCGTTAGATAAGTAAACCCCGTTAGAAAGTCTTCGACTTTCCAAGGGGGAGGCTCATTCACCCCGTTAGAGAAAGTCTCTAACAGGGCAAGCGGAGCATTAAACCTCGTGTTCGCTCTAAAAGGCCTCCGGCCCGGAGGGCCTCTGGCCCGGAGGGAATTATATCTTCACCCCGTAAGAGACCAGAGGTCTTACGGGGTTCATCCCCGCTGCTTGCAGCGGGGCTTTCTAACGGGGTAAAATAACGGATATCCCTTCTTGGGAAATCCTTGGATTAACATTACACGCTGAAATCATTAAAGCCTATCTAACGGGGTCAACCCCGTCGTTGAATCGAATGAATTTTTTACCTTTTTGGGATGATGTTAAATTTTGCAAAGATAAGTTAATTGTAATTTGTTACAACAACGGGGTCAAGGGCGATCCTCGTGATGAAATTGTAGAAATGGAGATTGATTTTTCAATCAATTATAATTAGTATGAATTTTTACGGAGCCCCGCGTGGTTCTTAATTGACGCCGCTGTGGGGCGACATCCCCCGTCTAATGTCGGGACAGGCCGGCCAAGAGATGGTACATTCATACACGGCCAAAGGCCGTGGTTTTCTGCTGTCGGGGTACAAAAGGAAGTGAAATCCATGAAAAGTTCGAAATATGTTTATTCTTTTGAAGAAGCAGATGGGACTAATAAGAAACTCCTTGGAGGGAAAGGGGCGGGTTTGGCTGAAATGACGCACATGGGTCTTCCTGTTCCTCCTGGATTTATCGTCACCACCGAGGCCTGTCTTCATTATTATGAGAACAAAAAGAAACTTCCTAAAAGCCTCATGGAAGAGGTCCAGGCAAATCTGAAAACGGTTGAGGAAAAAACAGGTAAAAAATTTGGAAGTTCTCAAAATCCCCTCTTCTTCTCTGTCCGCTCGGGCGCTGCGATCTCCATGCCAGGCATGATGGACACCATCCTCAATTTGGGTTTAAACGACAAGACCCTTGAGGGTTTGATCCAGATCACCTCGGATGGAAGATTCACCTATGATGCCTACCGGAGATTTATTCAACTCTTCGGGAAAATTGCTTCGGGGGTGGAAGAAAAGGAATTTGACCAAATCCTTAGCAAGACAAAAGAGAGGGTGGGAGCCAAAGAGGATACGGATCTCAATGTCGATCATCTCAAGGATATCTGTAAACAATATCTGACATTAGTTAAGAAGAGGACAGAAACTCCTTTTCCTCAAGACCCGATGATTCAACTAAAACTCGCCATTGAAGCGGTCTTCAAATCCTGGATGGGAAAGAGGGCAGTGGATTATCGGAAGGAATTCAACCTCACCCCTGAAATGGCGAATGGAACCGCCGTCAATGTATGCACCATGGTTTTTGGAAATATGGGTGTTGACTCAGCAACGGGGGTCGCGTTTACGCGAGACCCGGGCACAGGAGAAAACGTTCTCTATGGTGAATATCTTGTGAATGCTCAGGGTGAAGATGTCGTGGCCGGGATCCGGACACCCAAACCCATTCAAGAGATGAAGAAGGAAATGCCAAAAATCTATCGAGAGTTGGAGCGGGTCAGAAAAACCTTGGAAGAACATTTTCACGAAGTACAGGACTTCGAATTCACCGTGGAGAAAGGAAACCTCTACATCCTTCAAACTCGAAATGGGAAGATGAATGCTCAGGCGATCGTTCGAACTTCCAAAGAGATGGTCACTGAAAAACTGATTACGAAAGAACAAGCTGTCCTGAGATTGAAACCACAAGAACTGGAGCAACTCCTCCATAAGCGGATCGATCCAAATTTCAAGGGTAAACCAATTGCCGTCGGCCTTCCTGCCTCTCCAGGAGCGGCATCTGGAAAAGCCATCTTCGATGCCGATGAAGCTGAACGAATAGGAAAACTTGGCCACAAAGTGATCCTGGTTCGAGAAGAGACCAAACCCGAAGATATTCACGGTTTCTTTGCCTCCCAAGGAATCTTGACAAGCCGTGGGGGAAAGACTTCCCATGCAGCGGTGGTGGCAAGAGGCATGGGAAAACCTTGTGTGTCAGGATGTGAAGAACTCCGAATCGATCCAGAAGGGAGAGAAGCGACGATCAAAAATGTTCATCTCAAAGAAGGAGATTTTATCACCATCGATGGCTCCAGAGGTGAGGTCTATCTGGGAGAGATTCCTACCGTAGATCCTGATTTTAGCAAAGACCTCCTCACGCTCCTGAGTTGGGCGGATGGGATCAGAACCGTGGGCGTTCGGGCCAATGCCGATACCCCCGAGGCAGCGATCAAAGCAAGACAGTTGGGCGCCGAAGGGATTGGTCTCTGCCGAACAGAGAGAATGTTCAACGCTGTAGATCGGCTCCCCATTGTTCGAGAGATGATCTTGGCAGGGTCGAAGGAGAAGAGAGCAGAGGCGATTGCAAAACTTCTTCCTATGCAGAAGAACGACTTAAAAGAAATCTTTAGGGCCATGGCAGGGCTGCCGGTGACGATTCGCCTTCTCGATCCACCCCTCCATGAATTTCTCCCATCCGCTGAAGAACTAGCCGATGAATTGAGGAAGTTGAAGGAAGTGGAATCAGCTTTCTCCACCATGGGAAATATCTCTGATGCGATGAAGTTTCTGGATCCTTCTTTCCGGGAATCACTCAGACTTCTGGACCATGTGGTGACTGATATCGTTGAGATTAAAGAAAAGAGACTCGATAAAAAGCTCATCCGAAAACAGCAGGAAACCCTTAGGAAGGTTAAGGAGATGATGGAGGTCAACCCCATGCTGGGCCATCGGGGAGTGAGATTGGGAATTACTTATCCCGAGATTTATAAAATGCAGATTCAGGCCATTCTGGAGGCAGCAGCCGAGTTGCTCAAGGAGGGGGTCGAAGTCCAACCTGAAATCATGGTTCCTCAAGTCTGTACAGCCGAAGAACTAAAGTGGGTTCATCAATTGGTCAAAAAGGTTGAAAGGGAAGTGGAAAATCAATATGGAGTTCATGTTCCTTATAAATTCGGGACGATGATCGAAGTGGTAAGAGCCTGCATGAGAGCCGGGAGGCTCGCAGAGGTGGCAGACTTCTTTTCTTTTGGAACGAACGACCTCACTCAGGCCACCTTCTCTTTTTCCAGAGAGGATGCAGAGAACAAATTTCTACCCCTTTACAACCAACGGAAGATTCTCCAGGATAATCCTTTTGACGTATTGGATGTAAAAGGTGTGGGAAGGTTAATGATGATCGCCATTGAATGGGGAAGGAGGACGAAGCCAGATCTGAAGATTGGAATTTGTGGTGAACATGGTGGTCATCCGGAATCAGTCGAATTTAGCCACAGTATCGGACTCAATTATGTCAGTTGCTCTGTCCCACGTCTCCAGATAGCGCGCCTGGCAGCCGCCCATGCCAAATTAAAAGAGAAGGATAAAAAACCTCCAGAAAAATACGACCCGGATGATGCTCTTAGCATCTTCTTCTAAACATTAATGACCATTGACAAATGATGGGGTTGTTGAAAAACTCTGGTTTGTTGTCACCCTGAACCTTTTGCTCTTTGTCATTCTGAAGGAGAGTAGCGACTGAAGAATCTCCCTCAGGGTAGGCTCCGTGAAGGGTCTCTGCTCTTGGAAGAACGAGTTACTCCATGCTCCATGCCCTTTGCTATTCAGCAGGGTCAACTTTTTTATGGATGATACCAAATTTCAAAGCTAAAGGCTAACTCTTTGTCTTTATTTCGGCTTGACAATCATTTGATTATTTATTAAAAATGTATTACATTATTAACAAATTGAGGATATCTTGAAAATAGAAAAAATCTCATGGGATCAGGAAACAGTTGATCATATTTCTAATCACCTGGTTTCACCGGAAGAGGTTGAAGAGGTATTGTTTAATGATGTAGACACACCACTTATGATGCGGGGAAAAGAAGGCAAATATCTTGCTTATGGAAAAACTCATGGAGGGCGGCTATTATTCATCGGTTGGGCCTCAAAATATAAAAAAACAAAAATCATTACTGCCAGAGACATGACCGAAAAGGAAAAGCGATTTTATAGAAGGAGGAAAGAATGAAAGTGCCAAAATTTAAAAGTTTAAAAGAAGAAAGGAAATTTTGGGATACCCATGATTCAACGGCTTATCACGATGACTTCAAGATAACCAAAAATGTGGTTTTTGTTCGACCCAAGAAAGAAGTAATTTCTTTACGTCTGGAGCCTAAGTTCATAAGAAGGTTAAGAGAGCTTGCTGATAAAGAAGGCCTACCTCCTACTACCTATGCCAGGATGTTAATTGTTAAGAGTATTCAGGCCCATACAAAATAAACCCATCATCCAGAATTCATCCCAGTAAATCTCTTGACTTCTCTGCGCTATGCCCTATGCGTTTTGTTTTGCGGACACAGCCAACTTTTCTATGGATGACACATCATTTCTCTTAATAAATAGAACCGTACCCTTTTACATTTTCGGAAACTTACAGAAATTTTGGTTGACTTTTTCTAATAAAGAAGTAAGAATATTACAAGTAAGAGTAAGAAAGGAGATAGATGATGCGTATCACGTCGAAAGGCCAGGTCACCATCCCGATTGAAATTCGGGAAAAGGCGGGACTTCTTCCTGATACGGAAGTGGAGTTCCGAATTAAAGGAAATACTGTCACGCTGAAAAGGCAGACCGGATCTCCATCAAGACGACCTCTCGATCTGATCAAACGCATGCGAAGGAAAGCAACAGTAGAAATGACGACGGATGAGATTTTGGCGCTCACCCGGGGGTAGGCCATGGATATCCTGGTGGATAGTAATGTCATTCTCGATATCGTTACGGAGGACAGGAAATGGTTTCAATGGTCCTCGGATACGTTGGCTAAGTATGCAGAAACCCATATCCTGGTCATCAATCCGATTATTTACGCAGAGGTCTCGATCGGTTTTCATCGCATCGAGGATGTTGAGATGGTTTTGCCGCCAACCTTTTTCAGGCGAGACCCGCTTCCATGGGAAGCAGCTTTCCTTGCGGGCAAATGCTTTTTAGCTTATCGTAAAAGAGGCGGGAGGAGGAGTTCGACGCTTCCTGACTTTTTCATTGGTGCTCATGCTGCGATAGCTCGTATTCCCTTATTAACCAGGGACGTCTCTCGTTATCGGACGTATTTTCCAAAACTTAAATTAGTCGCCCCCGATTAATGGGGGCTTCCCAATTCATTCCGAGTGTCTGGTACGATACTTCCCATATCCACATTCTTCTTTCTCCTTGAGGATGCGGAAGGTTTCGCCGGGGGAATCGATAAAGATATATCCCCCTTTTTCTACTTTCATTTGCCTCCCAAATACCTGTGGATAAAATCTCTTGGTTTCAAAATCTGGATTCCTTGATATTCAGACAATTTGAGCAAATGTTTATCTCCGCTAATAATGTATGAAGCTTCTCCTGCTACAGCAGCTTCCAAAAATTTATCGTCAGAAGGATCATCGTGTATGACCGGGGGAAGAGTTGGGGCAAGGACAATTTCGGCCTGGATGGTCAATAAATCCCAAAACGGTCTCAAATCAACGTCCCGAAACTTCAAAGCCAACTCGACCCCGATGCGTTGGTATTCATCCAAAATGGACGGAGACACCAGAAGTTGAACTCTACCATCACGCCAGGCTTTAAGAATCTGATAAGGAGGACCGGTAAAGAATATCCCCGAGATGAAAACGTTTGTGTCCAGCACAATTCTCATTTACGGCCTCGAACCTTAGCGACGGCTGCATCTATATCCGATTTCCTCAATCCTGACTTACGTGCTTGTTGCCTGGCCTGCGCAATCAAATTGTCAAACTCTTTCATAGAGGGTGCAGAGATGGCTTTAAGAATCACCACATCTCGATCACCGACTACGACGAACTGGGTCCCTGATTGGAGGCCCAACCGATCGCGGATTTCTTCCGGGATAACGACTTGCCCCTTCGATGACATTCGAGTTGTTGTGAGCGTTGGCATAGAACACCTCCTTTCTTACTGGTAAGATTGTAGAGGATTTTCCTTTAATGGTCAAGTGGCTCTAAAACTTAGGCTGATTTCTGAAAGGTCCCTCTCAAAAATTCAATTTCTTTTTTCTACAAGGTCATCAAAAATCGGTCAGAAAACTGACTTAAAAATGAAGTCAGGGTGGCAACTAACTTGACTGAAAAATGGAAGCACCTATGAATTGTGCTTCCCGGAGAGGTTCACCCCGTTAGAAATTCCAGCGGGGCATTACCCCCCTCCCTCCGGGGTGGAGCCCCCTACGGGGCGGAACCCGGAATTATTCTAAAATCTAACCCCGCTGCAGCCGCCGGCCCAGAGGGCCTCTCTCCGAGCCATGAGGCTCTCTGAGCCGGCGGCTGGCCCGGAGGGAGCAGCAGGGCATTATTTCTAACGGGGTAAATATCATCTCATATTGTACGCTCGCAAGCACCCCTTGCCGGCCAGTCAGAAGGGTAGAACCTCTTGACTACAAAATTCAGTCAAGCACTAATCAACGACTCTGAGACCCAATAACCCAATTACTCAATGACCTAATAACTTAGAACTTTACCCCTCACTCTATGCCCTTGGCGCTACGCTTCAGGGCAGGGCCAACTTTTTTATGGATGACTCTTTTTTCTGACTACGTATTGACATTATGTCAGAAATGACATATATTACGATTGAATGAAAAGGAGAGAGAAGCCGTTAATCTGGCTGCACGGCGAGATAAAGACTCCGCCGCTGTCAAGCGCAGCAAGGATTGAAGCGGGCTATTTGCTGCGCAAATTACAAATGGGGGAGCTGCTCTTGCTGCCTCATTCACGACCGATGCCATCGATTGGTTCGAGATGCCACGAACTCCGTATCGATGATCAAAACAAGACGTGGCGTGTTGTGTATCGAATCGATAATGATGCCATCGTGATTTTGGAGGTATTTGAGAAGAAGGCACAAAAAACACCCCGGGAAGTAATTGAAAACTGCCAACGCAGGATTCGACTTTATGATACCTAACGTAGGAGGAAGCGTATGAGGAGCGCAAAGAAGAAACAACTTGAAACAAAAGGGTGGAAGGTTGGTACTGTTGCAGAGTTTCTGCAGCTTTCACCTGAAGAATCCGCCTATATTGAGATGAAACTTGCATTGAGTAAGAATCTTGAGGAACGTCGGAAGGGCAAGAGCCTAACTCAAGAGCAACTTGCTCGCCTCCTGAAGTCCAGTCAGTCGAGGGTAGCAAAGATGGAAGCAGGAGATCCTTCTGTCTCGCTTGATTTGCTTGTTCGTTCATTGTTGATCCTAGGTGAATCGCGAAAGAGTCTCGCTAAGATTTTGTCCGAGCCGCGTCCTGCATTTGTGAGTTAGACCTACCGTTCAACTTTCATGGTTTCCGGGTTCATCTGTAGCTTCACCCTTCCTCCTTCTGTTGATCTCAATGGCCTGCCCGAGAGACTCAATACGTTTTTTGTTGTTATCCCTTACACCTGACGCCTAACGACTTACAGCTTACGTTCAAGTAATAACGCTATGCACTTTTCGCTCTGCACTCTGCGTGCATTTGGAATACACCAACTTTTTTATGGATGACACCGCGCTTTATTTCTATACTCCTCAGCTTCAGGGAGTTTTCGGGCTGAAGCCTTGAGCATGCGCCCTTATGTACCGCGCCAAATGAAAGGCAGCCAAGTGCAAATCGCTCTCAGAGATCCGGTCAGGTTCGTGCTCGATGAATGATGGCAGGGCCTGGGGATGCAGGACCCAGACTGTAGATCCTTTCGGGGAGGGCTCTACGAACCATCCGGGGAACAACACAACGGGCCTTATCGGGAACTCCTTGCCGGTGCTGGCGCGAAGCATTTGGGCAAGCCATCTGGCGTTGGCCTGAGCTTGAGTTACCGGATTGCGTTCAGGCTCAAGCCCATTGACTAGAAGGGTTTTCCCGTCGAAGGTGACCGTTGGCGATCCCTTCGCAGGCTTGGAGCGGGTCTTGGTTTCTACAACGAAGACACCTTGACCCGATAGTACAACGTGGTCGAGGTTGAAGCCGTCACCTATCAGGTCATGGAAGACAATGGCGCCTTGCCGCTTTAGGACATCAAGCTGCTCTGCGACTGCTCTCTCGCCGTCCCTGCCCAACTTCAACCGCTTTACCTCTTTCATGGTCTGCCAAATCCGAAAGGCACAGTAGGCAATCACGGGGGCTGCTACGATGGACATGAACCAGGGATTGAGCCGAGACTGATTGAGGGCTTGTATCCATCCAAATGAAGCGAGGAGAAAAAAAACGAGTGCAAAAAGGAGGTAGCTAAGCAGCTTCTCGTCGAAAAGGCGATCCATTTGCTCGTCGATAGACTGGCCCGGAAGTCTCAGGAGAGGCTCCTTTAGCGGCGACTTGGAACTTGCCTTCTTCATCGGTTTATCCCTTGTGTCTTCATGACCAGTTGGATCCGTTCAGTGTAAGAGAGAGCACTCGATCCCACTCAAAGGCCCTCACACTTTCAATTGTTCCGTGTCAAGGGGCTACCCCCAAGCCGCATTCCGCATCTGGAATACGCCAACTTTTTTATGGATGACCCCAGATCGCAATATCCAGAGTCTGACCCCGAAGCTTCTTTAAATCGTAAATTTACCTGGGGCGAAATCCTTAAAGATCCGGGAGGCATAAGGATTCCTTTCTAGTATGAGTTGATAGAGCCAGGTCCAATATGGTGTAAGCTCCTTATTTGATCCCATGAAAAATGCAGACCTTACCATTGGTGAGTTACCTAATTCTCTATGGTTCCTAATGTCTTTTAATGTGACTGGATTTTTCAAATGGCAAATGATTTTGCATTCCCCCCACCCTGAGAAATGATGCTTCGGCGTTGCATCCTGAAGGGCTTGAAGGATATCATAAAACTTCGATTGCTTGGGGCCTGATCGCCAAACGAGAAGCAAGTCTCCTTTCCTTGTCCCTGCTGGCATGGACCATGGGAACCTCTTTCTACGTGTTTTATCAAGAAACCGAATGTCATCTTCGTCTTGAACATGAGCCAATCGGACTCGGTTTGACAATCCTAACTTTCTGCTTAAAGAAATAATAGAGATGTTCCTTGGAGGATTTTGCCAATTGTCCTCCCAACACACGATGGTGCATTTTTTCTTTCCCAATTCCTCTAAATGACCGTGTGTTACGAAATGCTTAGACTTATATTCGAACTCTATCATTAATCCTTTGCCCCTTCGGCGCGCAATACAATCCGGGAATTTCCCTTGTGCTTTGACTACCCCAGAGAACCCTAGCTTGTTCATTTCCAGAGTGAAGAGAATTATAACCCCAGCCTCGTTCCTCGGTTCGTTATCCATTCCTAGAACATTTTTAAGCGGAAATAGTGATTCGTTCGGCATCGCTAAACCCCCTCGGTTATCAAATTGTATTCCCTTTTTTGATTATTTTTTGGCTATAAAATTCAAATTATATATCAAAAAACCTGGCCAACTTTTTTATGGATGACACCGTCCCTGTAAATTTAGATCGATTCTATCAAATCCCGGTCGAAGAAATGATCTCGCCCTAGGGAATGTTTCCTCAACGGCCTGCCTCAAACGGTCGAGAAAGGAGATAATTTCGAGAACGCTCTCAGCAACCAGATGGTTATAGTGGGGAATCACTACCCAAGCGCCGATCGAACGGTCAATGGCGATCAGTGCGATCTTGGCTGAACCATCCGAATCGCTTGCAAATTCATCGCATCTCTCCTCTTCCTCCTCCATCTTTCCCCGGATAGCTCGCATA
>JBEKWN010000097.1:0-12674 GCA_049513055.1 Thermodesulfobacteriota bacterium
GGAAGACCAAGACGGATAAGAAAGACGCTATGACGATTGCGAGATTTCTGATGGATCACCATGAGGAGGTTTCTCATTTATCTCTTTCACAGGATCATCAGGATCTGAGGGATCTTTCCCGGGAGAGGGAGTCGCTTTGTCATCTGATGGCAGCCACCAAGGTAGAGATCAAGAGGGTCTTAAGGACGGTCTTTCCGGAGCTTGAATCGATCGGGAATCTCTACACAGGCGCGATGCTTCGTTTTCTACAGCAGTATCCGTCGGCACGTCTGGTAAGAGGGGCAAAATCGAGGGCCATCGCAAAGGCGTTGAAGGGGCCTTATGTGGGGAACAAACTTACGTTTTCTGCGGAGGATATCCTTCGGGCAGCCAAAACCTCGATCGGGACGGTGAGTCCGGCCAAAGAGATCATTCTTCAGGGGAAGATTGCCACGCTTCTGCACCTACAAGAAAGGCTGGATGAAATGACCAAGCTTCTCACTGATTTATGCAAGGCCACAAGGGTAGATGATCTCAAGATCCTGAGATCCATCAAAGGGGTGGGGCCGAAGACGGCTGCGCCCTTCTTGGCTGAAATGGGTGAGGTCCAAAATTATGCCTCCCACAAAAAGCTCATCGCTTTTACGGGAATCGACCCTTCTCTGCATGAATCAGGAAACTATATCGGGATGAGTAAACTCTCTAAGAGGGGCAATCGGCATCTCCGAAGAGCTGTCTATCTCATGACCGTGGCTGTGGCAAGTAAGAACCCTTTCTTCAAGGCATATTTTCTCAGAAGAAAGAGAGAGGGACTCCCTCCTCAAAAAGCTTTGTTTGCCACGGCCCATAAGTTGATCCGAGTTATTTTTGCCATGCTTACTCAACGAACCTATTTCAAACCAAAGGAGGTAATTTAACAATAGTTGACTGAAAGCGTGATTTTTGAGTTTTCCCCTTCTATACGCCCTTTCAAATGGTAATCAACGATTCTTATTGAAGTTTCTATTCAAAATTAGTAGACTCTTATCCAATCGTAGAGTTTTGACCACCCTCCCAACCAACCTTTGGGGGATTCCATGACCACACAAGAAGTTAAACGTAAACTTACTGCCATTCTCAGTGCGGATGTCAAAGGCTACAGCCGTCTCATGGGTGAAGATGAAGAGGGGACAATCCGCACTCTTAATACTTACAAAGAAGTGATGTCAAGCCTCATCCAACAACAAAGGGGCAGAGTGGTGGATGCTCCAGGAGACAATGTTCTTGCGGAGTTTGGAAGCGTGGTCGATGCAGTTCGATGTGCTGTGGATATTCAGAAGGAACTGAAAACCCGAAATGCTGAGCTTCCAGAAAATCGTAAAATGGAGTTTCGGATTGGTGTCAACCTTGGGGATGTAGTTGAGGATGGAGAGCAGATTTTGGGAGACGGGGTCAATATCGCAGCCCGTTTAGAAAGCTTATCTGACGCAGGAGGCATTTGTATTTCTGGAACTGCTTATGACCATGTGGAGAATAAACTATCTCTGGGGTATGAATATCTTGGTGAGCAGACTGTAAAGAACATCGCAAAACCAGTTCGAGTATATCGAGTCCTGATGGAGCCTGAGGCAGCGGGCAAGGTAATCGGAGAGAAAAAGGCTAAACAAAGGCAATGGCAGAAGAGAGCTTTAATAGTTTTAGCAATTCTTATTATTGTAGCCGCTGCTCTTGTGATGTGGCGTTTATATTTGCACCCTGCGGCACCACCTGCGGAAGTTGCTTCTAAAGAGAAGATGGCATTTCCTCTTCCTGATAAGCCCTCTATTGCTGTGCTCCCTTTTGTCAACATGAGCGGTGATCCAAAGCAGGAATTCCTCTGCGACGGGATGACCGAGGAAATCATCACCGCCCTTTCCAAAGTACCGGGGTTGTTTGTGATCGCCCGAAATTCTGCCTTCACGTACAAGGAAAAGGCGGTGAAGGTCAAGCAGGTAAGCGAAGAGCTGGGTGTCCGGTATGTGTTGGAAGGGAGTGTTCAGAGGTCGGGTGACCGTGTTCGCGTCACCGCCCAGTTGATTGATGCCCTCGCGGGGAATCACCTCTGGGCAGAGCAATACGATCGTGGTCTGAAGGATATATTTGCTCTCCAGGATGACATTACATTAAAGGTTCTGAGGGGCGTTCAAGCGAAGTTAACACTGGGGGCAGAAGTTTTGAGGGCACAAAAATATGCCGAAAAGTATTACAGGGGGAAGCAAGGTCTCGATTGCTATCTGAGGATAATGGAAGGGACTGAGTACGCGGATCGGCGCACGCTCGAGGATAACAACGTGGCTCGGCGCATAGCAGAGGAAGTTCTTGCAATGTGCCCAGGGGTTCCCATGGCGTACCTCCTCATGGCTTATGTCCACAGCGTGGATTATTGGCTTGGCTCCACCCCTCAGGAGTCTATTGAGAAAGGTATAGACATGGTACAAAAAGCCCTTGCTCTGGATGATACCCTTGCCGAGGCCCACAGTCTTCTGGGGTATCTCTATACCCAAAAAAGGGAGTATGATAAGGGGATTGCTGAGGCGGAACGGGCTTTAGCCCTCAACCCCAGTGGAGCGACTGTCCTTTCCAATTATGCCATGATTCTGAACTTCGCAGGTAGGTGGGAAGACGCCATTCCGTTGTGTGAAAAAGCAATCCGACTCGACCCTGCCGGTTCGCTCTTAAATTATCTCCAATTGGGCAACGCCCTCATGTTTACGGGGCGGTATGAGGAGGCGATCTCGGCATTTAAGAAATCACTTCATTACGGCCCTAATTATCTATGGACTCACATCCAGTTGACTGCCACATACAGTATGATGGGTCGTGAGAAGGAGGCCCGGGCCGAAGCCGCAGAAGTTCTCAGGATAAATCCCAAGTTCTCGGTGGATTGGTACCTAAAAAGGTCCCTAATGAAGGAGCAATCGAAAAAAGATAAAACCGCTAACGCCTTGCGTAAGGCTGGGCTGAAGTGAACCGAAGGAACTTGCAGCAAATTTACTCTTCGTTTAATCGTGCATATTTCTTTCCGTAATCGTTGACCTTCAGGGTTATCTCAGACTGTAGAGTAGTAGGTGAAAGCCTTAACATGGCTTTTTTGACCAGCAGGATTTTGGAAAATGAGGACTTCTTCCTGTAATCAATAAAGAGCCCTTTTCGATGCAGATTTCAATCAGATATCTTCAGGTTTGGACAAGTGAAGGTATTGGCAAGATATCTGCAGTTTAGAGTTTAAAATTCTCTACTGCCACCTTATTTGTTTTTTCCTCACGCGATTCAATTTACATACTGTCCAACATTTCAACCTCAAATAAGACATTCTCTTCTCTGTGGTGTACGGTTGGTACTGGGTTCGGCCTCCTTTTGTCGAATTGCGCGTCAATATTGTCGAAATCCACTACTATTTGAAACCAATAAGAAAAACAACTCGACCCGAATAATGATCGACGGATTTTTCCTCTGGTCTTGTCCCAGGATATACCATGGTTTCTTTTAGAGATGAGAGCTACTTGAAAAGCTTGGGAACTACCCACATGAACTTGGGGTAGAAATCCGCGGTAGCCACACCAATCCTCGCTGTTCGGGCAGCCAGCTGGCGTTCAGCCCGGCGCACGTCGGGACGCCGCCGTAAGACGTCAGCTGGTACACCCACGGTGACCTTTAGGGGCGTAACCGGTAACCTTGATGAACCTCCCCGGTTTGAGAACTTTTTTCTAAGTCAGAGTTTACAGATCTCCACTATTGACTTGCCCCCCGGGCATAAATCTCAGCCACAGATTCCACGTAATCGTTACGGATAATAATGTAACGATCATGGAGGGGGATCGTTGTACAGCCATGGCTTGGAATCAATTCGATTTTATCCCCGACGGATAGATCATGGTCTGGGTTTTCTATTCTCAGGTGGCCGTGTTCCTCATTCAGTCTGAAGACAGCGATCCCAGACTCTTTACATATAGGGAGCCCTTCATCGGTTGAAAGAGATTTCATCCCGGAATCGGTTACAGCCCTCTCTCTCTCGGGACGACTGATGACCGTTGTCAAAACTGTGATGGCCTGCTCAAAATCGAGCCCGTAAAACCTGTTATGACTGTCCATGGTGACATAGGACCCAACCTGAATGTCCGTAATTCCGGGATAAAGACCCGTGAAGTTAAACGTATTCGATCCACCGGCCGTGACAATTTCTATGGGGAATCCATTCTTTTCAATGAGGTCCTTTGTCTCTACCAATAATTTATTGCATTCAATGCACTTCTTCTTTTTTGCTTCGATATCATTGATGAATAAACCACCTTCATAACCCATTAAGCCCCGAAAAACTAAATTCTTTAGTCCCATTATTTTTTGTACAAATTCTAATGCTGGTTTCCCAGGCCTGACTCCGCAACGGTTTAATCCGACATTAATCTCTACGAGGAAATTGATCTTCCTACCGATTTTTCTTGCCGCTTCAGAAACATTCCTTCCGTTTTCAAAATTATCAACACAGACGATGAGGTTTCCATAATTGGAAAGATTAATCAATTTCTGAATTTTTCCGTCCCCTACAATTTCATTTGCGATCAGAACATTCTCAATCCCTGCCTCGAGAAATATCTTCGCCTCCCCAAGTTTGGCGCAAGTAATCCCAATGGCTCCTGCCGCCATCTGTTTATGGGCAATCAGCGGAAGCTTATGTGTTTTGATATGGGGCCTAAGTTTGCAAGATTTGTCTGAAAAGAAGCTTGCCATTGTAGCAATATTTCTTTCTACCGCATCCATATAAAGTAAAAGGGCAGGCGTATCCACTTCGGTCTTATGTCGACCAATGATATTCTCCAACATTGGTTTTCCCCCATTCCCTTCGTTAAAGATTAAGCTAAAAGGGCAGAGGATCAAAGCCCTGCCCTTTTTATCTTCGAAGAGGGTTCGTTTTTTTTCTCTTATTCCCCTTTTTGGAGCCTCTCTTCCCAGCTTGGAGCCGGCCAAATCGGCTTAGTACTTCTCATATTCAACGGCCAAACAATTTCATGACGGCCCTTCACGCGTTGCTGTATGACGGCTGAAGCTCGGATGTTTTCACCCGTTGAATCAAATTTGACCCCTTTCCATGGGACGATCACCTGATCTTGACTTAAGTCGGTCTCAGAAAGGGCCTTGATGACGGCCTGGGGATCCGTCGATCTGGCACGGTTAATAGCCTCACCAAGAACTAATAGGGCTTGAAGGTCACGAGCGCCAACGTCACTCATCCGTAGGTCTTGACCAGTTCTCTTCACTCTCTGCTTAAACATCTCGTTTACTTGTTGCATTTTGGGCTGGGTTTCTACAAGTCGTGGCGGGAAGATCCCCGGAGAAAAGATATAATCCGAATCGCTGCCAGTGGCATTTAAGAAATCTGATAGGTTATAAGAATCCGGGTAGGCCATAAACACTTTTGCATCTACCCGATATTTTGCAAATGCCTTTTGTAAAAGGATGGCATTCCCTGAATAGTGATGAAGCAGCAGAATTTCAGGCTGCATGGACTTTATTTTGAGAACATCCGATGTCACATCAGTTACGCCTTCTTGGGTGGCTACTGCCCCTATAACTTTATAGCCTCGTGCTAATGCCTGTTCTGTGCCAGCCTTGGCAAAATCATTGCCCTGAAAAGAAGTATCGTGTGAAAAGACACACCTCTCATATTTTGTACCAAATTCCTTTTGAAATTCATCAATCATGTCATGGGCATTCTTCACATAGGCCGTATTGATGGGTGTCGTACGGAATACGACTTTATAACCTTTCTTGCAAATATCCGGATTTATCGCGTCGGCAACCACAAAAGGGATTCCATACCTTTCTGCTACCGGAATGGCCGCGATGGCGACTGCACTCTGATAACAACCTATAATAGCCACCACCTTTTCAACAGTGATCAAACGTTCTGTTTCTGCCCGGCCGATTTCGGGTTTCCCTTGGGTATCTCCCCATATGATTTCAATTTTAGCTCCTCCCAGATTCGGCAACCCTTCCGTTTGGGCCAAAGGGATCCCTTTAAGGTTTGTTTTGTTGTTGATAATGTCTTTGGCCAACTCAACTGCAACTCTTGCTTCCTGGCCTTCACGTGAGACAGGTCCGCTCAGTGGCCAAATCGCTCCGATTCGGATTGTTTTTTCCGCCCCTTGCGCAGGGAATGACACAAGAAGAAGAAAACCCGCTAGAAATAAACTGATAAAAATTTTCCCTTTCATAATCATGTCCTCCTTTCCTTTGTATTTTTGTATGAAACTCTCTGTTATCCTATCTCCTATTCACCGCCAAGGTAAAGTTTGACGACCTCTGGATTGTTTTGAATCTCCTGTGTGGGGCCCTCCATTCTGTTCTTCCCATTTTCAAGCACATATGCCCGGTGTGATATGGATAATGCACTTTTTGCATTCTGTTCGACAATCATCAGTGTGATTTGAAGTTGCTCATTGATCTCCTTAATCTTCTGGAAAATGCTGCGGACAATGGTAGGGGCTAACCCCAGAGTGGGTTCATCCAAAAGAAGAAGTTCAGGCCTTTGGATCAGAGCCCGAGCGATCTCGAGCATTCGTTGCTGGCCTCCGCTCATCGTACCCGCCAGTTCGTTCTCCTTTTCTCCAAGAACAGGAAACATTTCCAGAGCTGTATTAATATCCTTTTTTATCTGAACTTTGTCTTTTCGTATAAAGGCCCCCATTTCAAGATTTTCTATCACCTTCATCCGGGGGAAAATGCTGTGGTGCTGGAATACATATACGATCCCCTTTTTCATGATTTCTACCACATTCAGATAGGTAATATCATCCTCTTTGAAGTGGACCGAACCCTTTCGAGGACGCAAGAAGCCAGTGACTGACTTAAAAACCGTCGATTTTCCAGCCCCGTTCGGCCCAATGATACAGATACATTCCCCTCTGTCCACTCCCAGGGAGACACCTTTTAGAACATCAAACTTTCCATATGTTGAAAAAATATTCTCTATTTTAAAGAATGAATTAGTATCCAAAATAGGCCTCGATCACTTTCCCATCACGTTGCACCTCGGCACCAGTCCCCTCACATATCTTTTTACCATGGTCTAGAACATAAATACGCTCGCACAGATTCATCACCACCTTCATGTTATGCTCGATGATGAACATGGTTCTCCCCTGATCATGAAGTTTCCTGATCAATGACATGATTTTATTGATCATGACAGGATTGACGCCCGAGGTTGGTTCATCGAGAAGAATTAATTCAGGGTCTGGCATGAGAATCATGGTAAACTCAAGAAGTTTCTGCTGGCCATATGAAACCTCTCCTGCCAATTCGTTTCGCAATCTTGACAGATCTACAAACTCAAGCCAATAGTCTACCAGATCACACAAGGGTTGATCAAAGCATTTCGTTGGTGTTCGAAGGAACTTTTCCCCAAGATGATTCTGGGCCAACACCATATTTTCAAACAAGGTCAAATCACGGAAGACCCGGGCGAGCTGAAAAGTTCGGGCAATCCCTTTTTGAGCAATTTTGTAAGGGGAGAATCCAACGATGTCTTCATTCTTAAACAGGATCTTCCCTTTATCTGCCTCGTAAAGGCCTGTAAGACAATTAAAAAGAGTTGTCTTCCCTGACCCATTTGGACCGATCAAACCGAGGATCTCCCCTTGTTTCACAGTGATATCCACTTCATCAACGGCTATTAAGCCACCGAAACTCTTTGTCAATCCATGGATTTTCAGGACACTCATGACTTATCATTTTCCCCGAAAAGTGCGCTTGAGCCATCACCATATAACTTGAAGGTCTTGCCGAATCTCCTTTTAACAATTTCAATCAGCCCCTTGGGCTCATAGAGAGCTAATAGAACGATAATTAAACCGTAAATCAAGATGTGAACTCCTCTCCCTCCTCCTCCAAAAGTGGTACGTGCATATTCGGCTAAAGGGATCAGAAGTGTTGCCCCCAAGATTGGACCCAATACCGTTCCCATCCCACCCACCATGGGTATGATGATAATAGGAAGGGCAAACTCTAAATTGAGCAGGCTGTCAGGATCGATATAAAGAATGTATTGAGCATAGAATGTACCAGTAAATGATGTGATCACAGCACTGATGACAAAAGCGAGCAATTTATACCTTCGAGAATCGATCCCAAGGCTTTTGGCCCTTTCTTCATCCTCTTTAATGGCCTTTAAATAAACCCCAAGGGTGGATTTATCTATTTTCCAAACAAAAGCCACCACCAAAACGGCCATCGTTAATATGATATAAAAGTAAGGTTCCTTATTTGCCCACTGCACATAATAGGTCGAATTTTTCAGAATAGGAATTTGGAAACCGAAAGCACGATTCACGAAGTTCCAGTTCAGAAATATAATATAGGTGATTTCTGCGAGTCCAAGGGTTCCAATGGCAAAATAATGTCCTCTAAGATCAAAACAGATCTCCCCGATAAAAATGGCAGCGATCGAAGCCAACATAGCACCCGGTATTACGCCTATCCAAGGAGGCATACCAACTTTTAATAACAACATGGTTGATGTATAGGCCCCAAGAGCGAAAAAGATGTGATTCCCCAAAGAGATCTGCCCTGAATATCCTCCAAGGATGTTCCAAGCCTGACCGAGAACCACATACATGAGTAAGATGATCATGATGTGCCTAGGATGGGGGTCGGTGAAAATCCAGGGATACAAAACTAAAAAACCCAGTATCAAAATCACACCCCAAATCTTATAAGTCTTTAGTTTCTCAAGTATCCTCTCCATCCTAAAATCCCATACTGTAATGACACTAAAATTTTCCGAAAAGGCCCTTGGGTCTATAGATTAAAATAAATATGAAGGTCGTGTATACGAAAACCATTTTAAATGTTGGGATAAAGACCGTGCCCAATACGTTTTCAATGACGCCAATCATCATCCCCCCGAGGTAGACTCCCCAGAAACTCCCAAAGCCTCCTAAGGCAACAGAGATATAGGAAATCAGGCTAAACATCCAGCCCGAATATACATGCACTGGGTAGTACGTGGCCAGAAGTACACCCCCAAGGCCAACACACATAATTCCGATTCCCCATCCTATGGCGTTGACCTTATCCGTACGAATCCCCATCTCCATTGCCGCTTCTTTATTCTGTGAGGTTGCCTGGATGGCTTTTCCTAGTTTTGTCTTTTTGATGAATAAGAATAAAAGAGCGGTTGCGGCGAAACTACCGAAAAAGGCTACCAGTTCAGCCTTGGTGATATAAATATTACCAAGATCCAGAATCCCTGACAGTAGATTGTCATTTACTTTTCTAACATCAGCACTCCAGAAAAAATAAGCCCCATAACGGAGGAACAAGCCTAAACCAAAAGTACAAAACATCTGGGCTACCATGGGAGCATCAAGGATCCGGCGAATGACAACTTTGTAAGTCGCTGCTCCAGCGAAAAACCAAATAAACAACACAAAGGGTAAGGTGACTAAAGGATCCCATCCAAGAAGGTAATTTGCCCAAAAAGTTGCATACATTGCTAGCATTAGATAATCTCCATGGGCAAAATTGACGATGTTCATGAGTCCAAAGATAAGAGAGAGACCCACAGCTACCAGGGCATAAATCCCTCCCATCAACAACCCACTAATGCTTGATTGAAGAAGAAGTGGAAAGGATATCATTTCCTATCCTATTAACAGGTTCTCCCATTTCACTTGGAAATGAGGTCACCATAGAAAAAAGGCTGAAGTCTAAGAAATCTCCCAGGAGACTGGATTATCTCCCTCATCAATTCAATCTGATGATTGTGAATTCTTACGTCCAGATAATCGATGCTGGGATTCCTCAAGCCAGAAGGACCATCGATAGCTCCTCGGCTACATGCCGTCTCAAGAATCCGAATCTCCATTTCACTACTTTGAAGAATCTCGGGCTGAGATAAGAGATACGCCAAACAGGCCAAAAAGGCATAGGTGGCATCTTCCGAAATAGCGCCAAAAATGGTTGCCTCGGCAGGATAAGAAGCTCCAATACCTCCACCACAACCACATCGACATTTTTCTCCATAAAAGATCGTCTTTCTTGTCGCTTCTTTTAGGATCCCCATTCCTAACTCATTGCCCAAATCGCCTATCCCAATGGTTAAGCCCCCTCTCTTCCCCACACCTTCGAAAAGTTCATCAATTTTTGCCACAAAATCAGTAATCGATCGTCCATTGGCCATGTGATAAAACCCCTTTTCGTTTCTTCCCGGTCGTTCAATGGAAATGGCTGCCTTGGGGTTCATCTCATCCAATACCTTATTGGCTTCTTCCGGGGCTTTCTGGGGATCCTTGGTAAATGGAAGCACAATAACCGTGTGGGGCATCAATAGACTGGTTTTAAAATCATTTAATACCCTGAGTCCGGCTGCTTCACAACAGCCTTTAATAATATGGACGCTCTCGTCTTCACAAAAAACAACGGGCTTCCCTTTAAATCCAAGATCAACTGCACGGGCAATCAAGGCTGCCGCAACAACTCCATCCGTTTCAGGAGCTAACATATTGCTACTAAAGGTATGTTCCTTGAGGACCTTTCCACCCTCGAGGACATCAAAGGGCCCTACTGGAAAACCGGCCATGATGAAAACGACATCCCCTTCTTTGATCTTATCCACAAATTTCTGGGCTGCACGCATAGTTAAGGGACCATCCGATTTGTCGCGAGCCGCTTGGTAGAGGGGATGAATATGTCCCTGTCCTCGCCAATCGATAGTGATCAATCTATCCAGATTTGCACCAATCGTATTCATAAATTTTTCCCCAACGTTTTTTTTCATTTGTACCATCCTCACAATCAAAAGTATTTTCGGGTTTTGGTCTTCTCATTCTAATTCCATATTTTAAATTTTTCAATTCCATTATATTTTTAGTAGATTTTTATGGGAATCAGTTTCGATCTTAAACAAGTCGTTTCCTTTGAAGACCTTCTCATGTACAAGCTAATCCAGCAGGAAGTCGATAACATATTGTTTGTGGTTGGATTTCACCGCAGAGGAAATTATGAGTTTTATAAATATTTTTCTAATTCCGTTAGAAATCCGTTATAAAATGGCATGAGAAAGGCCAATGAGAGAACGGATTATACCTAAATGACCCACATGCCTTGCTATCTCGACGAAGCGTGAAAAGTTATGGTTGCCACCCATCTTTATCATCTCTGGCGACTTCTGTGACCTTACAAACATTATGTATGTTTCTACCAGTCATCATTGTCTGAGGAGTTATCTTAGAGTGAAGAGCTGTGGTGAACTAAACACCCCCCTTCTCAACTCTTCTTTCCTGAAGTCAACAAGTCGAGATTCCATATCGCTATACCAGATTTCAAGTGATAATCCTCAAAAAGATAATTTTCACAATTTCACTTTTCTGTTGACAAAGTAGTCGCTTTTAGTATTGTTGAATCAACAATCCGAATGGGACCTTCTCTTTCCGAAGGGGTGTGGTGGATGGAGAAAGGCCTTTAAAATCTCCCTGTAGAGATTTAGAGTTGCCAGCAAAAATTTAGCTCTGTCTCTCTCTGACCTCTAAAGATATTTTAAGGGCCTTCCAAAAAAACAAATATAAGTTATGAAGTGAAGTTTCCAAAAGGTGCCGACTTCGTCAAATCATATCAAAAGGTCTAACGAAAGACTAAATAAGAGAAAGGAGGTAAATTATGAAAACAATCCTCGTATTGACAGCAAGCATTGTATTGGTGAGTATTTTGTTTTGTTCTATGGTGATGGCTGCCCCTTCTATGCCAGCTGACCTTCAAATCGTCCAACCCGATCCTTCGTTACCAAAAGAACTATCAGCCTTTTTTGGTAACTGGGAGGGGTCTGGTACCTCCCCGTACTTTCTAATTGTAGAGAAAATCGACGAGGAAAAGGCAAGCCTTTATATTTTGGCAATTGTGAGTACTGAATCAATTGCTGCTCCGACATGGATGAGATATGAAGCCCAAGTAATGAAAGAGCGTGGGAAATACAAAGTTTGGTATTCTGGTCCTTTTGGTAACGTTGAGCTCACCTTAAAAGGAGAATCCTTGAATTATGATAGTAGAACTTTTTGTTTATTTCTTTCGGTAATCATCAACTCCCCGATCATCTTCCTACTGAGGATTAGTAGGTGTACTCCTCAACCCAGAGATATTCGGCAGTGGGTTTCAAGTTAAGTATTATTCACGAGAGATCACCTATCCTAAGAACATGCTTTGATCAATAAGCTATAAAGATTGCCTGATCTCAAATCCGACGAAAATAATGCCATATGAAGATGTGATCCCCACAAGCGCCCCCTCAAGCGCTCCCCTACGGACTTCTAATCTGAAAAGAGCAACTTTTGACGGTCTGGCTCCCCTGCTAGTTACGTAAACCAATCACATCCCAGTCACAATTCTGACACAGAGATTTTCGGGTATATAGGAAGGAGAAAAAGAACTAAATAGCCTTCGTTAAGATCAAAATCTCATCCTGAATTTTGTTATAAGTTCTCCCTTCTAACCCTCATTGACACCCTATTCTTAATTTGATACATTCCAGTCACATATGGATGAGAATGATAAATTTAAGGACTTAAATTATAATACTCCCCAAAAACTGGACAGAGGTATAAGGTGCATGTTAGCCTGCCATAACCGAGAAGGAGGAATGGCACGATGCGTAACATGCGGAGAGGACATGATGCTGCTTTTAAGGC
>JBEKWN010000098.1:0-16382 GCA_049513055.1 Thermodesulfobacteriota bacterium
AATCATCTGGTTCGTTTCGAATCGCTTGCTTGTATGCTTCAATCGCTTCATTGCTACGGGATAATCTTGCAAAAGCCAATCCGAGGTAAAAATGGGCCATAGCATTATGTGGACTTATTTGATTTCTCTTTTTCAAATAATTGATTAACTCCTCGTAGCGACCATTTGAAAGTAGTCCAAGCCATCTTTCTTCGTCCCTGTTTACGAATTCAACAAGTTCACGAGGCGTTGCTTGACTATGTGAAAGAAGACCTTTAACCCTGTCAACAGAGATGGCGAAGTTGAGATTTTGACCTTCTACGATTGAATAACCTACAACAACTCCAATTACTTCACCTTTCATATTAAGGACAGGGCTTCCGCTCGAACCTTTGGAAATAGCGGCAGTATGCTGAATAATCTTTCCAAAATTGGGCACATCTCTAACCCCCGAGACAATTCCGTCTGATACTGTTCCTTCATGCCCCAATGGACTTCCAATAACAACTATTGGTTGCCCAGTTTCAATCTCTGTATCTAAAAGGCTGAGGGTTGGGAAAGACCTTCCCTTAACTCCAAGAGTTAAGAGGACTAAATCTCCATTGCCATCCTCCGAAAGCATGCCCTCAACGGGTAAAAATTCCCCATTTGAAATTTTTGCGACTGCCCTTGCCTTCCCATCAATAACATGACGATTAGTGACCAACAATCCTTCTTCTTTGACGAAGAATCCTGTTCCACCTCCTCTCCATTTACCTTCTCTATTAAAAACATTGATAACCACTACAGAAGGAATAACTTTTTTTACCAGGGCCGATAAATCCTTTTGTGCGCATACAGGAGCAGGATAAATTGATAAGAAATAAATCAACACCCCAATAAAGCTAATTCTAAAGAGGTGAACAAACCTACCTAATAATCGAATCATCCTTCTGAATCACAGCAAAGGGGGTCAAGCCCGGAATGACAGACTGCGTCAGACTTATGTCGTCATGTATAATAACGGATGGCCATAGGTTACTGAACACTTTAACACTTAACACTATTTTCCTGCTAATGGTAGGAACACTCTAAAGGTGGTCCCTTTCCCTGGTTCACTTTCGACTTCGATGCGACCGTGGTGAGCTTCAACGATCATCTTGCTGTGGAAGAGGCCGATGCCCATGCCCTGCTTTTTTGTTGTTTTGAAGGGGTGGAAGAGTGAATTTTCTACAAATTCTTTTGACATCCCGCATCCGTTATCGCTAACTGATAGTATGATCCACCTATCTTTTTGCTCCGTGGCTACCCGGATCTCGCCTCCATTTCTGATTGCCTCATTGGCATTCAAGATTAAATTTGTTAAAACTTTCTGTATCTGTTCAGAATCCATTAAAAATTTCGGTAATGGGTTGAGATCTTGTTTAATTGAGACTTTACAACCATTCAGTGTGTTGAGTGTATTCATGTTATTAATTTTGGCCACGCTATCAGAAATCGCCCGTAATGCGTCGTTACGGAATTCCGGCTTATCAAAATGGACTGGTAAATTTTGCATGGTCAAGGAAAGTTTTGATGCCAGGTTCTTCAAGTCATGCACAAAAAAGGCCGACATGGTTTGAAATGCTTCTCTCTCTTTTGCTTGACTAAGGCGTTGAGACATTTTGATATTGAGGATAGTTCCAGCTGCCTGATCTGCAATCGTCTTTAGCAGTTCAAAGTCTTCAAAGGTGAAATCCTCTTTGGTCAATTTCTCGTTCAAGTCCATAACCCCCAAAAATTCGTTACCAGAAAGGAGTGAGACACAATAACGAATTCTAATATCACGAAAATACTCAGGATTCGACTCTCTTAGCTCTTTGGCCCAATCCATCTCTGACTGTTGAAAGTCAATGGGCATTTTCTGATCTTTCATTGCCTTAATAAATTCCCCCACCGCTTTCCTATCTTTCACAAAATCTCTCGCCTCTGCCTGAGAAAAAACCGTTGATCCACCCAATATAAGGTTCTCTTGAGCCTCATCGAGGAGCCATATATTAACACAAGGGACTCCGAACGTCTCAGCAACCATCTTTGTTACGGGTGCGCAGACCTCGTTGATGCCAATGAGAGAGGCTGTCCGGTGCGTAAACGATGTCCATACTCTTCGATAGTCATACTTAGGTCTTCTTAAATGGAGATTAACGAACCTTTTGATCTGTTGGTGCAGTTTGTTTGATAACAATATAACCGTTAAGCCAAGGAGCGAAATGAATAGGAATAAAGCTTCGATCAAAAAAGTCTGCGAGATATCAAGATAACTGGCCAACTTAGCCAGAATGCCAACTGCAACCAGATAAATCCCGATGATCAAGATCGTGACTGAGTTATATAGGAATGACTGCGAAAGATAGACATCGAAATTCAATAAGCGGGCGCGAATAAGTGACCAAACAATCAGCACATTAGCTAAAATGAGTGCACCGACATTGACCTCCTCGAGTGCCATATTCAAAGATTGAAAGAGCAATACCTGACTGCCTGTATAGATTCGCGCTGCAAAAATTCCTCCGAGACCAAGGACCATAAATTTGATCTGCCAACGGATGCTCCCGGCGGAGTTTCGAAGCGTCCTCTCCAGGTTCATCAGGATGATAACTGTGCCCAGCAAGAAGAGGAGATAGAAAAGATACCCGGACCAGCCAAGGTGAATCAACCACACCGAGCGGGAATCTAGAGCAGGCATGCCTTTAAAGAGGGAATGACCAAACCAGGTTACCAGGGCGAGCGGAATCGCGAAAGCAGCAAGAATAACCCATCGCCATTTAGTCAGGGTTTCCTTATAGTTTGCCCGGGCAAAGCTCAGGCTAAATAGCAACCAGATGCCTGGAAGGAGGGCTGTGGCAATCAACTTTAAGTACTGCCATTTCATCACCTCTGTAGGGAAAAAGGCCCTGGAAACGAGGGCATTGAATGCCCCTTCAACTGCCAAGACCATCATCCCGGCCCCGAATGTCCTGTGCACAAAAGAACGCTTATCTTTGCAAAAAACAAATACAGCCAGGCATCCGCAAAAAACAGCTCCTACAAAATGTAAAATAATGTTAAACGTCATCGTCTTTGTGACTCCAAGTTTGCTACGGCTTTATCGATTTTTTATTCCGAGGGCACTTCCCCCACGTTCAACATTCACCATAATACTATCTGCGCTGATCAATCCTTCTGTATCCTCTGCCACCACCCGGATGGAGTGCAAGCCCGGCGCTAATAAGCAGGTACTCAACGTAGCCACAAAAGGAGGTTTTGGTAGCCTTTGCAAGAGGCCACCATCGACATAAATATAGACTGCAACAATTCCAGCTTCTTTGTGTATCCCTTTCGGGTCGTTTGCATCCACCCGGATTGGAACATTCCCACTAACAGTGGCAGAATCCTTTGGTGACAGAATCTTCACTTTAGGTTTTCCATTATCAATAATTAAGTGGATTCGACTCTGCTTTACAGGCAAACGACTGTCTTTAGGTAAGCAAAAAGCCACTGCCGATGCCGGACCATCATTGAAAAGAGTTGTGTCAAGCTTCTGCCCCTCACCACCCCAGAAATAAGGAGGGGAGTGAGCTATCCAGCTATAACGATCCTGTGCACCTGGCTCCTGAAAATAAAATTCAACCAAGCTTACTTTTTCCGGATGGTTTACGAGGGCCTGAATTGTAATCTTGCCAGAGACTACCTCTCCCTCTCGGAGAGAAACAATCTCTACTTTCAGGGGCTTAATCGAATTCTTCCCCTCGTCCGCAGAGATCGGGCTCAGGCAAAGATATAAAGCAAGAAAAGTAAACTGTATCGTCAAAGTCAATGTTTTCATATTGCCTGAGTAATCTTTCACGACGGTTATGTCACCCCTGCCTACCTCAGGTGGGCACGAACCATGAAAATGGTTCTTAGGTTAGGGTTAGGAAGCCCGTTTGGTTAAGCGTCAATTGGTTAGGGCTAAAGATTCAAAGACCAACGACATAACCTATTGACAAAACCGGCATCTTTACCTTAACCATTAAACCAAACACTTTTATTTTATAATTTCAAATGCTAAGATTTTAAAATCTATAATTGATGAATTCGTAAAAAGTAGAAAAAGAGAGAAAATGTCATGCTGAACTTGATTCAGCATCTAACAAAATGAAGAACTTATGAGACCCTGAAACAAGTTCAGGGTGACAGATTGGGACTTTTTACGAAACCATTATAATTTGACATTTAATTGAATTTTGAACTTTGAAATTTGTCATTTCTTTCTATCTCTTACTCATACAGCTGCGGTAAACATCAAGATCAATGTCAATGGCGACTTCATTTGGGGCTCGAGGGCCAAGTGCCTGAATAACATTTTTACCAGGAAATACCTGAACGTAAATCCTCTGCAGGCCTTTCAATTTCGAGACATTCCAGTCCACTGAAACGTTTTTGAATTCAAGAGGTAGAAGTCTGTCAATAATCCTATCTGGTCCAATCTGGTTCCCTTTCCTGGGTTCTCCGTTAAAAAATTTCACCACAACCCCGGTGGCCTCGCCATGGTCATTGAGATAGTAACCATAGCTTGGGGAGCTGCTGAAATTGCGTACCGTTGCGTTGATGGCAATGAGATCCGGATGATCTTTACTTTTTTCAAACCTGATGAAGCTTTCTGAGGGAATTTGGACCTCCGGTGGATTGAGGACCTTGATAATCCTGAAAGAAGTGTTATTCGTTTTATCAGATTCCAGGATCGCATTTTGGGGATCTATCTTGACGTAAATTTCAGCGCCAATAGTTCGCTCGTTCTTATCTGAAGATCTCCTCGTGGCCTTCCACTTCACCTTGACAAAAGCTACTCCGCCAGGCTGAATGCTACTGATAGAATCCCTTCCAATTTCGATTCCTCCACGCTGAGGATCACCGAGGTAGAAGACGATGGGTACATCCTTTGCTATCCCTTTTCCAATATTGCAGACCCGGGCACTTAATATGATCTCCTCCCCTTCCAGAGGAAATTCCTTTGAGATCCTAATCGGCAGGTTTTCTTTCCAGCTGCAGGTAACCCTGACTAAGCGGGGTGTATTGGCTTCGTCGTGAAAGGTGATTGTATTCTCTCTGGCCTTCAGAGCCGGAAGGCTTTTGGGGTTATAGAAAAGATGGGCGGTGCTTTCCAACAAATAGCCCCCAACATCTGCAGAAGATGTCTCTGCCTGCATTCTTATTCTGATCAGATAGGAGTACTTCCATTGCACATCCGTGGTTACTTCCTGGGTCTGACTTGTCGAGACCTCGGCTTGAACAATACCCGTTTCCCGTGCACTCCAGAGCGTCCGCCAATGTCCTCCGTTATCCGTAGAGATATCAATGCTAATAGAGTCCTTAATATGTTTTCGCAAAAACGTGCCTGAAATAGTGGCCGATGGAATAAAATATGGGACTTTTATCTGGTAAACGAGATGGGCTTCCTCCTTTGGCTTCATAGGATGAAGGTAACCAGTTGTAGAATCCTGCCAGTCAATGTTCTTTGATGAAACCAGACCCGTGAGACATTCGCTGGGCTTTGATAGATCACGATGGAATTTAAAAATCCCATTGGCGTATATGGCAGGCTCAGGCGCCGGCTGGCCGCCACCTTCTGCCCCGCGAGCAAGGCACCATTTGCCATTCTTCTGCCACGAAAGCGTCAAGATATCGCCTTTCGCCATAATAAAACTGTTTGAATAGTCAGGGGAACTTCCATGGCCAGATGGATGCATGGACATATAGTAGTATTTTTTTTCTCCCTTTTGCGAGAATTGCCGACTGCGAGTCATGTCCCATAGCCCGGGATCAATATTAAGAGCCTCCAGGCTTGCAATAGTTTGGTTGTCTTTTTCCAGAAAAAAACATCGCCGGTGGGTGTCCAAATAATGCCAGCCGTGACTGTAGTAAACCTCTGTGGCTGCGTGATTGCCAATATTGGCATGACGCGCCTTAAAACCAGCCGCCCACCACAATGGCTCAAGTGCCGCCACAAAGGTTCCGCAATAACCGTAGCCATAAATATTAAGGTGCTCAAGGCCATCAAAGCATGTACCCCAGGGGCCGTGATAGCAATTTTCCATGACGAAACGCCAGAGTGCTTGCGCCTTCTGTTCTTCTGTCATCTCGGGAGAAACCACATCGTTGACAATAGCCTTGAAGCTGGAAAAATCAACATTCCCGCTTGAGCGAAGAGAGGGATTTTGGAGTGTCCCTTCCAGCACCTCGATCCGGATGAACTCATTTTCCGGAGGCGTCTCGCCATTGACCAAAATCTTCCAGGAATGTGGAGATTCCCTGATCATTTCGGACTGGGTTTTAATGACTCCCTGCAAAACAAGATCTGGAAGATTAAGCTCGCCAGCCTCAAAAAAATGATGTGGAAATGCTAAGAGAATTATGATAACTATTTTAATCAATACGATTTTTTTCATAACATATCTTCGCATATTACCGCCGAGAGGTGGTGAATTAAATAATTTTCGCCTGAAAATTACTTTTTAATCCACCCCTTTAGTAAAGGGGGACAAGGGGGGATTATAAAAATAAAATGATATGTTACTTTATAATACTAAATTAAAAAAATACTCTCAAGAACTCAGAAAAAACATGACAGACGCAGAAAGACTTTTATGGTCAAAACTGCGGAGAAAACAACTGAAAGGCCTCCAGATTTATAGACAGAGGATTATAGGCAATTATATAGTTGATTTTTATTGTCCCAAGGCAAATTTGATAATTGAGATCGATGGTGGCCAACACTATTCCGTAGAAGGAATTAACGAAGACAAAATTCGAGATGATTATATGAGAAATCAAGGATTTAAGGTCTTAAGGGTTTCTGATAAAGAGGTCTTTGAGAATCTTAATGGTGTTATTGAAAAAATATATGAGGATATATAATCTCCCCTTACCCCTCTTTAGAAAAGAGGGGATGAACCTGAAAAAAGGGGCAAAGAAACTATTGAGATTTATCCGGTTTATGGCAACCGTCCTTTTATCCGGTAGTCTCTTATTTTGCTCCGGTTCAGATAACCGGACAAGAATAGAGATCGTTTCATATGTTGTCAGAGATAGAGTCATAACACTCAACCGTATTGAAATGAGATCTATGATCATTGTCGCTTTTAAAATATTACCGAAATTAGATAATTTAACCGATCTAACTGTGGTCGGCGAACTTTATTGCAATAACCAACTCATTTCTCAGGACAAGATTCCAAACCTTGATTCTATGGGAAATAATCTCGGCTTTGACATATCCTTATCAGAAGGTAAATTTTATTATGATAAACCATACAGTATCCCAGAGGGAAGATATTTGATTATTATTAATTTGTTTGATAAGCAGCACCGACTCCTTGCTCAGTGCAAGAAAGAGTTAAATAGAAATCAGATTGGCAGACGCTTCTATGGTCTTGACAAGATCTACGAATCTCCTCATTATCTCGCTGTGGATAACATCCCAGGGGATGTAAAAGCAGTCAATCGTAAGACAAAAATAAACGAACCCAAAAATAAAGATTACATCCTCTTTCAGAAAATCTACCTGGAAAGGGTCTATCCAAATACTGTGCCTGATGCTTCTGAGCAGATTAATGCAATCTCCACAGAAATCTCCAGGAATGAATACCAGCCTCTTACGTTTTCAATAAGGGCAATAAAAGACCTGGGCAAAGTGCATGTATCCGTTACTTCTCTTCAGGGTGTGCGTGGAGCTTTGGGAGCCGATTCGATAAGAATTGGAGCGGTCGGCCTACTTACAGAAATCATAGGACCTGAAAGCGATACGGATACGATCTACTATCGTTGGGCTCCCAAGATCATTGAAGCCAAGGAGGTAACGATCCCTCAGGACTGCACTCAGCGGTACTGGCTTACCTTGAGAGCTGGCCCGGCTGCCATTCCCGGAGATTACCATGGTAGCATCACCATCAAACCACAATTGGGTCATCTGACCAAAATCCCTATCCACGTGAGAGTGCTGCCCCTACAGCTAACTGATACCGATATTCAGTATGGGATGATGATGACCTATGCTTTCTACGAGTTAGATAATAATGTATGGACAGAGCAAGAAAAAGCCCTGATCAGGCAAAGAGGTTTTGAGATCTATAAGGACCTCAGAGAACACGGAATGACAATGATCTATCCGCATTCCTATTTTTATCTTAAATTCGACACCAACGGTCAGCCAGTTCTTCAAAGCCTAAAAGCCAGCCTTGAGGCCTATAAAAGACTCGAATTCCCTGGCCCTTTTTGTTGGTATATGGGGCATCTTTTGCAGACCGCCAAGCCTTTTCATCCTGGCAGTATTGACAATTATGACGCTGGGGTTGCAGAAACACGGCTGCGTAAGCTTCTCAATCTTTTTGAAGCGATGGCAAAAGAACTGGGCATCCCCAAGGAAAAACTCCTCCTTCAACTCGTAGACGAGCCTGACGATCCGGATCGAATATTGGCGGGGAAAGAGTTAAATAGGGTAGCCCAACTGTTGGGCTTTAAAACCCTATTGACCAGGAAATGGCCGGAGGTGGATGTTATCTGCACAGGTATACCCCGTGATGAGAGGGAAGCAGCGAAATTAAAGCAAATAGGTAAACAGTGGTGGATCTATTCCAGTAGTGCCCTGATAAGTAAAAATTGGGGGTATACTCGTTATGTTTTTGGCTTCGGTGCATGGCGCTGGGGAGTAGATGGTGTCGTTCCCTGGACTTTTCAAATGAGCCAGGGATGTAATGGCAACCCATTCACTGTCCTCGATGGCCCTGAGGTCATGGTAGCTTATCCTGGTGTTAAAGGCCCTATCCCTACACCCACCTGGGAGGCGATTAGGGACGGGATTAATGACTATAAGTATATTTATCTCTTAAAAAGGTTGATCTCAGTTGCAAAAGGGAGAGGCAATGCCAAAGCTAATCTCATTGAACAGAAATTACAGCAATTTAAACAAGATCTCGGCCAAGCTCCGGGTGAAGAGGAGTGTGAATTCGGAGATTGGCCACCAGAGTCTTTTTCAAAAAGGCGAAAACAGATCATTGAATGGGCTCTTGAATTATATCAAGGCATCCCAAGAATCGATTCTGATAGTTAGGGAGGTTTGATTTAAAGGAAGTTCACGATCTTCTTGAGCAGGTCAACCATAATCTCTATTTCTTCTTCGGTGTTGTAAAGATAGAAAGAAGCTCTCGCACTGGGAGGGATTTGCAGCCTATCGTGGAGAGGCTGTGCACAATGAAACCCCGAACGTATCATTATATTTCCCCTCTGGCATAACACTTTCGCTAATGCGTGAGCCCCCAGGCTTTTGCTATTGAAGGAAATGGCCGATATCCTCATATCAGGGTCAGTGGGCCCATAAATCTCCAAATTCCTGATCCCCTTCATTTTTTCCAGAGCGGAGCCAATTAACTTTCGTTCATGTTGATAGATCTGGTCAATACCGATATGCTCGATATAATCTATTGCGGCTCCCAATGCGATAGCTCCTTCTATGTTCGGGGTACCGGCTTCATAGGAGAGGGGAGGATCCTCAGGAACATAGCCCTGAAGATGAACCTCTTTAATCATGCTTCCGCCCAAAAGAAAGGGGGTCATCTCTCCCATCAATTCCCTCCGTGCATACAAAACTCCTATTCCTGAGGGGGCAAGCATCTTATGCCCGCTGAAGGCCAAGAAATCGCATCCTAATTTTCTGACATCAACTTTTAGATGCGGGACAGATTGTGAAGCATCGATTAAGGTCAGGACTCCTTTCTTCTTGGCCACATCAATGACTGTTTCAATCGGATTGATCACTCCCAACACATTGGAGACATGACAGATCGTTAAGAGGAGAGTACTGTTATCAATTTTCCTGTTCAGGTCATCGATTTTTATAGTGCCGTTGTCATGAATATCTATATATTCCACCTGTCTCTTCGTCGACCAGGGGAGGAGATTGGAATGATGTTCCATCACCGTCGAGATAATCTTACCCGGACTTTTCAGACATTGACTTACCAAATTAATCGCTTCTGTTGCATTGCGTACAAAAATAATTTCGCTTTCATTGGCGTTAATAAATCGTGCCACCTTGCTTCTTGCCTCTTCATAAAGCTCGGAGGCTTCTTCCGAAAGAACATGTATTCCCCGATGAATGTTTGAGCAATGGTTACTGTAGTATTTGACAAGTGTATCGATTACCTGCTGAGGCTTTTGGGTAGTTGCAGCATTGTCAAAATAAATGATTGGCTTTCCATTTATCAGGCGTTTCAGAAACGGAAAATCTGAGCGAATGCTGTTAACGTCCATTTTCTTTCCTTCGCTTTATGTAGAAAATAGAATTCTCTTTCCTCCATCCTTCATGTCGATTCTGTCATTCCCGTGCAAACGGGAATCCAGGTATAAGTACTAAAAAAGATATGGATTCCTGCTGGAGTTTATCCCGATAAGAATCGGGGCAGGAATGACAAAGAGAGGAAGGATAACTTGAAAAAGCTTAGCATAAATCAATTTTCATTGTTCGAGAACGACGAAGTCATTATAGGAAATTAGATTTTGATTATCACTTTAAATGGATGAATTATTTTTTGCTTTTACAAACCTGAATTTACCCCCTTCTTCAGGTTTTATGGATTTTACGATATATACATTTAAGGAGCAGGATTCCTCAAAGAAGGCTTGGAAATCCTTAATTAATGAATGGGAGTCCATTTTTAAGCCATTCTTAGGCACCAATAAGAGATCAAACTTTAAGAGATCTTTCTGGATCAATTGGAAATTGTCAACAGCCGAATACTGGTAGAAAAAGTTGCAAATATCATCGCTCGAGAAGAGCCGTCCCCTGCTATTTGACAATGTATCTTGTATCCTCCCCATAACTTCAAGGCGAGGAGCGTTTCTCCCACAATCATGAGAACCTTCTCTCCACTTTCCCACATCGCCAATATCATATCTGATAAACGGCATGGCTCTATTCGAGAGATCAGTTACCAGTATTCTGCCAACTTCCCCCGACTCAACCGGTTTGTTGTCTCTGCAGATTTCAAGGTAGTAAAGGTCCATAAAAAGGTGCATCCCATCGTGCTGAGGACATTCACAAGCGATCCAACCCATTTCACTGCAGCCATAGGAGTCAAAGAAGTCACAATGGAATCCTTCTTTAATCACATGAACCATTTCTGCTGTGGTAGACCCGCCTATGGGTTTTACTACCTTAACGGGCGGTGGCTGGAGGTGCTTTATCATGATATATTTAGCGAAAGTATAAAGATAGGTTGGAAGGGCTATCAGCACTTTTGGGCGGTATTGACGGATTTGGTTCAAATAATTATCCAAGTCTTCTTCAGAAATATTGGTCCCCTCAGAGCTAAAAGAAGGAAGCGTGAGCCTGCGATAGAATTTTTCACGTCTACTGTACATCTGTTGATATAGGTATTTCCTCAGGTTACCGAAATCCTTTGACAGTAACAAAGAGAACAATTTTTTGCTCAGTATGGATTCCACCGGGCCTTGGTCATTCATCCCGCAAATATTGGTACACATGTGTGGCGGGATCTGCATCCATCTTTCTCCCAAGTTATAGTTCCCTGCAAGCTTGGCATCTCTCAGTCCTGCAGCCCAATTCACATTCCTCTTGTGGGCATCATGAATCGCCATGACCCGCCTGGTAGTCCCCGCAGTAGCCACATATTGCCAGGTGCTCCTATTTTCCCCATCGGAAGTGATCCCATCAGGGAAATTTTCCATGATCTCGTCCTTGGTGGTTGGCGGAAGATGGAGTAGATCGGAGGGGTGTCTTATGTCATCGGGGACGATTCCCACTCTCCTGAACTTATCTCGATAAAAAGGGACTTTAGCATAGGCATGTTCAAGGATTCCCTTAAGCTTTAGCCACTGAATTTTTCTTAGCTCGTCTAAAGATGAATGTTCAATTTGGATCATATTTTTATATTCCCGCCAAAGGGTAAACCCCGTGAAGCTGTCTAAAAGAGGCATCATCAATGATCGTATTGCAAGACTATACATAGTCACCTCTGGTCAGGAACAAAAATGGGCTAAATATCAAATGTCAAAGTTCAAATTACAAAGCTCAAAATTTAAAAATTCCCTGTTCTCCCCTAGAGGGGGGGTAGGATTTGAAATCTATTTTCTATCTAATAGTTCACGCATTGAGATACTCAGTAAGAGTAGGTGGAATTATCTCTAATGAATTATTTTTCATATAAAAATTATACCAGATATCAAAAGTTAGAAGAAACAAAATCCGGTTGGCTTTTGAGTTGTAAAAGTTATGCCAGTAGATCTTTTTCCCTTGCATCTTCTCATAATTTTCAAAAAGGGTTTCCAGGTAATCAATTCTGAAATATTCTTTCATAACTGCTGAGTTGAGCAGATGGCGATAAATTCTCTTTCTCAGTTCCGGATTTTTGAGAAATATCATAACAGGAACGAAACCTCCCTGTTTGGGTTTTGTCATTATTTCGGGAGGAAGCAAGTCTTCCATTGCTTTTCGATGTAGGAATTTTGTTTTGATTTTTCCCGCTAAATGATCCAGAAGGTTACCAGATCTCTTTAATGGATAATCAAGGGAAACCAAAAAATCTGTAACTTCCACATCGAGATAGGATTCCCGTAAAGTCAAATCTAACATATCGGCCATGCGGCCGGATTTCACCATAACATTTTCGTTGACATAATGCTTGAGATCCTGGTTAATTTGGGTCTCGCAGAAAAAGTCAGCAAAGGAAAAGTGTTCAGTGTTGGAGTATTGAGTGTTAGAGTTATCAGAGAAAATTTTTGGGATATAGGCCAATGTTGAGTTTTTATGAAGACTATAAAGTTCATTCTCATCATATCCATAAAAATACCAGTTATTCAGATCAATTGCTCTGTCCCAGAGCATACGGAGTTTAAAAGCCAAATTGTCGTGTTCATAGAAATAGGGGTTTTTGAATATCTTAGCAAACGTCCAACCGGGACCAAGCAAGTGATATTTTTTCAAAAATAAGGCTCTTCAAGATGCCAGATTAATTGGGGAAGGTCTTCTATCTCCTCGCCGGTGATGGCAGTTTCGTAGTGTTGAGTGTTGAAGTATTTAGAAACAATCTGGGCGTAAGGGCGTTCATCGAAAACAGGGTCATCAAAACCTACTGAAAAAGTTTTAAGTTTTTGGTTTGTACACTCAGCAGCCAGGGCCACATTTGCACTTGAATCGAGACCCCCGCTCAAAAGGATTCCCGTTGGCCTATCCTTACCCAACCTCCTCAAGATGGATTTTCTCAATAGATCTTTGTAAGTCGAGACCGCTTCTTGGAGATCGCTAACGGAACCGTCAGGAGGGCTGAATTCCCAATAGGAAGCCAGAGTTGCTTTTCCATCTTTGAAAACAAGCATGTGACCAGGGGGAAGTTTCCGGATCCCCTTAAAGATAGTCCAGGGTGAAGGAATATAAGAATATTTCAGGAAAAGATTCAAACCTTCCATATCAATTTCACGTTGTACCTCCGGATATGAGAGTAATGCTTTGAGGTGGGTGGCAAAGTAAAATTTGCTGCCAATCATTGTCCAGTAAACCTGATGGGCCATTCCAAAACGGTCATTCAAAAGGATGAACGAGGATTTACTCTGATCCAAAATCGCCAGGGAGAATAGTCCATTCAACTTCCTGGCAAATTGGGGTCCATAGCGCGGGTAAAGGTGGAGTATTAAATCTAAATCTCCCTGGCAACGAGTATCTTTAGGTAAATAGTCTTTTAATAAATTTTGATAATTATGTATTTCGCCATGGATCATGCCGAAACCTTCAAGGTCTCCACTTTGTGCAATCTCCTGCTGTTGGTAAGGTGTGCCATCATTGGTTCGTTTCATTCCAAGGATGTAGTGGTTGTCAAATACATAAGAGACTTTCCCTATATCATTTCCATCTCTTTGCAAGAAAGCACCCATTTTACTTATCAAATCATTTGGACTTTCAATGTCGCCATTAAAGTCAATTAGTCCAAAAATACCTTGGCTCATTAGAGAACTTCCCCAAGAAAATGTTTAAGTTGTAAAATCTTAAGACTTATCTATATAGTGCTCCTTCCTCCGAAGCATTACTTAACAAGAAAGTGTTAATACAAACCAATAAATCCAGTACTTATGATTACATCGTCATACCAGATACGATTGATTTTTTTGTTTTCATGAATGTATAGCCCGATTCCGAATGAATTTATCTTCAGATCACTAGTGAATCGCCAGATCATATTCTTGAAATGACCAATTAACTCGCCATTGATCCAGAACGCCTGTTCACCATTACTAAGCCCTGGATCATTAGCTTTGAGCATCATTTCCATGCAATACCATCTGCCTCTTTCTATCAGAACCTTTTTTTCGGCTTTAAATAGATTTCCATAATATTTTCCGTCCCGATCACTTTTCATTAAGGGAAAGTAGGAGCCAAGTACTGGTTCTCCAGGGGGTGGATTTCTTCCCCAATCCCTCCAGACATCCAAGGTAGTCCGAAAAAAATCGTAACCATTTGGTCGCTTATCAGCCGTAGAAGCCCACTTTTCCTTTACGCCAACCAGTTTATTCAAGTGCATCAGGTCGCCTTGGTCGAAATCAGAATCAAACTTACAATACCATCTAACATGAACTTTATCATAACCCGGCATAAAGAAAATTCTTCCTCCCCCGCCCGCCTCTTTTCCAGGTAAGGCAATGACCTCCATCGAACGACTCCCAAGGTGTACATTTAGAGGATTGTAGTTAATTTTGGTCGTATCCCGATTATCCACGTGCCATCGATCCTCCAGCTGTCCACTTTCAAAGCTGTCTATGAAAATTATCTGCCCCGGTAATCTTAAAGACTGTGAAAATGCGGTTTGATTCCCTAAAAACAAGAATAGGAGAGCTGAAGTAAAAAAGGCAAGTAGTATTTTAAAAGCTACTATTTTCTTGTCTTCGTCTTTTTGCAAGAAAGCCCCCATTTTATCTGCTAAATCATTAGGGCTATCAATATCACCATTAAAATTAATTAGTCCAAAGATACCTTGACTCATATCTGATCTTATATTTTGCATATGAAAAGTTTTCTTCTTTTTAAAATTGGGATCAAGATGCAATGGACAGTAAGATTTAGGCTTACCAAACTTAGGTTCATGAAATTTTTCTGTGTTTGCTACCCAAGATGTGCTTCCAGAATTTCTGCAATCGGTTCACCATCGACAGCCGGTAATTCAACGCCTAATAAACTGGTGAACGTGGGCGCAAAATCCATGATGGAAACAGTCTTTTTCAAACGTCCCGGTTTGATATTTGGTCCAAGCGCAATAAATATACCTTCTGGCCTATGATCACCAGTTCGACAATATGTGTTTGCTCCCTCAACGACCCCGATCTTTTTTGAAGCAATTCGGACCCTGCTCCCACTGGGATTTCCCGCCACCGCACTGCCCAGTAGTTTTTCATCACTCCACTCAACCAGAAGGTCAGGCAGGTAATCCAGAAATTCTCCTTGGTATAATTCGGCTGTCCTCTTAATGCTTTTCACCACTGGTTTTCCAGTATCGAGATTAACAATTTGAAGCAAATCCTGCGCCAACTGATCGCAGAGAGTGTCTATTTCCGCGCCGGGCTGAACGAGGCCTTCTGGCTCTCGCCCTGCTAAATTCACACGAAGGCCACATATAGCGGCGCCATTATGGAGCAAGAAACATTTGCTCTTTCTCGGATCTATTCCAAAAAACATGGAAGATGGCCGGCCTTGGCGACAGTCAATCCAGTCACGGGAACGGTGTCGGAGGGCCCAAAGCTGCTCTTTAATCTTTTTTGGCGTATGCTGCCAGCCCCACGTGAGAACAGCCTCTATCCTGTCCAGCATGTCAGGAGATTTATCCGCTGAAATCTCCGCAGACGGAGTCTTAGCTACTTCCAGCCGACAAAGAATTTCAGGAAGCAGAAACTGCATGCCAAAGTAGTGAGCCATGCGATGACCCACAAGAATAAAAACTACAGTTTCACTGTCGACCTGCCCAAGGACCTCTCCAATCGCGGTATCAATGGCTATATATACATCCCGCATCGGATCGCCCATCCTGGATACCATCTCAGGGTTGTAGCCGGGATGGTTCGGATCATGTAGGTGCCAGCACTGATGACCGACACAGTGACTCTCGCTAAAAACCTGGGCAAAGAAGTCCCAGCCACCTTTGTTTAGATAGTAATTGGTGAGCTTGGCCTTTTTTTGCGCACCCTGCACGAGCAGATCTCTGAAAGTAGGAAATTCTTGCTGAGTCCAGCCGAAAGAATCGCAAGATCTGGTTAAAGGATGTGAACCGAAACGAGCTAACACATCCTGCTGCAATTGCGACGGCCAGGTGTAGAATCCATAAATGCCATCATGGGCACCCCATTCAACCATCTGAATCCCATTCAGTTCT
>JBEKWN010000099.1:0-15229 GCA_049513055.1 Thermodesulfobacteriota bacterium
TTACCTTCTTAACTACTGAACCATTCTGTAGACAATGATCTTTTCCATTCCCTTCCCCTCAAATCGGGCGCGCTCGACAAAATCCTTTTTAATGGCTTCGGCATTTTCAGTAAAGTCCAAGACCTCTTTACTCCGGATGGCCAAATAGAAAGCCCTTTTTTCCACCATTGATGTCTTTATCTTATCGAATCTATCTTTATTGAAATCGATATACTCGTAGTTTCCCTCAGCATAGTAGGCAACACGTGGCGCAGTTGTAAAAATGGTCATCCCTTTCCCAGATTGATTTTCAATCCATATCCCCGCCCACTTCTCGGGCAAACGTTGGTATCTTTGAGGCTTTAAGGTCTTGGGAAGAACGATGGCTAATATCAGAATCAATAGTGAGACCATAATAAGTATCGATTTTCTTTCTGGCCCTGAACGAAGAAGCAAACGGTTGGATTCCAACTTCTTGTAAACCCAATGATAAATAGCCAAGAACCCTTCTCCAACCCAATAAATGGAGATGAGAAGTAAAGGCAATACATGCCTTCCGCTCAGGTGAACTGCCTGAATGGTTTCTTCTCCACCCCATTTTGTGATGTTCAACATCAACAAGAACAAGACCACATAATGCAAGAGGCCAAAGGAGAGAAGAAAACCTTCTCCAGTTTTAAGGCGGGAAAGGACCCCTTTAAGGAGACCGGTAATTAATAGGAAAATATATAAAGGGTGAAATATGGCGAGGATTTCCAAATTCAACCTCTTAAGACTGTAGAGAATCTTATGGGCGAAGGGAACTCCATCCTTCAGCACTTCCAGTCCTAATATTCCTCCGATACTTTTAGCCTTGCCAAATGTCCACTCACCTCTAACCTCTCTTAAATAGAAGAGGTAGGGAAGCAAAAGGACAACCGATGATAAGAGTAGGAAAAGGATAACCTTCCCTTTTCTTCCCGAAATGCTGAATTTCTTAGCAAAGAGGACGTAAAAGAAGACGACTAGAAGGAGTTCAACCCCATCGGGTCTGACCAGATAAGCGATGACCGAGAAAAGTGGAATAAAGAGAAAAGAGTATTCCTTCTCATCTTGGATTGTCCTCCACGCAAACCAAATGGCCGTGGCAAGAAAGAAGAGATAGGTCGACTCCTTAAGGACATCTGCTGAAAACCTCCGGATATAAGGATGAATGACTAAGAGAAGTGAAGAAAGGAAAACAATTTTCTCATTAAATATCCTCTTTCCTAAAAAATAGACTGGAATGATTAGCAGAATTCCAAAAATGGAAGAGACCAGTTTTCCTGCCAATTCAAAATCGGATACCCATCGAGAAACAAAGGCGACAAGAAGGGAATACAGAGGTTGCTGATTATGACTGAGTGCTTTTCTAAAAAGGCCTGATGCAAAGTCCTTAGCAACAGGGATATATTGGAAGGCCCCATCCAGGGAGATGACATAGGTTCGGAAGAAAAGATAGATGCTTAGAAGGAGGGAGATTAGTAGAAGTACGGCCAGATCAATTCTCTCGTTCTTTATCATGAGGTTTAATAGGCTGATTTGCTGAAGAGACCTCTCCAGAGAGTCATCATTAAGATTCTCAGGTCAAAGCCGATTGACCAATTCTCGATGTAATAGAGGTCGTGCTCGATCCTTTTTTCCAGAGAGGTATTTCCTCTCCAACCATTGACCTGGGCCCAACCCGTAATTCCTGCCTTGATTTTATGCCGAAGCATATAGGAGGGAATCCTATTCCTGAATTCTTCTACAAAATTGGGCCTTTCTGGCCTAGGTCCAACCAGACTCATTTCTCCCTTGATCACGTTAAACAACTGAGGAAGCTCGTCCAAACTGGTTCTTCTTAAAAAGGCGCCGACTTTTGTCCTCCTGGAATCATTCTCTTTCGCCCAAATGGGGCCTGTCTGTTCCTCAGCATCCGCATGCATTGTCCTGAATTTAATCATTTGAAAGGAGTAACCATCCATTCCAACCCGCTCTTGTCTATATAGAATCGGCCCCTCTGAGGTCAATTTGATTAAAATGCTGATGACCAACATGACGGGAGATACCATCACCAATATCAGGGTCCCCAAGATCAGATCAAATATCCTCTTAAAAACCTTGTCCCAACCATAGAGAGGTGAACTTTGAAGATTCACAATCGGCAGGTCACCCAATTCATCCATACCGCCCCTTAAGCTCAAGAATTCATAGGAGGCCGGTATAACCTTAATTTCGGATAAATGACCCTCCACTTTTTTAATCAGGCTTTCAAAATAGTCATATTCCTTGACGGAGATGGCAATAAAGAAGATATCAATTTTATTCTTCTCTAGAATGGTATCGAGGTCGTCGTAGATTCCAAGGACGGGAATATTTTTTATCTCCTTTCCCACCTCCTCTGCCTTCTGAGTTAAAAACCCAATCACCTGGATCCCTAATTCAGGATAGATTTCAATTCTTCTTAAAACCTTCTGGGCGAGTTCCCCTGTCCCGGCGACGAGAGCAAATCGCTGGTTATACCCTCTTTTCCGGAGTATCCATAATGTCTTTCGAGTGAAAAATCGCACAGAAAGAAGTCCGAAGATCCCTAAAACCCAAAAATAGAAAAAGGCGAGTCGGGAGAACTCAAAACTTTTAGAAAGGTAGATGACAGCAATCAAAATGATAAAAGTGATGGTCAAACACCTCACGACATCAAAAAATTCTTTATAAAAACGGTAAATCCTTCGAGGTCGATATAAATGGATTTGACTCGAAACCAAACCCCATATGATACAGAGCGGGAGTATGAACTGGATGTAATTTAAAAAAGGAGGGGTCCCTAACAATGGAGGCCGAATCAAAGTGGTGTAAAATCTTAAAAGGTATGAAAGGATCCAGGCAAGGAAGAGGATGAGTAGATCCGACATAAAAAATAAAGATTTGAAAAATTGAGCATGCTTTTTTAGCATCTCATATCACCTTGAAAATAAAAAGTATTTTGAATAAGGGTTAGGGTAATGATGCCGGTTTCGTAGAGGAGTTATGCCATTGGTGTTAAAACCTGTTCCTGAAAGATTCAGGAATCTTTATACTTAACCCCTTGACTCTAAACCCTGCCTACCGCAAACAGGCAAGCCTGCCCTGAACCTAATATGGTACAGGGCAGGCTTCTTAACCCTAACCTTTAGACCGTTTTCATCGTTCGTTGGTGACGGAACCGTCATGGGCAATTGCTTGAAAAAACATGGAACTTAATCATCCCAAAATATTACATTATAGCTCATCTTCTTTTTTAACCATAGAGGGATAACTTTTTCTAAGAGTCCGATCCTGTATCCAAGAAATCTATTCGCGGTATCACCCAATGCATAGGGTACCCATTTCCACTGCCTGTTGTCAACTAAAAATCTAAGCATTTCTTTTAAATACTTTACTCCCTCCTTTTCTGACCTTGCCAAATCTCTAATCCATCGGTTCCGGTTAAAAAAGACTCCTATATCAAAATACCTTTTAAACTGCGTTGTCAAGGAGTAATTATGTGAATGGTATACTACGGCATCAGATTGATAGGCGATCTTGTAACCCTTCATAATGAGCCTTGCTGCTAAAAACATATCCTCATTCATGATTGTTCTTTCAGGAAACCCACCTGCCTCCTCATAAGCTCCTTTTTTTATCGCGGAGCAGGCATTTGAAAAGAAGAAGGTTTTTATTCCAAGCCTTGGTAAATCATCGATCCCCTTTATCATTCCCATGGAAGGATAATTAAAAGACCTCACAAACTTTTCAACAGGATTGGCATCTTCCTTTGGCACCTGCCTACCATAGGAGGCTGCGATCCTGGGATCATCCAAAGGTCTAATTAAATTTCCAAGGCATCCAGGGTCCCTGAAAAAGGTATCCTGGGTCATAAAAACCAGAATATCACCTATCGCTCTGGAAGCGGCAAGGTTTCTTGTTCCTCCATGGTCAAAGGTTTTAGTCAACAACTAAAATCTGAACCGGTCTGAATGTCTGCTCTTTTAATGCCTTAAAAAGTCGCCCCAGGTACCTTTCACCATTTCTGGTCGGGACAATAACCGAAACCTTCATCCTTTCCTCCACCCATGGTTTTCCAGAGCCTTCGGTCTTAGAGCGTCTTCAGTTCTATTGAGTCAGATGTTGAATCTATGCGTACAAAAACTTTTTAATCTTTGTCATCAAGAAATCTTTTTGCCATACTGGAGTTATCATGTCTAGCAGATATCCATGGCCCACTTTTCTGCTCTTCATTATTACGGCTCTCTTTTTTAACATCCTTGGAAGCATCCTGATGGCATCCATCTTAGCTTTGAAATACAACCTTAAACGTTTGTGCTTTATAGCAAAATAGATAAATTCTGTTAACGCCCCTATCAGGAACTCAGGAAGACATCTTATGAAGACTCCAAAGGGAATATTCTTTATCCTCACAAACTCGCTGTTCCTCAGGGTATAATAAATTGCCATGTCACTCATTGGGCCAATGGAAGACCGCACTTTGTGATAGATAATGGCTGTCGGTACGTACATCACCTTCCAACCACGAAGTTGAGCCCTGAGGTTCAAATCGGTGTCTTCATGGATTAAGAAGAAGTCTTCATCTAAGAAGCCAATCTCTTCTATCATCTTCCGTCTATAGAGGGCTGCCCCTCCGCAGGCTCCGAAGATATATTCCCTCTCATTATATAAAGAGATTTTCTCCCCTTCTCCCCTTTTAAAGCCCCTTAAAGCAGTAGAAAGTCCATCCCCAGCACTATCTATCAGGTCGCTGTCAAAAATGATAAGTTTAGAAGCGCATATTCCAACTTTAGGGTCATTATCCATAGCTTTAACAAGTTCTTCAAGCCACCTTCCATCAGGCCCTGTATCGTTGTTTAAAAGGGCTATATACTCACCATGAGCATGCTTTAATCCTTCCGAAGCACCTCCTGCAAAGCCTAAGTTTTTATCAAGAGGAATGAATTTGACAACAGGAGCTAAAGGACTTTCTTCTAAATAATTCCGTATTTTATCTAAGGAGCCATCCGAAGAGCCATTGTCTATTAATATGATTTCAAAATCTTTGAATAACTGCCCTTCTAATGCCCTTAAACAATTGACTATAAAATCTCTCCCGTTGTAGTTAATTACAATTAAACTTACTTTCGCCATTTTGTACTATATAAAGGGCCTCAATCCAGATTTTAACTATAACCTCGTAAAAAGATTCACGAGAATCGATACAAGATGATGGACAGCCTTCATTGTAAGAAACGGATGCATTCTCGCCATATTTATTTCATCCCCCTTGAATAAATTTCACGCTGTACTTTTTAATGAATGACTCCGCCTCCCTAATGGCCTCTGGTGTGCCGATATCTATAAATGGTGCATCCACAGTGAGAACTCTTATCTTCATTCCTTTTTGAAGGAACAAAGGAAAAACATCGTACTCGAAGCTAAGGGGCTTTTTTGATGGGAAATTCGTTAGGCTACTTCTTGGAAAAATGTAAACGCCGGCATTAATTAGCCCCTCCCCTTTCTCCTTCTCGCGAAATTGGATGAGCATTCCGTTTTCATCGCATCCCAAAGAACCATAAGGTGAGCGGTCTTCCACTCTTCGGCCTATAATCACTGCATCGTAATGTTCTTTTCTTACCATTTCGAAAGCAGCAGAAAGATCAGCAAGTATTAATGAATCTCCGTTTGTTGCAAGCAGATACTCTTTATTTTGGAACTTCGTAGCTGACAAAAGGAATCCTCCTGCAGTCCCTTGAGGCGATTCTTCTTTGACACAGTAAAGGTTCAATCCATTGTAATGCCGCCCCTCGAAATACTTTTCAATCACATCGGCTTTGTAGCCGATGGAAATACAAAAATCAGTCAGGCCCTGCGTAGAAAGATATTTTATTACCCATTCAATGAAGGGACTGCCACAAACCTCTATCATCGGTTTCGGAATCGAAGGACAGATTTCTCTTATTCTGGTGCCTAATCCGCCAGCCAGAATTACTGCACCTATGTCATTTGCACTTTTGTGCATTATGACCGCTGTCATAGAGACCCAGCCATACGGCTTATTAGGAAACGGGCAATTTCAAACAAGTTCTTAGCGAAAACAATCTCAAATGAGTTTTTTTGCAAGGCTTCGATACTCTTTCTCTGCTCTTTACCATATCCTGTTTCTACATGGACTGCACCATATAACCCCGCACCGACAGCAGCCTTGACATCAGACAGCTTGTCACCTACCATCCACGACCACTCAAGGACGATCCCAAGCTGCTCAGCGGCAAAAAGAATCATTCCAGGGTTGGGTTTTCTAAACGGATGATTGTCAAAACGATATTTTTCTATTCCATTTTCGTGATATGGACACGCAATAACTGCATCCAAAAAGGCATTTCCCTTTTTTAAGACATCCGTAATCTCTTCCTGGACTTCTTCAAAGTTCTCCCAATCCAAGTACCCCTTCCCGATCCCTGCCTGGTTCGTAGCCATGATTACCGGAACATTGGCATAGTTGAATGTTCGAATTGCCTCAATGGCTCCGGGAATAAAGCTTACATCTTCCCGGCGGGAGATGTAACCGACCTCTTCGATCAGTACGCCGTCACGGTCAATAAAAAGGGCCGGTCTCCCTTGGCAGTCGTGTAATCTTTCCTTATAAAATCTTGCATAGATGCCAGCAGGAAGCACTAATTCTTGCTTGGATCTGGCCAAAGAGGCCTCCTCAAATCTTTGTTATCCGCAATTACTTCATTTTTATAATTTATTTCGTTAAAAAAGAGCTCTTCTTTTCTTAGCACAAAGATTCAATTTGTATCGATTCCATATATTGCACAACACACATTTTTGATTGCATTGATATGTCAATTCAAGATGAAGCTCTTCTAATTCATTTGCCGCAGCACACGTTGGGCCTCAGCGATCTATGCAGAAATATAGTTCTTCATCAAACCCTCCAAGCTTGAGTGCCGTACTTGGTAAAGTGACAATTGCTCACCTGTCCCTTAAAGCCATCCAATGCGCGAATTACATCCATCCGTTTGTCTGGTGGCACAATAAACATCATAAAGCCACCGCCGCCCGCACCCGACACCTTGCCAGCAAGCGCACCCGCGCTAATGGCCGCGTTATAGATTTCATCGATATGTGGGTTGGAAACCGTCTTGGCGGAGCGCTTCTTGCTCTCCCAACCCTCGCGCATGGTCTCCACAATTCCCGTGAAATCCCCTTTGAGCAGACACTCTTTCATGACCAATGCCTCTCGCTTCATGGCGTGCATTGCCTCAACAGCATCCACCTCACCTTTTTCTACATTCGCACTTTGGTCGGCAATGATTTTTGCGGACTCGCGGGACACCCCGGTATAAAATAACAACAGAGAAGCTTCCAGCTCGCAGATGATCCAATGCTTGATACGCAGCGGGTTAATAACCGCCCGATTTTCGGCATAAAATTCCATGAAGTTGAAGCCACCAAAGGTGGCGGAATATTGATCCTGCCTCCCGCCCTGCAAGCCGCAATCCACCCGCTCGATCTTGAAAGCCAGGTGAGCTATGGTGTAATCATCCAGCGGCAAATTCAGCAACTCGGTAAAGGCCCGGACCATCGCTACAACCAGCGTTGAAGATGATCCCAATCCCGAACCAGCCGGCGCATCAGAAAAGGTGCTGAGTTCCAATGAAATAGGTTTTCCACCGTTGTAGCGCTGCACAATTTCGTTATATACGGCTTTGTGCAGGTCGAGATTCCCATTCAACTCCAGAGGCTCCGTAATTGGTATGACCTTCTCTTTTTTCTCGTCGGTTGACACAAATCGAACGCAGGGTTCGTCATGTGTCTTAATCACCGCATAGGCATAGCGATCTAAAGTGGCATTGAGAATATAGCCCCCGTGAATATCGCAATAGGGCGAAACATCGGTTCCGCCGCCTGCAAGACCAAGGCGAAGTGGAGCCCGTGCGCGAATAATCATACTTCCTCCTTATCGTGTCAGAAAGTATTGCCCAGCTTGTATGCGATCTCGCCAATACTGAAGCAGATCCTTCATCGTCTGCTCAAACGGAATCTCCGGCTGCCAGCCAGTCACAGCCTTGAACTTGGCCGTGTTAGGCACCTGCAAATCTGCGTCGATAGGACGCAAGCGTTCTGGGTCTGTTTCAACACGAATATCCTTTACTGTAGACATCGACAGCAAGGTTTTCAACATGTCTGCAACCGTGCAGGTGTAAGTACCGCCGATGTTATAATAGGCTCCCTGAATCGGATTTACTGTCACCAACATGTAATAAGCTCGTACCGCGTCACGAACATCTGCGAATGTCCGAAGCGATTCTAAATTGCCTGCTTTGACCACGGGTGGAATCAAGCCTGCTTCAATCATTGCAATCTGCTTGGCGAACGTGGATTCCACAAATACGTCACCGCGACGTGGCCCGGTATGGGTGAACATTCGGGTGGTCATAACTGTCATATTGTAGGCTTCGGCATAATAGCGGCCAATCAAATCCGTACCAACCTTAGAGATCGCGTAGGGTGATGCTGGATGAAAAGTGCACTCTTCATCAATTGGCAACTTTTCTTTGGGTACTCGACCAAATACCTCGGAAGAAGCGCATACATGGGTGATCGCCTGAATATCGTTCTTTCTCAAAGCCTCCAATACGTTTGCAGTGCCTTGAACATTTGTTTCCAGCGTATCCAGCGGCGAATCAAAGCTTGTCTTGGGGTAGCTCTGTGCAGCCAGGTGGAAAACGTAATCCGGCTTCGCCTTTCTCACGGCTTCATGAATTGAAATGTAGTCCCGCAAATCACCGTAAACCAGATGCACACGATCATTTGCATTAATACGTGGCAACAGGTGAGAAATGTTGTCCAACGGACTGCGCCAGCGGCATAAACCGTAGATTTCCCAATCGGTGTTTTCGAGTAAGTAGTCGGCCAAATGCGAACCAACCATGCCGGTAATACCAGTAATTAAAACGTTTTTCGTCATATAATCCTCCTCATAAATACAAATAACCGTCTTGAGAGAATGATCAATCTTTCCTGAGAACCTTAGCCAAACCGCAAAAATATATTAACTCGATTGACGCCCAAAATTAGCAACCTTGCCTGGTAATCGCGATGCCACGAACCGCCCAAACTCAATTGCCCTTTTCTCAATCAATATCCAAGAGACATACCCCATAAGCAAGGATAAAACGAGGCATACAAGCACATACGGGTAGAATCCGATGTTAGGAGTGAATTTCGAAACAACCTGCTGAATGGGCCATCCCCATAAAAAAACACCATAAGACAAGCCCGGCAATTTTTTAAATTTAGCAACCATCGGTATCGACGCAACATAGATTGCAAACATAAAAAAACACGTGTAAGCCAAGTAACGTTCATGCACCCAGCCTTTAAATAGCAAGAGTAACAAGAAAAATCCCAATGGCACCGCCGCCGTAATAGCTATCTTTTCTTTATAGACAGCTAACAGCCCGCCCAACGCGAAACAAAAAGGAATAGCAGTAAAGTCATTGCTATTTACAGGCAACCAAAAGAAGAGGAACTTCGTCGGCAAAAAAGTATCAAGCAGAATTACGCCAAATAAAATTATTGCGACACGCTTGTTGAATGCCCCGATAAGAGAAAGCGCTAGTATCAGCAGGTATGCAAAAATAAAAACAGGGAAAGTCCAAAGTGGCGCATTGACGTTATTCTTAAATATGTTTTCAGCAAAAACTCCGGGTAAATCGTAGTACCCTAGATTCTGAGTCCCCCAACTTTTAAATAGACTCATGTTTATTACATAATCATACACCCGTGAGTTGGCGAAATAATCCTTCATTGGAAGTGTTGTGCATAAAGGCCCAATGACAAAAGCACTAAGACTGACAACAAGAAACAAAGCAGGCCAGATTCGAGAAAAACGCTTTATTAGGAAAGCAACCGCCCCTTCTCCACTCTGCACACTGTTTACAACAAAAAGTCCACTCAGAAAAAAGAATGTCTTCACACCCCATTCAGCGGAGTAAATGCCTACAGAACGGTATAAAAAGTCTACCTCTGCAACATTTGGAATCAACGCAAATGAGTGGCCATAAATCACAGCACAAGCGGCAAGTAACCTTATCAAATCAATATTATTGTTCTCTCGTTGCAGCACATGTGCAAGCGTGTTCTTGGAATTCATATCTACTCTTCGATCCTTAATGGTTAATCAATTGTGCGTTATCGAAAATACGATCTCCGCCGAGATAACAAACTCACAATGGAGCTTGCAAAAAACCCGAAATAGTGCCGTGAGCCAAGCGTTTTCTATAAGGTATAGAAAAATTACTTAATACCAGAGTGAACGATAAACTTTTTTGGATATCCAACAACAGTTCCATCCAAAGGAACTCCTTCAAGGAATATAATCAGAGACTCGCCATCTTCCTTTGTGCTGACAATTGTCCGGGTGGTTCCATCAGAAAAAGTAATTGTTTTACCAACAGTTAATCCGCTTCGAGCATGAATAGAATTGGCGACAAAAAAAGCGGTAGCCCAGGACCGCGCAACTCCATTCACCCAATTTTCATCAGTATGTTTGGAAGTACTATATACCTGATTACAGTCTAGTAATTCTCCTGGTTTTTTTGGATGAACTTTATTTAGTTGGAATATATTTATAAAGGCTTGTCCTTCATCAACCTTGTCTAACACCTTACAGCATGCAACAAATCGTTCCAAGGATTTCGGCGAGTAACCATTTTGCAATAGATCCGTTTTATAACATTCAAGCGCATTACTGTAGTCTTTTTCATTTTCATAATAGTACTCTCCCAGCAACTGCCACTTATCAATCTTTTCAGATACAACACCCACACCAGTAAGTTCTAAATCAATACAAAGTTTACAGAATAATTCGTATCTTTTAAAACGAATGGGATAAGTGTTTTTGCCGTCAATTGTTTTCCAATAAAGATGATGCGGATTAGGTTCAACATTAAACTCTGTAGGATGGTCATGCAAATATGTATTTTTTACTATTATAGTAAAGGATTGCGAGGGTGATACCGCATCAATCCACTTTCTATTCTGTTTAATGAAATATAGTGTTTTAAGGAAATCATTTTCAGTCTCTGTAGGATATCCAAACATAATATTCACATAAGTGTTAATATTAGCATTATGTGTTTCTTTAAGCACGACTGAAGCCAACTCAACGGTAAATCGCTTTTTATTCATGCTTTCAAGCACTTTATCCGATCCGCTTTCAACACCATAGCTCAGATACGAGCATCCTGCTTTGCGCATTAAATGCAACAGATCAGATGTCATTTCCTTTCTGATAACAGCCTGACCTCCCCATCGGATATTAATATTATTTTTTATCAATAGTTCACAAAATTCACGAATTGCATCAATTGAACCATTCAAGACTGAATCGCTGAAATTAAAAAAATTGACTGAGGGGTATTTCGCTGTCTGATAAACAATTTCATCATATAGATTCTTTCCTGAACGGAAACGGTAGCGTTGAAAATAATTACGTTCATCGCAGTAGTGACAATGATTAATACAACTGCGGCTGCTGAATATATCAAGCCGATGTGGGTTGGAATAGGTTGAAAGATCAAAATCCGAATAATCTGCAAAAGGAAGTTCATTTAGCGAGTGAACCGGCTCGCGCATCCCGCCATTAATAATATCTCCATTTTTTTTTAAAATCAGACCAGGAATTTTTGAGAATTGCCCATTCTTATTAAGGTCGTAAAGCGCTTGAGGCAAGGTTTCATCCCCTTCATGTAATACAATTGCATCAACATACTGATTATTAATAATATACATGCCGCTATAAAATAATGAGGCATGAGGTCCACCCATAATAATAATACTTTCCGGGTAGAACTGCTTTATACGTTTCGACAGTTCCAAGTTAAAGTGGAGTGTCGAAAAGACAGTAGAAAATCCTATTATTTTGCTTCCGGTATCCATAATCATTCTCAAGGCCGATTCGATTGATTCCTCATGATGTTCAATGAATTCGTTAACCAATGATTCGTTTCCCCAAAATGAATAATACTCTTGCCCCCAATATTTTTTATACTCACTGGATGCTTTATGATAAAAATAGTTGTTTAAATCGAAAAGATGTGTTTCATATCCCCTGCTTCTAAGATTACCTCCAAGAAGAGATATCGAAAGCGGCGGAGACTCGCGTCCCCAACATGGGCACATTACTAAGGCAATCTTATTATTTCTAATCATTTTTCTCTCTATATTACTATGATCTTCTTATCATAATTTAGCTTCAAGAACTGTTGCTTTAAACTTGTTAAGGTTGTAGTAACGTTGCCGCTACTCGTCTGAAATGATCGAATTCAAATCAACTTATTCTCCTTACTGCTGACTCTTGAGCGATGGTATGTCTGATCGTTGTGACGTCTCGGCAGCAACTGTGATCCTTATCTCTTTTGGATATCCAACCACATTTCCGTCAAGAGAAGTTCCGTCAAGAAACACAATCAAGTTACCGGCATTTTGCTCTAACTTAACGATTGTCCGAACAGTACCATCGGAGAAAGTTACTTTCCTACCTACAGCAAAATCATTCTTTGTCTGTTCTTTAACCGGGCCCACGATAAAAAATGCTGTTGCCCATTTTTTTGCAATACCCTTAACCCAATTTTTGTCTGTATGATTAAGGGGCGTGTAAGACACGCCGGTCTTTTGGCTCCAGTTGCTATAATTTATTCTCGCTTCTTCAGCCACGGTAAGATCCTCGCGTGGAATAGCACGCTTCATACCTACCACTTGAGTGTGAATATGAGGAATAACACCGTATCGCGTCAGAAGATCTTCGATCAAGATAATTAAACGTGCAATTGTTGAATCTCTTTTATCATCAAAATCAAAGTTGGGCAGCACCCCTGCCCAAAACGGGCGCATTATGGCCCCCCCATAATCGCCTCTGTGGATGACATCGAAGTATTTGTAAGTCAGCGGCAGAATGCGGGATGAATGAACACCTTCCGAGGGATCCATCTGCAACATCCATTCTAACGTCGCCCTAGGAACCTCAGAACGCGTTTCTTTTCGTAGGACATCCCAGCGAAGATCATCGGAAAGGCATTCGTTGATTTCATTCACGATATCCATGACTGCCGGTTCGTACAGGTGATGATCTGGGCCTATGTACTCATCGTAAATCAACAAGCCATTGGGTCGAAGAACGCGATGCATTAGCGCAAACATCTCTTCAATTTCATAAAAGTGATGAATTGCTGCATGAACAAAAACCACATCGAATGAGCTCGACGCTATGGTATCCTTCCTCACATCACCGCAGCGCATTTCAATCTTGTCCCCAAGACCGGCTGTCAGTAAGCGGGTTCGTGCAGCCTCAACCGCTACAGAAGATAACTCATAAGCCACAACATGTTGAGCAAATCCCTGAGCGACTAACCATTCCTCTATATAAGCCATTCCGGATCCTATCGCCAACAGTTGGCCAACTGGGGGTATCAAAAATTGGCGAGCAATTTTATCCATTGGATCCCCATCTATCGAGCCAGTCAGTCGTTTTGCAATCGCGTACCTAAACAACAGGGGGTGGAAGGGGTACTCAATCGGGTCCTTTTCAACGACCTTTTTTGTGCATGCTAGCTTGCCTTCCTTGTATCGCTTGTCCCAAATCTTGGTACTATCTGAGTTTGTTTCTTGCTTCATCTAATTCTCCTTGCTGTCGCCTCTTGCATGGAGGTTCATGATGGTATATCCGATCATTGCGACTACTTGGCAACATTTGTTACCTTTATCTCTTTTGGATATCCAACCACATTTCCGTCAAGAGAAGTTCCGTCAAGGATCACAATCAACGAATCGTCGTTTTCATTTATCCGAACGATTGTCCGAACAGTTCCGTCGGAGAAAGTTACTTTCCTGCCGACAACAAAATCTCTTTTTGCTTGAATCGAGTTTTGGATAAAAAATGCTGTTGCCCATTTTTTTGCAATGCCCTTAACCCAATTTTGGTCTGTATGATTGGGGGGCGTGTAAGACACGCCGATCTTCTGGTCACAACCGCTGACAGCTAAAGAAGCCGCCAAAAAGATGGGGTCAGAGGCTATAACTTTATCAAGCGAGGCCCGAATATGCTCATCATCGGGGTGCTCTTCCAGCCATGCCTCTTAGTACCAGCGCGCTCGCTGCGCGTCACCAGCTTGGACATAATAGTTCCCCAACGTACGATTTCGGTCAAGAAGAACCGTGCTTGGATACGTGGTTGATATTCCCAATTCTTGAACAAGCCTGCAAAAGTCTTCAAACCGTTTCAAGCGGCAGATATATGTATTCTTCCCGTCGGTGCTTTCCCAGTACAACGCTCCCTTGCTAAGGTCAATACTGTAGCGTTGTGGGTCTTCGTAGGCGAGTGTACCCGGAGCGAATCCACAAAAATGCGAACTCGGATTCACTGCCAGACCGTATTTCTTGTTGCGTCGTAGAAACTCGTGCGCTTCAAACGCGTCTTCTTCCGTTTCGCCTGGAAGGCCAAACATAAAGTTATATGTTACTCCAAGACCGGTTTTCCCATGCGCCTCGGCAATGGCATTGGCATCCGCCCCGCTCGCCAATACCTTCCCAATTTTCAACATTAGAGAAGAGGACGGCGTTTCAAGCCCGTAAGCCAGGCATACGCAGCCTGAGCGCTTTAATTTTATCATTAACTCTCGTGTCATTTCCTTGCGGATGGCGGCTTGGCCGGACCAATTAACTTTCAGGCCGCTTTCTATAATCAAATCCGCAAGGCGGTCCAACTCCCGTATCATGCCATTGACCAAACGATCCTGGAAATCGAGGAAGTTGATAAAAGGGTACCGTGCGAGTTGCGCCTGTATCTCCGCAAAAACATTCTCGGCGGTCCGATACCGGAACGTCTTCCAGAATGGCCGCTCGTTGTAGAATATGCAACGGTTCGGACAGCCACGGCTGGACAGGAGGGGTAGGCGCGTGGGGGTGCGGTAGAGCTCGAAAGCGTAGTCGGCAAAATCTGGAGCAGGTACTTGATTCAGATCTTTAAGGAGCTCCCGGTCTCCGGTATCTACAACCTGGTCATTTACGCGAACGAGGAGCCCCGGGCAATCCGTCAGCGGACGTCCAGTTTTCACACGCTCAATGACGTCAATCAGCGTTAACTCTCCCTCGCCTTGCGCAACTGCATCTACAGCAGGGTCCTTGATTACCCATAGGCCGGCCAGAAAGCGGCTGACGTGCGGGCCGCCAA
>JBEKWN010000100.1:0-11412 GCA_049513055.1 Thermodesulfobacteriota bacterium
CAAAACCTGGTTGATAACCCATCATGGCAAGACTCCTTAATCGTTGTCTTTACCATCCTTATATCTCAAACCCAAAACCATTGCAAGGATTATTTGGGCAACAGCCCGGCAAGACCTGACCCTCAATTTTTGCCCCCCCTCGTAAATCCCAACCTCTTGAAAATATTGAAAACCTGAAAATAGAGATTCACAAACAAAAACCTTCAATAACCGAGTTTACACGGTACAGCATCGGCACCTGTCACGATCGGATTTGCACCGAATTCTCCGGTCTAACTGGCCGAGACCGAGAGAAAAGAGAATCAAAAGACATCTCCCCTTTGAAACCCCCCAACACTCATATCCCCATCCTTGTGCCATCCCCATCCCCCTCTTTATCTCCCTCCCTTGCTTTTCCCTCCCCTATCCCCCATTCTTCCTCCCTTCTCCCCACAACTGTCAAGTTGTTTTAGAACTAACATCCCCTCATTCAGATGATGGAGGGCATGTAGAAGGATCAAATCAAATACCGAGGCGGCTGAAATGTATCATTGCAAGGTCTGACCCCACACTGCTGTATTCTTCTATGATCGGGATCCATCGCTTGATGGCAATTTGATGCTCATGCTTCATCGGTCACTCCCTTTGTGCTATAGTCTACACTATAAGCACCTAAAAAGAGTTACCTAATTACTGAGCATCAACAACCGTCCCCTCGTAGTCCCCTTTTACAAAGGGTTATCCCTCTTTTTTTAACCCGGGTAATCACAGTGAACATGGTCAAAAAGAGGGGATATCTTCAAGCGAGCGTTGACCAAGTGTTGACTAAAAAAGGATCGGTAACACGCTTGCCTCTGATGTAAGTGATCGGAATTTATAGGGTATCAATATGAAGGTAGGACTAAATTTTTACTTGACAAAAGCCGATTTTTAACTTATAAGTTAAATCTGTGCAAATAGAAGAACTCTATCGGAGGAAGAGGCCTGAGGGATTCACGATTTATGGCATAATGAACAAAGGGAAATCTCCGGCAAAGGAATACTTGGATTCTCTGGACGATAAAAACAGAGTACAAATGACGGCTTTAATCGATCGTATCAACGAGCATGGTCTCCCTTTCAACACAAAAAGATTTAGGCCACTCGGTGAAGGGGTCTTTGAGCTCAAGGCTCGAAGCGGATCGAGAATCTTTTGCTTCCAGGGATCGCAGAATTCACTCATACTGACCCACGGTTTTAACAAGCCCAAACCGCGTAGGCTGGAGATTGAGAAACAAAAGGCTTTAAAATGGTACAAAGAATACCAGAATTTATGAAAAATGAATTAGTTCTTAATAGAGGAGTGCATTATGAAGAACAAGACTTGGTTAGAAAGAATGTTAGATTCAGTAAAAGACTCTTTTGAGTTCCGGCTTGAAAAAATAATTCTTGACCTAACAGAGCAAATTTGTAAACGGATGCAAGATAGACAAATAACTCGAACACAGTTAGCACGAGACCTAAATGTCTCTCCTGCTGCTGTTACTAAAATACTCAACGGAAATTCGAATTTTACACTTAGGACACTTCTGTCGCTGGGAGATGCTTTGAACTTAGACCTGAGAATAGAATTTAGACCTAAGGAGATTTCAGCACAAGGGGCATTAGGAGAATGGACACAGGCTGCCAATGCACAAGGAGTATGGACACTGATTGGCAATGCGCAAGAAGTATGGACACAGACTGGCAATGTGCAAGAAGCATGGACATGGGCTGGCAATGTACAAAATGTGATAGTCACAACAGCCTCAACTCTTGGTTCGTCACCGGCTTTGGCTAGTGCCGAATCAAGTGCCAAGCTATTTTATTTTCCTGAACGGAAGCAAGAACAACGGGCGGCATGATCAAATTGCGAATATTCCAAGGAGGAGAAAATGAAAGCAAAAGAACACGGATTAACAAAAAGTGATGGATACAAACAGGCGATAATTAAAGAGCTTGAATTTGTCCTTCTCAAAATGACCCAGTCAAACAACATTGAAGATAAAATTTATTATTTTAGTGCAATACAAGGAATGTTACATAGAGTGATGAACCTGGAATATACCGACGATCTGTTATTCGCTCACTTTATAACTAATGAAGTCCATAAATCGTTCATACAAAGAATTATGAGCCTTAAGCAAGGGGAAACTGTAGTAAGGCTAACTGAGCAGCAGTCGGTAAGGTTAGTTGAAATTACAAAAGAATTTTTAGAAGCAATAAAAAATGACGATAATTTGGATTCGGTTCTAAGACAATATGTTGCTCTTTTGTACTCCACTACCGGAAATGGGTATTATTTGATGGAAAAAGGAGTCCTCAAAATTTAGCCAATAGGCCCCCATAGAGAGTCGACAGTCATTGGTCTTGAAATGAGAATTAAGCTCATCAATAAGTTTCGATATTCCGTTGTCAGAGATCACCTCCTCCTTCAACCTTTCAGAAGGCTTACTCACAGAGAATGATTGTGGGTTGTCCCTAATTTAAAAAATCAGTCTATTATGATTAGCTTGCTGAATTACTTGGACCAGTTATTTTTGAAAATCTCTCTACATTAAAACCTAACTTCTCTGCCAGGGTGATTAAATTGGAGGAAAAAGGTTTTGGAGTTCCGTTCTCCCACCAACACTTCTCAAGACCTCCAACACATTCGTCCAGTATCTGGCCCATTAAATTCTGAGCCTCTTCCAGGGAGATTTCGAAATCCCACTTATTCGCTGAGTCGAGGAGTGTCATAATTTCCTCGATCTGTTCTGACTGATGGGAAAGATCGGAACCCTTGCTTTCTTGAAGAGCCTTTATCTTCTCCATTAATATCTCATTCAACACTAAAAGAGACTTTTCCATTCTTAATTTATAACCGTGTTCTCTCGCCTCCTCAATAATCCGGTCAATCTCCCCTCTCTCTTTTTTTGTCTTAAAATCCCTTTTCAACTCCTTGATCTCTTGAAATAAGCGATGGCTGAGTGTGATTTCAGCAGCCACTCGAATCTCGTAAGGTATTTCCAATCCTTCTCTGGACAAAGCTTCAACAGCCTGCTTTGTCCTGTCGAAGAGGTCAGCGTAAATCTGACAGTGTTCATCAAATTCTTTCTGGATGAATTTTTGAAAGATCACCTGTCTTTCCTCCTTAAAGGTATCTTGAATCGTGTAGATGCGATTTCCGAGTAAAGAAGTAAGAACCTTAGCCATTTCCTCTTCACCTCTTCCCAGAACTTCAAGCCCCTTTTCTCTTAAGATATCGAAAGAAAGCGTATCCTTGGATTCCAAAACCCAGGTCCCAAAAACCTCTTTCTTGGATGAGATCAATCCAAAGAGAAATTCCTTTGGCTCAGGAATGATATCAGAAGTGACCTTCACCTGCCCTATGACCAACAGGTCCTCTTCTTTCCCCATCTTTTCATAATGAATCTTCTCCACCCCATAGGAAAACATTTTCTTCTCTCCATCCCCACCATCGAATAAAGAAGAGATGGCAAAGTGGTTCACCACCTTTTCGGGTGTCACCCATTTCGGTTTTACCAAACGCTGGTAAACTTGATCACCATTCCCTATTTCAGGAAGATTACTTTTCCCTTCAGATAAATGTTTAAGGAATTTTTTCTCGATCGCTTCCCCCGTTAGCTCTTCTGTTAACTGGATGGCTCTTGCCGCATGTTGAAGGACGAGAATAGTCTCCAGCCCTGCCAGGTCGGCAAAGAACCAGCCGCAACTCGTATACATCTGTAAGGCGTGCCTCTGCATCTCCAAGAGTTTGAGGCCTTTGATCCTTCCCTTTTCATCCAGGCCTTTCCTCCCATATTGATCGAAGAAGCTATTGATTCTTTCGGGAGAACGATTCAGAATGACTTCGATATACCCGTTTCTCGCTTCCCAAATATCCTGAAATATCTTTTCTCCCTCTTGCTCAAAGACCGAGCTGAGTTCATCCCGTAAGAGATCGAGAGCCTCCCGCAAAGGTTTTCTCCATTTCTGATTCCATCCGGGTCTTCCTCCGGTGCTGCACCCACAATCTTCTTTCCATCTTCCCACCCCGTGAGCACAACTCCAGGAAGTTCCCTCTCCCTTTGGCCCTTCATCAATCTCGACTTCATAAACAGGAGGAAAACGCTTCAGAAAAGCACCGTGGTTAATAACCTCAAATCCCCTTGTTAGAAACCCTTTTTCTAAGGCATAGGCCAAGGCCATCTCTCCGAATTTCTTGTGGTGGCCATAGGTCTCACCATCCGTGGCGATGTGAATCAACTGGGGTCTTTCCTTCGACTCCTGGTAGAACTGTGCAAATCGATTGCAGAAGGTATTGCCATCTTTTAAGAGATCCCCGAAAGCAATCTCCTTTGAAATGATCCCATTGTAAAAAAAGATGTCGATGAACTGATCTAAGAGTTTTTTCCCGGAGGTATCTTTGATAAAACATCGATAGGGTTGGGTGGAATCAATCCGGCCTTGAGAAACATCCGTCCACCTTTTGCCCCCAAAGGGTCTTACCCTTGATGCCTGAAAGGGGCTCAGGATGAGATAGCGCATTCCATATTTGACCAATACCTGAAGGGTGGAGATGTTCACAGCAGTCTCAGGAAGCCACATCGCCTCTGGTTTACGATGAAACCGTTTTTCAAAGTCAGCCATTCCCCAGAGGACCTCTGTCTCTTTATCCCTCTCGTTGGCCAAAGGCATGATGATATGGTTGTAAACCTGTCCAATGGCATTTCCATAGCCAAATCTTCTCAACCCTTCCCGATCCGCCTCGAGGATCTTCTGATAGACAGAAGGAAAATGCTTTTCCAACCAGGGGAGGAGCGTGGGACCAAAATTGAAGTTGATGGAGGAGTAATTATTGATGATCTCTAAGATCTTCCCTTTTTCATCAAGGATCCGGGCATGAGCATTGGGCCGATAGCACTCCAGGGCGATCCGTTCATTCCAGTCATGAAAGGGATAGGCGCTCTCCTCCGTTTCAATGAATTCAAACCAAGGGTTCTCACGGGGAGGCTGATAGAAATGACCGTGAATGGCGATATAGCCGTCTTTGATTTTTGGCAGGACCAATTTCTTATCTACTTTTTTGGGTGTTTGGCATCGTAGATGCGTTTTTTGATAAGGCCAATCTGTTTAGTAACGGGAATCTCTTTTGGACAGACCTCTGTACACTTCCATAGGGTCTGACAACCCCACGCCCCCTCCTTGTGATCCAAGAGAGCAATCCTCTCCTCCGAACCCTCATCCCTTGAATCGAAGAGATATCGAAATGCCCGGACCAGGGCAGCAGGTCCGACATACCCCTCGGTCTCTTTATTTTGATTGACAGGGCAGGATGCCGTACAGCAGGCGCAGAGGATACAACGGATCGCCTCTTCAAATATTTTGTGTTCTTCTGGAGATTGCCTCCGTTCCTGATCGGGTGGAGGAGTTTTTGTGATGAGATAGGGTTTGATCGAATTATATTTTTCAAAGAAAGGACCGAGATCCACGACCAAATCCTTGACCACTTTAAACACAGGGAGGGGTTCGATGAGAACTTCTTCCTTAAAACTTTTGACCAATTTTTGGCAAGCTAAACCACAGATCCCATTGATTCTCATCCCATCGGATCCACAGACCCCGTGACCGCAGGACATCCGAAAGGACAAAGTCGAATCTTGTTCCCAACGGATCCGGTTGAGACAATCGAGAAGCCGGTCCATGGGATCGGCCTCTATTTCAAATGTCTGATAGGAGGGCTTCTTGTCTTTGTTCGGATCGAAACGAAAAATTTTTAATTTAATAATCATCCATCACCTGTTATCGAGATTGCTTCACTTCGTTCGCAATGACAACCATTGAACGCCAATTTGTTTGTGCTACTTAATATAAAAGGATCCAACTTTCATTATTTTCCAATCTAAAATCTGCAATCTGAAATCCGCAATTTTCTTAATACACTCTCGCCTCGGGTTGGAATCGTGTGATCTTTACAGGCTTATATCTTACTTCCGGACCTTTCAAGGTTTGAAAAACAAGGGTATGTTTTAGAAAGTATCGATCCGCCCGGGATGGAAAATCTTCCCGGTAGTGGGCTCCCCGGCTTTCCCTCCGTTGGAGGGCACTGAGAAGAATCACCTCCGAGAGGGTAAGTTGATGGTCCAGTTCCATCGCCTCCATCAACTCAAAATTGAAAGCTCTTCTTTTATCCATGACCCCAATATTTTTATAACGCTCTTTCAGGGATTGAATTCCTTCAATTCCTTTCTTCAAGCCTTCCTCAGCTCGGAATACTGATCCCTTCTCCATCATCAGAGATTGCATCCTTTGTCGAATCTCACCGATCTTCTCTTTCCCTTTAGAGTTGAATAATTTTTTGATCTTTTCCTCCACGATTCTCAATGGATCGGTCGAGAGAACCTCATGCTCAACTTTTGAGATGTCCTGCTTCATCGCCAATCCGCTTCTCCGCCCAAACACAAGTAAATCAAGGAGAGAATTGCAGCCGAGTCGGTTTGCACCATGGACCGATACACAGGCACATTCCCCTGCTGCAAATAATCCGTGGGCGATCGAGCCCTTTTCATCCATCAGAACTTCTCCGTCCACATCAGTGGGAATGCCTCCCATGACGTAATGGCAAGTGGGTTGAACAGGAATGGGATCGTAGACGGGATCAATGCCTAAATAGATCCTCACAAAGGAGGCAATCTCCCAGAGCCTCTCCTGAATTTTCTCTTCCCCAAGATGGGTGAGATCGAGATGGACGTAATCCTTTCCAGAAATCCCCTTTCCTTCCCGGATCTCGGTGAGAATGGCTCGGGAGACCACATCTCTTGCCGCCAGGTCTTTGACCGTAGGGGCATATCGTTCCATAAATCGTTCGCCCAATCGGTTTCGCAAAAACCCACCTTCCCCCCTGGCCGCTTCGCTCACCAAAATTCCTAAGGGGTAAAGCCCTGTGGGATGAAACTGGATGAATTCCATATCCTCCAGTGGAATTCCTGACTGATAGGCCAAGTGAATGCCATCACCTGTGGAGGCAAAACCATTGGAAGTAGTTTTGTAAATTCTCCCGCACCCCCCCGTGGCTAAAAGGACGGCCTTCGCCTGGAGGAGATGGAGTTCACCCGTGGGAAGATTATAGGTCACCACTCCCACACATCTTTTCCCCTCAAAGACAAGAGAGAGGACATAATTCTCTGAATAGAATTTTACCTGATGGCGCAGGCATTGGTCGTAGAGGGTGTCGAGAACCACTCTGCCTGTTCGGTCCGCCGCATAGCAGGCTCTCTTCACAGGCCTTTTCCCATAATCCCGGGAATGGCCTCCGAAGTTCCGTTGGGCAATCTTTCCCTCTGTCGTACGGCTGAAGGGAACGCCCATATGCTCCAATTCATAAATGACTCGAGGAGCATCCCTCACCATGATTTCGACGGCGTCCTGATCGCCAAGGTAATCACTTCCCTTGACCGTATCGAAGAGATGCCATTCCCAGTGGTCCTCCTCCTCATTACCAAGAGAAGCGGTAATCCCACCCTGGGCTGCCCCTGAATGAGAACGCGTGGGAAAGACTTTGCTCACCACCGCCACATCGGCCTGGCCCACACACTCGACCGCTGCCCGAAGTCCTGCCAAGCCAGATCCCACAATGATAATATCATGTTGGGAGATCATTTCGATCGCTCTTCGATGGGAATATAGGGACATGCCTGGGTCCCACAATAAGTCCCCACATAATCAGCATCCGGCCGATAGAGTTCTGGTTTGGGTTGGGCTTCAGCAAACTTCTCCTCGATGATATGGGCGGCCCAACCTGCGATCCGCGAGATGGCAAAAACAGGGGTGAAGAAGTCAGTTGGAATTCCCATCATATGGTAGACTGAAGCGCTGTAAAAATCGACATTCGCGTAGATTTCTTTTCCTTTCAACTTTCTAAACTCTTCTTTTGTGGCTGCTTCGATTGCTTGGGTCAGTTCAAGCCACTTTCGATCTCCTGTACGATCTGCCAGTCGGTTGCATATTTCCCTGAGGATGGTAGCCCTGGGATCTTCGGTGTGGTAAACTGCATGCCCCATGCCCATCACCTTCCCTCCTTTTTTGAGTTTCTCAGAAACCCAGGATTTCACACGATTCACCTCTCCAACCTCCAGAAGCATCTTCATCACCTCACTATTTGCTCCGCCATGGAGTTCTCCGGAAAGGGCTCCGATGGCAGCCACAATGGAAGCATAAAGATGGGCGTGGGTTGAAGCCACTTCCCTGCCAGCAAAGGTGGAGGCATTAAAGGAATGTTCAGCATGGAGGATCAAGCAGATATCAAAATCTCTCGCTGTGTCTGGATCGGGAAGAGATCCAGATAACATATATAAGAAGTTTCCTGCGTGGGTGAGGTCAGGATTGGGACGGACCGGTTCTTTTCCCTTTCGAATACGATCCCATGCGGCGACGATGTTGGGCAGTTTGGCAATAAGCCGGATAGCCTTTTCCAAATTGGCCTCCCTCGACTCATCGTGCAACTGAGGATCATAACCCGCCAGAATAGGAACAGCTGCCTGCAATATGTCCATGGGATGAGTGGTATTCGGCATTATCTTCATAAACCCATAAATGGCCTCAGGAACCTCCCTTTCTGAGACGAGTTCTGACTGAAACCTTTTCAACTCTTCTGCTGTAGGCAGATGGTCGTTAAGCAGGAGAAAAGAAACCTCTTCAAAGGTGGAATGTACGACAAGGTCACAGATATTTAAGCCTCGGTAAATGAGATTCCCTCTCTCTCCATCCACATCTGAAATGCGAGTATCTGCCACCTTTATCCCACGAAGACCGATATTTTTCGTTTCCACAACTTCCTTCATTTCTCTCACTCCTTCAACATCAGGAATGACCAGGGAATATTTCCCTCTAATCTCAAAGTCGCATAAAAAACACTGTCTAAGGCAGGTGGGTGTATTGGAAAAACTTTATAGTGGCACCTCTGACCGTTTCGCTGCTCCTTTTCCTGACATTTTACAAAAGCCACCTCAGGTGAAATCGCATGTTCTCAATATAATATATAAAAGAACCGCTTTATAAAGTTTTGGAAGCTCACTCACCGGCCGATTTAAACGGTAAGGTTAATTTTATGATATACAGAAGTATTTTGATTATTCAACATTTTTTTACAATGGTTGCTTTGCCGAATTTATCCCCGTATATCATTTGGCCAATTATTTTAATTCACCGGTAGACTGTTTTGAAGGGCTACTTATCCGTCCCATGGATTCGGGTATAGTTTAATAAGCCTCCAGCAAGCAGGATTTCCTTTTCCCTAGGATTCAGTCCATGGGAGACTTCAAATACCCTCTGTTGTGTGATGTTTTCAATCTTGAGAAAACCCTCTTCTTGAAGGCTTTTTCGGAACTCGGCAATTCGAAGGTGATCTCCCTGTTGAATTTTTGAAAACTCCTCGGGATCTTTAAAGGTTAAAGGAAGAACCCCAAAGTTGATCAGATTGGAGCGATGGATGCGGGCATAGGATTTTGTTAGGATGGCTTTGATCCCAAGGTACATCGGAGCCAGAGCGGCGTGTTCCCGGCTCGAACCCTGTCCATAATTTTCGCCTCCTACCACAAATCCACCCCCCAATTGCTTTGCCCTCTTGGCGAAACTGGTATCTATCCTCTCGAAGAGGTATTCCGAAATGGCAGGGATATTGGATCGGAGAGGAAGGATCTTTGCTCCAGCAGGAAGGATATCGTCGGTTGTAATATTGTCCCCCACTTTCAAAATGACCGAACCTTCCATGAAATCCTCCAAGGGACCGCGGAGAGGCAAAGGTTTAATATTCGGCCCCCGCTCAATGACCACTTTTTCTGGTATTGAAGAGGGAGGAAGAATGAGACTATCATCGATTAAAAATTTGGGGGGCATAGGGACACGAGGCGGCCTCGGACCCAATTTTCTGGGATCAGTGATTGATCCCGTCAAGGCACAGGCGGTTGCCACATAGGGACTGGCCAGATAGACCTGATCCTCAGGTGTCCCGCTTCGGCCTGGAAAGTTCCGATTCATTGTCCGAATGGAAATGGCATGAGAGGGAGGAGCCTGACCCATTCCAATGCAGGGACCACAGGCTGACTCCAGAATGCGAGCGCCTGCGCTGATGAGGTCGGCCAAAGTTCCATTCCGAGCGATCATCTCAAAGACCTGTTTTGATCCAGGGGTGATGGTGAGGCTGACATCTGGATGAATCTTTTTTCCCTTTAGGATTTTAGCGACACTCATCAAATCAAAATAGGAGGAATTGTTGCAACTCCCGATGCAGACCTGTTTCACTGCTTTGCCAGCCACCTCTCTGACCGGGCAGACCTTGTCCGGGCTGGAGGGTTGAGCAATGAGAGGCTCTAACTCGCTGAGATCGATTTCAATTACCTGATCGTATTCTGCATCATGATCCGGCTCAAGAGGAATCCAATCCTTCTTTCTACCTTGGGCCTTCAGAAATTCGAGGGTTTTCGCATCGCTTGCGAAGATCGTGGTGGTAGCCCCCAGTTCTGCTCCTAAATTGGCAATGGTAGCCCTTTCCGGGATGGAGAGTGTCTTTACCCCTGACCCTCCAAATTCAAAAATCTCCCCGACACCCCCTCTTACGGTTAATCGTCTCAGCAGTTCCAACATAATATCCTTTGAAGCCACCCAAGGTTGAAGTTTCCCCTTCAAGCTCACTAAAACAATCTGTGGCATCTTGAGGTAGTAAGGCCCGCCACCCATGGCAATGGCCACATCTAGCCCCCCTACCCCAATAGCGATCATTCCCATTGCACCCGCATTGGGGGTATGGCTGTCAGCACCAAGGAGAATCTCTCCCGGCTTTGCAAATCGTTCTAAGTGGACCTGATGGCAGATGCCATTTCCGGGTTTGGAAAAGAACATTCCATATTTTGCGGCAAAGGTTTCCAGAAATCGATGGTCATCCGCATTCTCAAATCCAGTCTGAAGCATATTGTGGTCGACATAACTGATTGAGAATTTTGTCCTGACCCTTGGAATCCCCAGAGCCTCAAATTGAAAGTAAGCCATCGTCCCTGTAGCGTCTTGGGTGAGGGTCTGATCAATAGCAATGGCAATATCTTCATGAGGGACTAATCTTCCGATGATCAAATGTGTCTCAAAAATTTTTTGTACTAAATTCTTACCCATAGATCACCTTTCCAATAATGGCGGTAAATAAGGGAACTCTGAAAAAATACTTCACGCTCTCTTAAGATTTCGGACTTTTTCAGAAATCTCAAGAATGATAATCGATGCTTTTCCAATTTGTCAATCAAATTGGATGGGAAATTGGGTTGTGTTAGCTAAAATTTAAAAGTGCACTGTTTAAACTTTAAAAGTGCACACCTTTCAAGTCAGAGTTTTTGATTCTTTGGACATCGATCAATTTGTCTTCACACCAGAATCTGATCTCAGAGA
>JBEKWN010000101.1:0-15804 GCA_049513055.1 Thermodesulfobacteriota bacterium
GTTCCAGTTCCAATTCACCCATTCCACCAAATCCTTTTTTAAGTTGTCGTGTGCAACAAGTGCAATACGTTTTGTGGTTTCCATGCTGCCTCCGTTTTTGAGTGAAGTATACCGCTTTCCAACCTCAGTAGATGCTCAAAGTCAGCTTTATAATAGCCTATTGGTATGAGTTATTCAACACCCGCAATTTCGCATAACTCCTTCATTTCTGTAAAATATATTGGGGGCTGGGCCTTGAAATATTCCATTTCAGCCGCCTCACTTTTTTCGCACGTTGGCTCAAAAAAGAAAAATGGATTAGTTGGAGAATAACGTGACCGTGTCCGTGTCGCATTTCCGTAATTTATTGAATCTTTATGGTTCGAGAGTGAGGAACTGAAAGCCGATTCCCCAAGATAATTACAAACCCGATGGAGTTTTGGAAAAGCAAAAGCGGGTTCTAAACGAAGCAAAATAAATAAGATGGCTAACCATTGAGGTTAGCCTTTTTTGTTTCTCTCCAGATCGTCTCTTAATTATTTTTGAAAAAGGGATAACTCTCCAATTGACAACACCTTCGAAAAAGTAATAAGTTTAGAATCTTGATATCTCAGAATGTCAAAAACCATGACCTTAAAAAGAGATGCGAGCAGATGATCTGATACGGCCTGCCCTCGATAGAGGGCAACCGGCACTCTCCGAATACGAGTCAAAAAAGTTACTCAGCCTTTACGGCATCCCCGTCGCGAGAGAAAAATTGTCCCGCAGTGCCGACGAAGCGGTATCTGCCGCAGCAGACCTCGGTTTTCCGGTGGTGCTCAAGGCATGTTCGCCCGAACTAATGCACAAAAGCGAGCGTGGATGTATTGAGCTGAATCTCAGGAGTGAAGGAGATGTCCGTAAAGCCTACGGACGGATTATCAGCAGTGTCGACCTGGAGCTTGAAGGGGTACTGGTTCAAGAAATGGTATCGGGACAACGTGAACTGGTCGTCGGGTTGACCCGCGATCCGCAGTTCGGCCCCTGCGTGATGCTGGGAATCGGTGGAATGATGACCGAGGTGTTTGAGGATATCGCCTTCCGCATGGCTCCCTTTGGCAAGATCGAGGCGAAGGACATGAGTGAAGAACTGCGTTTCAAAGCTATTCTCGGCGCCTTCCGCGGACAGAAACCTGTTGATATGGATATGCTTTGCCGCACCCTCATCGCGGTTGGGCAGATCGGATTGGAACTTGATACGGTATCAGAACTCGACATCAATCCCATGATCATTACTCCAGAAGGTCGCGTTGTGGCTGCGGACGCACTCGTTGTACTGAGAAGAGACGTAAAATGATAGAATCGATCGAAGCCAGTCCTGTGTACCCTATTGCCAACCCGAAAAGCATCGCCCTTTTCGGGGCCTCCAATAACGTCACTTCGATGGGGACAAGTCTCCTCGACTCTGTTCTGGATTTGGGCTTCGAAGGTGAGATCTATCCCATCCACCCAAAAGAGAATCGAGTGCAGAATCTCAAGGCCTACCGAAGCGTCCTTGATCTCCCCAACGCCCCTGACCTGGCACTGATCGTGCTCCCCACACGTATCGTATCCGAGGCCATGGACGCATGCGGCAGGAAGGGCATCCGACATGCCATTGTGATCTCTGGTGGTTTTAAGGAAGTAGGCGGTGAGGGAATAAATCTTGAAAAAGAACTTGTCGCAGTTGCCAACAAATATGGCATGCGCTTTTTAGGCCCGAACTGTATCGGGGTGGCAAATCCCCGTCACAAACTCAACACGACCTTCATGGCCTTTCAAGGTGCACCCGGCTTCATCGGTATGGCTTCTCAGAGCGGGAGTTTTGTAACCCAGATGTTTAGCTATCTTTCCGATTATGCCCTGGGCTTCAGTACAGCCTTCAGTGTGGGAAATGAAGCCAATATCGATATCGTCGACTGTATGGAATACCTTGGCGCCTGCCCCAATACCAGAGTGATCGCCCTCTATATCGAGGGCATCCGTAGGGGCAGAGCGTTTGTTGAAACGGCGAGATCGATCGTTCCGAAAAAGCCCATCGTGGCCCTCTATGTCGGAGGGTCGGAAGCTGGCAGCCGAGCAGGCCTTTCACACACCGGGGCGTTGGCAGGGCCCGATAGGCTCTATGAAGGCATATTCCGTCAGAGCGGGATCATCCGGGCACGGTCGGTCATGGAAATGTTCGATATCTGCTGGATGCTGGGCTCTGTTCCCAGAACCAAGGGTCGACGTGTCGTGATTCAGACACATTCTGGAGGACCGGGAGTGGAAGCGGCGGATGCCTGCGGACGGGCAGGTCTTGAATTGCCGTCGCTTTCACCAGAGACAATCAAAAGACTGAGCCCTTTCATTCCACGGACAGGGAGTATAAGTAACCCAGTGGATTTCACCTTTGGCAAGAACCTCATTGACTACTTCTCGGAAATCCCGAAGGCCTTGCTGGATGAGAAGAACGCAGACATCCTGCTCTTCTATTTTTTCATGCCTAGCCGGAGGCTCGAACGCATGATGAAACAGGTGGGTCTTCCCCCGGATCAGATTACAGAAAAGGCCACTAAGCTGGTTGATGCATATTCCGAGTCAATCATGCGGTTATTTGAGAATCACGATAAACCCTTTGTCGGATATACGTTTCAGAACCTAAAGGATCCTTTAGTAAGAATCCTGATCGAGCGGGGAATCCCCATCTTCCCAGGGCCGCAGAGAGCAGCCCGGGCTATTGAGGCTGCGTATCGGTACACTCGCCTGCAAGGCAAGATCCTGGCTGCTGTCTCTCAAGAAGCCGGCGTGGGTCAATCTTAAAATGACGCATTTCAGGCCCCTCGCTTTTTTTGCCGATTGGTTCAAGAAAGGATTTTCATGGTTCGAGGGTGACGGACTGAAAGCAGATTCCCTCAAAGACTTTTACAAACCCGCTGGAGTTTTTGAAAAGCAAAAGCGAACTTCAAAAGAAAAAGAAAGCTAACCATGAGATTAGCTTTTTTATTCTTCCGTCATCACGTCATCGGGAAGTTCGTCGGTATCATCAGAGGTAATGGGAAAATGGCGTGAAAGTAAAACCCCTATCCCCTGGATGGCCTGGGACAGCGCCTCGCAAGCACGGCTCTCTCTAATCCCTCTTGAAACCCCACTCGCAAACTGGTTCAGGGTTTCTTGATCCATCTTTTCGTGAATGCCTTTATCAGCAAGAACCCAGATTTTCCTTTCGAGGAGAGAGAGAAAGAAGAGCACCCCTGTGTTCCTCTTTGTCCTATAAAGGCCTTTCTCAAAGAACACCCTCTCGGCCCTCAGCCTGACCGCTTCCTCTTTTCTTCTCATTCCAATAAAGAGTTTTTTCAATACCTCCGCTCTTTTGAAAAGCAACCAGCAGGGGAAAAAGAGTAAGAAACTCAAGGGAACATAAGACCAGATGGAGGAGTGAAAAAAAAGGAGAGCCAAGATCAGTGACAAAAGGCTCCCGAGAAGGACACCGCCAAGGACCTCTGCCTCAATGTAATGATCGCTTTGGTCAACCACCATGACAACGATTTCACCAATGGTCTTGGATTCGACCTCCTGAATCGTGGCCTTCAGTCTCTCCTTCTCTTCCGCAGTAAAGAATTCGTCTGCTTTTGAATATGCCTTCATCACCAGCCTCCTGAGGCCCCGCCGCCCCCGAAGGAACCGCCTCCGCCGCTGAATCCACCACCACTAAAGCCGCCCCCTCCTCCTATGGAGGAACCGCCCATCCATGGCCCATAGAAGAACCCACCGCCATGCCCTCTATGACGACCTATTCCGGACCTTCCTGAAGAAAAGAGGCTGGATAGGAAGAAACCTGAGCCAAAACCGACCAAGGCCAAGAGAATGCTGGGTAGGATACCCGCAGGGACCACTGTAAGATGAACAAGGGCGGGAAGACCGATCGCCCCCGCTATCCCTCCGAGAATACGGGAGAGGCTGCCGAGGATAAGGACAAAAATACCGAAAAACAGGAGAAAGGTCAGAAAAGGAGGAAAACCTTTCTGTCTCCGTTGAGCCGGCCTCTGCTCGGCTTTGAATTCGCCTCGTGTTGCATCGATCAATGCAGACTGCCATCAAATCTGTTAACCTTCCTTCGAGGCCTCGGCCGACCTCGATCCTGATCTTTCTTTCCTGTTTGGAGACGGTGAGGAGGATCCCATTGTCCCTCTGCTTTTGTCCAATCTTCCAGACCTCCGCGACTTTGATGGAGAACTCCTCGATGTTTTCCCCTTCGAGGGAGGGAATAGTAAGAATAACGATCTGAGTTGAATCCGATTGTTCAAAGGCCTTCAGCTCTTCCTCAATCTTTGACTTCGCGGAAGGACTGATCATCTCTGCATAATCGTTGACATAGCCCTGGAGCTTCGGCACATCAAGGCCATAAGCAGCAATAGTCAGACAGCAGAACAACAAAATAAAGAATGAAAAAACCTTTTTCATATCAGAATTTAACCTGCGGAACCTTTGCTGCCCCAGCCTCGGCCTTAAAGGGCTCTTTTAGACTCAGATGGAGTAACAAATTGTTGGTCAGGTTGTTCGGAAATACCCGGATGGAAGTATTGAAGACTTCGACCGTCTTGTTATAGCGGGTCCGGGCGACATTGATCCTGTTCTCCGTTCCCTCCAGCTGGTGTTGAAGATCCTGAAAGTTCTGGTTTGCCTTGAGGTCAGGGTAGCGCTCGACGACGACTCAATGATATTCTTGGGCACCTGCAATGCCCCAACCTTTGCCCTTGCCTCTGTGACGGCGGTGAGGGTTTCCCTTTCGTGCTTGGCATAGGCTTTTACGACCTCAACGAGATTGGGGATGAGGTCATTTCTTCTCTGATAGGTTGCCTCGACGTCTCCCCATGCCGCCTTGACCGCCTCCTCATTCTTCTGCATCGTGTTATAGCCGCAGCCGGACAGTGCGGCAAGGATAAAAGCGGACAGAACCAAGTTTATAAAGAGCGATCCTTTTCTCATCTTTTCCTCCTGATTGGGATTTGGGAAACTCAGAGGGGACTTGGGATCAGGCTTTTCCCCCTGTTTACCTGTAGACTGCAATTTATTTAATCCGGGTAAAAAAGTATACCATCCATTTTATCGGGTGTAATGGTCACGTTTTTCATAACACTATAATAATGTAATAAGAATTTTCTTTCAACTTTGTTTACCTTGCGCTTTGGGTTTGGGCCCCGGATGATCTATTGATTCCTGTTTCTGAAGCCAGCATCAAACGGGTTATTTGTAAAGGTGCTTTTCTGTTTCTGCCTCCTTTCCTGTCTCTTCTCTTCCTTCTCTCTCTCCTCCCCCTTTGAAACCACATTGGGTCCGGGCCGGCTGCTCTTCATGGAAAGGGAAACCCGCCTTCTTTCGAGGTCCACATCCAGCACAGTTACCAATACCCTTTGATGAACCTTCACAACCTCCGCGGGGTTTTTCACAAAACGGTTCGAAAGTTCGCTGATATGCACCAGCCCGTCCTGATGGACGCCGATGTCGACAAAGACACCAAACGCCGTAAGATTCGTCACAATTCCAGGAAGCTTCATCCCGGGTTTTACATCCTCTATCTTTTCAACCCCTTCTTCGAATCGGAAGGTTTCAAACTGCTCACGGGGATCGCGGCCGGGCTTGGAGAGTTCCGACAGGATATCATTTAATGTAGGAAGGCCCACCTTTTCCGAGACATACTGCTCCAGATCGATTTTCTCCCGGAGCTTCTCCTCACGCATTAAATCCAGCACCGAGCAGCCCAGATCCCTTACCATGGCATCGACAATGGGATAGCTTTCCGGATGGACTGCGCTTCGATCCAGTGGGTTTTCTCCATCCCTGATGCGTAAAAAACCAGCGGCCTGCTCAAAGGCTTTGGGTCCCAGGCGGGATACCTGTTTCAGTCCTTCCCTCGATTGAAACGGACCGTGTTCATTCCGGTACTCCACGATCCCCTTTGCAAGCTGGGGTCCTAGCCCTGAGACATAGGTAAGAAGTTGTTTACTTGCGGTATTGACTTCCACACCCACACGGTTAACGCAGCTCACCACCACATCATCAAGGCTGCTCTTCAACGCTCCCTGGTCCACATCGTGCTGGTATTGGCCAACACCGATCGACTTCGGGTCGATCTTCACTAGCTCTGCCAGAGGGTCCATCAGCCTCCGGCCAATGGATACGGCTCCCCTCACGGTCACGTCCTGATCAGGAAACTCCTCACGTGCCACCTCGGATGCCGAATAAACGGATGCACCGCTCTCGTTGACCATCACCAGATGAATGTTCTTTGAGAGATCGAGGCCGCGGATGAAAGTCTCTGTCTCCCTTCCCGCTGTGCCGTTTCCGACGGCAATGGCCTCTATGCTGAACCGCTCACACATCTCAAGGATCTTTGAACGTGCATCGGCTGCGGCTTTTTCGGACTGGAGAGGATAAATGGTTTCGGTATGGAGCAGCTTCCCTTGACGGTCGAGGCAGACCACTTTGCATCCGGTCCTGAAACCTGGGTCGACGGCAAGGACGTTCTTCTGGCCAAGGGGAGGGGCAAGAAGAAGTTGACGGAGATTCTCGACAAAGACCTTTATCGCCTCCTCATCCGCCCGCTTTTTTGTTGCCAGGCGGATCTCAGTCTCCATGGAAGGAGAGAGAAGTCTCTTGTAGCTATCGTGCACTGCTATCTGGACCTGCTGGGATGCAGGCCCTTCCCCTTTGACAAAAATGCCATCGAGGATCTCCAGGGCTTCGTCTTCAGGGGGTAAGACCCGCAATGTGAGAAAACCTTCCTTTTCTCCTCGCCTCATGGCAAGAGTCCTGTGGGATGGCGCTGTGCTCACGGGCTCTTCCCAATCAAAGTAATCCTTGTACTTGATTCCTTCGGCCTCCTTCTCCGGAATGACCTTTGACTTAAAAACAGCCTTCGATAAATAGAAATCACGGATCCTGGCCCGAGCCGTCTGATCTTCATTGACCCATTCAGCGATGATATCACAGGCTCCTGCGAGGGCGTCTTCCGCGGAATCAACCCCTTTTTCAGGATCGACGAAAGCAGCTGCCTCGGCCAAGGGATCCATGTCATTCTGTGCAAAAAGAAGCTGGGCCAACGGTTCCAGTCCCTTTTCTTTAGCGATTGTTGCCCGGGTCCGACGTTTCGGCCGGTAAGGCAAATAGATATCTTCCAGAACGACCATGGTCTCCGCCGACAGGATTTTCTCCTTTAACTCATCGGTGAGCTGTCCCCGTTCCTCTAAAGATTTGAGGATGGCCTCACGGCGCTTGTCCAGTTCCATGAGTTGATTGAGTCGGTCACGAATCGCCGTGATAGCCACCTCATCCAGAGAACCCGTGGCTTCCTTTCGGTAACGGGCGATAAAGGGGACAGTAGCCCCTTCACCCAAGAGGTCACATGTGGTCTGGACCTGTCTGGGAGTGAGACCCAGTTCTTGCGCAATTTTCGGAATATGTGCTTCGCTCATAACCTCCCTCTAAAAGATGGCAAAGAGAATGCGGAGACTTCGGGTCAGGCAATCGTAACAGAGTCTTGATCGAGGTTCAATGATGGAATGGATGATGCTTTTGATTCCTGAGAGATGAGGTGTGATGGTTAATCTTTCTCAGACATTAAACAAAAAATTGATGATATCGCCGTCTTCAACGACATAGTCCTTGCCCTCCTGCATATATTTCCCCACCTCTCTGACCTTCTGCTCGCTTCCCAGTTTAATCAAGTCCTGATATTTCGTCACCTCTGCCCGGATGAACCCGTGCTCAAAGTCAGAATGAATGACACCTGCGGCTTGGGGGGCAAAGGATCCCTGCCGGTTTGTCCAGGCCCGTACCTCATCCTGACCAACAGTGAAAAACGAGATGAGGCCAAGGGTTTTGTAACAAAGCATGGTCAACCTGTCCAGGGCCGGCTGGTCGAGCTGTAGCTCCTCGAGAAAGGTCTGGCGCTCTGCCGCATCGAGCTGGCAAAGTTCCTGTTCAATCTTGGCAGATACGGCAATCCACTGGAAGTCCTGCTCACGAAAGTCTTCCTTCAATTTATTGGTCAGATTCTGATCACCCAACTCCTCCTCCCCGACGTTGAGGATGATGATAACCGCTTTGCGGGTCAGCAAAGGGTAGCTGGCAATGAGCTTCTCTTCGGCCTCAGTTAAGAGGAAGTTTCTCAAAAAACGGGAAGTTTCAAGATGGCCTTTCATGCGAGTAAGAAGATCTGCTTCCATGGCCGTCTTTTGAACGTCTTTTTTCTTGTTTTGTTCTTTTTCGAGCCGCTCGAGGCGCTTTTCAATAAAAAGAAGATCGTTCAGTTGCAGCTCTTCGTTAAAGAGCAGGATATCGCGACGAGGGTCCACCGTGCCATGGATATGGAAGACCGTGTCGTCCTGAAAAAATCGAACAAGATGGCAGATGACATCCACCTGCTCCAGGCCCCGCAGAATCTGATCATTGCGAGAGGCCTGCTGGTCTAAGTCAGGGAGAAGAATAAATTCAATCTGGGCAGGGGTCTCCTGACGCGGAGCGTAAATCTCCACGAGGCGATCGAAGCGTGCATCCCGCACTTTCGCCAACCCCAAACCGTTCCCTTTTTTGCCTTCTGAATTCGGCTCTTTGCCGGTCAACAGCCGAAAGAGTGTACGCTTACCGACCTGAGCAAAACCTACAAGACCGAGTTTCATCGTCTTCCTTTCCTTCAATCCAACAAAACCTCCCATTTGATTTTCGAAGGGCAGGCTTGCCCCAGAAAAACCTCACACGAATCTCAGGAATGATCTTTGGGAAAGCTATGAGATCACTACCTTGGGAGAAACGCTCGGGAGGGATTGAATTAAGTTAAACCAAAAAATAACACAGAATATGATCATTTTCAATCCCATCACCGTCATCAGAGAAGCGGCGGAATACAAAATAGATATCCGGTCAGGTCTTACAATCACACATTTCAGTCGCTTTAGCTTTTTTGATCAGAGATTTGGCGTCAGCCAATCGTAATAAGTTATTGATCGAAGACGTATTCTTATAATATTCGATCTGTCCCGAATAATACTTAACCTGAGAAACACTGCCAAATAATCACTCGGTTAACGAGTACGCCTCCTACTCTCCACTCTGAGATAACTCTAAGAGTAAATGATTGTGGTTAGAAATGTGCATAAAAAAACAGGGCCAATTCTCTGACCCTGCCTTTGATGTTTGACAATTGTAGCTGACGCGCAGACTCTATCTAAAAGCCGATCTGGTTTTTCCTCCCTCACCACTTTGAGATCTTGAGGGTTCACCAGAGCCGGTTTCACTTTCATCGGGGGCCCCAGGGGGAGCAGAGCGGCAAATCCGCTCGACTCTGGGATCTTCCTTCTTATGTGCGAGACTGGAACTCGCGACGAACACCTGTTCCAGGTCTCTCTGCCCCAGCACCGCCACACAGAAGTAGCTTAGCGGGCCCGCCCGGACATGGACACCGGGTGCCCAGGTAGTTGAAGGCGCTTGCCGGTATCCGTCACCTTCGTGCCGTCCACCCTCAGGATGGACACGTCCTGGTCGTTGAAGTTGCCAACGTAGAGGTACTTGCCGTCCGGGCTGAAGACGGCCCCTTCGGGGACTCCTCCCACCTCAACTTCGCCGACCTTTGTCACCTTCTTGCCATCGATCTTCAGGACCGCCACGCGGCCGTTCTTGTGGTAGAACCACGCATTGTGCGGCCCGTCGCTGCCGTTCAAAAACATGGCCACGGCGATCTTGCCCGTGGGGCTGATCTCGAGGCCCTCCGGGGCGTCTCCCACCACCACGTGATCGATAACCCGCGGAGGGTTGGCCTCCAGATCGATGACGCTCACGGTATCCACGTGTCCATCCGAGCGGCCTGCATTGCCTTGGTCTGCCGTGAGTGCAAGCTTCCCGTTCGGCGTCACGCCGATATTGTACGGCCAAAGGCCGACGTTCATGTCATACTTCGTGTAGGTTACTTTCTGCCCGTCCACCTCCAGCAGCGCCACCTTGTGCCCGGGGAACTTCACCGCCAGAGCGCGCTTCCCGTCCGGGGTGAAAGCCACTGCTGCCACCTGTTCGCCCATGGGCACCGTGTCGATGAGCTTCACGTCCTTCCCCTGGATGGATAGCACGCTGATAGAGTTGTCCGCGCGGTTGGTCACCAGCGCCAGGTTGCCGGCCCGGTTGATGTCGAGGCCGGAGGGCTGCTTGCCCACCTCGACGGTGCCGATGTGGCTGGGCGGGCTCGTCGTGAGATCGATGACGTAGAGCTTGTTGTCGGGCACTCCCTTCCATCCCACTCCATCCGGCACCTGATGGATCGAGTTCGCCACGATGGCAAGCCGGCCGTCCGGGGTGATGGCCAGGTTCGTCGGCGGGCCAAAGATCGAGTTCTCCAGCGGCAGATTGGCGATGATCTTCGGCGACTCCGGGGCAGAGATGTCGACAATGGACACCGTGTCCTTCCCGGGCGCGAAGAATCGAACCACGCCGGCATCATCGAAGATCATCTTCTCGTCATTCCCGATGATCATCAGCTGCGCGCCAGCAGCTAAGGGAAAAACCAGAAGCAGCATTAAGAGCGCAAAGATTGATCGGATTCCAGTATGCTTCATGACTGTCTCCTTTCTTTTTTTGATAAGGACTCACTTTGGGTTAAGGTAAGCATACGAAAAACGAGGTTAAATGTCAAAACAAAAAGATTACAAGTTATGGAGGAATGTTTTAGGCCAGTATTGCAGCTAACGATTATCAAGTGAAATCTTACATCGATGAGGGCAATCATCTGAAGGCATATTCTTAGGATAGGTGATCGGTCCTGAATAATATTTAACCTGAGAGATACTGAATCTTTACTTATTTTTACCGGATGCCCTGCGAAGATCATCAAGAAATTCAGCGGGAATCTTGTAACCTAAATCTTGTGCCTTTTTAATATCCTCCCAAGATTTATCGTACTCTCCTTTAAAGTAATAAGCCCTCCCCCGACTCATGTAAGCCTCAACATACTTTGGGTCTATCTCAAGGGCCTTATTGAAATCAGCGATTGCTTGATCAAATTGCTCTCTACGACTATAAATAATCCCTCGAGTTTCGTAAGCTGCGGCATACTTGGGGTTTATCCCAAGAGATTTGTTAAATAATAAAATGGCTTGGTCAAATTCTCTTTTCTGGAGATAGGCTGACCCAATGTTATAGTAAAACCAACTTTCCTTCGATTTCATTTCTTCTTCTTGCTCGGTAGCTGGCATGACATTGAAATCTCTCCATTTATTGCGAAGAACCTCCTTTCTATCCTCTGGAGTAAGCCAGTACCATTCGTTACCGTAAGCGGGCCTTCCAGCCCTCATGACCCAGTCTTTTGAATGACCTTTCTGCAACAAAAAGGCATGAAACAGCTCGTGGAGAAGAATATAGGGATCCAGCTCTTTTACGAAGAGATACCTCCAAAAAAATGTATCGGTTGCTCCCAGGGGCAATTTACCGCCTGCAATATTATGAACAAAATTCACAAAAGTAAGGGCGATATCAAACTGGTCCCTCTTACTCCACGTGTCCCCGGCAATCCTTATTTCCATTTTGATGATATCCTCTAGCTCATCTTCCCATTTGATTTGGTACCCATCTAGAATTTCAAGCCGTATTCCAACTTGCATCTCAACAAGGCGCGAGCATTTTGAAACAAACTTCTCAATTTCGTCTTTCCGATAGGAATCATCGGTGATCAGAAGAATTCTCAAGGTACGAATTGGTTCGTTTTCGGCCTTAAATTCAGGACGGTTTAACAGTGGTTTGACGCTTCCGGCATAACAACCGAGTAAGCAGACCAAGGGTAACAGAAGTACCAGTTTCTTCGTTTTCATAAACCTGTCTTGAGTTTGAGTCCGTTTCCTGTGCATACCCTTTTGGTAGCTACACTTTTCGGGCAACCTTACCAGAATTTAATCGGATAAAGCAAGTGCAAATCCATTCCCGTATCGACTACCAGTTGAAATCTAAATGTTTGGATAAAACTTGTCAATGGGGGATTAGAAAGGAGGAGGCGTTAAGTGACTTGAAAATAAGAAGTGAGGAGCCAGGTCTTGAAATGATACATTTCAGCCGCCTCGCTTTTTGACTTGGTCCTTCTCTATGATCTCCTCCGAGCCAGTACGGTCTGTACGCGATAACCAGTGAGATCAAGGACCGCCTCAAGAAAGAACCGAACTTATAGGAAATCAGTCCGGAATAAGGAAAACCTACCCGGAGAGCGATCAGCGGTTAGTATCGAGCTCCTTTTCCTCTTCGTGAATCAGCTTCTTCTCCTGCTCCGAGCCCGAACCGGAAATGCTCGTGATTAAATAGAGCAATCCCGCCAGTAAAAGACAGAGGATGAGAATACCGATAAGGACTCTCGGCTTCCGGTACATAAAGTACAGGAGAACCAGCGCAAGAACGATTACGATAACCGTATGGTTCTGAGCAAAGGAAACAATGCCGTTCATGAATCCTGAAAAATCCACAAGGCCTCCTGACTGAGACCATTATACCATATTGTTTCAACTCTCGCGTCTCTAAAGAAAAAAGCCGGGGTGCCAGGCCTTGAGATGTGAATCAAGTTCATAGATTAAGATAATTTCCCTTCTGAAGCAATCGTAATAAGGTATTGATTGGAGGCGTATTCTTAGGATAGGTGATCTGTCCTGAATAATACTTAACCTGGCAGATACGGCTTCACTATCTCTTGGTTAACGAAGACACCTATAATCCTCAACCTGGATTTAGTGAGAGAGCTAATGATTACCAATTAAAAGCTTCTTTGACAGATTCAATTACAAAAAAGGCAACCCAAAGTTTAGCCCGTCCTCTCTGTTGACAATCTGCTGCCATTCTTTTTAATATGGAGCCATGCCTTTTTTTGTTCTCTTTCTGACACTTCTTATCTCCACCCCGTGCTTCAGCCAGACGCTGAATGAATCCCCTGATCAAGTCTGGGAAGTCGGTGACCGCCGGTGGACGGTTGAAGAAGAGCATCGGTTTGAAAAATGGGTGGAGGAAACGATTACGGAGGATTTCTTCATCCGCTACAAGATCCCCACGGATTGTGCGGATGCCGTCTATGCGATCCGATGGATCTATGCCCGGATCGCCCATCTTCCCGCTGCCGCTACCACAACGGATGGCAAACGGATCGGCCACTGGTCCACGGACTGGAAGCATCTTCCAACCCACCCGGAGTGGCACAGGGACGAACGTTTCCGCGCTGCCCTTCTCTACCTCCTTCCGAAGACCTGGACAGGGACCCTCCCCCTCGACACCTATCCCGTCCGCATTTCTCCCGATTCGGTCACACCGGGAACGGTATTTTTAGTGACAGAATCCCATGCCGGAATCATCGGCCATGTCTTCCTCGATGGAAGCCAGGCCCATCCTCTTCAGACCTGGGAGTCGGCACTTCCGGTGAAGGTTCAAAAATTGAGCTTGGGATATTTTTTTTCGACGAGACCGGAATCCAAAGCCTGCTCAGGTCTCGTGAAGTTCCGATGGCCTGTTTCTGAAAACGGCGAATGGAAATATCTCCCTGTCAAAGAGCACCCCTTCTATTCCGAAGAGCAATACACCTCTGGTTTTTGTAAGGGCTATGCCGACTTTGTCGAGGCCGTGGCCAGAAGGATCGATCCAACAAACTATGCCCCCCTGGAGAAGATGGTAAAGGTTATGGGAACGATCACCCGCTTTCTCAGGGAGAGGGTCCCCATTGTTCTGGCAGGATACCAGCAGTGCCGCAATGGGGGCTGTCCAGAAGGCTCAGAATTTTGGGAGATTCATAGTACCCCGGGCCGTGACAGAATGATCATCTCCCTGATGGATCATCTTTCACAGATCATCGAATCGAACCATCTCGACCCAGAGATGGCGAAAGGGATGATGGAGGCCATTCCGATCCATCTCTCAGGGAACCGCTCGGTCACGCTCTATCATGTCTATCAGAACCATCTCTGGTTTTCCCCTCATCCGGAGGATTCGATCGAAGCCCGTTGGGGATTGAAGAAGTGTGAGATGATCCACGCACAGACCCGCACCACCAAAAATTCCATTGCCTTCATTGAAAAGACTTATCGGAAGAAGGACCCTCAATATGCTGACTTCTCAACTCGGCAGCAGCAGCAGATCCTGCGAAGACTCAGCGAGGAGTGGACCAGATCCGAATGCAGAGAACCACCTCCGACACCAGCCAAAAAAGCCTTGTTTTCCCCTCATCCGGAGGATTCGATCGAAGCCCGTTGGGGATTGAAGAAGTGTGAGAAGATCCGCGCAGAGATCCGCGCCACCAACGACTCCATTGCCTTCATTGAGAAGACTTATCGGAAGAAGGACCCTGAATATGCGGACTTCTCGATTCGGGGGCAGCAGGAGATTCTGCGAAGACTCAGCGAGGAGTGGACCAGGTCCGAATGCAGAGAACCGCCTCCTACACCAGCCCAAAAAGCAAGGAAGTAAATTAAAGAAATAGGAAAAACGGGGAAGACGTATATCTTTCCAAGACATTTTTTTGAATGAGAGACAGGATAACAAGGTTTCACTCAGTTCATGGACACCGTTCTAAGACCTTATATCCAATCAAACCCCTCCTTACAGGAAGAAACTTGCAACAATACTTCTGCCAAGGAGAAACAAAGAGGGGCAGGCTTTGCATTAGCACATATCTATAGTGATCGTAGTGGCGCGGCAGGTGAACTCTGCGCTGGTCCTCCTCTACTGGCGCGTAGGTAAACGTATCCGCCAGGACATCCTGAAGGAAAAAAGGGCGGGGTACGGGGAGCAGATTGTCTCCGCAGTGAGTAGAGAATTGGCTGCTGAGTTTGGTCAAGGATTCTCAGAAAAGAATCTCTGGCACATGATTCGTTTTGTAGAGGTTTTCCCAGAGGAACAAATTGTCTCGACACTGTCACGACAATTGGATTATTATTTTAATAATTTGTCGAGGATGAGGATATCGATTTCCTTAACTCGTTCAAGGATTCTGTCGTTGCTCAGAAAGGCAGTCGCTCCATAAAGGATGGCTGTAGCAAGCTGAATGGCATCTGGCCCTTTGATCCTTTCCGTTGCTCTCAGGTCAGATGCCTTCCGTGCTATCTCTAATCCCATTTCATAAAAAGTCAGGTTTGGAAAGGTGGTTAAGTAATACTCGTAATCACGGGCCACCTGCAGAAAGCCTTCTGCTTTGGGTTTGGTAATGATCTCCATCAGTGTTAAATAGGAGGTGATTCCTTTATTTCCCCCTTTCTCTAAAGCATCGAAGATAAATTCAGTTAGAGGAGCATAACGAGGATGATCCTCGAGGTGATAGATAAAGATCGAAGAATCGAGGGCTATTACTGGGTGTTTTCTGAGGAAATCCTGTAGTTGTTTCATTTCTCTCCCCAGGTTTCCCTTTCTTTTCTTATATAAGAAGTAGCATCCACGCCTTGCCAGACCGAACGATGTAACCCCCGCAAATGTTTCGAATAGCTTTTCGGTTTCGGTTTAAGAATGAGGCTATCTTTTTCCACATCAAGGATCAACTGATCCCCTGGACCGATTGCCAACTTTTTGCGGGCCGATTTGGGAATGGCAATCTGATTTTTACTGCTCAGAGTGACCACGGCTTTCATAAAAAACCTCCTTTCTAAGGAATTCATTTTACTTTTTAGCATAAAGTAAAAAATTAGTCAAGATAGCTTTACTTCTGTCCAAAATAGTAACTTATGATCCGATTCCCCCTCAGAATTCCTTAAGCCTTTGTTAGAATGAGATTTTTTTGATAAACTGTTCATTATATGATAGGTATCAACTAACTCATTCCTAAATTAAATTAGG
>JBEKWN010000102.1:0-17393 GCA_049513055.1 Thermodesulfobacteriota bacterium
CCTGTCCCGGCTCAAAAAATTATTTGCCCTCTTCGTCATCCTTGTTTCAATTTATATACTGGTGAATTGAACTGGGTTCGCCACAATAATTACTCACCCATGACCTGGACAATTAGATTTCTCTCCCTCTTCCGGTTATCAAAATCGATGAAGACGATTTGTTGCCATGTTCCCAGGCTCAATCTTCCCTTGATAAGGGGAATGGTAAGGGACGGTTTCATCAGAGCTGCCCTCACATGTGAAAAGCCGTTGCCATCACCCCAGCGTCTATCATGTTCATAAGGGATATTGGATGGAACGATATTTTCTATTGCCTTTTGTAAATCTCTGAGCACACCTGATTCATATTCGATCGTCGTCACAGCACCAGTAGATCCAGAACAGAACACGGTGACCAATCCATTTTCAATTCTTGAGCGGTCTATCACTGCATCCACATAATGCGTAATGTCAAGGATATCGCTAAAGCCTTTTGTGCTTAAAGAAATCGTCTCCGAAAAGATCATGCCACTCCTCCTTCAGCTAACAAGTGTCTTTAGCGAAAGGTAAATGATCTTTTCATCCATTGCAAGCGAAGAGGTTATTAATCAAAATCCTCATCGTCAAAAGCTTCGGAGGCTGTTCCAAACATTAATATTCTGCCTCTTCCATTCTTTGAGCATTCGTCCGTGTCTCCGTCTTGGTGATCAACGCGTTGAAGGACGACCCTTCCTTCTTTGACAGAAGCCTTTAGCCTGTCACCCGTAGAGATTCCAAGCTCCTGGCAAATACTATCTGGTAGGACAACTTTTTGATTCCCCTCGACTTTTACTAACATGGGTTCCTCCTTTCTCCATTTCTTCTGCATTACTCCAGGCCTTATTCGTTTCCGCCTTAAAAAAGAAAGGGGCTACAACTCAATGCCATAGCCCCTTTCGCAAAACGAAAAAGGCATGGGAAACTATTTGAAGTCGCCCATGCCTTTCTTATTGATTTTATTAGCTCAACGAAAAACTAAATCGAATCATCCTCCCTTATTAGCTGGGCAGACCCCTATCTTGTGATCTGCCACCACCAAAATTCGAAGATAATTTTAAACATGTTGTCTTTTTTACAATAAGTCTTTTTGGTTGTCAAGGCTTTTTTTATACACTCCGTTTCTATTACTTTTGCTGAATCCTGTGTAGAACTTTCTTCCAGCTTTCCGTTTGAAGGAAACTACCGGATACATTTTCTAAAAGTTTTAAGAATACTGAATAGGGCATGGCAAGGGTGAGGATATCCTTTTCAACCATGGGTCTTGCAGAAACATCAAACATTCCAATGATGGCACGAGGTTTTTCTTTATCGACTTCCTTTAGAGGATAAGTAAGGATGGTACTGCATCCAGAACCAAAGGGAGTGAACACTGCGTCGGTACTTTCCAAGGTATAGTTAGTCAAGGTGAAGAGGCCTGAGAGAATGTCCGGTGACGAAAAAAAGACGACCACCTCTGGTTTTTCCTCTCCCCCTTGAAATTGTTCAATGGGTTTGAAGACACAGTAGGTGGCTGGAGCAGGTTTCGGTTTCATCTTCTTAAAGTATTCTCTGGCAAGGTCCGGTGTCTTAATGTAGCGTTCCCCTTCCATCTCCCCCGGGATCCCGCAGGAAAGGAAATATTCAATATTCGGTCTTGGAGACTCTAAAAGTCCCATATAGTAAGCTCCTCCCGGACATCCGAAATGGCTCTTATCGAAATAGACTACTTTCCCTTTCTTTCTTGCGTTCTGAAGCAGTCCGATCATGCACACTGATATTCCCTCTTTGGGTGCCACCCCTTCAGGTTTATCGTTTGTGTAATAGACTCCCAAAGGAGATTCTTTTAATCCCAAAGTTTCTCGAAATCGTTTCCATGACTCTTCAGAAAATAGATTCATCTTCCACTCCTTTCACCCCTAGCCACATTCAGATGGGTCGCACTTTGCTGAATGAAAGCAGGAGAATCGTAACAAGTAATGCCTTACCCCCTCTTCCGGTATTCTGTGGGATGAACCCCTTCCTTCTTCTTAAACATCTTAGCAAAATGACTTGGATCCTGATATCCGACCTCGAGACAGATGTCCATCACAGTCATCGTCGTGTTGATCAGGAGGTTTTTGGCAATCGACAAGCGGACCGAGGTCAGGTACTCTAAGAAAGAGATCCCCATCTCTTTGCGAAACAGATGGCTGAGGTAGTAAGGGCTGATCCCCACAGCCTTAGCAAGATTATTAAGCGTCATGTCTTTATTATAGTTAGTCCAGATATATTCCTTCGCCCTTGTGAAGATCCGGGTATGCTGGATATTCCGGTTCTGGTAGATGATTTCAAAGAGTTGTTCGAAGGCTTTAATTAGGAAGTAATAGAGGGTCTCCTGGGAATTGTCCTTTGAGAGATTCTGAATGCACTGATAGTTGAATCCAAGGATCTCTTCCAGATTGGCTCCAGCCTCAACCGCCGCTCTGGCGATGATGAAGATGATCTCGAGGACCCTGGCTTTAAGAATGCCGATATGCTCGTGGCTCCTGAAGAGGGCGGTTCCAAGCAATTCGTCTAATAAAGCTTTTGCCTTCTTTTGGTCCCCAAATTTGATCAAATCGATCAGTTCTTTTTCTTTAAAGAAATCATCCCTCGAATGGAAGCTCTCTAATGGATTTTCTAACTTTTTTCTCAGAAAGAGTCCTTCAGCCAGTAGGGCCTGTTGTCTGGTCATATCATATTTCTGTCTTTGGGAAGTCGAATCTATCCTGCTGAAATAATTTGCGACCATAAAGAGGAGATCCGCAGCCGCCTGAACTCTCCTCTCAGAGAGAACGGGAATTTCGGGAACAGTTTTCATCAGCAGGAATGGATCAACAGAAAGATCTTGGACCTTCAGGAAAATATCCTTCACAAAGATAGAATCAGGGTGCCTCAACAACATTGGGCCGCATACAAAGGCATAAGCTTCCTGGCCTTTATTTGAAATAGCTGCGGTAAATTCGATCATATCAGCATGGCACTGGAAAATGTAAGGTTCCCCTATTTCAGCAGCGATTCGAGCAGCCCGACTGATTTCTTTAAGACAACGCCTTTTCCCTAAGGAACGGTTTTGAATCATTTCACAAAAAGGATGCCACCCTTTATCGACTATTGAAACATTCTTCTTTTCGTCCAAGGGGATCAAACAGACCCCCAGTTTCATTGCTTTCTGAAAGGAGTCAATAATTCTAAAGAAAAGAGTTTCTTCTACTGGGATGGAGTAGATTTTGTTACGTTCCCTCCACTTCCCCAAAGACCTTCCCATTTCTCTGTCGCCAATCATAGCCTATCCGCCTGCAACAATTCCTTTGCCTTTTTGACCCCTTCTATTGCATCCATTCCAAATCCATCGGCGCCGATGCTGTCTGCAAATTCTTGGGTGATCGGAGCTCCACCGATAATCGTTTTCACCTTCCCCTTCATTCCTGCTTTTTGCAAAGCAATGACCGTGTCCTCCATGGCATGCATCGTCACCGTATAAAGGCATGAGAGAAGGAGAAGGTTGGCTTTCTCTTTCTTTATGGTTCTGATAAAATTTTCAGGTGGAACATCAATACCAAGGTCAATGACTTCAACTCCCGCAGCTTCCATAAACATGACAACGATGTTTTTACCGATATCGTGTATGTCGCCCTCAACCGTTCCCGCAACAGCCTTTCCGATATATTGACTCCCCGGGACCTTAAACAAAGGGTACAGGATATTTAAGCATAATTTGATGGCCATGGCAGAGACGAGGACGTTTGGGATGAAATATTCGTAGGTTTTCCACTTCTTCCCGACCACATCCATCGCCTTCAAGACGCCCTGCTTGATGATCTCTGAAGGAGGGTATCCCTCCTTCAGACATTTTTCGGTAATGACATTGATCTTTTTAATGTTCCCCTTGACGAGGGCACATTCCAATTGTCGAATTGGATTCATTGGAATTGGGATTCTATTTCTTTTTCTAATAACGGGAAAGACATTCCTTCTATAAACTCTTTTTGAAAATCAGGATGTTTTGCCAATTCAATATATTCAATTTTTTGTGCAATCCGGTTGGCTTCCCCTCGCTCTTTCAACGAAAGTAAAGCCATCTTTGCCCCTGTGCCTGCGGCATTTCCAACGGGTGTAATTTTTGTCTTTTCAAAATAGGGTAGCAGTCCGATTTGAATTGCACTTTTAGGTTTTACATAGTTTCCGAAGGCCCCTGCCAAAAAAACTTCGGTAATTTCTTTAAGTTGGACTCCCAATGTCCTTGCCAAGATTTGAATACCCGCCCATATCGCGCTCTTCGCTAATTGAAGCTGCCGGACATCTTTTTGGGTGATATAGATCCTCTTAGGTTTGCTGTGGTTTTTTCCTTGCCAGAGAAGAAACGCTGATTGGCCTTCGATCTTTATGATTCGACGAGCAGGATTCTGATGGCCTCGTTCTATGTTGCTTAAGAGTTGACCATCCCGAGCAACAATCCCTCTTTTTCTCATTTCAGAAACTGCGTCCACCAGACCTGATCCGCAGATACCTATTGGAACTGAGCCATCAATGGTGCGGATACGAACCTGACCCCCGTTATTGATGGCGACGGCGTCAATGGCTCCGCTCGTGCCAGGCATCCCATATTGAATTTGTCCCCCTTCAAAAGCCGGTCCTGCGGCGCAGGATGCAGCGACAACTCGATCACGATTCCCCAATACAATTTCCCCATTGGTTCCAATATCAATTGCGAGTTGGATGACTTTACTCTTGTGGAGGCCGGTCGAGAGGACAACTCCCACTGTATCACTTCCCATGAAGCCTGCGATGAGAGGGGGAAGATAAAATTGTCCTTCTGGATGAATGGAGATCCTGATCTCTTTCGCCGGGAATGCGAGAGCTTCCCGAATGACAGGGGTGTAAGGGAAGTGGGTGAGGTTCGAAGGCCGAAGACCCAGTAAGAGATGGTGCATAGTGGTATTTCCCACTGCACAAATCTCATAGATCTGTTCAATTGAAACTCCGGCTTTCTTTGAAACCTCCTGGACGATTTCATTCACGGTCATTATCAGAGCATCCTGAAGTTTCTTCAACCCATCGGGGACCGTGATGGAGTGGAGAATTCGGGACACCACATCTCCACCATACGTTGTCTGAGGATTCATCATGGCTGAAAGAGACATCTGGTTCCCCGAAGTAAGGTCATGGAGATATCCAACGATCGTCGTCGTCCCAATGTCCAAAGCCATTCCATAGGCGTGGCGACCAGTATCTGCCGCTTTCTCCATGTTGACGCATCGTTGATTTATTAAGATACAGGAGAGGCGATTTTCCTTTAAGTCCTCATTTTCTGAAAGCTGTTGGAGAAAGTGTAAGGTAGGAGATAATTTCGATCTGTTTGGAGGTCTTATTTTGGATCGAATTGCCTCCCAGTTCAGGTCTCTTCCGAATCTTTGGACAGAGATCCGGATTCCCTTCTTTTTCACAGATGGGTTTACTTTTATAGCCTTTGGGGTGCCCTTCACTAAAATTTGGATATGTTTTTCTAAGGAGGTGGCAGGGATAAGAAGTTCAGTGGATTTTCTAACTCTGGTCTGGCAGGCTAATCGAACTCCTTTCTGGAGTTCCTTGGAGCTGATGATTTTCATTTCAGATTGATTCGGAGCAGTGAGGCCGCCGTGGCAAAGGACCCTGCACTTCCCGCATCGGCCGACCCCTCCACAATCACTCCTGAGATGGATTCCTGCGGAAGCAAGAGCTGATAAGAGATTCGTCCCCTTCGGGACATTCAGATCCTTTCTAAAAGGTTGAATCTTCAATTTCATTGGTGAGTTTTAAAATGGGACCATTTGTGAAGGAGAAAATTTTGGAAACTAATATACCAGAAATTTAAAAAAATGAAAAGGGGGGATTGTTCCCCCCTGCGAAGTTAAAGTGAAGATTGAGTGTTATCCTTAATGATGATTTTAAAGGTACTTTCCTGGTGCCGGTTTGTATTTCCAAAGAGCAGCGCAGATAGCCGAGGAGACAAACGCAGCTATAATCCAGAACCAAAAGGCGGCCACCCACCCAATCTTATCAGTAAGAAAACCACTGAATACACCAGCCATGCCAGCACCGATATAACCGAAGAAATCGATAAAACCGGCGGCCGCACCTGCTGCCTTTCTGGTTCCAAAATCCATGGGGACTGCTCCGATGAGAATGACCTGAGTTCCCAGGACGCAAAAGCCAATGAATCCTAAGATGATGAAACTTAATAACCACGCCCCGTGGGGGACACCGTAGTAAAAGAAGATTGCTAAAAACCCCAACGCGCCCATCAGAATAGCAGCGATAGGGGCGCGACGGGATTGGAAAAATCTGTCGCTTGCCCACCCCGAGAAAACTGCCCCGGCGATTCCGAAGGCAGGTATTGCAACAGCCGTATACGCCGCTTTGGCAATCCCAGCCTTTTGAACCTCGAAGAGGTAGGTTGGAGCCCATAGGAGGAAGCCGTACCGAATGATGTCGACACAAAAGAATGACCATGAGATAGCCCAGACCCGTGGATTGGCTACTGTCTGTTTCAGGGTGAATCGGAAGCCTGCATGCTCTTCCTTCTCCTTTTTGGGCTTGATCAAAGCCTTGATTTGTTCTACCGTCTTGCCTTTGAACTCTCCATACTGTTCGTAGACTTCGATGGGAGGCAATGCCGCATCTTCCGGCCGGTTCTTACCAAAGAGTAAAGGCAAGAAACCAATTACAGCAAGGATAATGGGAGCGGCGATAAAAGCCCCTCGCCACCCATACTTGGCTATTGTGTACCCTGCTAAAAGCCAAGCCATCACATTTCCGAATTGATAACATGCTCCATAAATGCCCATCCGTTTTCCACGGGCTTTTGGTGGGAACCACTGAGAGAGCGTTTTGATGCAATTGGCCCATCCCCCTGCCTGAAAGAATCCGTTGAGGGCCCAAACAACTCCCAGGAGAAAAAGTCCAAGCCCTGCCACAGGCCCTATGAGGAGATTCATCAGGGCAGAAAGCAAGATAACAATAAATAGGTAATGTCTTGAGGAGAATCGTTCTGCGAATTGCCCATGGATAAACTGTCCAACTGCATAAGCCCAGAACAGAGCGGTTGCCACTGCACCCAACTGGGCCTTTGAATAGCCGAACTCTTTGATGATCCCGGGGATAGCCACTGAGAAGTTCACCCTGCAGAGATAAAAAGCCCCATAGGTAATCCACAGGACAATGAATACTTGATTGCGCCAACGACTATATCCTTTATCCCATTCCGTCCAATGAGCCTTTTCCTCTGCGGTCATTGCTGATTTTTCCTGTATCATTTTCTCCACCTCCCCAATTTAAAATTTTATTATAAGATTTTTCTGTAAAAAACCTTCCTCCTTTCTTAAAGATTTGAATTCTTGGGTTCCTCTTTAGGCCAACCTCCCCTCGCGATAGGCCCCGATATATTTCTGGCAAAAAGGATCTCGGTTGAGAAGGGCTTCGGTGGCCTTCAATAGTGCCATCAGTCTTTGATCTAATGGGTTTAAAATCGCAGCCTCCAAACCAGCCCCAAGGGATAAAATGAGGAAAGCTTGATTGATTAAGCTTCTTCGTGGAAGCCCATAGGATATATTACTCAAACCTGAAATCGTTTTCGCCTCCGGGAGCGCCTGTTTCATCTCTTTTAAGGTTGTGATAAATAGCGTGCCAGTTCTTGTATCAGCAGATAAGGGCATCACAAGAGGGTCGATATAAAGACTTTGTAGGGGAATACCATAACTTAAAACCCCTTGACTGATTCTCTCGGCAATTTTTACCCGACCGGCTGCGTTGGAAGGGATACCACTCCTGTCGGATGGTAAAGCAACGATAAAACATCCATATTGCTTCGCTAATGGGAGAATCACTTCCCATCGGTCAGGGTCTCCACTGATTGAGTTGATGATGGCTATCCCTTGATGGTGTCTCAGTGCTGTCTTAAGAACAAGTGGATAGGCAGAATCGATACAAAGGGGGAGCCCTGTTACACCCTGGACTAAAGGAACAAGCCACTCCATATCCTCTGCCTCTTCCTCAGGATAGACACGGAGTCCAGAATTCACCTCAAGATAGTCAGCCCCGGCGAGCATTTGACGTTTCGCCAAATCCTGTATAAAGGACTCGTTTCGCTGAAGGATCGCCTCCTCTACCTCCTTAATGGAACTATTGATTTTTTCTCCGACAACTAACACCGGTTATCCTTTCTATTTTAATAAGATCCGAACTCATGATAAGCCTCAAACAGGGCAACGACATTCTCGATGGGGGTATCCACCTGGATATTGTGAGCCGTGCAAATGATGTAACCACCCCCCTCCTTGGCCGATGTCATCGCATAATTCACCATCTCTCTAACATCCTGTGGTTTTCCGAGAGGGAGGGTGTGTTGAATGTCCATCCCGCCTTGGAAAGTGATGTACTTGCCGTACTCTTTCTTCAACTGTTTTATGTCCATGTTGGTGGCACGGGGCTGAAGGGACTGGAGGATATCAAGGCCGCATTCGATGAAGTCCGGGATGAATTGTTTCACATCTCCACAGGTATGATACATGACAGGAATGCCATACTGGTGAGCGATATCGACGTAGGTTTTGAAACCTTTCTTGAAGTAGGTCCTCCACATATCGAGACTGATCAAGGGACCTGTCTGGCCACCGATATCATCGCCCATCATAAAGACATCAATTGCCCCCTTTGCCGCTTTGAAAACTCGATGGTCATATTCGACGAAATAACTGATAATGTGATCTCTGATAGCCTCAATGATTTTCGGATTGATTGCCAGGTCGATAAAGGTCTGCTGAATCCCTCTTAGATACATGATGGGTTTCAATTGCGCAGTTCGATCTAAGCGGTCTCCAACATTGATCACGGCATAGTCAGGATGGTAGACATCGCAATCCTGCTGAACCTTGGAGTAATCCCACCAGTCGGGGCTTGCCCAGCGGTCATATCTCTCAATCTCCTCCAATGTGGTCATGCGCTCAAGGGGGGATTCGGCAACCTCCGAGTAGGTTCCCTCGTGGTCTGTTCCCTTTCCATAGGTGACTACCTTTCTCCGAACACCCCAGAGATCTTCAACCGTTCCATCAGAATGTTTTTTAAACGTTTGACCCACATAGCTCGGACCATAATTGTTTCTGAAATCGACCCCTAAAAACTTGAGCAGTTCGTCGTAATTTTCACAACCAAAGTATTCCATCGTCTTCTTTTGAATTTCAGGTACCATCCAGTTATCGATTGGGACCCGGTCGGGTTCTTCATGGCGAATCGCCATCATCGCCCTCTTCCTGCAACTCATTTTTTCATTCTTGGCACGAAACCCATTAACCCGCGTTCTCCGTTCTTGGAAAATCTTATCCTCCCTCATGATCTCCTCCGCTCTCTTGGTATCTATTTTCTGTTACTTTCCTAACCATTGCCTCGCCTTCTTTACGGCCGAGGGTGCATCCGGAGCATACCCATCCGCTCCGATCATATCTGCGAATTTTTGGTCGATTGGAGCTCCCCCAATTAATATTTTGACCTTATCCCGTAGATGAGCATCCTTCATGGTCTGAATGACATCCTTGATTGCCAAACGGGTTGGGGTATAAAGACATGAGAGAGCAAGAATATCCGGTTTTTCCCGTTTAACTGCCTCAAGAAACTTTTGTGCAGAGATATCAATCCCAAGATCGGCCACGTTAAATCCTGCCCCTGTAAACATCATGGATACGATGTTCTTACCTACGTCATGGACATCACCTTCCACCGTACCGATGACGACTTTTCCAAGGGGAGGTGTATTACTCTTCTCCAAGATGGGTTTTAGCAAGGAGAGGCCCTCCTTCATTGACATAGCAGCCAAAAGAAGTTCAGGTACAAAAATCTCCTGGCACTCGAACTTCTTACCAATGATCTCAAGGCCTTTGATCAGTCCTTTATCAAGGATCTCCATCGGTTTCACATTATTATCCAGGGCAGTTTGGGTCAGCATCTTCACGTCCTGAATGCTTCTGCGTACCACGGCATCTTCAATCTGTTTGAGGATGTCCATTTTTCCCTCCTTGGATTCAATTTTTTAAGTAACCATCAGAATTATGGGCCAACGATCATGGCCGATTCTATTAAATCAATCCATTTCCGAATCTGCTTAAGTTCCTGTTCACTAATCATGGCATGGGGTTTTCCGGCCATCTGTTTTAAGATTTTATCCCACTCCTCCGGCGTCCTTTTTTTAGCAAAAATCCGCTGGAGGCTGTGACATCCTGAACATTTGTTCATAAATGAATCCATTTCCTTCTGGTGAAGTTTCATAAACTGTTTTTCAACGTCTTTCTGCGCCTCAGTAGGAGGAACTGAGTAGAGGAAAGTGAACAAAAAGCCGATCGTCAGTATCACCACTAAAGCATTTTTTCTCATTGACTTACCCCCTTTTAAATTTTTAGGTATTTGTATATGAAGTAGGCTTTTTTGTCTATGGCAATTTTGCTAAAATTAGGGGTCTTTTGCTATATAATTTATTCACAAGAGAAAAAGTTAGCTAAGAAATTGTTGAAGGAGAAAAGGAGGGGTTTTTAGAGGATCATTTGACCGCTTGAGAGGATGAAAATAGATAATTCATCTCATCCTTGGCCACATTCCGTAGGATCACCCTTCAATTTGGATAATGCATGGGGAAGGGCTGGCAGGATCACACTGAGATTTTCTCTCACACTTTTAGGGCTTCCCGGTAGATTCACAATCAGGCTCGAACCTCGAATTCCCGTGATGGCTCTTGAGATCATAGCATGGGGTGTCTTTTTTAAGCTTTCAGCCCTCATGGCTTCTGAAAAACCAGGGACTTCTTTTTCAATGACCTCCAGTGTTGCATCAGGCGTCACATCTCTGGGGCTTAAACCTGTTCCTCCTGTTGTGAGGATGAGATCTGCCTTCAATTGGTCTGCGCTCTTTTTCAAAGCTTCAGCAATCTTCTCTTTTTCATCTGGAATGATTTCATAATGGACAACTTCAGCAGGTAAGTCCCTCACCATCTCTTGAATGGTTGGACCGCTCGAATCTTCCCGCTCACCTTTCGAGCCCCGATCACTAATGGTCAGAATAACCACTTTGAACATCTTTTCGTCCCCCGTGATTCGTTGTTCGTGAATCGTTTAACTGTATTCTTTCAACCTAAAATTACGCAACCTAAAGCCTGATAAAAATTGGACATTGGTTATTGACCATTGATCATTGGTAAATGACAATCTCACTACGCCTTCCGTGGTAATATTTTCCGCAAAATCACCATGACCTACATTGAGACCTTTGGCTCTCATCTTCTCAATGGATTCATTTGCTAAAAGACTGACCTGGCGATGCCAGGGACCTGCATGGGCATCACCTTTTAAACCGAAATCCTTTAATAAGGAACACGATTGAATATTGGTCTTCTTCGTCCCCTTATCTTCACTAATATTGACTGCCAGAACCTTTCCTCGCTGAGTTTCTTTCATCACTTAGCACTCCCTGATTCGCAAAGCGCATAGCGTAAAAAAAATTCTAACTTTCAGCTTTGACCTTTGAACTTTGAGCTGTGTACGTTCCGCTCTTGCCCCCTGTTTTTTTAACAAGATAGATATTGGAGAGAACGATTCCCCGATCGATGGCCTTGCACATATCGTAAATGGTGAGACCGGCAGTGGCTACAGCCACGAACCCTTCCATCTCTACGCCTGTTTGGGCTTTAATCTTAACCTTCGCTTCAATATCGATTCGACTCTCTTTTTCAAAAGGATGGAAATTGATCTCTACATGAGATAGGTTGAGAGGATGGCACATGGGAATGATTTCCGAAGTCTTTTTTGCTGCCATGATTCCAGCTACCTTAGCCACCGCCAAAACATCTCCCTTTGCTATCCTCCCAGACATAATACTATTATAAGTTTTTGGATTCATGAAGATGGATCCTCGAACCACAGCCTCCCTCAAGGTCTCTCCCTTTTTACTGACATCCACCATCTTTGCCCGGCCCTTCTTATCAAAATGGGTTAGTTTTGGCATCATTTCCTCCATGACAATGGATTAAGGAGCACTACGTTTGAGGATCACTTACGCTCGAGGGCCACTCCGCTTGAGGCATCTTTAAACCTCAAGGCCAAAGGCCGATCCTGAAGCCCTGTTTAGAAAGAAGCTCCTCTATCCTCAAACCTCATTATCCTCCAATCGCTGACATATTCCTCTGGCATTTTTTAAACTGGTGTGTGTTGATGGGATGCCTCTCTGGCTTTTTTTTGAGAGCCACAAGAAGCCGTTCCTTTAAATCAAGATCAGCCCCTCCATTTCTGAGAAGTTCCTTCACATCAATCTCCTCATCAGAAAAGAGGCAAGTTCGGATCTTACCATCAGGGGTCAGTCGAAGGCGGTTGCAATCATCACAGAAATGACTGCTCACCGGCCCGATCAATCCAATTTCTCCAAGAGCCCCTTCAATTCGAAATCTCTTAGCCGGACCATCCCATCGTTCCGAAGGAATGGGGATCAGTTTCCCAACATTTTCAAGACGACTCTTAATTTGAGGAATAGTTAAAATATCGCTTTCTTTCCATTCCTCCCCATTGCCAGAAGGCATATATTCGATATATCGAATGACGAGAGGGAGATGGAGGGTTAATCGAGCAAAAGATTCGATTTCATCATCGTTTAGTCCCTGGATGGCGACCATATTAATTTTGATGGGGGAAAGTCCCACTCTCAATGCTTCTTCTATTCCTGCCCATACCCTCTCAAAATCGTCCTTTCGAGTAATTTGGCAGAATCTCTCTTTTCTCAGAGAGTCCAGACTGATATTGATCCTTTTTAAACCAGCCTTTTTGAGATCTTGAGCGAACTCTTTTAAAAGGATTCCATTTGTAGTGAGACTTAGATCTTTTATCTCTTCAATTTGAGACAGACGGGAAACGAAATCCACAATCCCCTTTCTAACCAACGGTTCTCCTCCAGTCAACCTAACCTTAGAAATTCCTTCTATGGCAAAGACCCGGACAATCCTTAATATCTCTTCGTAGGTTAAAATCTCTTCATGAGGAATGAGGGGAATTCCTTCCTCTGGCATACAATAACGGCATCTTAAGTTGCATCGGTCCGTTATTGAGATCCGAAGGTAATTTATTTTTCGTCTAAAAGGGTCGAGTAACATAATCTTATTTCAAATTTAAGATTTCAGATTTCAAATTTTTTAAATCTGCAATCTACACTCTGCAATCTGAAATTAATGAAAATGGCCAACACCCGTGTTTGAGATATTGGCCATTTAAAATCTATTGTCCATCTCCTTTCCGAAAATGAATAGCCAGAAATGGATTGAGAATGAGATTCGAGATCAGCGCAGGTTCAGAAATCTCTAAGGATAGAACGCAGTGACCCTGTTAAAGTTTCTCGTCAACGACTTAGCGATATTTGCTGTTTACAAATTCAACATTTTCTTATATTTGTGATTAAGAAGGTAATCCGAAAACCTATACTTATATTCCCGCAACAGCGGGTGGGTCTCGACACGAAAGGAGCCAAGGAGGTTTGAATATGAGAAAGCTCTATGGATCAGAGGGAAATAAGAAAGGAAATAAGGAACCCACAAGAGGAGTAGGAGCCCTGCTTGGAAGGAGGTCGATAATGAACTTGGCCCACCGGGTAGCCATTGCCTCACTGGTCTTGCTGCTTCTGTGGCTGAGCACCGCCGTCGCTGCTGATACTTCCCGCCCCATCCTCTTCGTCCATGGAAGCGGAGACTCTGCCGCTCTCTGGCACACGACCATCTGGCGCTTCGAGTCAAACGGGTTTGCTCCCTCTCTTCTCTTCGCGATCGATTTCACGCATCCAAGGGCGCGCAGTGACGACACGAAGGCTCAGGAGAACCGGAGCAGCACCACCGATCAGTTGAGAGAGTTTAGGGCAAAGATCGACGAGATCCTTTCCAAGACCGGCCATAAACAATTAAATCTTGTCGGAAGCTCTCGCGGTGGCTATGCTATCCGCAACTACATCAAGGATGCCGGAGGAGCGGCGAATGTCTCCTGCGCCATTCTCTGCGGTACCCCGAATCACGGTACCCGGGCGACTCCCTTCAATCTAAATGATGAGTTCAACGGGATGGGCCCTTTTTTGTTAGGCCTTAATGCAGGCGATGAGGTACATCCAGCAGTCCAATTTATGACGATTCGAAGTGACACAAATGACAAGTATGCTCAACCTGAAGGACAATTCATCGGCATGCCGGGTCAGCCGACAAACGTATCCTTTGATTCACCAGAGCTCCGAGGGGCGAAGAATGTAGTACTTCCCAGTCTCGACCATCGGGAAGTTGCTTTCCATTCTCTCGCATTCAAGGCGATGTACCAATTTATCATTGGCCGTGAACCTGCGACCCTCGACATTATCCCCGAAGTCCGACCTACCCTGAATGGCGTCATCAGTGGATGGGCTAACGGCGCACCTACAAACATCCCGCTTCAAGGCTCCACAGTCGAGATCTATGAGGTAGATCCTTCGTCTGGGCAACGCCTGGGAGAAGCTGTCCATCGGCGAACAACCTCTGCAGATGGCATCTGGGGACCATTTACGGCCAAACAGGAGGCATATTACGAGTTCATCATCTCAGCTAACGGCTACCCTATCACTCACATCTACCGGACGCCTTTTCCACGTTCGAGTGCCTACATCCACTTACGGTTGCGTCCTCTCGACGAGCGCGAAAAGGGGACTGGCAGTCTTGTTACGCTCACACGGCCCAGGGGCTATCTCGGACATGGCCGTGACACATTTCTGATTGACGGGAAAGTGCCAGATGGGATCAACGAAGGGGTGCCGGGGACTTCTGAAGCGAGACGGCGCTTTGAGCCAGGTCCGCCTCGATCCATCCGCGTCACATTGAATAAAGAAACCATGATAGTGCTCACTTACCCTGTCGATTCCGGGCACATCGTAATTGCCGAGTTTCATTATTGAGACCATTTCAATAGCACCTATGGTCATATGAAATGAAACAATGAGAGGGAGAAAGAGTGGTCACGCCTTGGGCTCATATTGCCTTGACAACTTTTCCCTCCCTATATATTATTTTGGAAAATTAGATCAAATTTTGTTAAGGGGGTGATAAAAGAGAATTTAAGAGAGTGAGAATGGGACAGAATTGAAATGAATTTAAACTCAAAAATTTTAAGCATTGCAGTGGTTATTTCACTATTTCAGATCCACACATTTAGAGAGGAGAAATTTTAATGAGAAGAATCATCATTGTATTAACTGTTGTATTAATTGGTTTTTTGTGTTTTGGAGGGATATTATTTGGGCAGGCGATTGAAAATGAGTTTTACCTCATTACTCCTGTCTCCAAAGATGTCCACGACCCGGCATTAAAAGCATTTGCTGACTATGCCAAGAAAAAATGGAATATCGATGTGAAGACAAGTGCCATGCCTCAAGGAACTCCGGTGGCTTATGGGCAGATCTTGGAGTGGAGAGGCAAACCCAGGGCAGATGTCTTCTGGGGTGGGGAAGGAACACTTTTCGACAACTTAGCAGCAGAAGGCCTCTTGGATCAAGTAACGATCCCCAAAAAGATGTGGGATGAGATCCCAGCCACCATTGGGAAACCCATAGGCCTGCCTCTAAAAGACCCGAAGAAATTCTGGGTAGGAACTACCTTGGAGCCTTATGGCCTAATCTACCAGCCAAAATTGTTACAGCGTTTAGGTGTCACAATTAAAGACTGGGATGACCTGCTCAACCCAAAGCTGAAGGGACAGATTGCTCAATGCACTCCTGATCGTTCGAGCTCCAGCCATGCAAGCTATGAAGTAATTCTTGCCATGTATGGATGGGAGAAAGGATGGGAATGGTTGAGAAAATTGGCAGCGAACACTGGTATTTTCACTGCCCGTTCTCGTGACGTTCCCAATGTAGTGGCTAAAGGGGAGTTCGCTGTCGGATTTGCTGTACCGAGTTACATGGCATTTGCTGAAGTTTTGTCAGGGTATGATGTCATGTTTGTCTACCCCAAGAATGCTTATGTGACGCCTGAACCGATGGCTGTGTTGAAGGGCGCGCCCCATCCTAAAGCTGCCCATGCCTTTATTGAGTTTCTTTTAACCGAAGAAGGTCAGAAGATATTTATGGAACGGGGGCTTTATGCCATTACCCCCAAGTATAAAGTTAAGGGTGGTCCAGATTCCCCTGCTGAAAAGGCGGTTCAATTTACAGGAGGGATGAGATCTTTCTTCGATATTCAAGTTGGGAATGTCTACGACGACAAGATGGCTGGACCAAAAAAGAGGATTGAGGAAGTGAATTCCTATTTCCGGAAGGAGATTGCTGAGAAACATAAGGAGATAATCAAGGAGAAGTGAGATCGGGTAACTTTGTGCTCATCATGGGAAAACTCCTCGAGGATGATACCCCCAAGGAGTTTTCCCATGTTTAGAACTCTTTTTCATCCCGAATGAAGAATAAGATCAGCGTATGGATATTCAACTGCAGGATCTTGTGAAGAGGTTTGGTACACTGGAGGCAGTGAGCCACGTTTCTCTGGAGATACATGATGGTGAACTTTTCACGCTTCTTGGTCCTTCGGGGTGTGGAAAGACGACCATCCTTCGACTCATCGGAGGATTTCACAGGCCTGATGGAGGTGAGATCTACTTTGACGGAAAGCCGGTTTCCTCTATCCCACCCTATGAACGAAACATTGGGATGGTCTTCCAGAACTATGCGCTCTGGCCTCACATGACGATTTCCAATAATATTACTTACGGACTCAAACTCAAGAAAATTCCAAAGGCCGAGATTGCAGAAAAGGTCTTCCATGTTTTAAAGCTTGTCAATCTGGTGGGCCTTGAAAAACGGTACCCCGGGCAACTATCAGGAGGACAACAGCAACGGGTCGCTCTGGCACGTGCACTCGTTTTGAATCCTGATGTGCTTCTTCTGGATGAACCATTGAGCAACTTGGATGCGAAGATTCGCGTCCAGGTGCGTGCCGAGATCCGTAAGCTTCAGAAGGAGCTTGGCATCACAACCATCTATGTCACCCATGACCAGGAAGAGGCGCTGACCCTTTCGGACCGAATCGCAGTGATCAATCTTGGCAAATTATTGCAGATTGGTTCTCCCAGGGATCTTTATGAAAGACCTGAGAATCCCTTCGTTGCCGACTTTATCGGGATCAACAACCTGATTCCTGCCGATGTTCAGGAAATCAATTCTGCTGAGAAATGGATGAAAGTCCAGACCAAGGTCGGCCCTCTGATCTGCCTTGGCAATGAACGGTTCAAACCGGGAGATCGTTGCTTGGTCAGTGTTCGACCAGAGACCGCCTCAATCAGCCAGTCAGAAGAGGCTCAAAAGGGATTTAATTATATTGGTGG
>JBEKWN010000103.1:0-11029 GCA_049513055.1 Thermodesulfobacteriota bacterium
GATAAAGCCAAACCACGAGTAATCGTTGGACGCCCACCTGCCGTAACGGGCGGGGGGCCACTGTTCCAAAGATGGAGCAGGCGGGGAAAGCCACGGATCCCGAATTTCGGGATAGCCGGGTTGCCGAAGTCAGAATAACGGGACCGGATTACCGTGGCTTCATTTAAAAGGGTGATCCGGTTTTGCGTTTTTAAAAGGATAAAATCTATGGGTCGAGGGCGAAAACCTGCAAAAGAATTAAGTTACAGAGATAAGAAGATTGTGGAACGATACAACTCCACTTTCGATACGATGCCATTATTAGCAAAGAAATATGGCATTTCCAAACAAAGGGTCCACGAAATTTTAAAAAGGGCTAAAAAATTCGGATATGTAACCAATAGACCCAAATTATTACCACGGCATCACGAAATTCATCAGTGTAAAGTCTGTAGCAAAATTTTACAGTTAGCTGAAAAGGATGATCTGATACCAAGAAGACTGCTTACTCAAATATTAAGTATCGAAGATGAGGTCTGTCACTGGCATCTGAATCAGTTAAAGGTATCAGGTTTTATTTCTAAAGTGTTTGCAACAATAAGAAGTGAAAGGTTGGTTAAAGCGCTCCAATGTTACAAGAATGATTCTCTTTCCCCTGCCGCCGTAGGCAGGAAGTTTGGATATAAAAACTTTTACTCAATTCTAAGCTACCAAAAAAAGAAAGGTATAAATGTAGAAAGAATGTTGAAATCGCCCAGTATCCCTCATTTGAAACAGGAGGAGGAAATTGCCATCTTCGATTCCATGAGCCAAACTGAATTTTAATGGACGAATAATTAAACATTCATTGGGAGGATTCCATGCAGGGTTCAAATGACATAAATGAGAAAAGAAAACATCCACGGTTTAATATGGATTTGCCCCTGGAATATCGGGTTTTGGATACCCCTCATGCTCATGGAGCACTGGTCGTCAATGCCAGTGAATCAGGGCTTCTTGTTCATTCTATTAAAAACATATCTACCGGTACAAAATTAAATATCGCAGTCTTGTTCCCCAAGGGATTCGAATTGTCAAACTTTGAAGTATTAGCCGAGATTGTGTGGAAAGATATCTATTGGCAAGAGAATCGGGAAGGATACCAATTGGGATTAAAATTCATCCATATACTGGAGGAAGATCATCGGAAACTGAAGCAACTTCTCGATGATGGGCATGAAATATAATAATCCTTTAATATGGCATTACAATTGCGGGGAGACATATTATGCAAACCGATTCTATTTTTACAGAAAACAACGACCTAGTATCTTACTTGAACGAAATCAACCATGAAGGTGACCAAATGGAAAATGACATTTTTGAGACAGAACAGGAGAAAAACTCGGTGGGCTCTTTTCCAAACAAGGCTGGATCGGACCCTCCTAAATCTAAAGAGAAGGACCCTCCAACAGAACAAGACCCTCCTTTTTTATCTTCTTTTCTGGTTGAATTGATCGATTCAATTAAAAATACTCTCATCTCGATTAAGAACGTGTCCCAACTTTCAGCGGATAAATTTAATGATGTGGAATTTAGAAAGTATTCTCAAAGGAGCATTACAGAAGATATCAAGAAGATCGATTACGTGCTAAATAGTCTTTTAAATTATATCCATATCAATACCCCCATTACAAAATCGAATACCATCTCCCTTATTCTTGAAGAAGTATTAGAGGCCAATGAGAAACAGATTCAGTGCAAAAATATAAAGATATTTAAGAAATGTGAAAAGGATCTTCCCGAGACATTTATTCACGATGAACAGATGAGATTTATTCTAAATTCTGTTCTCCAATATGCAATTCTTTCCGCTCCTCTTGAAGGAACAATCGGTTTTTTAATAAAATCCTTCGACTTTCTGAATGAAACGCTTGGCAAGAAGATCTCGCCAGAAAGGAACGGTGGTTATATTGAAGCGGCCATTGGTTTTATTGGTGGCAAGGATCCTACTGAGCAATCGAAAGATATTCCTGCAAGTTCAGCCATCCAAAAAGAAGAAACCACAAAGTTGATTTTACAATTAGTAAAAGAAATCCTACAAAAGAATCATGGAAGTATGAGCTATGAAGTCGATCCGAAGAAACCGAGGACCCTTATTACTTTGAGGTTTCCAATCGAAAGAAGGAAGGTCGTTTATTACGAACCCATTAGCATTTAGCCATTGAAACGTTTCCGCTGAGGGTCGCACCTGTATCGAGGTGTGGCCCTAAGTAATGGAGAGATATTATGGAACAATTCAAACAATTCATTCTGAAACATTTTGAAAAGCTTTTGGTTTGTGTCATCCTTGCCACTGCCTTTATTGGAACATACTTGGTCGAAGAAAAGTTTATCATCCTAAACTTCTATTACCTCCCCGTGCTGGTTGCAGGCTATTTCCTTGGCCGCCGGATGGGAGTTCTTACTGCCGTCTTCTCCATTCTCGCCGTATTGATCTGTACCCTAGCCTTTCCGCAACGTTTCTTCACGAGTAAGGAAATACTAAGAGGAGTGGCACAGCTTTCCTCCTGGAGTGGATTTCTCATCCTGGCAAGTATCACGGTCGGGACTTTGTACGAAAGAAACGAACAACGGGTCAAAGAATTAAAAAATGCATATATTGGTGTCCTGGAAATCCTCTCAAAATACCTCGAATCAACAGATCGCTACACGAAGGGTCATTCTGTCCGGGTTTCGGAATTGGCCACGGATATTGGGATTGCCATGGAGTTGCCCCGTTCAGAGGTTGAAAACATCCGTGTTGCTGGTTTGCTCCATGATATTGGAAAGATCGAAATTAGTGGCGAGATTTTACGAAAGGCTGCTAAACTTACCACGGAGGAAAAAGAGCTTATGGATTCGCATGCAGTGAAGGGTGCCTATATTCTTTCTGCTGTAGGGTCAGTGCTTAAAGAAGTTGTCCCCATTGTCATCGCCCACCACAAGCATTTTGTGGATGCGCTTGAGGGGAATAACGGGGGCACAATGAAGGTACCGTTGGGAGCTCGTGTTATCGCTGTAGCGGATGCTTTTGATGCGATGACAACAGACCGCCCCTACCGAAAAGGTATGCCGCCTTGGGAGGCATTGCAGGAGATCGTAGCCAAGACAGGAAAACAATTCGATCCCGAAGTGGTAGGAGCGTTTAAACGGGTGGTCAGTGAAAAAATTGAAATGGCATAAAGGAACTTTAGCGTATTAGGGAAGAAAATCTGAAAAGACATATTTGAAGGTTAACCATGGAGAGGGGGAGTTTTCAAACATATGTGGCAAGCTTAGAACAAATCATGAAGAATACCCATTTTGACCTCAGGGAGGCGATGGATCAATTTCAGGAGTTGTGCCATAGGGTGGCCCCGGAGAGGATTGTTCCAACGGGGATTAGTACCGATATTCGCCAAACCTATAAGGAGATTCAGGACCAACTCACAAAGATCAGGGGGGTCAATCAACTCCTGGAAGGCAAATACAGGCAGTATTATCACCGGGACTCTCAGCGTGAAAGAGAGATGACGGAATTAGCATTTTTGGCTAAGAGTTTGTACGCGAAATTCGAATACACATTGCAGGAGATAGAAGCAAAGAGAAAACTGAGAGATCGGAGAGAACGTTTTGGGGCACCCCATCCTCGTATACCCTTTGCGTGGTTTCATTCCGAGGAGAACCAGATCATTCTCCTAAGAAACCTGCGTAGTCTATACGAACTGGACTATAAAACCCGATCCGATTTTGAGCGCGCGCAGAGACGCAAGGTCATTCGGAATGGGATGCGGAGCGTCTCCCTCTTTGTCTTGTCAGGAGAGGTCACATTGATCGATCACCTCCAATCCTGTATGCGATTGCGAGAATATGATATCAAAGAGCGAATGACAAGGGATGAGCTCCGTGGGGCTCTCATCCATTTAAGGGAAATATCTCTTTCAGAAGTGGAGAGGGTGATGAGACGTTTCACGGACAGCAGTGAGTTTTCGAAACTGAAATGCTTGCTTCTTTCGATTCAATCTCAGAAGGATCTCGAAAAAGAAATATTGGATACGGCAGAAAATATTTTACATGGGATGGGGGAGGGAGAGGTAAGAACACTTTCGATTTAAAAACCGTCTCCGAGATGAAGTGTCACCCTACACCGGTTCTGTGCTTTGGGTAGCCGAAATAATCCCTGAAACGACAAAGATCTCAGCTTAACGAGTCCAAATAGAAGTCCCACCCAATAAAGGGATGCCGACAAACCCTCTCACTTCCAGACGATTGGGAGCAGACAGAGTCATTTTGCATTCATAGATCTTGCCATCGTCGGGATTGTAAATGGTTCCTTTTCCCCAGACGTTTTTACCGATGTAAATAAAACCTTCCATAATTTGTAGTCCCATCAGTGGACGAGTCCGCAGATCTGAATTTTGATTTTCACGGTCAACGATTGGTCTGCCAGCCATGCCCCCATCATCGTCAGCCGGGTAAAATGGCTCTTTTAACCAAACAATTCTCCCGCAGTATTGGTGACCACACTTAAAGACTTCAATTTTGCAGTCGTTTTCCTGGGTGTTCCATAAACCGAGAATTTTATCCTCATCTGTAGCGAAGGCGAATGAGGCCAATAATAGAAAGGTTGGTAACAGTACTGAAACTGTTCTTTTTACTTTATCGACCATTTCTCTGAGAGGGGAGGCCTATTATTTAATTGATGAGGATGCCCTTTCATCCAATAGGGATGAGTCTGCTCACCCATTACCTCTCTTCTACACGCATTGGCGATTTCAGATTTTGCCAGAAGGTCTACTTTCGAGAACCAAGATGCGCTGCTAACCATATTTCGACGTCGCGCAACACCTCACCATGTTTAGGTTCATTAAACACCTCATGGTAAAAGCCGTCATAGATTCTGATCTCTTTATCGGCAGAGCTGACCGCGTCATACAGCATCTGGGCACCAGCCGGATCGACCACCCTGTCTGCGCTGCCTTGCACGACCATGATCGGCAGCGTAATTTTGGTGGCTTCAGCACTGACACGCTGCATCGCCTTGAGCATTTCAGCAGCTAACCGCGCAGTGATTTTTCCCTTATGCACCAGAGGATCACTGATATATGCCTGCACCACCGCTGGATCTTGGCACACCCCGTCTACCTCCAACCCAAGCATCCCGAACCTGGGCATCAAGGCCGAAAGCATCTTGCCCACAGCAAGGATAACCGGTGTGATATTGCTAGGTACTTTGACAGCCGCTCCAGAAAGAACCGCACCGGTCAGTTCAGACTGGTGATCGAGCAGGTACACTGCACTGATCAGTCCACCCATGCTGTGCCCAACCAAGAAGATCGGTTTTTCGGGTTGCCAGCGGCGTATCATGTCAAAGTAAATCTTGAGTGTATTCGTATAATCCTCAAAACGTTCCACGTACACTCGCATGCCATCCGATTTACCATGACCGAGGTGATCGATTCCGTACACGGCATAACCCAGCGGGACGAAGTGATCGACAATGTTCATATACCGCCCACTGTGTTCAGCCAACCCGTGAACAATGAGTAGTACTGCTTTGGGCTCGCTTTCCGGCAACCAGCTTTGGAAATAAATACTGGTATCTCGAACACCTTTGAAGAATCCTTCTGGGTGTTTCATTCTCCCATTCGCCCCTTCTCAAATAGGTCTTGGAATCATGTTTGCTAAACAGCGCGCTAACATTTTATTTTATGTTTCTTTAACAATTCGTGGGGAAAATATGCCTGATAAGGTAAAATATTACTGAGTATCCATAAGGAATCGAATTATCACTCCTGGTCAGTCTCGAATAGACCCTTTTATGACTGGTTGTAACCTACAAAATGTTAGAGGGTCTGTCAATCGTTTATTTCAGGAAGAGTTTACAGTGCAGATAACACCTACTAATCCTCACCAGGAATAAGGATAAATATTTAATAATTACCAGGTGAAAGTGGGATTGAGCTTTACCCATATTTGAAGTCCCTGGACATAATTCGGCAAGCGGGGAACTTAGGTTAGAGAGTGGATAGGAGAAGGAAACGATTCGAGAATAACTCTATGGCGTTGTCAGTGTATAGGTAACGGTAACCTGGTACTCTCCTTTCTGGTAATTCCAGCTATTGTTCAAATAATAGCGAAAAACGCCTTCTCTTACTCCGCTGCCTTTCCAAGATCCTGCAGTCTGAACAGTGGACTTGCTTAAAGTCCCGCTCATGAAACCTTGTCCGGAAGCCTGCCATACTACATTTTGAACCGGGATCGTGTCAGACCCAGATGCGAGGTCTCCGTCAGCGATAATATTTAAATTGATGGGACTTGTGCTTCCCGTCCTTACCGTAACAATAACTTTGATATCATTTGGGATGGCTGGAACCTGTCTTGTCTCATCCGGATCCATATTCGGGAAGGTAATCGTATTTGTATCTACGATTACTTTGGCCACTTTTTCGACCTTTGCTTTTATTACTATAGATTTTGTGTCTGTTGCAGCTGTCGATATCCCCGAGGCAACGATCCACATTGAAACCATTAGTGCGATTGTGCTGAGACTTCTCCTGCCTTTCATCTCCATCCTTGTTCGCACTGTATAGCTACTTCTTGCGCCGAAAATCAAAAGGCCGAACTTACCGCAGGTTCATCCTTCGGCAGCTCGGCCATCTTTTCAAAAGACCCGCCGCTTTCCGTCCCCCTCTCACGAAGGGTTTGGCTTTATCGGGATTTATATGTACTTATCTAGTTAATAAAAAGTGCAATCCTTATACCAACAAATGCCCATCCAAGATTACTGTCAGAAACCAGTAATCCCCTCAATATGTTATAGATTTTCAGATAGAAGTCTGTGAAATCCGACACTATAAAAAGTAAAAACGATTTACCCAAAAGTCCCGAATTACTTCCACTGAAAGAGAAAAAGTTTTCCCACTCGTTTTTGTTGATTTCGATGTGAAATATTGTATTTAAAAGGGAACAGATTTAAACTCGATTACAGGAAGGAAGAGTTGGCTTTGAGGATCAGGTTTTGGAATATTACATAGTTCAATATGCGTAGCATTTCTTCTGATTGACTGAGAATGGGAATCACCTGAGGGTTAACGACTCGTTTACCTATTCACCCTTCTCTCCCCTTTTTTAATCTCCGCCTTCACAGCCATCCCGGGTGAAATGGGAACTTCTTTTCACCGAACCTTACCTCTTGCAAGGGATGCAAAGGTGCCCCCTAAACAGAGAACGGTAAAGAAGGTAAATGCCATTTTTGTGCATCTCAGGAAAAGCGGATAATATTCAGGTGTAATTCGAACCTTTCCAATATATACTGAAAATATCAGAATAGTAATGCCCATGCTTAATGCCATTCCCATCATTCGCATGGTTCCAAGTGTTCCTGAAGCCACTCCGTAAAACCTATTTTCAACAGAACTCATCACGGCATTGGTATTGGGGGACGAGAAAAGTGCAAAGCCAAACCCGAGAAGAATTAGAATTGCAACGATAAACTCTAAGGTTGTCTTCTCATTTAAAAAAATGAAAAGAAAAAGACCCACGGCTGTCAACGCCATCCCTATGGAGGCAACGATTCCAGGTTCAATCCTATCCGAAAACCTGCCGGCAAAGGGTGAGAAAAAAGCCTGCACAATGGGTTGGGATACCAAAATCAAGCCTGCATTGACAGCGGTAAGCTCTTTGATATACTGCAAGTATAGACTTAATAGGAAAGTCACAGCAAAGGTGGCACTATAATTAATCAACGCCGCCAGGTTAGAGAGAGCAAAGACCCTGTTATTTCTAAAAAGGTTTATGTCCAAAACAGGGCTTTCTACCTTTGTCTCCCACTTAATAAATGTAAAAATGCCTAAGGCCCCAAGCAACATTAGCCAAATACCCCGCATCGTCGACATTTGAGAAAAACCATATAGGATGAACAAAAGGGTGATGCTATAAATGATGGAGCCGATGAGATCAAATTTCTCCTCCTTTGCCTCATGCCATTCTCCTTTTAATTTCCAGAAAATGAAAAAAATGATGATTAATCCCAGAAGTACATTGACAAGAAAAATACTTCTCCAACCAAGATGATGCGTTAGAAATCCGCCTAAAAATGGCCCCACAGAATACCCTATATAGACGGCAGCCAAATTTATTCCAAAAACTTTGCCCAGCTCCCTGGAAGGAAACACGGAGGTGAGAATAGCCGCTCCGACACAATAAGTCGCTGCGGCCCCAATTCCTTGCAAGATTCGAAAGCAAATCAGCATCGCAACAGAGTTTGAGATGGCGGAACCAATGGAAGCAAGAGTAAATGTCAGAGTGCCATAAGTGAAGATTCTTTTTCTTCCATATATATCCGCTATCTTTCCAAAGGGAACAGGGAACATGGCTGAGGTCAAAAGGTATGCTGTCGTAACCCAACTTAGTAAAATGGCATCCATTAGAAATTCTTGCCCGATGGAGGGAAGGGCAATATTAACAGAGGATATACCAAAAGGCGAGAGGAAAGCAGCTAATGTGGTAACAAATAAAACAAATCTCTTAGTTCCAGCATGATCATCACTGATGGCGTCCATCGTCGTTAATATCTCTCCCCACTTCAAACCATCGAAGTGAGGTTTTTAGTCACTCGAGGGTCAGTGGCATTATCTGTCCTGGCCGCTGATCGCTAATTAATCACTCTCTTGGAAGAGTTGCCGCACCAACTGGATATGCCTTTCTGACATCTTGATGAATCGGACGCCCATTCCCCGGTTTATGACCTTTTCGTCCGGGACATTAACATTCGACCATACTACTTGTGCGGTAGCTATCACAGGTTCGTTATCCGGACCCATCATAGTCAGGCAAAAGACCTCCCCGATCGGCAATGGCTTCTTACAGCAGATAAACGCCCCGCCAAGACTGATATTTTTTATTTCTGCTTCGATAGTCCCATCGGAGGTCTCCATCGTGACAGGCCAATTGATATCAGCTCTGGGGTGCTTGCGTTTTTGTTCTCCAACGCTTTGAGGCAACTTTACGGATGGTTGGTAATCAAGATCTGAACCAATACGCACTTTCCATAAGTAGTAGACCACAAGGGCAAGTAAAAACCCAAAAAAGAGTATGATGATCATATACATTGCGATCACCTGTTGAGTTGTTGAATTTAATAGGAACTCGCCATTGGGTGCTTTTAGTATACTGGGAAGGTGATTGTGTGTCAACGCCCTCTTTAAAGAGATTCATTTCCATGAATGGGGGATACGAATTCTTGGTTTCCGACAAATGCTTACTCTAAGATACCTCTGGAAGAAAACTGGTAGAAATATAATTAAAAAGAAGAGAGCGAAACAAAAAAGGGCGGGAGAAGAAACCCCGCCCTGGAATCATTTTTGTGATTTAAGAAATTTATTTAAAATCCGAAATCCGCAATCTGAAATCTAAAATTTTATAGAGAGACCCCCGCCTATGGAGCCACTCCTTCCTCATCTTATTCATAAAGATTACGAGGAAGGAAGAGTTAAAAAAGAAGGGTGAGGACTTCACTCCTTACTTGCGGCCCCTAAAACCGAGTGAAGATTCCAATTTGAAAGCGACAAGAATTTACTTCTTCACATGCTTCACGTTTCGCTTGACAGTTTATATATTTTGAATAACGATAGGGACGATCTGAAAAAACCAGACCTCTGCGAAGATGGGAGGGAAAACCGACGGGTCTCGGTTAGCCTGCCCAGCCCAGTCATTGGCAAGACAGTGGGTTGCCGGAGATAAAGCCAACAACAAGAGGTAAGAATATGAAACATAACTTTGTGCGCTCACCTGCAAAAGTTCTAATTTGCCTGCTGTCGACCTTTGTCGCTGTATCCTTGTTGTTCTGTAGTACCGCAGGGGCTATCGTCTACGATGATTTCAGTAGCGATGATATTGATACCAGCAAATGGACAATATCTGGTACTCCAGGTCTCTTCTCTCAATCCAATGGTCGCCTGCATTTCTCCTGCAAAACGGATGCACACGCGAGCCTTGTATCGACGATGTCTTTTGCGGCTGGTTTCTTCAGAATAGAGTTTTATGACTTTTACTCTACCAACGATGCGCCACCCGGACGAGGTATGGGTTCCTATGTGGCGTTAGGTCTTGGACCGACAGACAATTATGTGAGGATGTTGCGGGGGAGAGTCAGTTCCGGGGGATACTTTGAGGCAAACTATTTCGCAAACAACACGCTTCAACTGTGGCATCTTCCCACAGCAGTTGCTTTCGGTCAGCTTGGATTGTACTACGACGGTACAACAATAAGTTTTTTCTACAATGATGGATTAAACCCTGAGAAAGGGTGGCAGAGAGTAGGTCCAAAAGTAACTCCGAACTGGAATCCGTCCCAAAAGCTGTTTATCAGCGGGTACCCTGGTACGAGTGGCCGTACGAGCTTTGCAGCGGACAACGTCGAATACACGCCAATGCCCCTTCCTCTTTCTCTGTTGAGGAGACTGGAAAGATAAGATAGATTTCGATCATTCCCCTATCCACACCCCACTCAATGCGAGTCCAAATACTCCTCCTTTTCGAAGCTTCTTTCTCCGAAGCGGCTTTTGAATTACAAGAAATATTAGTCCTATGGAACAGAACGGCAATGCAAGGCTCACGAACGGTCTTTTATAAAAAGGATCCTTTCTACAGACTCGTTAGAAAAGATGAGGAAGGAGGATGTATGTCAGGGAAAAGACTCACCGATGATTAGCAATTGAAATCAAGTATCCTTTAAAAAAATCTCCGCTCGTTGATAACAGGAAGGAATCTTCAGGAACGATATATTTGAACCTAATGCAGAGTGGTTTTATGGTCTGCGGTGAATGCAAACTCTATTTTATTTAAGGGCATGGTTTTTTGTATGATTTAGCAAGAAGTTAAGATAGAATGGAGAGCCTTGAGTAGGTAGGTATTGATTTCAAGAATCTCTACTCACCTTTGTTTTCCTTCTTCTCAAATTCACTTAGTTTTCTTCGAAGGTACTGCTTCAGGGCATCAGGTTTCTCGCAGAATTTGACATCCCCTTCACAGGTCGTACTGCCACTGT
>JBEKWN010000104.1:0-29037 GCA_049513055.1 Thermodesulfobacteriota bacterium
ATAGTAACTTATGATCCGATTCCCCCTCAGAATTCCTTAAGCCTTTGTTAGAATGAGATTTTTTTGATAAACTGTTCATTATATGATAGGTATCAACTAACTCATTCCTAAATTAAATTAGGGTCTTTTCTTAATGACTATGAGCGATGTAAGATTATCCGGTTATATTCCTGGTGCCATAGGTCGAATTGCTGAACTCCATGGTACGTATTACTACCAGCACTGGGACTTTCATCTTTTCTTCGAATCTAAAGTGGCCATTGAGCTTTCAGAGTTTCTGCGGCGCTTTGATGAAATGCATGATGGGTTTTGGGTAGCCAGGGTAGAAGAAAAAATTGTAGGCTCCATTGCTATCGATGGGGTCAATCACGATAGCCAAGGGGCCCACCTGAGATGGTTCATTGTGGCGCCGGAGAGCCAGGGCCATGGCATCGGAAAGATGTTGATTGAAGAGGCCGTCGAATTTTGCCGAAAGAAGAGGTTTGGCCGAGTGTATCTCTGGACTTTTGTGGGTCTCGATCCAGCGCGCCATCTTTATGAAAAATATGGGTTCAAGCTTTGCGAGGAATGTGAAGGCAATCAATGGGGAAGAACAGTCACTGAGCAAAAGTTCGAACTTATCCTCGGATGATTTTATTGAAAAAAATAGCACCACTAAAGGTTGCGACCGGACATAAAATAGATTATTAAGACTATCATGAAAAATATTCGACAACCCACTCCCAAAGAAATCCGCAACCTCATTCGAAAAGGGAAATGGGATAAACCCACAGCAGGGTTGGCGATGGGTTATGCTCAGGCCAATCTGGTCATCCTTCCGCAGAAACATGCTTTCAACTTTCTCCTCTTCTGCCAGAGAAATCCAAAGCCCTGTCCCCTGCTTGAAGTCTTAGAACCAGGAGAATTCAGGACGAAGTTTTTGTCTTTGGATGCCGATATCAGGACAGACATTCCGCTTTACAACATTTACCGAAAAGGGAAACTACATAAAACGGTCAAAGAGATCAGAAGCTTTTGGAAACCCGATTTCGTCACTTTTCTTTTAGGCTGTAGTTTTTCCTTTGAAGAGGCAATGCTCCATTCGAAAATCCCCGTCCGCCATATCGAAGAAAATAAGAATGTCCCGATGTTCATCACCCATATCCCCTGCAAGCCTGCTGGACTCTTTCATGGGCCAATGGTCGTTACCATGAGACCCATTCCATCAAACAAAGTGACTCAGGCTGTTCAGATCACCTCACGCTATGCTTGGGTGCATGGCGCGCCCATTCATATCGGTAATCCCTCAATGATTGGAATTAAAGATCTCAGAAAACCCGAATTTGGAGATCCAGTAACCATTAAGAAAGGAGAAGTCCCGGTCTTCTGGGCTTGCGGTGTGACGCCACAGGCTGTTGTGATGAAAGCCAAACCTGATCTCTGTATCACTCATGCACCTGGCCATATGTTTATCTCAGACCTGCTGAATGAAGAATTAGCCATCCCCTGATCCAATTCTCAAGGGAACATACACATCTTTGTCATTCTTGCAGAAGCAGGAATCCATATCTTTATGTGATACCTATATCTGGATTCCCGTTTTCACGGGAATGACAGAATGGAGCAAAGGAGCAAGAAATATCGTGGGGAAAATGTCTGCCCTTTATTAAACAAGAATTATCAGCTATAATTTTTCCCCAGCTACAAACTTAATCTGATTAGATGAGGATCGTGAAAATTTTACGGGGAGGAAACATCAATGGAAAAAAGGGAAGTTTATGAGAAACATAAAAAATATTTAGTGCCCTGTGTAGCCACCTATTATAAAGAACCCCTTATCCTGGATCGGGGAAAGGGAAAGTATGTCTATGATATTGATGGGAAGGAATATCTCGATTTTTTTGGAGGCATTGTCACCATCAGTGTGGGTCATTGTGACGATGAGATCACTGCAAAGACATGCGAGCAGATGAAAAAACTCCAGCATACCTCCACCTTTTATCCCAATGTTCCAATCGTTTCCCTTGCTGAAAAGTTGGCCCAGATCACCCCGGGCAGGTTACAAAAATCTTTCTTTACGAATAGCGGATCAGAAGCTGTCGAGACAGCTATTCTCCTGGCACAACTTTATACAAAAAGCCATGAGATCATCGCGCTTCGTCATGGTTACAGTGGAGCAACCCTCCTGGCCATGAATATCACAGCTCATGCAAATTATCGTCTTATTGAAAGCCTCGTCCCTGGTATCAAACACGCCCACAACGCCTACTGTTTTCGTTGCGCCTTTGGGAAGGAGTATCCACACTGCGATCTCGATTGCGCCAAGGATGTGAAAGAATTGATCGAGACCACCACTTCAAGACATCCCGCTGCTTTTATCGCTGAACCCATTCAAGGCGTTGGAGGATTTATCACCCCTCCGAAGGAGTACTTCAAAGAAGTCGTATCTATCGTGAAAAAATACGGGGGACTCTTCATCTGTGACGAAGTTCAAACAGGTTGGGGAAGGACAGGGGGAAAGATGTTCGGGATCGAACACTGGGAAGTTGAACCTGACATCATGGTGATGGCCAAGGGAGCAGCCAACGGCGCCCCTGTCGGTCTCACGATTGCCACGCCTGAAGTGGGAGATTCCCTCAAAGGATCACACATTTCCACCTTCGGAGGAAATCCGGTCACTGCCACAGCCATCCTTGCAACCATTGATGTCATCGAGAAAAGGAAACTTGTCCAGAATGCTGAGAAGATGGGCAGGTATTTAAGAGACCGGCTAAACGGTTTGAAGGAAAAATATCGAGTTATAGGTGAAGTTCGTGGGATGGGTTTGATCCAGGCGATGGAGATTGTGAAGGTGAAGAAGGAACCTGCCCCGGATTTCGTCACTGAGATCTTCGAAGGTACAAAGGAGCAGGGTCTCCTCATTGGGAAAGGCGGTCTCTATGGAAATGTCATCCGGATCACACCCCCGTTAACGATTGAGAAGGGAGATATTGATCAGGCCATTCAAATCATCGATCGAGCCTTTGAAAAGATTCAAGCTTCCAGCATCATTTGACAACTCACCCTCCCCAACCCTCCCCCACGAGGAGACTGTGTTGTAATGGGCGGGGAGGGGACAGAGAGCCAGCTTCGGAAGCTTTAAAATTGCGGTTATTTGAAGGTTATGGGCAACCGTCCTAATGGTTGAAAATGATGTTTGCATGGTAAACAAGCGTATGATTTCATTCGCTAAAAGGTTCCGCTCTAAAGCTCCCTTAGCCGTCTCTCTGTCCCCTGGGCAACTAGTAGAGCGCCGAAGGGTAGGTTTCGATTTTCTGCCTACTCCCTATTCCAACACAGCCTCGGGGAACGGGAGGGCGGGGGAGGAGAAAGCCATTGAAGATCGATCGCCTGTTGAAAGAGATTAAAAAAGGGGAACTGGTTCAACTCACGCAAGATCTTATTCGAATACCAAGCGTCCGACGACAGGAACAAGGGGAGCAGAAGGTAGCCCTTTATCTTTCCAGTCTCTTGGAAGGGATCGGACTCGATGTGGTCGTTGAGGAAGTGGAACCTGGTTCTCCAAATGTCATCGCCGTGCTTCATGGGGAAAGTGAAGGTCCCTGCCTGATGTTTGAATGCCACACGGATGTGGTCACCGAAGGCGATGCCTCCGAATGGAAATATGGTCCTTTTGATGGGAGGTTGGTGGGGAACCGAATCTATGGAAGAGGAGCTTGTGATACCAAAGGGAATTTAGCGGCAGCGGTGATGGCCGTTCAGGCGATCAATCAATCAGGCGTTCCTTTTAAAGGAAAAATTCTTTTGGGAATACTGGTTGATGAAGAAGGAATGATGACCGGGGTGAAACATTTTATTCGTCAAGGATGGGCCAATGGCGTCCATGCAGCGATTATCTGTGAACCCGTGGACAATCATCTCTGCATTACACAGAAAGGAGCTCTCCGGGCTGAATTGATCACGAGTGGCAAGATGAGCCATGGAGCCATGCCTTTAGCCGGCCTCAATCCCATTCCTCCTATGATATCGATCCTGGAAAAAATGAGGCAATTAGAGGAAGAGGAGATTGAAAGATTGGGGAAAGATGTCTTTTTAGGATATCCCAGCATCACACCCACTGTGCTTCAGGCACCTGTGAAAGGGGAGCCACAACTCAATGTCGTCCCTTACCAGTGCAGGGCATACCTCGACATCCGAACCATTCCAGGCCAGTCCCATGAAGCCCTGAAGAAGCAGTTGGAAGATATTGTCCAAGAGGAAGAGAGATCAGTCAATGCGAGTCTCGATTCCGGTCCTTTAAAAGAGATGAGAGAGACGCTTGAAAAGAATCTCTCCAAAGGAATATCGTTTCAGTCAAAACTTAATGTGTTTGAAGATCGGCCCTGGACCAAGACCTCTCGAGAGGAACGGATCGTCCAGGCTGTTTCGAAAGCAATTCGATCCATCACTGGAGAAGAGCCAGCTTACGGGGGTGTCCTGGGCGCGACGGATGGCACTTTTCTCTCCGCATGGGCGGGAATTCCAATTGCCACCATTGGCGCAGGGAAATGGATGATTCCCCATCAAAAGGACGAATGGGTTTCTGTAGAGGATCTTGAGCTGACGGCAAAAATCTATGCCGCAAGCGCCCTCGAGTTTTTGAATTTCTAATTTGGCGAATCACATCGAAAAGAATCCAAATATTGAAATTTCAAATACTAAAGTTCAAATGTCAAATCCAAAGCCCACATATCAAAAATTTTTAATTTCGGATTTTGACATTCATTTGACATTTGGGTTTTGAAATTTGGATTTAGTCTTCTACTTCCCCGTCTGGCCTTGAGGCCCTCTCTTCTTCCATGGCCTCATCCACCATCTTATCTACATCTTCACCCATATCTTCTCCAAGCTCCTTGCCCATCCGTTTCATCCATTTGGCCATGCTCTTCGGATCCTTTTCGTCCAAGCCGCCCCATTTCGATGGGTCAGCCAAGCTCTCCATTCTGCTCCCCTCCGAACGGATCACCCTTACCCTTGAGAGGACGCGGGACATTTTTTTACTTTTACATCGTTTGCACTGAGGCATAAAGGCCTCATCAGTTTTGATTAAGAGAAATTCAGAGATCTTTCCACAATCATTACACCGATACTCGTAGATTGGCATATCGTTCTTTCCCCTCTATTCCTGCCTGCGGCAGGCAGGCCCTCCCTCTGTTAGTGAAGAAAGGTTTTGAGGTTTTTTTCTAATGGTGAAATAGAAATATAGGAGATTGATGACGCCCGTGAGAGCTAAGCAGAAAAACATGATCGGATAGTTGGTCAATTGAAGAATGATGCCCATAATCACTGACCCCATGCCCGCCCCTAAGTCAGTAAGCGCTGTAAAGGTACCCATAGCTGGTCCTCGAGAGGAACCCGCACGGTCAATAGTAGAAGCCAGCAAGGTAGGATAGAGAAAAGCAGTTCCCATTCCCCATATGACTGCAACAAGAATAAACATCGTTAAGGTAGTGGAGAAGGCAAGGATGGCCGTCGAAATGATAAGATTGAAGAGACAGGGCAAGATTATTTTTTCTCTGGCATAGATATCCAATATTTTTCCACCCAAACCACGGACTAAAATGAGTGTGATGGCAAAAGCCGCGAAGAAGAGACCGGGATTGTCAACTCCTTGACTCAGGGCGTACAGAGGGAAAAAGGCCGTCAGAGCCCCCCAGGTAATGGTGATCAAGAAAGCAATGATGGCGGGTGGAAGCGCTTCCCGACTCAAGAAGGGTTGTTTCTGTGATGATAGATTTGTCAACGGAACGCCTGGCATTTTCTTCAATTTGAGAGTGATGAATAGGCAGCATAAAGACAAACCGATGCAAATCAGGAAGAGGACCTTAAAGTTAAAGGGGAAGTTAAACTGGTTTATGAGGAGCATTCCGAAGTAGGGGGCCAGAGCAAAAGCGAAATTGATAGATAAATAAAAGTAACTGATGATTTGGCCACGATGGGTTTCAGGGATAATATTGGCGACCAAGGTGAAAGAGGCGGTTGAGAAGAGGGCCAACCCGATCCCTTGAAAGACCCTTACGGCCAAAAGGGGCCAGAAAGGAGGTGCAAAGAGGTAGGCAATGGAGGATAAGGTATAGAAGAAAGCTCCAACGATCATGAAGTTTTTTTCAGGAAATTTTAGAAGGGCTCTTCCAACAAGAGGCCTGAGGACTAAAGAGGAGACACTGAGTGATCCGACCAGAACACCGATCTCCGCCTCCCTGGCCCCCATTCTTGAAAGGTAGATTGGAATGGTTGGTATTAGAATGGAGAATACAGACGAGAAAGTGAATTGGGCAAAGAAACAAAGAACAAAATCTCGGGTTAATATCTTCTGCGTCGCCATATCTTGCTCTGGAACTATTTTAATTTTATCGACTCTTCTTTGTAAAGGGCTTTGAGACTTTTGCTCTCAAAACAATCATGATTTCAAATTCGGATTGACAGGGGCTCGATTTCTATTAATAATCCATGGGAGACAAAAAAAATAGATTGGAAGGAGGTCGATTCATGGCAAATCCAGAGAAGGTGATCTTAAAAATTGTTTCCGTGAAAGGGACCTGTGCGGCGGGGCATCGTGTGGGCCAGGAATTTGATCTGAGTAAGGACTTTTTCTTAGGACTATCAGGAGACTCCCGAGCCATTTGTCCGTCCGCATTTCATGCTATCTTTCCCTCATGGCGGGTGCTCCGGCATGGAGGAGAGTACCCCTGGGAAGAGGATCGAGACAAAACCACCATTGCCTGCCCCGATCCATTCAATCCCGTGGTGATGGAACTTCGGAGGGTAAAAGAGTAGGTTATTAAAAATTCACATTGACACATTGATTCAACATCATTAAACTGTTCCGAAATTATAAGGAGGATTTATGAAGATGGAATTTACTACCCTTCTGTTTGACATTCGAGAAAATGTTGCCCATATCACGCTCAACCGTCCAGAAGCAGCCAACTCGATCAACGAAGAAATGGGCAAGGACCTGATGCACGCCGCATTGCGTTGTGACGAAGATCCTGAGATTCGGGCGGTGTTAATCTCCGGGGCAGGGAAGATATTTTCCGGTGGCGGTGACCTGAAGGCCTTTTTGGCCAAGGGCGATCAATTACCCTATCATGTTAAAGAGATCACCACCTACCTCCATGCCGCTATATCGCGGTTAACGCGGATGGACGCGCCGGTGGTCGCAGCCGTGCATGGGGCCGTAGCAGGAGCTGGGATGAGCATTGCCATCGCCTGCGACGTTGTTGTTGCGGCCGAGACGACCCGATTCATGGTGGCATACACACGAGCTGGACTGGTGCCGGATGGCTCTTCAACCTATTTTCTTCCGAGAATCGTTGGTCTCAAGCGCGCGTTGGAACTGACGCTCACCAATCGCATGTTCTCTGCCCAGGAGGCGCTGCAGTGGGGCCTCGTGACCCGCGTGGTGGCGGACAATGAATTGCTTGCGCAGGCGCGGGCCATTGCCGTCCAGCTTGCAGCTGGCCCGACGCGAGCTTATGGAGTATCGAAGCGGTTATTACATAGCGGCTGGACTGAAACGTTGGAGACGCAGATGGAGAATGAAAGCCAGGCGATTGCCAATAGCGCCCGCACCGCAGATGCACGTGAGGGAATCACAGCTTTCCTCGAAAAGCGTAAACCGAAGTACAAAGGTAAGTAAAGTTACTTGGGTTTGATGGTTTCTTGAGTTCATTGTGTTTTCTTCATTAACCCGTCGATGAACACAATAAACCCAATGAACTCAAAAGACTCAATTAACCAAGGTCTCTTGATCTTCTTTATGGTATCTTTTATAAAGTGTTCACCTTCCAGAAGAGAGGACAACTCATGCAACGAGAAGTGATTAAAGCCAATATTGTCGTCTTTATTGCCAGTTTCTGCACGCTGGTCATTGAACTGGTTGCAGGAAGGATCATGGCCCCCTATGTCGGGGTTTCCCTTTATACCTGGACGAGCATCATTGGAGTGGTCCTTGCAGGCATCAGCATTGGAGCCTATCTGGGAGGCCGGATTGCCGACCGATATCCTCGCTCCTCCACACTCGGTTGGCTCCTCTTCCTGTCGGGCTTAGGGGCATTTTCCATTTCCCCGCTGACCAATTTGATTGGCGGGGCCCAATTTCAAACGACTCTGATGACACGGATCCTGCTGATCACCACCATCATCTTTTTTGTCCCTTCCTGTCTCCTCGGAATGATCTCGCCTGTTGTAGTCAAATTGACTCTCAATAATCTTGAGAAGACAGGCAATGTCGTTGGAAAAATCTATGCCTTTTCCACCCTCGGCTCCATTCTCGGGACATTTGCCACGGGATTCTATCTCATCTCTTGGATGGGAACTCGTTATATCCTTTTGACGATGGGGATCATTCTTATACTTTCGGCTTTAATCTTTGGAGGTTTTTTCAGGAGTAAAAAAACCCTTGCCCTCTTTTTCCTCTTCCTCTTTCTTTCCGTTCTCCTGCCTGTCGTGGGATTGCACGTCTATGCCACAACCGATCCAGAGGAATTTTCCTTTCCCCTCTCTCCCATCGAATCCATTAAGACATTCTATGGCTATGCCTTCAAGCCTCCCTTAGAAGAAGAGACCTATTTTTTTAAGGAAAGCGATTACTACACGATTAAATTAAAGAAGAGTGTCAAAGGGAGCAATGGAAATTCTTTAGAGTCTTTAGTCCTCGATCATCTGGTTCACTCTTATACAGACTTAAAGGACCCCCTCTATCTCGAGTATGAATACATTCGGATGTATGAAGAGATAATGAGATGGCAGGCAAAGAAACGAAAATCTTTAAAAACCCTCTTTCTGGGGGGAGGAGGATATACCTTCCCTCGTTTTATCGGGGCAAAGTATCCCCGGGCGGAGATCCATGTGGTGGAGATCGATCCGGAGATTACCCGAGTGGCGGAAAAATATCTGGGCGTTTCAGAGAATACCAAAATTCGTTCTTTCAATGAGGATGGCCGCTGGTTTGTAATGAATTGTAAGGAGAAGGGGACCTATGATTTTATCTTTGGAGATGCCTTCAATGACCTTTCGATTCCTTATCATCTGACCACCAAAGAATTTGCCATGCAACTAAAAAGTCTTCTCAAGCCGGATGGGTTGCTTCTGGCCAATGTGATCGATAGTTTTAAAAAAGGAGCCTTCATGCCTTCCTATATCCGAACCTTAGAAGAGGTATTTGGAAAAGGAAACGTTCAACTCCTGACCCTCACTTCGGATTATGACCATATCGGAATTAGCACTTGCGTGGTGGTGGCGAGTCCTCAGAGGTTAGACATGGATGATTTCGTCAGGGCAGTGAAAGGAAGGGGAGGAGAGATGACCTCCCACATCATGCCTCAAGACCGATTGCAAGAATTTTTAAAAGAGCGTTACTCTGTGATCCTTACCGATGATTATGTACCCGTGGACAATTTGATCGCGCCCATCTTTGAAGAGCGATTTGGATATCGGCAATGAGAGAGCGATCCGATCCAATTAAGCGGCAGGTGGTTCTTTCAAGAGATTTCTGAAAAAGTTCGGAAATCTCTGATACCATAGATTATGAAACGATTACACAAATTAGACCTGCCTGTCGCAGGCAGGAATCCATTGAAAATAGGTAAAATCTGTTTAATCATTTTTTGAAATCTGTGTAATCAAGATAGCGTATAGTAGTTTCTCAAAGCTCTCTTCAGAAGCCCTTGAGACGCATCGCGCCCCTTGGATTGACAGATTCCAGGTTCCTAGATAGAATGGGGAAAAGTAGGTTTTTGTCTATGTTAGAGGGATGAGTGAATGGATGAGAAAAGAGACTTTGTGATGGTGACCGTGTCTGGCCCGGACCAGCCTGGAATCACAGCCGCTTTCAGCAAGATTCTGGTGGATAATCAGGTGGAGATTGTGGATATCGAACAGGCCTCCCTCCAAGATTTCCTTGGTCTTTCTTTCCTCTTGGATATGAGCGGAGCGAAGCAATCCAAGGATGGCGTCCTCAAAGACCTTCTCTTTGAGGCCAGCCGACTTCGCTTGACGCTCAACTTCAGGCTCTTCTCCGAGAAAGAAATGAAAGCCAGAAATAACAAGAACCTTTTCATCCTGACTTATTTCGGGGATACCCGGGCTCTGTCGGAGCTTTCAAATATCCTTGGTGAGGAAAATGCCAATATCGAGATGATCAGCAATCTCACCCGTCACTGTGCAAGTTGTGTGGAGCTGACCATTGATGTGAACGGAGTGAAGAACCTCAGCCATCTGAAGGAAAGGGTGATTGCCAAAAGCCATGAACTCAATATCGATCTCGCCCTCCAGAAGATGGAGGCCTATCGTATAAACAAACGTCTCGTCTTTTTCGACATGGACAGCACCCTGGTGGATATGGAGATCATTGACGAGATGGCCCAAAGGGCCGGAGTCTTTAAAGAGGTTTCGAGAATCACGGAGAAGGCAAGGAGAGGGGATATCGATTTTGAAGAAGCCCTGATCCAGCGTGTGGCGCTTCTTAAAGGATTGAAGGTGGAAGAGTTGGAGAAGATTCGCCATGAGATGAAACTCTCCGAAGGAGCTGAAGATTTAGTGGAGACGCTCAAGAGATTGGGCTATAAGCTGGGTTTGGTGAGTGGAGGATTCGATTACTTTGCTGATTTTTTGAAGGATAAATTAAGTTTAGATTTTGCTTTTGCCAATCAACTGGAAATCAAGAACGGGGCCCTGACCGGTAAAGTGTTAGGAAAGATTTTGGACAATACTTACAAGGCAAAGATCGTCAATATGGTCTCCAGCGAGGCGGGAGTGCTTTTAGATCAGACCGTCGCCATTGGCGATGGGGCCAATGATGTTTTGATGTTAGGCCAAGCTGGCTTGGGCATTGCTTATAATGCCAAGGAAAAACTCGAGCGAGCGGCCAATATTGCTTAACATGCCACCCATCAATGAGCAGAGAGGTGAGCTGAAGAGGCTTTGCAGCGGCACCTTTATGTGTAGCACTCCTAACGCTCCAGACAATTTACAAACTTCACCATATATGAAAAACCATGTGTTACCCATAAATCTAAAGAATGTCCGCATTGCAAAGCCCTGGAAGTTCACCTCCCTGAGAAATTTATGCAACCGACAGGTCTATTGATTCCCATCTTGGGGAATAAGGAGCCTTATTTCATAAGGTGCCCAAAGATCCTTGCCGGAACAATCATGATAAAAAAGGGTAACATATACAAAGCCGCAAGCGTGGGTGAAAGGGGACCGAAAAACTGTGAGGAGAAAACGACAATCAACACATTATTCATATAGGCAAAAGATATAGCTCCTGCCAACCGATCTTCTCTTTTCATCCCCCAGGTCACTAAAAACCCGAGGGCATGGTAGATGGCCGATAAAACGAAAGCCACAAGGATGGTCCCTACCACCTTCGCAGGGGTCTCTATGAAAAAGGATGAATATTTTGCAAAGACACCGAGGTTAATACAAGCAATTGTCATTAACGATACCGGGAACTGAACCCTCTCCAATTTTTCTAAGAAGGAAGGATAAAGATAGCGCAGTAGAATGGCTGCCACAGCGGGTAGAAAGACCACCATGGCTAAAATCTTTACCATGATTAAAAAAGAGATTTCGATTCCGGAGAGAAGTAAAACAGGCACAGCATATTCTGGCCAGAGGGCTTGGGTGAGAAAGAAAAGGCCGATTGGAATGACACACAACTTAAAAAAGCATAAGATGAAAAGAATGAAAGCTTTCTTTCTTATATCATGAAAGACTTGAAGGAAATCGATCTTTAAAAAACTGAAAAACAGTAGAAACATCATGAAGTAGAGAGGATAGGGAGCAAAGACCCTCCCAAATTCTGGAAGTCCGATACCAACCCCCATCGCAGAAAAAATCACCAGAAGAAGAATAAAATCATTTTTTTGAAACACACAGATCCCTTTACTTAGAACAGGAAGATTATGAAAAGGTGAGGAGCTACTTTGGGCAACAGTGGCGTTACATCAAAACTTCGAAATCGGATGGTCGAAAGAGTGGTGACTTTATTTGTAAGCTCTTTCTCTGTGCTCGAATTTGTGAAGAATTATTGTCTTTTCCTTTTCGTTGAATTCATAAATAATGCGAAACGGCGGAATTCTCAGACTTCTAAGTCCTGCGTAATCATACTTTAAAGGCTTGCCTGATATTGGGCTAGCAATCAGGCGTTGAACAAGTTTTTTGACTCTGTTTCTGATAAGATTGTCTTTTATCTTAGCAACGTCTTTCTGAAACTCATCTGTGTACAGTACCTTTATATCACCAGGCATCTATATCATCCACACTCTTGAGCTTCCTGACCTTGCCTTCCTTGACATTTTTTCTGGACCTCTCGATGCCTTCTCTGAGTTCCTTGTTGTTCATTATTTCTATGGTTTCAACGACACTGTCCAATTCTTCCCTGATCCTCAGAATATCTTCAAATATACTTTTTGTCATACTTATCTTCTGCTGCATCTTTTTTTCACCTCTTACAATTTTTGTAACACTACTCATTTAATTTTTCCACCATTTTACAGACCATATATCTAAAAGGCAAGTGGAAAAATGAGATGAATGGAGTTTCATAAGTTCACCCGTTCGGCGGCGCGAAGCTCCGTCTTTTAAGACGGAGTGAAAAGCGCCGCTCAGGGTGAACCCTGAGCGAAGCCCCAGCCTTTAGGCCGGGGAGTCGAAGGGTTCACTTAGACCTAACCGTCTTGATGGCCTCTAAGACATCGCTCTCTACCTCCTTTTCAGAGATTTTGCCATGTCTTTTGCCAACTTTCGCCATGACCTGGTTAAGCCTTGCCCAAGCCTGGTCTTTGTCTACCAGTATTTTAGGTTTTAAGACCACTTTATTTTTCTCCATTTGCACTTCTAAAATGTCTCCTTCTTTGATTTCTAAGACCTTCCGTAATTCTTTCGGCATCGTGATTTGTCCGCCTCTTAAAAATAATACAGTTAATGATGGCATGTCAAGGAGTTTTGCATTACCCCCCCTTTAGCAAAGGGAGGATGGGGGGATTTGAAAGCTATTTTCTAATTAATTTTATTGGTTCACCAAGGTATCCCGATTCCTGTGTTTCTTTCCAGCTACGAAATGTGATCGGTTGATAATTTCTTGCCGCTAATTTGATTATTCCCTGGGTTAATAAAATCTGAAGTCTCTTTCGTTTTTTTGCAAAAAATAGAACCTTTCCTCCTATGAACCTAAAGGTTTTGTTCTATCAAACTTGCTTTGTCGGGAAATCTTTCTTTCAAGAAGGATTTAATTTTGTTGCTCTTTATTAGGTCCACGAACTGTTCAGTTGAAATATTACCAAGCCTAACAGTACACTGAGCATTTGCAGTCTGGTATGTCACATCCAGTTCTTTAGCAATTCGATGGAAAGCATCCGTGTGCTTTATACCGCTCTTGATGAGGCGAATGGTAGGAATTAAGTAATCAGTCAGTTGTCCATACCCTTTCCTGCCTAAAGATCTCTTTGGGCCGGGAGTCTTTGGAGGCTTTTGGGGAGGTTCTGGGTGTTCCTTACCAATAACGCCAGATGGACTATTTAATGGTCTGCTTCTGTTACAAAAACGATGTGTCAATTGTGCATTTGCAGGTATTGTTTTACCACCACGCCAATATTGTTCTATATGATCAATCTCAGCATCATCAATAACGTGAATCTTCTGTCCACAGATAGCACAAGTGGGGTTAGATTCCCACATTTGTTTTTTGTATTGCAAAGAAAAATTTCTGGGTTCTGTCTTTGAATTTCCTACAATTTCCTTAAGTGCAGAAAGCCATCTGTCAAAGCGAATTTGAATCTTATCTTTATTGTCAGTGTAGGTTGAGATTGTATCTAAAAAGTCCCTATCATGAGTGACAAGATTTATTAACGCCTCTCTAATTGAATCACTGTTTGGAACAACTTGATTCTCTTCGTACCTCGTAAAACCATACATCACAACATCAAAAAGTGCTTTGTTAATTTTGTTGGTCTCCCACTTACCATTTGGGTCTTTATTGCTACCCTGAATAAATCTTCTGAAAGATCTATCTCCAAAAACAGTTTTAGATAGCCTCACACTTTTTCTAAAAATTTTTCTAAGTTTTTTCTCTTCTTCTTCATCAATATTTTGATGGTCTTTCATTTCTATATTTAGAAAACGTTTCATTGAGGGATTATAATTTAAATGAGTGTTGCGGTAAAATGCGAAGAACCGCAAAATTAACTCTCGGTCGTACATGCGATAATGAGGTCCTTTAAGTCCCAATAAAAATTGGAAATCCTTGTCTTCAGTCAGTTCTTCTAATAAATCGTTGTATCTTCCCCGATAAATACAATTCCGCAATTCTTGCGGATTAAGTTGAACAGATCCTGTATTTAATCTTTCAAATATCTCAAATTTTACATCTGGGTGAGATTCTTTTCTAATTTCTATAATGCGAATGGTAGAATTTTCAAATTTATCCTGAAGATTCTTTGGAATATCCTGAAAACATTTACCAGTAAGTTCTGTTAAAATTGTTAATCCGCTTAACTTCAAATTATTTTCAAGGAATTTGATAAAAGAATTCAGTCTCTGCTGTCCATCTATAACTGAATACTTAGTGTCTGGTTCTTCACTTAAATAAATAACAGGTATTGGAACTTCTAATAATACCGATTCTATTAAACGACTGCATTTTGAATTATCCCAAACGTCAAGCCTTTGAAAGGCTGGTCGTAGGTTTAAATTACCTTTCTGATATTGGCGATATAATTCAAAAATACTTCTATCAGGTTTATCTGAATAAACACGACGTTCTTTAGGCAAGATTTCTATTAATTGTTCTTCTTCCTGGTCCTCAAATTCAAGTTTTTCTTCTTCATTCATATTTTAACACTCCTTTTCAATCGACCAATTTCCCATAACGGAAAGGCTAAGAGAAGAACGTTAGCCCTTGGATGTCAATCTTTTAGCCCGTGTTAAACGAAGTCGCGCCGCTATGCTGCCCTAAAATTAACTTCTTTCAATATATGAGATTGTTGCATCCAAAATCTCATCGACGTTTAAGCCCCTTGGGTTCTCGCCTTTGATCAGAGAATAGAACCAGAGATGGGTCGAGAGAATCCTGGTAGAAGTAGCAGCTACACTAACACAGTCTTTCGAACCACGAATTGACATTTCCTTAAGAGACAAATCAGCAATTGTGTCAGTTGTCTTGGCAGGGTCACCGGGGGCCGAAATGAATACATAAGATCGGTTTCTTGACGGGCTGTATCCTACGTCATACTCAAGATTACCTGATCTTTTGCCTTCTTCGGCTTTCTTAAGCCAAAGAGCACCGTAACATGATCGCCGCCGCCTAGAAAGTTCAGATAACCCTCCTATGCCCTTAATTAGAATGTCATGCCCGGGGCTACCTATTCGTTTGCCGGACGAATTTTCGTCCGCCTTTTCAGCTACAGATGCAGCTGCAAGATCTATCAACATACTGCATGCTAAGTGTTTATAGCTATCTTCGGTAGCATTCTTTGCTCGAATGACTGCTTTCAATAACTCAAACAGGAATTCCTGATCTTCTTGCACCTGTTTGTTGGTAAGCTTAGATGGTTTTTCCCGTAATAGTTCCGGCCATCGGGAAATTATATCCTGAAAAACTTCGAATTCCTCATGCACTCTTACTGCATGTTGCCTAGCATATGAGTTCCTAACCTCGTAGTAAGCAATCAAATCAACTGGCGTGTTGATAACGCGGATCAGCTGTAGGAAGTCATAAAGAGAGAATACTTGAATTGGGATTTGAGACTTCCTGAAGGCGTCCTCTGCTATCTCTCGAGCATCATAAGATTCAGATTGATGTTGAAGTATGATAACCCCATAGTACCAGCTAACATTTAGTTTCTTCCATTCAAGGACACCGCGGTACTTGTTACGTATATCAGTAACTTGACCGCTCGAGAGCATCTTAGCTCTTTTATTTAAGGTCGAAGCGGCATTTTGTATCTGCGTCTTAATCCACACTCTGGGGGCTCCACCAGGTACCGAACGCGTCTTTGCTTCAAAGAGGAGGCAGACGTCGTCCCAGACAAGGAGAGTATCAGCAAGCTCTATACCTTTGAACTTCGGTCTGGAAAAAGTCCAGTAGCCTAGAAAGAAGGGCGACAGCATCATGTCCAAGACGTGATTTGTCCGGTCACCTAGAGGGTGTGGGATCAGACGCCTGATTGTCTTATCATCCATACTCATATCCACGCTAGAATTCTAAGGATAGAAAAAGCCGCGAAGCGATTTCCTATAATTCATAACTGCATTGCGTATACACTCCCCACGGGGCGGTATAGACGCAATGCACATATACCAAACTGTGGATGAAGCCCCAGAGATTCCCAATAGTTTACAAATTTTTTCGTCTTTCACCCCTCCATGCGTCGGATATTGGGTTCAGGGCTTCTTTCATTGATTACAATCTACTGATTGGAGGGGAAAGGGTTAGAACACACCTTCAACACTTTTTGCAAGGGTTGAAGAGTTAAAAAAAGTCTTATCTTTTAGACTGTTTCCTTTCCTTAAGTATTTCCCTGCTAAGAAAAGCACCTCTGATCGATAATCTCAAGCCAGGTTTCTGCAACTTCTCTCTGATCCTCTTTGCCTTCGGGGGCATCGCCTTATAAAAGAAAATCTCTTCCTTTGTCTTGTAATATAATAATGGTATCTCCTTAAGATTATCCGTCCCCCTATTTCTCATCCTTCCATCCATTCATGATCTTTTTCAGATAAAAAACATCAGCCCGATCTTGTGACCTGTCTGATTTTTCTTTCATCCCTATGAGCTCTTTTATGGGAATAACCGGAATGGAGATTTCTTCAAATTTTATTTTCCTTCTCTGTTTATAGACATCGTCAAAATCAAAAGGGATCTCTGTAAAGATATCAATTAGAAAAAAGGGGTTCTTAGGGTCGTAAAGGCTAAAGACCAGCATGCCTTTATCTACCCTCCAACTTTTCCTTTTCCTGGGATCAAAAAAGTCTTCAAGCTTAACAGGAATCTTCGGCCTCAAACCAAGCTTTTCCGCAACTTTGATAAATTTTGATAGGTTTCGTTTTTCAAGGTCCAAAACAATGTCTACATCAGCTGTTGCTCTCTCAATCCCATAAAGATTTACAGCGATGCCGCCCGCCACCATATATTTTATAGATGCCTTGTTTAAAGACGAAAACAATTTCTTAAAAAGTTGCATTCATTCTACCCTGAATAAGCGGATTATCATTAGAGTAATTTGCTGTAGGGATTGAGCCTATTATAGTTATTCTGAAAAAGGGTGTAAAGGTCAAACTTGTCAACTTCATTCGCCGCCAGTAAACCCCGTTAGAAATTCCAGCGGGGCGTTAAACCCCGCCGGAATTGTTTAAAATGTAACCCCACTGCAGAGCAGCGGGGCATTATTTCTAACGGGGTAAATGACGGCGCCAGAAGCAATTTTGAGATTGCTTCTCCAGCCTTAGGCAGGATCGCAATGACAAACAGCGACCATTTGACAAACTCAACCAAAAGAAGATAATTTGGGGAGGATGAAAGAAATTGTTGAGGTGGCGGTCGGCCTTCCTGTCTTTAAGACATTCCACTATCGCATTCCAGAAAAAATGATAGGATCTCTCCAGATTGGGATGAGGGTGCTCGTCCCTTTCAAAGGGAGAAAGGTTACCGGTTTTTCAATCGATCTTCTGGAACAACCTCCAAAAGGCGTAGAGGAGAAGTTACGGGAGGTTGAGGCTCTACTTGATGAGGCTCCTCTGATCGACCCTCAGATGCTCCGTTTTTATCGCTGGATCGCAGATTACTACCTCTATCCATTGGGAGAAGTGGTCAAGACGGGTCTTCCGCCAGGACTTCACCTGAAAAGTGAACTGATCCTGAGCCTCACTCAAAATGGGATGGAGTCTCTCACCCAAGGAGGTTTGGAACCGATTAAGGAAAAAGTCTTTAAAGAAATTGGAAGATGCGGGAAAGTTTCTTTAAAGAAGATCTTGAAACTATTTCTTGGGGAGGTCTCAAGGTCTCAACTCTTTTCCTTGAAGAGAAAGGGGTTTCTCAATATTGAAGCCGGGATAGAAGGAAAAGAGGTCAAACCAAAATTCGAGAGGGTGGTCCAGTATCAAGAAGGTGAACCTAACCAACCGATTTCGAAAAAGCAGGCAGAGATCCTGAAATGGGTAAAAGAGAAAGGAGAGATTTCATATTCCGAATTGAGTAAGAGATTTAAATCTCCTTCAAAACCGATCCAATCCCTTCAAGCCAAGGGATTCCTCTCACTCTCCAGGAGAGAGGTGTGTCGTGATCTCTCTGTTCGGTCCGAACTAAAACCTTATCCAAAACCTGAACCCACTTCTGATCAAGAAGCCATTCTCGGCGAAATCCTAAAGGGGATCCGTTCGAAGCGATTTTCTCCGTTTCTGATTTATGGTGTTACAGGAAGCGGGAAGACGGAGATTTACCTTCGAGCCATTGAAGAGGTGTTGATCCAAGGACAAGAAGCGATTGTCCTTGTTCCGGAGATATCCCTGACCCCGCAACTCCTCTCACGATTTATAGATCGATTCGGAGAGAACCTTGCTCTCCTTCACAGCGGGCTTGGGAGGGGAGAGCGTTATGATCAATGGAGGAGAATCTGGAAGGGAGAGGTGAAGATAGCCATGGGGGCTCGCTCTGCCATCTTCGCTCCCTTTAAAAACGTTGGAATCATTGTCGTGGATGAAGAGCATGATCCCTCTTATAAACAGGAGGAGAAGTTAAAATATCACGCCAGGGATGTGGCTGTGGTCCGGGCAAAACAGGTTGAGGCGACACTCCTTTTAGGATCTGCCACTCCTTCTCTGGAATCATTTTATAACGCCGAGAAAGGAAAGTTTCGTCTCCTCAATCTTCCGGAGAGGATCGAAGGAAAACCCCTTCCACGGGTGGAGGTGGTAGATGTGAGGAAGGAAGGAGGTCTCCTCTCAGAAAAATTAAGGGCAGGACTTCAGAAAAATATCGAGGATAAAAAACAGAGTTTACTCTTTCTCAATCGCAGAGGGTTTGCCAATTTTATCCTCTGCCCGGATTGCGGCCTCACTTTCAAGTGTCCGAACTGCAGCGTGACGCTCACCTATCATCTACGGGACCGTTCTCTCCGATGCCATTATTGTGATTATCGAATCCAGGCACCCGGAGACTGTCCGAAGTGTGAAGGCCACCGACTTCAGGGAATGGGGATTGGGACCGAACGTCTGGAACAGGAGATTAGAACATTATTCCCGGAGGCACAAGTGGGAAGGATGGATCACGACACCACTTCGCGACGAAGATCTCATCTACAGATTCTGAAAAGGCTTGAATCCGGGAGTATTGACATCTTAGTAGGGACGCAGATGATCGTCAAAGGCCATGACTTTCCCAATGTGACCTTTGTAGGGGTGGTCTCTGCGGATACCTCCCTTCACTTTCCTGATTTTCGATCCAGTGAGAGAACCTTTCAACTTCTCACCCAGGTGGCGGGAAGGGCGGGAAGAGGGGAAGTTTTTGGAGAAGTGGTGATCCAGACTTTTAACCCAGACCATTATAGTATTCTCAGGGCAAAAGATCATGACTATATCGGCTTCTATCAAGAAGAGATTCAATTCAGGAAAGCCCTGGAGTATCCTCCCTTCTCACGGTTCGTTAATTTTAGGTTGGTTGGGAACAGTGAAAAAAGGACGAAAGGGATGGCAGAAGAGATGGGGAAGATCGGACAATCCCTTTTGAAAAAGGGGTATAGAAAAGGGATCGAGATCTTAGGCCCAAGCACTGCACCTTTCGCCAAGATGAGGGGAAAATTTCGGTGGCAGATGCTGGCAAAAGGGAAGAGTCCTCAGTTGCTTCATCAATTTGCTAAGGAATTAGCATCCAGAATGGATGTTCAATTGCAAGGAAAAGGGGTCAATCTGGATATTGATGTGGACCCCGTATTCATCCTATAATGGACAGCACTTAATAGGCTGATGAAAAACACCCATCTGCGGCGTTCCCCTCATTCTTCGTCATTACAGCGTACTTACATGTACGCCTCATTCCTCAGAATTTCGGGCGCCTTGCATCTGGGCATTTTTGCTCAGCCTTCAAAGAATCTTTTTCCAGCAGCCTTTTAAGGAGATCGCGATGATTGATCGGGCGCGTGGTTATTTTCAGAGGGAAAAGGAGACGATGTCGAAGAGAAGACGAGAGGCTTATTTGAAGGAAAGGCTCTCTGAGATTCTTCGTTATGGATATCGCTATTCAAAGGCAATTCGGTCAAGGTTTGATGCAATGGGGATCAAGCCTGAGAGGGTAAAAGATCTAAAGGACCTGGAAAAACTGCCCATCACAAAAAAAACAGATTTAGTCACCGCTCAAAAACAGACTTTTCCTTTTGGAGGGTTTGAGGTAGCCCCTAAGAAGGGGATGAGAAGAATTTATATCTCACCTGGACCGGTGTTTGAACCTGGGGAATGGAATTACAAGGATATCCGATGGGCTCAAGCGCTTTTTGCCTGCGGGATAAGAAAAGGGGATGTCGTTTTAAATACCTTCAACTACCACCTTACCCCTTTGGCTTTCATGCTCGATGAATCACTCAAGATGCTGGGGGCATCTGTCGTCCCTGTTGGTCCAGGAAATCTCTCGATGCAGATCCAACTGATGCGACAACTCCATGTGACAGGATTCCTAGGAACGCCCAGTTTACTTATGTCCCTGATAGAGGCTGCGGAGGGGATGTCCCTTGACCTAAAAAAGGATCTTTCTCTGAAGGCCGCCTTTGTCGGTGCAGAAATGTTTCCGGAATCGCTTCGACAAAAGTTGGAAGGGAAACTTGAGATCTTCATCCGGCAGGCTTATGGCACTGTGGATGTGGGTTGTCTTGGCTACGAATGTCCGGAGAAGAAAGGGATGCACATCTCTGAAGACGTGATGGTGGAAATCGTTGACACGGACACAGGAAGGCAATTAGAAATCGGTGCCACGGGAGAAATCGTAGCCACTACCTTCAGCAAGGTCTTTCCGATGATTCGTTTCGCCACTGGAGACCTCTCCTATCTGATCGAAGATCCATGTCCTTGCGGTCGAACTTCACCTCGCTTAGGAAAGATTCTGGGTCGTACAGATCAAGTGACCAAAGTTTGGGGAATTTTCATCCATCCCTGGCAGGTGGATGAAGTGATGGTAAGATTTCCATGGGTGGCGAATTATCAAATTGTTGTCACCAGAAAAGAGTATCGTGACCAGATGACAATTTATATCGAATTGAAAGAGGAGGGTGCTGACCAGACCAGCCTGAAAAGAAGGGTGGAGAAGGAGATGGAGGAAGTTCTCAAGGTGAAAGGTGAAGTGGTGTTTACGGTAAGAGGGGGCATTCCGGATCGAGCCAAAAAGATTGATGATCGGAGGATCTGGGAGTAGAAGGAATGGGAAGCGAAGGAAAAATCAAGGTGGGTGGAATTATGGCAAACAGTGGCTTAGCTATAGTCAATATCCTTTCATTCCCAGACCGACCAGATATACCAGGGATGATTCTCCATGCAATGGGGAAACAGAACATCAATATCGAATTTGTTGTTCACGATATTGATATCGAAGGCAATGGGAATATGACCTTCTGTATCGATCAGAAGCATTTAGAGGCAGCCTTAGAAGTTTTAGAGGGAGTCAAACCCTTGATTGAAGCAAAGGGGATTTCTTATCATCCCAATGTAGCTACCATCAGCGTCTTCGGTCCTCACTTCAGAGAGAGGCCAATGATCTCTGGTTTAATGTTCAATGCCCTGGGAACAGTGGGGATTAATGTCCTGGCTATTAGCACCTCGATCTCCAGTTGTTCCTGTGTGATTCAAGCCGATCAGATAGAGGATGCCATGAGGGCCCTTCATGAAACCTTTGAGGCTCCCCATCAGGTCACGAGGTTTGCACCATGAAGAAAAACATGGAGCCTCCAACTTATTGCCTCTATCCTCTAACATAAAGAGATGGAGATTCGCTATTGTGAGGTCTGTGGGGCGGTCCTGGATCAGCACTTTTTTGAATTCTGTCAACAATGCAGAAAACATCTCTGTTTCGATCTCACCGGTAAAGAAAATGCCTGTGCGTCTATTTCTTTGCAGAAACTGTGGCCACTACAGGGTAAGAGAAGGTCGTTGGGCCCTCAAAGATCATCTCTGTGAAGAGTGTCAAAATAGATAAAGCAATGTCAAATGTCAAAGCTCAAGGTTCAAATAAAGTTCAAATTCCAAATTTCAAATATAAAAAATTTGGCATTGAGTCATTTGGCATTCATTTGGCATTTGGATTTTGACATTTAGATTTTTTAAAGGAGTTTTTGTGGAAAAGGCTCTTGAGAGACTAGCAGAGCAAATTCTTTCCTTCGATGAAGCCTCCCTGGCCAATTTGAGGGAGAAGTATCGTTTGAAGATTGAGCATTTTGATGGGACAAAGGACTGGGAAAAGGCGGTGATCATCTACTGCATCATCAATGCCGTCAGTTTGAAAAATACCCTCTTCAATGAAAATGTTCTCAAGAGGAAGAAAGAGAAGGAGGGAAAACCACCGAAGGGCCATCCTAGTCTGAAACGGGTGAAGTAACAGGAGGGTGAGATGGAGATCGAAATAAAGGCGATCCGTCTGGGTGCAGTGGCTGCTGGAGTCTCCTCAATCGAAAGTTTGGTAAAGGCCAATGCAGTGGATTTAAATATCTTGCCCTCAGCCAAGACCATTCTGGTCATTGCTTGTGGCCATAGCCGGGCAGCCTTGGATTCCAAAAATCTTCAGGTCAAACAATACGATACCATTGCCACCTATGAAAAGGTGAGGATTGTGTGTAAAGAGTTGGCTATGACCTTGGAGAGTCAAGGATATGAAGCCATGGCCATCCCCGCCTATATTCCCCTTGATATGTCTGATGGAAAGTATGGAATGGTGGGTTCAGTTGATCTGAGGAGGGCAGCTGTGGAGGCAGGAATTGGAAGTTATGGGAAAAGTGGCCTCGTGCTGGTCAAAAGGTTTGGCCCCCGAGTGAGGTTAGGGGCTGTCCTAACCTCCGCCTCTCTCAAACCGAAAAAGAAGAAGTCTAAATCTCTATGTCCATCCGAATGCCAGATTTGTCTATTGGGTTGTCCAAGCAAAGCCCTCTTAGGGGGAGGCAAAATAGATAAACGGGCCTGTGGACGCGTGATCTTCGAGTTTGGTCTTCGAGGAATGATGAAGTTTGTAGGAGAGATGTTCGATGCTTCTCCAGAAGAGCGGGCTGACCTACTTAATAGTTATCCCTTCCGGGAACTCTGGCAGACCCTGGTGAGTGGAAGTTATTATTATTGCTTTGAATGTCAAGCTCTTTGTCCCATAGGGGAATACAAGCGAACGGGGAGATGAGACTTCTTCCCCCTTTAATCTTCTGATGCCTCTGGTTTCTTAACTTTTCCACACGAACTATATTCTCCCCGACCCCATTCGTCACCACTGATGAGGCTGTCCTTTTTGTAAGGATGGGGTACGCAAAGGGTGAGGCGACAATCAAACCAGTTGTCAAGGGGGATAGTTTTGAAGAGGTTGAGAATCGTTTAAAGAATTTAATGGGTTACGACGACGAGGCACGGGAGAGGTTCATTGGCCACGGTCTCGAACTGGATGAGCTCCCCATCCTTGGTCCTGTAGATGAAACTATTCTTAAGGGAAATATGACTTTTTCCATTGAAATCATTACGATTATCCCCAAATTTGGGGCGATCAAGATCAAAGAAGATGTCATCGTTAAAACCAGAGGGTGTGAGATACTCTCCCGAATCGAAAGAAACCCTTTAAGGTTGATAGAACATAAATCTGGGATCCTAATCTAACCTGCGGTAGCGTAATCACACCATTCTGAAGCTTGCCGCTCCATGCATACGGCAGGCTGGCGGTAGCCAATGCAGCCTGCAGCCCGACCTCTACTTAGCTTAACCTACAATAGATATGCTCACCTTTTTCCTCACCTACTACAGCTTGTGGCGTCGAGGGATGCAGGGGGATTTAAAACTTGACAAAGTGTGGTTCAGTATGCTAACATTGTGAAAGAATATCACAAGGAGGTTAACTTATGGAACTTAACGAAGCGGTGATACGTACGGGGCACCCCCCTCATTCAGGGACTCACAAGAAGAATAGGCATCCCCTCTCTCGTATCCTCCCTAAGATTGCCATTTTCGTCCTCATTTTCCTCCTCTCCTTCCACCTCCCCAATTTCATTCCTGGTCTTGATCAAAGGGAGCAGACTATTAGGGAGATCTTGGAGGTTTTAGAAAGTCAACCAACGGGTTTGGCCAATGTGACAAAAGAGGAACTTGCAGAGGTTATCTATGAAGAAGCTAATCGTTACAACCATGACCCCAAGTTTATTTTGGCTCTCATTGCCATTGAGAGTGAATTCAAAAACTGGTCTGTTTCCGAGCAAGGCGCCAAAGGTTTAATGCAAATTATGCCTTATGTGGCTAAATCCCTTGCCCATGAACTGGGTATTGAATGGAGTGGAGACCGGACCCTCTTTAATCCCTATTTGAATGTAAGAATAGGGAGTTACTATCTTTTCCAACTTATTAAAGAATTTAATGACCCGAGGCTTGCTTTGGCAGCCTATAATTATGGCCCCACCTATATCAAAAGTCTCAAAGAGAGGAACGAAAAAATCCCTACCAGCTATTTCTATAGGATCTGGGCAGTCTACCAAGATCTGTAGGGCCGAATGACAGGGGGACCTCATAAGGGTCCCCCTGTTCTAATCCCCATAATCTATTATATCAATAATAAAAACCCCCTCCGCCCTCTTTAATAGAATTTCATTAAACTTTGTAATAGTTTATAATTGAGAAACTAGATTTTTCTCATGAAGCAGTACTGAAATGGCTTCCATACCTTCCTATATCACTCTCCATGAAAAAGGAGAACTCAGCCAGAGGATCAAGCTCCTGAAAGAGTTCCTCAAGGAGTGTCGGCTTTGCCCGAGAGAGTGCCGGGTCAATCGCCTGGATGGAGAGGTTGGAGTCTGCCAGGCTGGTTCAGAGCTCATGGTTTCGAGTGCCTTTCCCCATTTTGGTGAGGAACCTCCTCTGGTTGGATATCAGGGTTCAGGGACCATCTTTCTCACCCACTGCAACCTTCGGTGTCTTTTCTGCCAAAATTACGACATCAGCCATCTTGGAGGTGGTGAGCGAATTACCTCTTCTGACATGGCGCGTAACATGATAAGGCTCCAGGAGATGGGTTGTCACAACATCAACTTCGTCACCCCTACCCACTATGCCCCTCAGATTGTAGGCTCTCTTCCTGAAGCGATAGAGAAAGGTCTTCGGCTTCCCATTGTCTATAACTGCTCCGGATATGAGTCGATGGAGGTGATTCGACTCTTGGAAGGGGTGGTCGATATCTACATGCCCGATGTAAAATATCTGGATGAGAAACATTCAAAGCGATTTTCGAAGGCTCCGGATTATCCCGAGGTGATCAAGAAGATTCTCAAAGAGATGCACCGCCAGGTCGGAGACCTGACCACCAGTACTAAGGGGATTGCTGAGAGAGGGCTCTTGATCAGACACTTGGTGATGCCAAATGACGTGGCTTCTTCAGAAGCAGTTCTCAAGTTCATCGCTGAGGAGATTTCTGTTCACTCCTATGTCAACATCATGGATCAATATCGGCCTGAATATCGAGCCCATGAATATCCTGAGATTAACCGTCGTATCACCCATAAGGAATATATGGAAGCGATTCAGTGGGCTAAGCACTCCCAACTCTATCGGGGTTTTTAGGTGAAATTGCAGGAAGCTCTACGAGAGATCCAATCCCTTAAAAAGAAAATCCGATCCCTCATCAAAGAGATTGAATCCATCAAGACCGCTTCGATAGAAGACCCTTCTTCGGTGGAGAAAATTCTCAGGATGAGGAGGATAAAAGTCTTTCGAAAAAATCCCACCGAACGTCTCTTCTTCCCTCCGGATCTCTCCCCTTTTTATAAGACTCGATTTTACGAGATGATGAAGAAATACTCTTTTCGTCTCGTTCTGAGAGATATGATCAAATACCAGGATCGGTTTCGCATTCAGGATCTGACCCATTACTGTTCTTCCAAAGTGGTTCAGGGATATTGTGATCTGCTTTGTAAAATGGGGGCGATTATAAAAGATGGAAAGGGAAAATATCAAACTCGGGTTTCTCCTCTTTACAGTTTTGGGCCAACCCTCGAGTGGTTCATCGCTGAAATGTTTAAAAGGGAATTTGCCTCTCCTGCGATCTATGGGGTCAGTGTGAAGAACACTCCTTCTGGCGGCGACTATGATGTCATTGCTTCCTGGAACCAAAGACTGCTCTATGTGGAGGTGAAATCTTCTCCTCCGAAAGGAGTTGAACAGAACGAGATATCTACTTTCTTCTCCAGAATGGATGATATCCTGCCAGAAGCATCCTTCCTCTTTAATGATACGCAGCTAAGGATGAAGGACAAACTGGTTGTGATGTTTGAGGAGGAATTGGAAAGGAGACACGGAAGGGATTCGAAAACCCTCTATCCTGTGGAGAGGCTGATCGAGGAACTCTTCCATGTTCAAAATCATATCTTTATCGTCAACAGCAAAAAGGATGTGTTGGAGAATTTTCAAATTTGCCTCAAACACTATCTTCAATATGGGGTGAAAGGAAGATGAAGAATAAAGAACTCGCTGATCTCTTCGAAAAGATGGCAGATATTCTGGAATTTAAAGGTGAGAATTCTTTCAAGATCAGTGCCTACCGAAAGGCTTCAAGGATCATTGGAGATCTCACAAAAGACATCGAAGAGATCTCTGAGCAAGGGGAGCTCAAGAATATCCCGGGGATTGGCGAAGGTATGGCTCAGAAGATTGTGGAATATCTTAAGACAGGGAAAATCTCCAAATTTGAGGAAGTCAGAAAAGGGGTATCGGATGAATTGATTGCCATCATGGATATCCCGGGGATGGGACCCAAGACCCTTTCGATGCTCTATAAAGAGAAAGGGATCAGTAACCTCTCCCAATTGGAAAAGGCATTGGAGGATGGTTCTCTGATGGACCTTTTTGGAATAGGTGAGAAAAAGATTGAGAACATCAAACGGGGAATCCAACTCTTTAAACAGAGCAAAGGCAGAATGAATTTAGGAGCGGCCTTTCCCGTGGCCAAAAGAATCGTGGAGACCTTGAGGCAGAAGACAGGATCTAAAAAGATTGAATGGGCAGGTTCCCTTCGAAGGATGAAGGAGAATATCGGAGACATTGATATCTTAGCTACTGGCCCGAATAAGGAGAAGATTCTTCAGGCATTTATCCATATTCCAGAGGTCAAAGAGGTCTTAGCCTCTGGAGAGACCAAAGCCTCTGTCATTGTGGAAAGAGGAACACAGATTGACCTTCGTGTGGTTGAAGAAGATTCCTATGGTGCGGCTCTTCAATATTTTACTGGGTCTAAGGGGCACAACATTCATCTCAGGGGAATCGCTAAAGCGAAAGGGATCAAGATCAATGAATATGGGGTTTTCAAAGGAGAGAAGAAGATCGGGGGAAAAGAAGAGAAGGATGTTTATCGTTCTCTGGGGATGGATTGGATAGAGCCAGAACTTCGTGAAGATCGTGGAGAAATTGAAGCTGCGCAAAAGGGACGTCTTCCTAAATTGGTCCAGGAATCCGAAATCAAGGGAGACCTTCACGTCCATTCAAAATGGAGTGATGGTACTTCCACAATTGAAGAGATTGCCAGATTTGCTCAGAAGAGGGGTTATCAATATGTGGCGATCTGCGATCACTCGAAATCCCTTAAGATTGCCCACGGGCTTGATGAATCAAGGCTGATGAAACAGATTGAGGAGATTGATCGTATCAATAAAAAGCTTAAGGGGTTTCAAATTCTAAAAGGAACAGAGGTCGATATCCTTGCTGATGGAAAGTTAGACTTTCCCGAAAAGATATTGGAGAAGCTCGATATCGTGGTAGCAGCCATTCACAGTGGATTCAAACAGGATAAGGGGAAAATGACGAAAAGGATCATTCGAGCTTTAGAAAATCCTTATGTTCATATCCTTGCCCATCCCTCCGGTAGACTATTAGGAGCAAGGGACCCCTATGAAGTTGAGATCAATGAATTGATGGAGGTCGCCAAGAAATATGGAAAGGCATTGGAAATCAATGCCTACTTTGAGCGCCTCGATTTAGATGACATTCATTGCCGGAAAGCCAAGGAGATGGGGATTCGAGTTGGGATTGGGACCGATGCTCATCATCTGGACCAGATGTGGATGGTCAGTCTGGGAGTGGCAGTGGCAAGGCGCGGATGGCTCGAAGCCAAGGATGTCCTCAACACCCTTTCCCTTAAAGAAATTCTAAAGTGGTGCCATAGTACCAGGGATTAGGGTTTAGGGGGTTAGCTGTCCTGACCAGCATTTGAGTTGACGGACAGTGTCAAGATAACCCTCCTTGCAACTTGCACCTACAAGTCTTCATTCTAAGATAGTTTTTAAAGTCAACGATTACTGGTAGAAATGTGCATGATTAAATGAAGAGGGACTTTGTTGCAAGTTCCTTTCACTCACTTCAGCCCCGCCTTGCGCAGGGCGTCAATCGTGCGATCGACTTGAGACTGATCTTTGAATGGGAGTGTCCTGGTCCTGGAGGTAGTACTGACCCCACCAATCAACATATTATAAGGTACGTGGGGTCTAAGCTCTGGGGGATCAAAAAGCAGGTTCAAGAATCCTTGGTCTCGGCGGATTGGGAATTAGGACAGAATCTTTAATAGCTCCCCCTAAAATCCACCTAAAACCCAATCAACGTCAATAATCCCAATACGCCGATATAAATCCTTTTAAAGTACGGTCATCTTGCTCCACTAAAAACATCGATTTGAGAGCTTATCACGTTGGTCCGTTGTGTCTCTCCGTCCCGTAAATATTCAGCATAACATTCCATTGTATATGTCCCAGGGTCAGCAGGAGGAAGTTCTATAATGAAGTTTCCTGGGGATCCATACTTTAAATTCCTTGCCTTAAAACAGTACGG
>JBEKWN010000105.1:0-10713 GCA_049513055.1 Thermodesulfobacteriota bacterium
GGATTACAGCGATCATCCTGAATGAGGATGGGAAAGGGACGGCGCTCTTCTCCCGGCTTTCAAAAGATTATGAATATGGATTCGAGTTGATCCGCGATAAGACAGGTCAAAGAGAGTTCATCGTAACCAGAGAGACAGTCGATGACCCGGAGGGATACCTCAACCGAATGATCCGTGAGATTTACAAGCGGCAGTCAGACCAGAGACTTGAGGATAAGGAATAATGGCAACCAAAGATTATTACGATATTTTGGGCGTGGGCAAGAATGCCAGTGATGAGGAGATCAAGCGGGCTTATCGGAAGTTGGCAATGAAATATCATCCCGACCGAAATCCCAATAAAAAAGAGGCTGAAGAGCGTTTCAAAGAGATCAACGAGGCCTATGCCGTCCTGAGCGATAAGGAGAAGCGAAAGCAATACAACACCTTTGGGGCTGAAAGGTTCCATCAACGATTTACTCAAGAGGACATCTTCCGGGGATTTGATTTTGATGAGATTTTATCGAACCTCTTCGGGGGGAGGGGCAGAAGGGAGTTCAGATCTGGAGGTCAAGGCGGCTTTGATTTTGGAGACCTTTTCGGGAGACAAGCGGGCTATCAGGATATGGGTCGAATGCCCCAGAGGGGAGAAGATATCGTCTATGAGATGGCTATTTCTTTGGAAGAAGCTGCTTTGGGTGGAGAGAAGAGGATCTCCTTTCGGAAGAATGGAAAGATTGAAGAAGTTTCTGTAAAAATTCCACGAGGGATTCCCTCGGGAAAGAAGCTCAGACTTTCTGGAAAGGGGATGGAGGGGAGAAACGGTGGTCCTCACGGCGATCTCTACCTCCAAGTCTCCATTAGGGAACATCCACTCTTCAGCCGAGAAGGAGATGACCTCATTGTGGAGAAAGAAATTAATTTTTCAGAGGCAGTCCTTGGGACAACCATCGAGGTTTCCACCCTCGAGGGGATGAAGAAAGTCAAGGTCCCAGCGGGAACCCAGAGCCATACCAAGATGCGGTTAAAAGGCCTTGGCATCCCTCATTTCCAAGGGGAAGGCAAAGGGGATGAATATGTCAAGGTGATCGTCAAGGTTCCCAAGAAGGTGACTGAAAAAAGCAGAGGGTTGATCCAGGAACTCGCCAAAGAAGGCATTTGAGACAAATTTCATTTATGGAATTTGTACTTTAAACTTGTAACTCCTAATTCATAACTCATAACTCATAACCCTTCACTCTAAACTCCTAACTTTTTTAAAACCTCGTTGACTTTTCTCTTGTTCTGGTAGAGAATTACAATCTGTAGAAAATACAATTCATATGAAAAAGGGGGAGTGTATGTTGAATAAAAAGTTTGAGGAGGTTCCCATTGAGAAGTTAAGGTGGCGGTGTGACCCTGATGCATTACCCTTTAAAACCACGGAGTCCATCCACCCCTGTGACGAGATCATTGGTCAGGATAGGGCCTTGGAGGCGATTCGACTGGGATTGGATATCAACGGCATCGGATATAACATCTTTGTGACCGGTCTGGCAGGGACTGGACGTTTTACCACCATCCAATGTGTATTGGAAGAAATGGAAGAGAGGGACATAAAAGGAAAGATTCCCAATGACCTCTGCTATGTTAATAACTTCAAGAACCCCGATATGCCCCATATGGTCAGCCTTCCTCCCGGGCAAGGAAATGCTTTCAAAAAAGAGATGGAGAACTTGATCGAAACTCTGAAAAAGAAGATCCCCTTAATCTTTGAAAACGAAACCTATCTCAATAAAAAGAAAGAAGTGGTGGAGAGATTTCGGAACAAGCAGGCTGAGATGTTCCGGGAGTTTGAAAAAAAGGTGAATAAAGGGGGTTTTGCCCTGGTTCAGATCCAAACGGGCCCTTACTCACGTCCTGGTATCTTCCCCTTAGTCGAAGGGAACCCTGTGAACATTGACCAGTTGGAGACCATGGTGGAAGAGAATAAGTTCTCTAAGGAGGAACTGGAAAAGCTTAAAGGGAAGCAAACTGAACTGATCAATGAATTGGAGGATATCTTTAAAGAGACCCGGAAAGCGGAGAAGGAGGTTAAGGAAGGGCTGACCTCCTTGGATAATGAGGTGATCTCTCCAGCGATCAAAGACTCCATTTCCGATATTAAGGAGAGGTTTAACTACGAGAAGGTTCACCAATATCTGGATGAAGTCCAGGAGGATATTTTAGCCAATCTCGGCCGTTTCAGAGAAAAGGAGGAGACTCCACCGCCACTCCCCGGGTTGGTGATGTCTCAAACGGTTGACTCATTCAGTGAATACCAAGTGAACGTATTGGTGGACAATTCAGAGACAAAGGGAACACCCATCATCGTCGAGACGACCCCCAACTACCGAAATCTTTTTGGCACCATCGAGCGGGTGGTTGAGCGAACAGGAATCTGGAAAACTGACTTCCTTCATATCAAAGCGGGGTCCTTTTTAAGGGCTAATGGAGGTTATTTGATCTTCAATGCCCTGGATGCCCTCACGGAACCATGGGTTTGGCCAACTTTGAAAAGGACATTGAAGAATCAGGTCATCGAGATTCAGACCTATGACCCCCTTTACTTCTTTTCCACTTCTGCCCTCAAACCAGAGCCCATCGAGTGCAATACAAAAGTCATTATGATTGGAGATACCCAAATCTTTTACCTTCTTTACAGCTTAGACGATGATTTCAAAAAGATTTTCAAAATCAAAGCGGACTTCGATTCGGTAATGAATAAGGACGATGACAAGATCCAACAATATGCTTCCTTTATTCGGAAAATCTGTGATGAGGATAAATTAAGACCCTTCGATAATACAGGAATCGCAGCTGTGGTGGAGTATGGAGTGAGAATTACGGGAAGGCAGAAAAAACTTTCAACACGCTTTCACCTCATCGCCGACCTCTTGAGGGAAGCCAACTACTGGGCGGAGAAGGACGGAAGTGATGTGGTGACTGAAAAACATGTGGATAAGGCGAATGAGAAAAGGGTTTACCGGGCGAACCTCATCGAGGAAAAGATTCAGGAGATGATCGATGATGGAACCATTCTGATTGACTCCGATGGGATGGTGGTAGGCCAAGTTAACAGCCTCTCCGTCTATAATCTGGGAGATTATATGTTCGGCAAACCCTCCCGGATCACCGCCAAGACTTCATTGGGGAAGGCAGGCATTATCAATATCGAAAGAGAAGCGGAGATGAGCGGCCCCATCCATAACAAGGGAGTCTATATTCTCACAGGATATCTCAGAGGGAAATATGCCCAGGATAAACCGATTACTATGAGTGCGAGTCTTTGTTTTGAACAGTCCTATAGTGGGGTTGAAGGGGACAGCGCCTCTTCCACAGAAATCTATGCCTTACTTTCAAGCATCTCCGAACTTCCCCTCCGACAAGACATCGCTGTGACCGGTTCGGTCAATCAGAAAGGAGAGGTTCAGCCCATCGGTGGTGTGAACGAAAAAATTGAAGGATTCTTCGATGTCTGCAAGACAAAAGGATTAACCGGCAAGCAGGGCGTGATGATTCCTCATCTCAATGTCGATGATCTGATGTTGCGGAAGGATGTGGTGGAGGCGGTGAAGGAGGGGAAATTTCGTATCTATTCCGTTAAAACCATTGACCAGGGGATTGAGATCCTCACAGGTGTGGAGGCTGGCGAGAAATTGGGAGATGGGCGTTTTAAAGAAGGAACAGTGAATGGTCTGGTGGATGAAAAACTTCGAGAACTGGGGATAAAGATCAAGGAATTTGAGGGAGGTGGAGAAGCAGCTAAAGAAGAGAAAAAGAAGAAAAAAGGGAAACCCTCTTGCAATGGATAGGATCATTCTCGACCGGAAAGTTGAAATTGGTAAAGAAGTTCTGATGAAAGGGCCTCCTTTGGAGGCCCTTCGTTTTCAGGGTGGCCGTGTGGGAAGCATCGTGACCCTCACTGACTCCCGAGGGGATGACTTCAGAGGAAGAGTCCTTCGTCTCTCCAAAGGAGAAGCCTCTATTCTCATCTTTGAAGCCTTCCGCTCACCTACCGAATCACATTTGGAGATCGTCCTTCTTCAAGCCCTTCCAGAAAAGGAGAGGATGGAACTGATCGTCCAGAAGGCGACTGAACTGGGTGTCTCGGCGATCCTGCCCTTTCAATCCGAAAGATCCATCTCTCTCATGGAGAGGGAGGCAAAACAGAAGAAAGCCCACCGTTGGCAGGACATTGCTATTAAAGCGGTCCAACAATCAAGAAGGGCAAAGGTACCGTTGGTGGAGGCTTATCGCTCGTTCAGAGAAGCTTTGGAGGTTGGGAAGGAAGACGGTTTAAAGATTCTTCTTTGGGAGAAGGAGGGTGAAAATCTTAAAAATATCCTGAGACGATATTCTCCCAAGAAGGTTTATGCGGTGATTGGTCCAGAGGGAGGCTTTACTGAAGAAGAGGTGAAGTTAGCAAAGGATAAAGGATTTATCCCTGTCAAATTGGGACAGCGTATTTTGAGGACCGAGACCGCTGCTATCACTATGGTGGGAATTCTGCAATACGAACTGGGCGATCTGAATTAACTTCTAAAAACTTAAGGAGATGGGGAGATAGGGGAATCAGGCGATAGGAATGCCTTGTTCCCTCCCGTTACTAAAGGGAGGTTGGGAGGGATTAAAATAGATAGCAAAAATGAAATCAGAGGAAAAATTTGGAGGATCTTAGAAAAAGAAGAAATCGCTCTATTTCCTGGCGCCCGTGGTCGAATTCCTAATTTTAAGGGAGCAGAGATGGCTGCTCGCCTCCTCTCGACATTGTCAGAATGGCAAAGAGCCAAAAATATTAAAACCAATCCCGATTCTCCTCAAAGACCTGTTCGTCATTTGGCTTTAAGTTCTGGTAAGACGATTTACATGGCTGTGCCGAGGCTAAGAGAAAAGAAATGTTTTATCAAACTTGATCCTTCAAAGATTCCTTCCAAAAAATTTCATGAAGCCTCTTCAATTAAAGGGGCCTTCCACTATGGCATACCGATTCATCCTAAAGAAATACCTCCCATTTACCTGATCATCGCTGGATCTGTTGCCGTTAATAAAAAAGGAAGTAGAATTGGAAAAGGTGGAGGATATTCTGATTTGGAATATGCCATTGGACGGGAATTTGGATTTGTTAACGAAGAGGCAGTGATCGTGACAACCGTTCATCCTTTACAGATTGTGGGTGGAGATTTACCCGAGACCGATCACGATTTTCGAATTGATTTTGTTGTAACCCCGAATGAAATTATTCCAACTTATCGCGAAGGCAGCCGCCCCAGAGGAATTATCAGGGATCATCTCACCGAACAAAAAATTTCCGAAATTCAAATCCTAAGAGAAATTTTATCTTCCAACCAGAAATCATAGATAACCCAAAACCGATTGTTTCTCCTGGTAATCGATATCAGGATGATTCCTCGTGTACTCAAGAAGGCTGTTATCACAATGGCCACAGTGATTATGACAAACAGAAAGCGTGACGAATGAATCTCTCTTCCCAATGATGGTGCTTAATGAACGTATCCGGGTTCAGGTCACCCTCTTGCTCTTCCTTTGCATTGTTTTCAGCCAATGCTCTATGATGTAAACGGAGACGCTTCTTAAATCATTTGGCACAATCTTCCTGCGGACTTTTGCCACCCGTAGCGCTCCTATTGAGACACCGGCCACCCTTGCGATGTCTCGCTCAGTGTAAGTGTAGATTTTCTTAGTCTCCCCTTTTTTCATACGACCCTCCCTTTCCATCACAACCCTGTATCTAATTTTATTTTGCCATAAAATCTTGTTGTTCCCGTTGATGGTCACAAAGAATACATCTCTTTTGCCCATTCATTTGACGAAGAAGGTCCATCTTGGTTGGCTCCCCACAGAAATCACAAATTCCAGATTCGATCATCCTGGCTTTGGGGGGAATGTCTGGTGAGGTTTCTTCAATCTTAAACAGAGACTCGGGATCCGCATCAAGGATTTTCTTGGTTCGTTCCCGTTGGAGTTGCCTGAATTGCTCTAATTGTATTGGCGAAGCCTCATTATTCTGGACCTTTTCTGAAAGCGAAAAATATTCTGGGTCAGCCTTGAAAATATCAGGGCGGAGGCATACACGCACACCCTTTCTTCTCTTTCTGTCCACAAGGGAAAAAGCGTGTTTCCCATAATTGTTAAAAATAAAGTTCCCCTTGCCAAAGGTGCAACCCGTCATCACTTGAATCGCATCGGCGCCACAAGCATCTGTTTCCACAATCGTAAGCAACTCTTCATCAGGTGCCTTGCGCACATTTAACCGTTCCATAAGAATTCGAGCCGCTTGAAAACCAATGGCCAGCCCAGGACAGAGGTGGCCGTGAAATTCGACGCATTTATTAAAATCTTCACTCGATAAGATCTCTTCGTCTTTCATTTTATTCTTCACCTCTCCCTTTCTTGATCTCCCTTCACCTCCTTGATTAGTTGAAGTCTAAATCTTTGTAGAACCTTTCAAACATTTTACCTCACTGAAAGACGATGAATTATGACCCTTTTTTGATATCAAGGATGACCTCAGCAGCGATCCTGGCTGCAATGCCACAAACCTCGGGACACCCTTTCCTGCTATGGCCTCCCATATTGTGAAAGGCCTCCCTTTCCTCAGGGACAAAGAGTCTATAAACCTTGCCATAGCGAATTTTGTGGATCTCCCAGCAAAGAGTATGGCCAATTTTCTCCTTAAAAAGAGTATAAACCCGGGTTGCCGGCTCCATTGCCCTTTGGTACTGTTCTATATCCTCTAGCCTCTCCCGACCGACCAAGGAACCGATTGCCATGATAGCACCAGTGAGCGCTCCACATGTTTCCCCTCTTCGAGCCACGCCTCCAGCAAGAGCACTTCCAGCTTTAAAGGCCTCTCTGCTTCCTACATTGAGCTTTTCCTGCAACGCTGCAAGAACGGATTGCGTTCACCCAAAGTAGTTCATGTCGTTATGAAGCGCCAATTCGAAGATCTCTTCAAGTAGTTTTTCTCGATTCACCATGGGTTTTCTTCTCCTAAAAAGATTCCTTTACCATCTTTAACTATACTCTCACTTTTAATGATGAAAATCAAATACTTTAAGACATCTACACACTCAATGAGGTTTATCAATTACAGGTTGAAATCTCAACTATTCAGATAGAGTGTCTTGTTTACGCTTTCAGAAAGAAGTTCTTGCCTCGCCATAAAAAAGATCTGGGTAGAATGATGCAAATGACTGCTCAACTTTGGCTATACCGACTTTATATATACCATGACACGGGACGTAGAGTATCTTGCAACTTAAACATTGTCATCACAACCTCAACCTTCTGAAATTCTACTTGGCCTCGCTTCCATTGGACCTTTTGAGATAGGAGCGCTCATTCACCACTTTGGCCCACAACCGTTGCCCTTGCATGTAAAGGACATTGAGAGCTGCCGTCTCCTGCCGCACCTCTCGAAATCTATCAAGAGGGACTCTCAACGCATAGCATAACATGGTGAGGTTAACAAAATTGTGACTGCAGAGCAACAAAGTGCTCTCAGTTGGATAAAGCTTTGTGATGCGCTCCAGTGTACCGATGGCCCTTGTCTGGACCTCTTGGAGGCTTTCCCCACCCGGCATGGTGACAGATGCCGGGGTTTCCTGCCAGGTCCTAAGAAAATCCGGGTACTCTGCGGCCCAGCGCTGGGCTTCCATTCCTTCAAACTCACCAAGGTTCATCTCAACCAAACCCTCTTCCTCAAATAGTGGGATGGAGGGGTGAAAGACCTTTATGAGGCGAGCCGTTTCTAAGGTCCGGATCAGGGGACTGGAGTATATCGCTGTGAGGGATTCATCTTTCAATGCTAAAGCCAGAGCATGTGCTTGGTCTTTGCCCTTCTGGTTTAGCGGCAAATCACTCCTGCCTTGGAATCGGCGAATGCGGTTCCAGTCGGTTTCCCCATGGCGTATAAGCAGAATACGTGTCCCTGAAGATTCGATATTGTTTACCATGGCTGATAATCGTTATCAGTGTATATTAAAACTGGCTTTTGAGCAAACCTTTGTACTCGTTCACTACCTATGGGATATTCCCAACTCATTCATTCCTAATGATGGTTCGACGCATTTCACAAACCGTCATAGATTTAGCAGGTTATTACGGGATACTCACGAGCGATTGAATCATGCTATAAACATATCTGTAAAGGAAGAAGTGTAGATGCGCGTTGAACGTGAGTACCACGGTGTGCCGCTTTGGGTCATGCGTGATTACCTGATCGAACTGGGTGGTACAATGATTGGCGAAGATTGTGTGCGGGGTGAGGGTTGGAGTGCCACCTTCCGCGAAGGCGAACCAGTCACACTCGGCGTACTTCGGTTTGGCACCATCCAGGGTGACTTTGACGGTGATGCAGTTGTGCTGAATCGCGTGCTTGCTGCGTTTGACCTAAAAATGATCCGTGCGGGTGGCTGAAATATTAGTCCTCCCAGAGATAAAGTTCAAAAAGAGTGATGGACACTGCATTTTAAAAACATAACAATTTGAAATAATATTGAAGCATTATTGATGGAATGAAGTAATATTGGAGTAAAGAATTGGAACAAAGAGTCTACCGTGTAACTTCCACCTAATACTGTTCACACTGAGATAAGTCTAACGGATTGCTTCAATCAGCGATTTAGAGACCCTAAACAGCCCAACCGTGGAAAACAACAAAATCGATGATAATGAAAATGAGGGCCACAACGCCTGCCGTCAAAATGCCGATGGTCGACCGATACCGTCTTGCACCATATTCTCTTAGACTGAGAGGAGTCATGACAAGCAGTACACACCCCAGGCCAATGATGGTCCAGACTAGGCTCGGATCTGTCGGTTCAAAGCCTGGGAGTCTAAGCCCTAACGCTGGCACCCATGCTAGGACGAACCATGAGGTTACTACCAAAGCAGTGCCTCCGAGGAAGCAAATCACCCCAAAGAGCAAACGACTGTCAGCATGTCTCCGCGTCCGTAACCGAGCCCGGATGAACGGGGCGACCGTCAGCAGTGCCACTGCCGGGCCGAAGATTGACAAAAATCTCCTCAAATTGCCCGCACCTGGCAGGAAGAGATGGATAAGGATAAGAATTACAAGCGCAGCGGCAAGCCAGCTTCTCCGAAGCAACCGACGGACCCGAGGTTTCAGCGAAAATTTCAGTGAGAGCACAACAGCACCAGCAAAAATTCCAATTGCAACCCCTGCAAGTATGTCGCTCGGGAAGTGGAACCCGTTGACAACTCGTACTGCGCCCACTGTTACAACACCAGCGAATGCAACTGGCCTGATGGCTGGGAAGGCTGAGGCAATTGGAACCAGGAATGCCGTCAAGGTAGCAACGTCGCCGCTCGGAAAGGACTTTTTATTGCTTCCATCAGGCCGGGGACGTTGGATAACAAGTTTCATTGGTTCTACGATGAGACCTGTGAGGAGTATGGCAATGCATGCCCAAACCGCTACCTGCTTCCTCCGGTGAATCGCCAGAAGGAATCCGAGTAGAAATTGGACGTTTCCCTTCCCGAAAACCCTTATCGCCTTTAACGCCTCCCACCAGAGATACGTCACCCCATGACCGACTCTGGAGATGCAGAGCATATCGCTCAGTGCCTCGTCAAAAGGCCATACTATGACTGCCATCAGGGCGCTTATAGCCGCTAAGCCATAGAGTCTAAAGGGGATGGGATGACGCGTTGGGGGGACATCACCACCAAACCTGTTCTTTGTTACGTTGCCGGTATTGTGGATCATATATCCTGCCACTTATTTTACCTATATTAAAATAAAAATGTTACTTTTGTCAGTCAAATAATTTGCTTGGTTTAAAACATCAAATATATCAAATCAAGGTTAACCATTACCGATAGAAATGGGCCTGAACAAAGACAGAGTCATTTCTGATGTATCGGGGAGCTTGAGAACCCTACATTATTACGTGTCTCCTTCTGAATGGACCTGAATGGACAACAATGAAAGCACGAAGAACTTTTATATTAGGAATAACCATCTTAGGCATGCACACATATTTTCACCTTCGTAGGCCTAGCCATCAGTCTTTCAATTCTGGCATGGATCTTACTCGTCTCTGGAACCTTTTCATATTTTTCCCAGTCAGTAACACTCTGCCAGGCTGTGATCACAATATAATTTTGAGGGTCCTCCCGGTCTCGAAGCATCTCCCCTGAGATATAACCTTCCGAAAAAATTGCTTTCGATCTCAATTTCCTGAGGAGTTTAGCAAAATCCGCTTCCTTTCCCTTCCTTACCTTCCGATCGATAATGATCCTCACCGACATTGCCCTGTACCTCCTATGCGCTTTTTATCATTCTACAGCTCTTTTAAAACAATAGGCGACTATCCTCTTTCCATTTCCTAGTGTGCAAAGCCAAAAAACGGGGCGGCTTAGACCGCTACCAACAGCCCACTCCACCCAATGAAATTTCGATTCAAAGCATTTGCGCTATTTCTTCTGCGCGTCATAGACTTTAATCACCAGATCCGTAATGTCAGTAGACTTGGAAGTGAAGAGCACAATGTTTTCGTTTTTTTCCAGAATAACAGTGTAGCCTTCCTCTGCCCCCAACTTTTGAATCACTTTTTGAAGGCCAATGAAAATGTTCTTCTCCATCTCCATCCGTTTCTGATTGAGCTCATTCTGAACGTCTTCCCCCCATCTCTGGAAATCTCGAAGGTTGGTCTGTAACTCCTTTTC
>JBEKWN010000106.1:0-10587 GCA_049513055.1 Thermodesulfobacteriota bacterium
GGACTCAAAATCCCGCGGGGCTTCCACCCCATGTCGGTTCGATTCCGACCTCCGGCACCAAATTTAATCCCACGCAATTACTTTTCAGGCTTTTTATCTTTAACCTCAACGATTCCTTGCTTTAGCTTTTCTAATTGAAGGAGTATTTCATCAAACCTTGTATCAGACATACCGGTTTCCCTAATCATATCTGTAAGCAATTTATATTGATTCATCTCTTCAGTTTCAGCATCTAAGATTCCTTTGAAAAGAAGGATTGTTTTTGGATCGGATATTTTTGCCATGTCGCGGCCTAACAACCGAGTACCGGCTAATTTTGTGTCAAAACCCTCTTCCTGAAGCAAGGGTAAGTCTTCCTCATACAGTCGCTCGGAATTCCCGGCTTCCTCGTACTTATTCATAATGAACAGTAAATCCTCAGCATCCCTTTTCCGGTTCGGGTATTTTTCTTTCCAAGAAATAAGCTTCATGATTGCCAATCCAGGCAGAGAGGCCAATTTGATATCGAGTTCAGGATCAGAACTTAATCTGACGGTTATTGAATATTCATATGCCTCCTCAAATCCAACCATACTCATAATGATCTCATGTTCAGGAGGCCAACTGATTTTCTTATCCTTGTCAGTGATAGGACCAAAAGGGAGAATATCGATAAGAATAGTTCCACAACGTAATCTTTGCTTTTCTGAAGCAAGAGAGAACTGACCTGTTGCAATCAGTGACTCTTTTAATTTCTCGAATTGTTCCCAGTTGGCAACTTCTACTCCTAAATCAATGTCCCCAGTTTTTCTTCGAGGTTCAATGCCGTAACCGTGTTTGAGAATAAGATCTCTTGCGAAAGCGCCAATGACAAAGAAGGGAATACCTAAGGAGTCTGCCACCTTCTTCAAGATATGAAGAGTGTCAACTATCGGTTTATCAATCTTCCCTGATAAGTTGAACAATATGCTGGTCATAAATCATTTTGGCGGTCTCGATGTTTCTCTCATTGCCTGTTGCTAAGAGGTCCGCGTAAATAAGGATAGGATGGACGAGATCCTCATACTTCCAGATTTCAGCTGGCTTCCAGAATCTCTTAAGTATTTCGACATCTCCGGTTTGGTTTCTTTTAAGTCTGTTTTTAATTAACAATTGATCAAGCTCCTGAGGCGTTGCATAGATCGTTATGATTTGAGGCTGAAGATATTGCGTAAGCTTTGCAGCAGCAACCTCTCCTCCCCACTGCGCTTTAAAAGGATCAAGCGTTTTCTGTTGCCACCAACCGTATTCCCCCCTGAATCGTCCTAATGTGAGTTTTGGCCTTAATTGTTCCGGGTAGGCAGTTACCCATCGCTGCAACAAGTTTACCTTTTGGATTAATCTCTGGCCTCGTTTCCCCATGTCCAATAGAAACCCTAACTCTTTTAATTCCTTCATTATCCAATCAACAGTTCCAAGGGCTACGCCGGTCTCGGCAGCAATCTCTCGATACGTTTTATTCTCTAAGCCAGGGTTACACAGGAAGGTATAAATTACTCTAAGCCCTGCAGGTTTGAAGGTTCGTTTGAGGGGAGGGGCTTTGACCATATCGGGCTTGTTCCCTTTTACAAAAATGTATAGAGGAGTCTGATTGATAAACGCATTTCCAGCCGTATCTATAAATTCTATCCCATTCTGTTTCAAATCGTCCGCCAGTTGCGTGTTTATGTATTTGGTGACCAGCAAAAGCGGGTGGTCGAACTCACCTTTGCGCATCATCGCTAACAACTTGTCAGCCTTCGTCACATTAGCCTTGATCTCAGCATAATACCTGATTTCTTTGCCCTGCATTACTATCCGCAATAGGTAATCTGCACGCAACCCGGGAGCGCGAAGAGGCTTTACTGTCTTAATTTCTGCCTGCCCGGGAAGATTATTTCTAAGTGCCTCCAAAGCAAGTTCCAGAAGCTCATTTTCTTTCATTTTTTCCATAGAGATGACCCATGAAGTTCAATTTATGTTACTGTTCACTGATTATGAACATACCTAAAAAATGAACAAATGTCAAGGTATTCTTGAGGCTATCGTATGGTAACCCTGTACTTCGCCTGTCGCTAACCGATAAGAGGTTGGATTTTGTTCAATATTTTTATATGTTCATAAAAAATGAACGCTAAATAAGGATTGTCAAATCAGATTCAAATCGCCAGGCACTGAGGAATTGGGCAATTTTAAGGAGGCTCCCAATGATAATTACAACCAAAATCTTCGAAAGTTATCTGATCTGTAAATGCAAAACGCATCTCAGGCTTCGGGGGGAGACTACTCTCGCCTCAGAATTTGACCTTGTTCATAGGAGATGGGTAGATCGGTACAAAGACAGTGCACTCCAAATCTTAAGAGATCGGTATCATCTCGACAGCGACCACTCTTTAAGAAGTTGTCAAAACGATCTTAGCAATGGTGCTCCCGCTTTATTCAAGTGCCATCTGAAGTCAGCGAAGATGGAATGCCAATGCGATGTTTTGGAGAGAGTCCAAGGAGAATCGGGTCCGCACCCATTCTTTTACATACCGATTCGGATTATTCCCTCTGAGAAAATCTTTAAGACTGATCAACTTGTGCTGGGGTTTTGTGGTCTGGTTCTTGGTGAAATTCAAGGTATATTCCCTTCATCCGGCAAGATCATACATGGTAATTCTTTCAAAACTCACCGAGTAAAACTCGATGAATGGATTGCTTCAGCAAGAAACATCATTGAAGAAATTGGAAAGATCGAACCGGATGCTGATTTGCCAGGACCGGTATTAACGAATAATTGCAAGACATGTGAGTTTCTGGATAATTGTTCTGCCAATTAACCGGATTCAGGATGGCCTCCAGGACCTTTTTGGAATGTCGCTCACAAGGGGAACTATCCAAGAGTTGAAGAAAAGGGCAGCCTTATATTATGAGGATACCTACCAAGAACTCGTAGAAAGAATCAGGAAAAGTCATTTCGTGGCAGTAGACGAAACCCAAGTTCAAATTGGAAAAGAAAAAAAATACATATGGGTTTTTACAAATATGGAAGATGTTGTTTTCGCTTATTCTGAAACACGAGAGGGAAGTTTCCTAAAAGACTTTCTCATCGGCTTTGGCGGAGTATTGGTGTCCGACTTTTACGCGGTTTACGATTCCATCGACTGTCCGCAGCAGAAATGTCTTATCCATCTAATTCGGGATATGAACGACGATCTACTGAAAAACCCCTTCAATGAAGAGTTCAAAAATCTCGTCAAAGACTTCTCCATATTGTTGAGAAGCATTATAGAGACAGTTGATAAGAAAGGTCTGAATAAGGTCTACTTAAAAAAGCATAGCGAAGATGTGGATGCCTTCTTTAGGGAGATCTTAAAAACGAAGTTTGAGCCAGAGGTGGCAAGGAAATACCAGAAGCGGCTTAAAAAGAACGAGGGAAAACTTTTTACTTTTTTAAAATTTGATGATGTCCCCTGGAATAACAATTGTACTGAGCACGCAATTAAGCATTTCGCACTCTACAGGAGTCTTTCCCCCGGTTTATTTTCAGCCGCCGGGATTACGAAATATTTGGTTTTACTGAGCATATTCCAAACCTGCAAGTATAGGGATATACCATTTTTGGAATTTCTTCTGTCCGGAAGCAAAGATATATTTAATTTTGCTGAAGGCCATGTTCACAAAGCGAGGGGATAGGATTTGATTGTTCGATTATCCCAAGCGTAACCTTTCCAGAAATAGGAAAAATTTTTCAGAATCCCGTCGAACAAGGAGACAAAATTCTTGCCAGGAAATAATCTATGTGTGAGGGACTGTCTATGTGCAAAGGGCAGGAGATTTAAACCGGGTCGATCCTGACTGCTGGGGATGGGGTAGGGATGCCTTCTTTAAAATTTCCGCCAAAGTCGCTCGATGTAGAAGGAACAATCGTTTTTTTCCGGTCTTGTTCTTTGGAAATCTTTATGTTAAAGGTGTAACCAAAGTGTAACCGTCTTAACCGAAAATAATCCAAATTAACCTAAGCTATTCCAACTTGACTCTTGCAACTGATTGATTTATAAGTGATTAAAAATGATGGGAAATCGCCTGATGGTCGGGTCTTGACTCAAAATCCCGCGGGGCTTCCACCCCGTGTCGGTTCGATTCCGACCTCCGGCACCAACTTTTTATATTACTCCTTTCTTTGTGAAATTACTAAAAACTTTCCTAATCCCTCTTGTATTTTTTCTATTCCTCCAGCCCTGTTTTGCCCTTACTGACGAAGAAATTCAAAAATCTCAGCCTCTCTTGAGGGGTAAACCCATCGGTGAGAGGATTGCTTTCTGGGCAGAGAAATTTTTAGGCGTCCTTTATGATGCGGACCCGTCAGGGGAGTACGTCTCAAAGGCAACCGTCGTAGCAGATGAGAGGGTGGATTGTATGTATTTGACCTTCAGGGCAGTGGAACTTGCCTTGAGTAAAACTCCTGAGGAGGCCATCCAAATAGCTCTGGATAAAAGATTCCATTCAAAAGGTGTTCTCAAGGATGGTCAGGTCATGAATTATGATGACCGTTTTGAATATGGTGAAGATATGATTTATAGCGGGAAGTGGGGTAAGGATATCACCTCTGAGGTTGGGAGAATTACGAAAATAAAAGGTTCGAGGGGAAAGGATTTTGTAGAGATCCTCTCCACCGGTAGGTTTCTTAAGGGAATAAAGAATTTAAATAGCGGTGATATTGTCTTTTTTATAAAAAAACCCAAAGAAAGGAAGAAGGAGGAGGAAATTGTTGGACACATTGGAATTCTCAAAGTGGAAATAAATCCAAAGAACATGGAACATAGAGATATCTATCTCATTCATGCCAGTGGTATTAAAGAGAAAGGCGGGAGAGTGAAGAAGGTTTTGTTAAAAGAGTATGTCTCCAAAATGCCTTTCATGGGAGTCAAAATAACAAGATTTCAGTAAAACCCTCTTTATCCGATCTTCAATAACTTTTAACTTCTCAAATTTTTTTTATTGTCCCCAAGGGAGAAGGAAAGTATAATGTTAAAAAATAGATTCAAAAATTAATAGGAGGCGAGAATTGTTTTATGATCCGGGCGTTCAATAAACACTATCGTAAGGCGATCGATCTTATAGAGGACTCCTCAACTAGTGAGAAGATGGAAATCGCTGAGAGAGTCATCGAATGGTTCCGGGAATTACCCGAGGAGTATATCATCTCCCTGGCCATGTTTTTTAATGAGGTGATCGACGATCTTGGAGATGAAAGCTTAGAAAAGATCAATTTGAAAATGAAGCGGAAGAAAAAAGAGGAAGAGGAAGAAGAGGAGGAAGAGGATTTAGAAGAAGACGAGTTCGAGGAAGAGGATTACGACGACGAGGATAAAGAGGATTATTGACTTTTTATTTAGAGGCTGGGATGGCCCGATTGTAGGCCCAGCGTTCCATCCTACCAATCTCTTCTCTCATCGTGGTGGAAAGAGGGACGATATTCCCCGCCGAGATCACAAGATCCTGCTCATTAATCGGCCGGCCTGAATTAAAGGCTTCAATCATCGCTCCATTGACCGCCTGCTCAATTTCTGCACCGTTAAACCCCTCCGACACCTTCACAAGCATATCTAAGTTGATAAGAGATAGTTCCGCACCATTTTTCTTCAGATGGATGGAAAAAATGGACTTTCTTTCTTGAGCATTGGGTAAGGTGACAAAAAAGATTTGGTCAAAACGACCCTTCCTCAAGACCTCTGGAGGGAGGAGTTCGATCACATTGGCTGTCGCGGCAATAAAGACAAAAGCGTTTTTTTCCTGCATCCAGGTGAGAAAGGAGGCGAAGACCCGAGATTGGGCTCCCCCTCCGGCTTTTTGGCTTTGAATGCTGATGCCTGCTTCGATCTCGTCAATCCATAGGACACAAGGTGCCACAGACTCCGCAGTTCGAAGGGCGACCTGTAAAGCCTCTTCGGGTTCTCCAGTCGTTCCATCATAGAGCCTGGCCATGTCAAGGTGGAGCAGAGGGATTTGCCAGAAAGAAGCAAATACCTTGGCGCAGAGGCTTTTACCACATCCTGAAAGACCGGTGATCAGAACCCCTTTGGGAAGTGAGAGACCGAAAGACTTTCCTTCACTGCTCAAAATTTCGGACCTTTTTCTCAGCCAATCCTTGAGGTTTTCCAACCCACCGATATCCTCCAGGGCAGGCCGATTGATCACCAAATTGAGGATCCCAGATTTTCTAATCATCTGTTCTTTTTCTTCAATCACCGCATCAATCAGAGAGGGATCGATTGTCGTCCTTCCGATCAGGGCACTCCGAAAAGCCCGGGCCACTTGGTCGAGAGAAAGGCCGAGAGCTGACTTCACCATCCGATCCTTCAACTCCGGTGTCAGGGATTCTGTTAATTTAGAAGCCTGGGGACTTGCGGAGATGATTCCCATCAGGGTCCGCTCCACTTCATTCACATCCGGCATGGGAAGTTCATAGACCACCATGTCTCGCTTGAGTTCTTCTGGGACAACTAGAACAGGAGCAACAATAAAAAGGGTAGCGTATCGATTTCGGAGAGAACGATGGAGATCCTTTAACTTCCTTGGAAGGGAAAGGTCTGTCTTTAATAAAGAATGGAGCCCCTCAAAGAGATAAAAAGCTTGTTCTGTACTCTGGATCACTTTGTCCAGGGCCTCGATAGGATTCTTCGAATCTTCAATCCTTTCGTTCTCTCCTGTCAATCCATAGAAGGGATTCCAGATGAAGAGTTTGGGCTTGGGTATAAAGGTGGAGGTGAGTTCCTTGAGAAGGCCCTCTACACGATCCTCTTCATCCGATAGGATGTAAACGATGGAGGCCTTGGAAAGAATGAATTTCTTCAAGTCTTGAAGGATCTGTTGTTTCTTGGAGGGTTCTTCCATAAAATTGTTGAAATTATACATAAAATATTATTGAACGTCAATTTTATTTACGGTCTGAAAAGTACTTGAATCTTTGCTCGTTCTCCAATAAAATTGAAATATCAGGAGATAATCATGACTGTCAATTTTGATCCGATTTTGATTCAACTCGGTCCCATTCGAGTAAGTTGGTATGGGTTAATGTATGTTTTCGGATTCTTCGCCTCCTATCTCCTCGTCCGGTATCAAATGAAAAGAAGAGATTTTGGTGTTTCAAAACTGGAGGTTGAAAATCTCTATTTTTATCTCATTCTCGGACTAATCATCGGGGCTCGTTTAGGATATGTGCTTTTTTATGATCTCAAGATGTACCTCGCCGATCCCCTCGAGGTCATTGCCATCTGGCATGGGGGCATGTCCTTTCATGGAGGGTTGATCGGTGTCCTCCTCGTCGGGATCCTTTTTTCCTGGAAGAATAAAAAGTCTTTCTGGAAGATTGCTGACCTCTTCATCGTTACCGCTCCTATTGGCTTGGGTTTAGGGAGAGTTGGTAATTTCATCAACGGGGAGCTCTATGGCCGTGTCACTCAAGTTCCCTGGGGGATGATCTTCCCCAAAGGAGGGCCCTTTCCTCGACATCCCTCTCAACTTTATGAAAGTGCCTTAGAAGGAGGCATTCTTTTCTTAATTCTTTGGTTTCTTAAAGATAAAAAACTTCCTACCGGTGGGCTGTTAGCAGTATTTCTTTCTCTTTATGGTCTATTTCGATTTTTTGTGGAGTTATTTAGGGAACCGGACCCACAGCTTGGATTTATCCTTGGTCCCTTCACCATGGGGCAGACGCTTTCAGCCTTTATGATCATCGGAGGAATTATTCTGTTCCTCTATTTGAGAAGGAGATAAAGGAAGCCACCTTTTAAGAGTTCTAGCTTCCCTTAAATTGGGTAACAAGAAAGAGGGATTTATTTTTCAATCGGGTAGCCCGCTTCATCCCATTCATGGATTCCATGGTCGAGACTATTTGCCTTAAAACCCCGCGCCCTTAAATAAAGGGTGGCCAGAGCAGATCGGGCTCCGCTCGCGCAGTAAGCCACGATTTCTCTATCTTTGGGGATCTCTTCCGCCCTTTTTGGAAGTTCATCAATAGGAATTTTTGATGCCCCCTTGATAGTCCCTCCTGCCACTTCTTCGGGAGTACGTACATCAAGAAGGTATAGGGATTTATCTTTTGCCTCGAGCCTCTTTTTCAATTGGTTGATCGTAACAGTATAGTCCTCGGGATGGCGCTGCATATGGTCAATGATCAGATCTCCCAAAGCATTCTGAAGGGTGGGTTGACTTCCTGAATGGCCGCCCACAATCGTCTTCACGCCACATTGCATCCCAGGTTTAATTTCTGGAAAGAAGTTTGCCACAAACTGAACAAAGGCAGTCTTGGAACGGGGTTTCAGGAACTCATTGTTCTTCTTCTCGTATCCGAGAGAAGAATTTGTATTCCCGTTATAGTCATGTCCAGGATAGACCAGGAGATCGTCGGAAAGGGGAAGGATTCTTTTAAAAAGGGTTTCGTACATCTCCTCTGAACTTCCTCCCGGAAGGTCTGTCCTACCTGCCTGGCCGATGTGGAGAATATCAGCGGTGAAAATCCGGTCAGGCAATAGGAGACAGATGGTATCGCAGGTATGTCCTGGGGTGTGAAGCAGATTCATCGATATCTCACCAATCTGGATCATTTCCCCTCCGCCTACAAATCGATCCACAGGAATCTCACCGTTCTTCTTTAAAATTTCTTTGATATTCTCCGGAGCTTTCCCCATCCCGATGGACCGCTGAAAAGGAGTCTCTTTGCTCATGATGACCTTTGCGTTGGTCTTTTGTGCCAGAAGACCGGCTCCGGAGAGATGGTCTGCATGGGTGTGAGTGTCGATCACATATCGGAGATCAAAAGATTTTCCCTGGAGGGCTTCAAGATACTGATGGATATTGAGAGAAGGGTCAATCACCCCTGCTTCCTTTTTCTTTTCGCAACCAATAAAATAAGATAAGCAACCCTCTCCATCTCTAAATTGTTTAAAGATCATAGGCTACTCCTTTAATTGTTTTTTAAAACAATCGGTTTACTTTTTCTTTTTGGTCAATTTCATTGGGGCGATCATCGATCGGGGGTCCAGCAGAAGATTTAGCTCTTCTTTTGAGAGAAGACCTTCTTCCTCGACTACCTGACGAATTGTTTTATCCTGAACGTATGCTTTTTTGGCGATTCGGGCTGCCTCCTCATATCCGATTTTCGGTGTTAAAGCTGTAGCAAGGGCTAAGCTTTTCTCAATCATCTCTTCACAACGTTTACGATCTGCCTTCAGACCCTTAATACATCTTTTAGAAAAATTATTCACCGCATTGGCGAGGAGATGAATGGATTGGAGTAAATTGTAAGCGATCAATGGCATCATGACATTGAGTTCAAAATTGCCGCTGAGTCCAGCCAGGACAATGGTTGAGTCATTTCCAATCACTTGGGCACATACCTGGATGAGGGATTCAGGGATGACAGGATTGACTTTTCCAGGCATGATCGAAGAGCCGGGTTGAGTATCTTGGAGATGAATTTCCCCAATTCCACAACGAGGACCTGAACCCAGCCATCGGATATCGTTGGCGACCTTAATCAGACTCACAGCCACTGTTTTCAACGTTCCACTCATTTCTACCAAAGCATCTTTGGCACCTTGAGCCTCAAAATGGTCAATGGCTTCAGAGAAACGATAGCCTATCTTTTTATTCGTCATAGCGATGACTTTCTTTGCAAAAAGGGGATGAGTGTTGATCCCTGTTCCCACAGCAGTCCCTCCCAATGGAAGTTCAGAGAGGGACTTCATGGCATTCTGAATTCTATGAATCCCCAATTTAACCTGACGCGCATAACCTCCAAATTCCTGACCCAATCGGATCGGTGTGGCATCTTGGAGATGAGTTCTTCCAATTTTAAGAATGGAATGGAATTCCCTTCCCTTGTCCTTTAAAGCTTCATGAAGATCGCTTAGGGCTGGCAGGAGTTTTTGTTGGAGGAGAAAGACAGAGGCGATGTGGATAGTGGAAGGAAAGACATCATTGCTCGATTGACCCAGATTTACATGGTCATTGGGATGGACAGGCCGATAGGTCCCTCTTTTGCTTCCCAAAATTTCATTGGCACGATTGGCAATTACCTCGTTCACATTCATATTGGTGGAGGTCCCAGAGCCGGTTTGAAAGATATCCACCACAAATTGTTTGTCCCATCTTCCTTCCATCACCTCTTGAGATGCCTGTTCGATGGCCCTGGTGATTCTTTTTCCCAGGAGGCCCAACTCACCATTCGTCTTTGCAGAAGCATATTTGATGAGGCCCAGGGCATAAAGAAATTCCCTTCCGAATCGCCAACCACTCACAGAAAAATTTTCAATTGCCCTCTGCGTCTGGGGGCCATAGTAAGCTTCTTTCGGAACCTTGACCGGACCCATCGAATCTCTTTCTATTCTATAGAGGTTTTTTGAAGGGATCATCATGCACCTCCTGTCTTTTTTTCATTCTATTGGAAAAATGTTGAATTATCAACAACCCAATTTCCCATTGTCATTTAAAAATTAAAAGTGCACTGGTTTTTATGGATTTAAAGTTTAAAAGTGCACCCTTCTTTAATCTGACGAAGAGACATAATCTAAAGAAACCAAAAGGAGGTTTTAGATTATGTCC
>JBEKWN010000107.1:0-10691 GCA_049513055.1 Thermodesulfobacteriota bacterium
CTGCTACTAATCTAAGGGAAAATCCGGACGTGAAAGAATTTTACCTGGGCACCGCATCCTCAGGTGCGCTCAGGTCGTATAAGGATGTTAAGTCGTACAAACGGCGCAAACGCTGGCTCTAATATGGATGGAGGCTGAAGGAGCGTCCCGGTAAAACGGGACTTGAGGTTAGAGGAAAAAATGTTTCTCCTCAAACCTTGACCGGGAAGGCTTCCAAATGAAACGCTCTCAAGGAAATTAGCCCATCAATCCATTATTCCACTATTCCAATCTTACCTTAGGAGGTTCATATGGGAAGTTTAGATATCCACATTGGGGAGATTTTAGCCAGAAATGCGAGATTGTATCCGAACGATGTGGCCCTGATTGAAAGAATACCCAGCGAAAATAAAAGAAGCGAGATCACATGGAAACAATTTGATGAAGGTAAAGTCATCCATCTGATGATGAACTCGATCGATTGGCTCATTGCCTATTTCGGGATCGTCCGCACCGGGGCCTGGGCCGTCCCTCTTAATTTTCGTTTTACAGGGAACGATATTCAATACTGCTCTGATGTTGCAGAACCTGTATGTGTGGTCTTCGGCGAGGAGTTTATCGATCGGATCACTGGCATCAAAGATAATCTCCGTACGGTCAAACACTATATCTTTGCTGGAAAAGAGATTCCGGGTTATGCAGAGTCCTTTGAAAAATTATTAGAAAAATCTTCTTCAAATTCACCCAACATTCCAATTGGCTTTGATGATCCCTGCGGCCTCTATTTTACCTCCGGCACCACGGGGCAACCGAAACCCATTCTGTTGACGCATAAAAACATGGTCTCTGCTTGCATCACTGAAAATGCCCATCATTATCAGACCAAAAGGGATAATTTTATTCTTATCCCTCCCCTTTACCATACCGGGTCAAAAATGCATTGGTTTGGAAGCTTTATAGTGGGGGGAAAGGCCGTCATCTTGAAAGGAATCCAACCCGAATGGGTTCTTCAGGCCATCAGTGAAGAGAAAGCCACGGTCATTTTTCTTCTTGTCCCATGGGCTCAAGATATCCTCTTAAAGCTGGATAGCGGAGAGATTAAACTCAAGGATTACGATCTCCGTCAATGGAGACTCATGCACATTGGGGCACAGCCTGTTCCTCCTTCTTTGGTGAAACACTGGAAAGAGTATTTTCCCAATATGGCCTATGATACCAACTATGGTCTGAGCGAATCGACCGGTCCAGGTTGCGTACACCTTGGGATAGAGAATGAACATAAGGTTGGAGCGATCGGTCTTCCCGGGTTCAATTGGGAAACCCGCATTGTGGATGAGGAAGGAAATCCTGTCAAAATGGGAGACGTGGGGGAGCTGGTGGTTCGTGGGGATGGTGTGATGAGGGAATATTATAAAAATCAAGAGGCGACCACCAAAGCCCTTCGGAATGGATGGTTGTACACAGGAGATATGGCGAAACAGGATGAGGAGGATTTTATTTTCCTGGTCGACAGGAAAAAAGACCTCATCATCTCAGGGGGTGAGAATATTTTCCCTGTGGAGATTGAGGATTTCCTTCATACCCTTCCAGGCGTCAAGGATATAGCAGCCATTGGCTTTCCGGATGAACGTTTGGGTGAAGTGGCGACTGTCATCATCGATGTCGTTCCAGGGAAAGTGCTTACCGAAGAGGATGTCCTCAAGTATTGCGAAAAGTTACCGAAGTATAAAAGGCCCAAAAAGATTTTCTTCGGTGAGGTTCCCCGCAATCCCACAGGAAAAATAGAGAAACCAAAACTGAGAAAGAAATATATCGGGATGGAGGAATCGTTTAAGATTAAATAATTCCCCTTCTTCCCCCCCTTAGCAAGGGGGGGCTTGGGGGGATTTATTTCAGTGATTCACGAGGCACAGATAAATCTTGGGTATGAATATGAAAGGCGAACTGGAAATGAATACAGCCTGTTCGCCTTTTTTGTTTGGTGTGCCCCATTATATGATCTATGAAAGCGATCTTATATCAGTCTACTTTTTTAAAGGCTTGATCCAGATCCTTGATCAGGTCATCTATATTTTCTATCCCCACCGATATTCTGATCAACGAGTCGGTTATTCCAATCTGTTTCCGGATCTCCGGAGGCACGGAGGCATGGGTCATACGAGCGGGATGTTCGATCAATGATTCGACCCCACCCAAGCTCTCGGCCAGGGAAAAGATTTTGAGGTTTCCCAGAAATTGCTCCGCCTCTTTGAGCCCTCCGACGATTTCAAAAGAGAGCATTCCCCCGAAACCGGACATCTGTTTCTTGGCTAACTCATATTGCGGATGACTTTTCAGGCCGGGATAGTTGACCTTCTTCACCTTGGGATGTTCTTGCAAATAGTCAGCGACCTGCTGGGCATTTTTCTCATGTTCTTTCATCCTCACCGCCAAGGTCTTGATCCCCCTCAGAACGAGAAAACTGTCAAAGGGAGAGAGGATTGCCCCTGTGGCGTTTTGGTTGAACTTCAGTGGAAGATAAGTATTCTCATCTGAAAGCATCAGGGCCCCGCCTACGGAGTCGCTGTGGCCGTTTAAGTACTTGGTCGTGCTGTGAACGACCATATCAGCCCCCAACAGGAGTGGATTTTGGAAATAGGGGGTCATAAAGGTATTGTCCACCACAAGCAGCATATTGGCCTTCTTTGAGATTTCTGAGATCGCCCGGATGTCACAGAGTTTCATCAAAGGATTGGTGGGGGTCTCCAGCCAAATCATCTTGGTATTTTCGCGGATTGCCCTGCTTATATTCTTCGGATCTCTGGCATCCACATAAGAAACTTCGACCTGAAAATTTTTGCTGAGAATCCTGTCAAACAACCTTCTTGTTCCGCCGTAAAGATCATCAAAAGCAATCACGTGATCTCCTGCTCGAAGCATTGTTAGAGCGAGGGTGGTCTCGGCGGCCATTCCGGAAGCAAAGGCCAAGCCAAATCTGGCATCTTCCAAGGAAGCCAAGCGACGCTCTAAAGCCTTTCGGGTTGGATTCCCTGTCCGAGAATACTCATAACCTTGGGTAGGTTCATCTACCTTTTTTCTGGCAAAGGTAGAGGAAAGATGGATGGGGATGACGACGTCCCCGGAGCCCCCTTCCTTAAAATTCGGTTCTTCCCCCACATGGATTACCTTGGTTTCAAATTTCATCTGCCCCCTCCTTTTCCAAAAATCCATGCTGAATCATCCACTGGTCATTGTATATTTTACTCAGATATCGGTCACCGGAGTCAGGTAAAATCACGATGATATTCTTCCCCACCTCCACATTCTCCGCAAGTTTTAAAGCTGCCCAGACAGCGCTTCCGCTGGACCCGCCGGCAAAGATCCCTTCTTCTTTGGCCAGTCTTCTGGCTGTCAAAAAGGAATTCTTATCATTCACCTGAATGATGTCGTCAATGACGCTAAAATCGACTGCCTTGGCCAGGTAGTCTTCCCCGATCCCTTCGACTTTATAAATATGAGGCGTCGGGATTTCTCCAGTTTTAAAGTAACCATAAAAGACCGATCCTTCTGGATCGACGGCGATTATTTTGATCTTGGAATTTTTTTCCTTCAAATATTTTCCCGCACCACTGATCGTGCCCCCTGTCCCAATTCCACCCACCAGATAATCCATCTGGCCTTCTGTTTGCTCCCAGATCTCCGGCCCCGTGCTGTAGTAATGAGCCTCTATATTTTTGGGATTATTGTATTGATCAGGGTACCAGGCGTTTGGGGTTTGGGTAGCGATTCTTCTGGCAACGCTGTAGTAACTATCAGGAGAATCTGGCGGAACATCTGTTGGCGTGACGATCACTTCAGCGCCCAATGCCTTCATCAGATTCTTTTTCTCATCACTCATCTTGTCCGGCATGGTAATGATGCATCGATACCCTTTCACACCAGCAATCATAGCCAGGGCTGCCCCCGTGTTTCCTGAAGAGCCTTCCACAATCGCCCCGCCGGGCTTTAGAAGTCCCCTCCTCTCCGCATCCTCAACCATGTAGAGGGCCATCCGGTCTTTGACACTCCCTGAAGGGTTGAAGAATTCCAGTTTAGCCCAGATTGCAGGCTTGACCCCTCTGGTAATACGTTCCAGCTTTACCAGGGGGGTGTTCCCAATGCTCTCAAGGGTATTTTTGAAAGCCTTCAAAGTTCGCCCCTTTCAAAAAAAATATACCTTTTCTCTACCGCCAATAAATGCAATCTTTCTTGGCAGGCTATCAAAAGATCGTCTCTGGGGCTGATTCATCGAAAAATTATTCTGGCTCAAAGAGATTTTACTTAAGAGTTTACCGATTGGTAAGCTTTAATAAAACCGTCCATCAAACTGTTAATTAATCCCATAATGTCATATCCCATATTTGAGGCTGATCCCGATCCGAAAACTCCTGTGGACCAGGTTCCTGCAATCACCTCAGATTTGGGATCTCGTTTCAAAACACCCTTTTGCCATAATTCAACTTCAATAAGAAATGAAAACGTTTGATTGTTCTTAATGGAACCGTCGACCTCTACGTGGAGAATTGGAGTATCCGAAGCTAAATCTTCTATGGATACGACATCGATTTTTGCCTCCTGAAGTTTCAGTTCCACACCGGTCCGGATTCGGTCTTCAGTGACACCGGCTTTCCTTAAGTCCCTGGAGAGCGGGTCTCCGATTTGAACAACCACAGACAATTTCTTAAGTCCCTTCAGTGATGGGCGACTATATTTGTCATCACCTATGGCAGAAACGACTGAGGTAGACAGCAAAAAGCTCAAGAGTATACCCATCAAGATAACCAAACATTTTTTGCTGCTCATAAGTTGTCTCTCTCACTATTCTCTACAAAGTTGCAGTTTTGGTCATGCCTTTTACAGTAGCTGTCCCGACCTTAATTTTACATAATAAATCCACCGTCACAGTGAATCAATTGACCAGTAATGAACGAGCTTTCGTCGGAGGCCAAAAACAGGGCCAGGTTGGCTATGTCCTCCGGTTGTCCCCAGCGATTCAGGGGCATGAGAAAAGCGAGGCTTTGCTCCACCCGTTCGAGCAGCGCCTTAGGCATGGATTTGGTCATGTCTGTCCATATTAACGCTGGGGCGATGACGTTGACATTGATCCCTTTGGGCCCCAACTCCTTCGCCGCGGTCTTGGTCATTCCGATCACTCCGGCTTTGGTTGCGGAATAGTTGAGCTGCCCAGGATTGCCCCGCCAGCTGCTCGATGAGATATTGATGATCTTTCCATACTTTTTCTCCCGCATGACCTGGGCCGCACACTGCGTGCAGAGGAAAACACCTTTCAAATTGACTTCGATGACCTGATCCCACTGTTCGTCGGTCATCTTGTGTAGCATCGCGTCGCGAATGATGCCGGCGTTGTTCACCAAGATATCCACGGTGCCGAATTCTTTAACGGCCGTATCCACCATTTTCTGGGCCACTTCCCGTGAGGCAACACTGCCGATTACGGCGACCGCTTGGCCTCCTTTGCTCTTAATCGTTTCAACCTTGCGGTTGGCGTCGGCTTCGTTCACATCATTGACGATTAATTTTGCTCCTTCTGCTGCAAAGCGAAAAGCAATGCTTTCACCGATTCCTCGTCCAGCTCCTGTCACAATGGCTACTTTGTCCTTGATCCTCATCTCCTGTCCTCCTCTGGTTTCTATTCAAAAGTTTTTGGTGCGGTCAAAAGGTTTTAATGCATCAGGGCTCCGCCGTCCACGTTGATGGCCTGGCCAGTGATGTTCCGGGCCTCCTCGGAGGCGAGAAAGGCTACAAGATTGGCGATGTCCTCGGGCTCCTGTGGCCGGCGAAGTGGAGTAACCGATTTCACTCGTTTCTCAAAAACTTCCCGCGGGCTCAACTGCGCAAGGGCTGGAATATTCTCTTTGAGCCACTGCCCCAGACTTTCCCACATGGGTGTCCAGATGTATCCCGGACAAACAGCATTCACCGTGATCATATAGCGGCCCAGTTCCTTGGCCATGACCTGGGTGAGCCCGATCACCCCGAACTTGGAGGCGCAATAAGCGCCGATTAATTCCTCTCCGGATTTTCCGCCTATGGAAGAAATATTTACAATCCGTCCCCGTTTGCGGGGAATCATCTCTTTGGCCACAGCCCGTGAACATAAGAAGGTGCCCTTCAGATTTACCCGCATGGCTTTATCCCAGTCTTCCTCGGAATGGTTGATGATCAGCCCGGCACTTCCCACACCGGCGTTATTGACCAGGATGTCGATCTGGCCGAAATTCTTTAGTATTTGTTTGACCGTTCGTTCTACATCTATTTCGATGGAGACATCCATCTGTATAGAAAGACCGGACCTTTTCTGATCCTTGATTTCCCCAACCAGTTTTTTCACAGCCTCCCCGTTTAAGTCTGTGGCCGCAATGGTGGCTCCCTCCTGGGAAAGGCGCAGGGCGATGGCTCGCCCCAATCCGCTTCCTGCGCCAGTGACGATAGCAATCTGTCCGTCGAGATTATACATGGGCACCCCACCTCCAAATAAATTATACTCATTACTCTTCACTGTCTTATGCCACAGCGTTCTACCTTTGTCAATTAAAGGGGACAGAGGAAAGGTGGGGCGGAGAGATAAAACTAAGAAAGAAATATATCGGGATGGAGGAATCGTTTAAGATAAAATAGAAGACATTAAGGGCTTAGCATCAGAAAAGGGTGAATTGGCAGAATGATTGCCGGTTCGCTTTCTTTCCTTAGATCACGTCCTTATCTGCCCTCAATTACAAAAATAATTTATCTTTTTGACTCAAGTCAAACACAAATTGAGCTTTTTGCGTTATTCTATTACGAAGCGCCAAGAAAGGATACCTGGAAGGTATTTCAGAACAGGCGGTCAAAACTAACCCATTCAAAGGAGGAACGATTATGTTTTGTTACCAGTGCGAACAGACGGCGAAAGGTGAAGGATGCACAAAGATTGGGGTTTGTGGCAAGGAATCGGACGTTGCTAACCTTCAGGATCTTCTGATCTATACTCTTAAAGGCCTATCCCTTTATGCAGTGGAGGGCCGAAAGGTGGGAGTGATTGATCCGGGGGTCAACGATTTTTCCTGTAAGGCGATCTTCTCCACCTTGACAAATGTCAATTTCGATCCAGATCGATTTGTTCAATTGATCAAGCAGAGTGTGACTTTGAGGGAAAGCCTTAAGGAAAAGGTCAAGGCTGCAAAGGGCAAAATCGATTTTCAAGAGGGTCCTGCCACTTTTAAACCAGCAACCACCGTAGAAGGACTCATCAAACAGGGAGAGGCAGTGGGAATCAAATCGGATCCAACCATCGATCCTGATATTCTTTCTCTTCAGCACATTCTGATTTTTGGAATAAAGGGTGTAGCCGCTTATGCGGATCACGCTCAAATTCTTAGTCAGAAGGACGATAAGGTGTACGCCTTTATCCATGAAGGATTGGCTGCGACTCTGAGAAAAGACTTAAGCTTGAACGACTGGGTGGGACTGGTTCTGAAGTGCGGAGAGATCAATCTCAGGGCCATGGAGCTTCTTGATGCAGGAAACACTGGTACCTATGGCCATCCTGTTCCCACAAAGGTTTCTCTGGGAGCCAAGAAAGGAAAGGCGATCCTGGTCTCTGGCCATGATCTCAAGGATCTGGAGGAACTTCTCAAGCAGACCGACGGCAAAGGTATCTACGTTTATACTCATGGTGAAATGCTTCCGGCCCACGGTTATCCGGGCTTTAAAAAATATTCACATTTTTATGGTCATTATGGAACGGCGTGGCAGAATCAGATCCGGGAATTCAGCGATTTTCCTGGGGCCATCTTGATGACCACAAACTGTCTCCAGAGGCCAAGGGAGTCCTACAAGGACAATATCTTCACTAGTGGCACTGTGGGCTGGCCAGGCGTCCCCCACATTTCGGACAGAAACTTCAAACCCGTGATCGACATGACCTTGGCCATGCGAGGGTTTCAAGAAGATAAAAACGGTCGCTTTGTTATGGTTGGCTTTGCAAGAAACACCGTGATGAACGTTGCAGACAAAATCATCGAGGCGGTGAAAGGGAAGGCCATCCGCCACTTCTTCCTTGTCGGCGGATGCGATGGTGCCAAGGCCGGACGTAACTATTACACTGAATTTGTCGAAAAAGTTCCAAAAGACTGTGTCGTTCTTACCCTGGCATGCGGTAAATTCCGCTTCTTCGATAAGGACCTGGGAGATATTGAAGGCATCCCAAGACTCTTAGACGTAGGTCAGTGCAATGACGCCTACTCGGCGGTTCAAATCGCCTCAGCTTTGTCCAAAGCTTTTAACGTTGGAATCAACGAACTGCCTCTCTCCTTAATCCTCTCCTGGTATGAACAGAAGGCGGTGGCTATTCTCCTCACTTTACTCTATCTGGGTATAAAAAATATCAAACTCGGGCCATCCCTCCCGGCCTTTGTCTCTCCAAATGTATTAAAGGTGTTGGTTGATAATTTCAATATCCAACCTATTTCGACGCCGGATCAGGATTTGTTGGCTGCGTTAGGAAATTAACAATAGAAACACTCTGGGAATTGGTAAAAGGCGAATTGGGCACGATAACCCAATTCGCCTTTTTTATTTTGAAAACTGTTAAGGCACCCTTTTGATATTGTGAAGCATACCAATCGATAACCCGTCTAATCATTCTTTGGTATGAAGTAGGGGGTAAACCTCGTTGGCCAAAGGATCGGTATAGGCTTACAGGCCACCCTCCATGGGAGCTACACGGAACACCTGGCCTCCAGGGGCCTGAAAATAGAATCGCGACTTGTCTTCAAATTCCACTTCCTGTACGCCAAAGTCTATCAACCGTTGCTTGAGAGCCTCCGGGTTATCGGTCTTGATCTCCATCCAGGTTGCCTTTAGTTGTTCCGTTTCAGATAGCGTATCCACCTCATCACAGAAGAATAGCCCCAGGACGAATCCTCTTTGGAACTCATAAAGATCTACATTCGGATAGGGTAGGTTAGCAAGCTTCCTGCAACCTAATATGTCAGTGTAAAATCGCGATGCCCGCTCACGGAGATGATACGGCAGATGCATCTTCAAATGATTTCCTATAATGATCTCCATTTTCGCCTTCTCCTAATCCTTCAATTCTCTATTTTGAGTTAAATCCTGACATCTGATCAGGGGGATTATCAATTTCTTATACCAGCAACCTTGCTAGTCTGCAAAAGGAATTTTGAAGGTTTGATCCTGGGGCCGTTCCTTAAAACATAACGCGAGGCAAAGAGACGCGGCGGATTTTTGCCGCTTAAGACCCAAGTAGACACTTCTCTGAACTATCGTGGCCCTCATAATACCGCGCCTCGATTAGGTTGCCCTCCGGGTCTCGAAAATAAATCGAGGTTCCAGTACCGTGCGCACCCCAGCGTGGAACAGGTCCTTCCTCTATAGTGACCTTGTTAGCCTGAAGTCGCTCCAAAAGCTTTTCCCACGTCCCCTTACTCAAGGCAATACAGAAATGGTTCAAGTTCTCGCGGCCCTGTGCAGCCCGAGCGCTTTTCTGCCGCATCTTTTTCGGAAACAGGTCGATAATCGTATCCGAATTCAGTCGCACAGATGGAAATGGCACGTCTCCCGCGCGGTATTCCTCCAAGCGTTCAGGCCCAAACATAAGTACCTTTGAATAGAAAGCGATCATCTTCTCATCATCTTCCACATTCAAAACGATGTGATCCATCAAACATTGCATACTCAGTCCCTCCGAACAAGAAGCTCACCGGGAGCCGCCTGTTTCGGCGATCCGGTGGAGCGACTCGTTATGCTTTCCTTTTGTTCTTGAGTTCCTCGTACCTGAAACAGTCTACGACATGATCATTTACCATGCCTACTGCCTGCATGAACGCGTAGCAAATGGTGGTTCCAACAAATTTGAATCCCCTCTTAATCAAATCTTTACTCATGGCATCAGACTCAGGGGTGCTAGAGGGAATATCAGTTATTCTTTTCCATGTGTTCTGGACAGGCCTTCCATTAACGAATTGCCAGATGTAGTTATCAAAACTTCCAAATTCCTTCTGTACCTGCAGAAATGCTCTGGCGTTAGTGATAGTCGCGTTAATTTTGAGCCTGTTTCTTATGATCTCAGAATTGGTGAGCAACTGGGAAACGGCATTCTCGGAGTATTTGGAGATTTTCCGGGCATCAAAATTATCAAAAACTTTTCTGTAACCTTCTCGCTTTCTAAGGATAGTAGACCAGCTTAATCCCGCCTGCGCGCCTTCCAAAACAAGAAACTCGAACAGGCTTCTGTCATCGTGGATTTCCATACCCCATTCATTATCATGATAGGACTTTTCGAGTTCGTTTCCATTGGCCCAGTCACAACGTTTCATTGGTAATCCTCGTTGATTCAATCGGATGCATAACGACAGGCGTCAGGGGCGCGTGAGAATCGCCCGTCCCTTGCAGCAGGGGGTTATGTTATTTTTCAAATATTTATTTCAAACTGTTTCTCCTTATATACAGAGTTTTTACCACCCGCGCTACTTTCTCTCCTGCCTCATTCTCTATATCAACCGAAAACTCAGGAAAATATTTTTGACCACCCGAAGTGTTATTAATTATTTTTTCGATTTGTTCCTCTTTTATCAAAAATCTTGCGGTGACAGTTCCTTGACTTGGTTTGATAAAATCAATATGAGCTGCTTTATCCCAAACAACAAACTCCTTTCCTAAAATGTGTATCA
>JBEKWN010000108.1:0-13589 GCA_049513055.1 Thermodesulfobacteriota bacterium
CTAACAATTAATATACGGAATACCTGTTTATTCCCATTTTTTACTCTTACCGTATCATAACCTCAACACATGTTCAATCATAATTATTTGTAAATAAAGGGAAGATATTTTTATTGCATTCGTAATTGCTACGTAATATCATGCTATACGGATTCCGTATAATCTGGTTTTTCAATATCAAAAGACATTTTTAATGAAAAACAATATATTACCGGGCTTTCAACAATTCCTTCTTTCCCGTGGCTTTGTCCCTGCAAAGAACGTCCCATTCTATGCCAACTGGGTCAGCAAGTTCATCGCTTTTTCCAATCGAAACGAAGAGTTGAATCATGATTTGCTGTTTGAAAAGTTTTTAGACAAACTAAAATCACAAAAAAACACCGCTGACTGGCAGATAAAACAGGCCCATGATGCAGTGCAATTATATATCGCCCATTTCATGGCCGATAAAAAAACAACTTTACAACCCAGTAAACCACAAGAGGGGAGAGAAATTCCTGACATTTCAGAGGTCCTTCAGGATATGCGCAAGGCAATTCGCATTAAGCATTATTCTTACAGTACAGAACGTACATATATAGACTGGGCCAAAAGATTTTTTGACTATACCCTAACACTTAAGAAGAAAGATATTACTACCTCTGGATTAGATTCAAGTGACGTACGGGATTATCTGAGCTATCTGGCAATTAAGCAGCATGTCTCTTCCTCTACTCAGAATCAGGCATTCAATGCACTGTTATTTCTTTTTCGTGACATCCTTAAAATAGCTATCGATGACTTATCTCAAACAGTCAGGGCAAAACGCGGGCAGAGACTGCCGGTTGTTTTATCTGTAGAGGAGGTAAAAGAGATTTTCAAACATGTTGAAGGCACAAACCTTCTTATTCTCCAGTTGCTATACGGTTCCGGGCTCCGCCTTATGGAGCTCGCCCGTTTGAGAGTCAAAGACATTGATTTCAGTGCAAGCCTTGTATTTGTACGCAACAGTAAGGGAGACAAGGACAGAGCTACCATGTTACCTGAGTCCGTCACTGCATCATTGCGCTCCCATCTTGAAAGGGTAAAGGTCATCCATGAAAAAGATCTTGCGTCAGGTTACGGCGTAGTCTTTCTGCCGGATGCGCTGGAACGTAAATATCCGAATGCTGCGAGAGAGTGGCACTGGCAGTATATCTTCCCATCATCAAAGCTCTCGGTGGATCCTCGAAGCGGAAAAATCAGAAGGCACCACATCAATGAAAAGACTGTGCAGAACGCCGTGAAAGAAGCTGTTAAGAAAGCTGGTATTGTCAAACATGCATCGGTGCATACTCTCAGACACAGCTTCGCAACACACCTTTTAATGAACGGAGTGAATATCAGGGAGATACAGAATTTACTCGGTCATAAACATCTTGAAACAACAATGATCTACACCCATGTGATAAGAGATATGGTGAGTGTTCCCAAAAGTCCCCTTGACAATCTTTACAATAAAAAACCGCTTTAACCATGATATGTCTTCCCAGCCACAGCGGGCGTTTAGGTTTATAGTACACATGTGGCCACGAAAACCTATTGGGTGCAAGGAGTCGTTTCGGGAAATCGTTTCCCCTCACCCCGTCCCTCTCTCCACAGGGGAGAGAGAAAAGTTGAGGGGATGGAGGATGAGATTGCTTCGCCTTCGGCTCGCAATGACCGCCTGCTTCGTAATTCTACTGACCCTTGCTTCATTTACTCCTACACTTCTAAGCCAAGACTTCAAACGGGCTCTGCCCGGGAGAGTCTTTTCATTTCCCCAAGACCATTTTTCTCATCCTGAATTCAAAACGGAATGGTGGTACTATTCCGGCCATCTCCAATCCCCAGGCCAGGATGGAAAATTCTTTGGCTATCAACTCACTTTTTTCAGAACGGGATTAACCAGGGAGACAAAAAACCAAAAATCGAAATGGTCCATTCAAGACCTCTATTTCGCTCATCTCGCCATCACGGATGAATCTAAAAAGAAGTTTGAATATCTTCAAAGAAAAACGAGAAGACTTTTCGAATCTGGATCGAGAACTGGTCTACTGAAGGAAAAGGCCCTTCAATGCAAAATCACTCCCTCAAAGCGGGCAACAAGGATTTTGGAATTGAATTGATGCTGACACCGGGAAAAAATCCGGTCATCCATGGGCAAAATGGGATCAGTCAGAAGGCAGAAGGAGAGGGATATGCTTCACATTACTATTCTATCCCTCGCTTAAAAACCGAAGGGAAACTCTTTTTACAAAACAAAGAAATTCCTGTCCAAGGAATCAGCTGGATGGATCATGAATTTGGTTCTTCTCAACTCCGGGAATACCAGGTGGGATGGGATTGGTTCAGCCTTCAATTGGATAAGGGGCTGGAGTTGATGTTTTATCAGGTCCGACACAAGGATGGGAAAATAGATCCCTATTCAAGTGGAACCATCATATTCCGTGACGGAACCCATCAGCATCTTTCTCAAAAAGAATTCGAGATCGAAGTTCTGGCGCAATGGAAAAGTCAAAAAAGCGGAGCCATCTATCCCTCCAAATGGAGGGTAAAGGTCCCCGGTCATCAGATTGAATTGACCCTTTTCCCAACCGTCAAAGATCAAGAATTGATGACCAAGGAATCCACACGAGTGACCTATTGGGAGGGGAGTGTCAAAGTCAAGGGGAAATATCAGGGCGACCCTATCAAGGGAATGGGTTATGTGGAATTAACCGGATATGCCAATTCTCTTTCCAGGAAAATCTAATCCAATGGCAAGTCATAGAGCCTCTGAGACGTTTCGTCCAAAAGATTCCGAGATTAAAACTCTACCTGTCCCTGAATGTAAGCATAATCAATATTTTTTCCGCTTCCCGAAGCTTGTTTAAAGAAGTGGGCTGTGTAAAACTTGTTTAGCCCCACGATAAAGGATATTCCTTTTGTTAATTTGTAAGAGATCGGTAAATCCAGTTCCGTTCCAAGATCCTTGCTGAAACCAGAAGGAACCTTGCTTGCAAGAAAACGATGGGCACGCAGGGTGACATTCAACTTGGACAAAGGATTTACAGAGATGCCAGCAATCCAAATCTGCAAGCCACTTGCATGAACGTTTTTCACCGTTACTCCGCTCTGGTCTGAAATAACATTCATGTCTCCGTACAAATAAGTGTCGTTCAATATGCTTCCGTGAAATTTTGGTTCTTGGCGAAATCTCCCCTGAGGCGAACCTAGCCTCCGAAGTCGAACTCCCATTGTCCTACACGAAGCACAACCTCCCTGTCAGATTCCTTGTCCTTTTCCTTATCCTCATCTGCAAACAGGGGAAAGGCCGTGAACCAAAAGAATACGAAGAAGAAAAGGGGATAAACTATCTTCTTTTTCATGGGAAAAACCATGAGAACTTCTTTTACTGTTGATAACAATTATCTATCGATATTCTGATTAATTTCAACAAAAAATAATTGTTCTCTCAATTTCATGGAGAAATCTTTTTGATCGGCCAAAAAGAAGGAATCCTCTTCGGGAGGGGAATCTATACCTCTATAGAGGATCTCAAAGAAGGAATCGATGTCGCGGTCATCCTCACCCCTGCTCACACCGTTCCAGGAATACTGGAGGCCTGTGGACGAAAAAAAATTCGGTGGGCCATCATTGAATCGGGAGGGTTTAGCGAATATTCTGAGGAAGGGGCGAAATTGGAAAAAGAGGCCCTCCGTATTGCCAAAAAATGGGGAATTCGAATTGTGGGACCGAATGGAATCGGTATCATCAATATTGAGAATGGCTTTGTCGTTGCCTTTCCCCCTCTCAATCGAAAGGCAGTCCAAAAGGGAAAAGTCTCCCTCTTAGTCCAAAGCGGTGGTGTGGTCCTCACCTATCTTAACCTTCTTTCCAGCGCCAGTGTGGGGATCTCTAAAATTGTGAGCATGGGGAATAAACTTGACCTGAATGAAATCGATTATCTTAAATATCTCATTCATGATCCCCAGACAGAAATCATTGGCATCTATTTGGAGAGTATTGAAAAAGGAAGGGATTTGCTCGAGATCGCTCGATCCACATCAAAACCCATCATTCTCCATAAGGCGAACATTGGAGAAGCAAGCAGAGAGATTGCAAAACTTCATACCGCAGCCCTTGCCAATGACGATAAGATTGTGGATACGGCCCTGAAGCAGGCGGACATCGTCAGGACGAAGGATTTCCGGTCCTTCATCAATGCGGTAAAGGTTCTCTCGCTGCCGCCCATGAAAGGGAATGATCTGGTCATCCTCTCCCGCTCCGGGGGCATTGCCATTGTCGCTGCCGATTCAGCCGAAAGATATGGGTTTCGACTCTTTCCCATGAAGAAAAGCTTTCAGGACAGAATCCACAGCTATTTCAGGGCTAAGGTGATCCAGCCGACAAATCCTCTCGATCTGGGAGATCTCTTCGACTTCGATCTCTATACGAAGATTCTTGAGCAGGTGCTCAAAATTGAGACCGTGGATGGAATTATTTTCCAACATGCTGCCATCGGTGATGAGATGGAACCTTCCCGAAAGTTGATCCTTGCCGCAAAGGAACTTTCCCTTCGTTACCAGAAGCCTGTGGCCTTCTGTTACCTGACCGAGGAAGAAGAATTGGCTTTTATTAAAGGGGCCTTTGATTACCCCATCTTTACGGAGCCTGAGGATGCTTTAAGCGCCTTGGCGATCTCAAGGGAACACTACTACCGGAAACGAAAAATCTTAAAGGAGAAACCTCCTTCTTATTCAGTAGACCGTGATCGAATCAAACGGCTCTTCAAAAAAACAAGGAGTGAGAAGAGGGATCTCCTTCTCCTCCCCGAAGCTTTTGAAGTCCTCAAGGCCTATGGCATTCCGGTGGCAGATTACCAGGTCGTTTATCGAAAAGAGGAGTTGGAAAAAGTATTGGATAGAATAGAAGGCCCTGTTGCCCTCAAGGTCATCTCTCCGGCAATTTCACACAAGTCGGATGCAGGAGGGGTCATCCTCAATCTGGATGATTTCAGAAAGGCGGAAGAGGCCTACAATAAGATTAAGAAGTTGGACCGGGGGAGTCGATATGGAGTCCTCATTCAAAAGATGATTTCGGATGGGAAAGAGGTCATCTTAGGGGCAAAAAGAGACCCTTCTTTCGGTCCGGTGGTTCTCTTCGGATTGGGAGGAATCTATGTGGAGGTCTTCAAGGAGACATCTCTTCGGGTGGCTCCGATCAATCGACCCGAAGCAGAAGAAATGATTTCAGAATTGAAGACCGCGAACATTCTCAAAGGCGTTCGAGGAGAACGGCCTCTGGATATTGGGGCATTGGTTGAAAATCTTCTCAGACTCTCCCAGTTGATGATGGATTTCCCAGAAATCGAAGGAATTGATATCAATCCTGTGAAGGCCTTGGAAAAGGGAGCGGTGGCAGTGGATGCCCGCATACTCTTGAGCATAGGGCATGGGTATAGCTCAAAGTTGAAAGCTCAAAGTTAAAATCTAAAATCTGCAATCTGAAATTTTTGATTAGATTCCTAAATTTTCTCCTACCAGAATTACAACCACTTCGTTGCGTGCGGGCCTTTTAGCAAGGCTCACATAGATATTGCAGATCCGATCCGGGGAACTGCAATCTGAACATATTCCCGTCTCAACACATGGAGTTTTCCGGTTTAGCCGCTTTGCATTCTGCGGGGCTGCCCACTCTCTCACTCTTGTCTCTGCAGCTTCAAGATCCTTGACCATCTTGTTCACCCCGCAGACGATGATCGTCTTTTTAGGCCCGATGAACATGGCGCCCGCCCTGTTGCCTGTGGCATCCACATTATACAATTTTCCATCCTCTGTCACGGCATTGGTGCTGGAAAGAAAGACATCCGCGGAAAAACATTTACGGAACAATTCAAGTCGTTCTTCATCACTTTTGGCTTGCTGAATAGGCAAGATGAGCTGGATCTTCCGATTTTTTAAGGCATCTAACAATCCAATCTGTGTAAAGGTCACGGATCCTCCCGCTCCCACAGTGGCTCCATCCGGTATCCTTTTCATCACCTCTTCGAGTGCCGCCTTTGAATCCGAAACATAGAGAGCATCAAAATTATTCTTCTTTAGTGCGTTAATCGTTCTCTCTGCCTGCTTCTCCCGAAACCATCGTTCCAACTGTTCCATCTTGTTTCTCCCTCCCCCCGCCCACCCCTCCCCATCATGGGGGGAGGGGGAGGATGGGGGTGTCATTCGGATCATTCGTTGTAATTAATGATTGGTGAGGTATTTTTTCATCCCATCCGAATTTGCAGTCATGGTATCTCTCCCCTCTTCCCAATCTGCAGGACAGACCTGGCCTTCGTGCGAGCTGACGAATTGAAAGGCTTTCAGCACCCGCATCGCTTCGCTTACTGAGCGACCAACGGAGAGGCTGTTGATGGTAGAGTGCATGATCACCCCATCAGGGCTGATCAGAAAAAGTCCTCGAAGGGCAACTCCTTCATCCTCCATAAGGATTCCATAATCTCGTGCCGTCACTTTATTCAGGTCGGAAAGGAGTGGATAGTTGAGACTGCCGCCGAGGCCACCGTCCTCCCGCTCTGTATCGACCCAGGCTTTGTGGACATAAATGGAATCCACCGAGATGCCGAAGATCTGGCAATTGAGCTTGGTAAATTTTTCTGCTGCCGCAGAGAAGTTTAGCACTTCAGTGGGACAGACAAAGGTGAAATCAAGAGGATAAAAAAGGAGAAGGGCCCATTTTTTCCTGTAGTCTGATAATTTGTACTTACTGAATTGCCCATTAAAATAACCTTCGAGTTCAAAATCCGGTGCAGGTCTGCCGACGAAAGACATGATGGAACCTCCTCTTCGAAAAATGATCTTTCTTTTATCCTAACATCCCAAATCCAGAAATCAAATCAAAATATTATTTAGAGGCAGGGAATAATATTGTACTGGTCGAAACAGGGCTGTGGCGAGCTAATTTAATCTAAGATCCTGATGGCTTCAGAAAAAATAATTCGAAAATTAAGTGAAGGGTATCAAAATATTTGACTGAAAAATTCAGTCAAGTGCTATGCCTCAACGACCTATTTACCCAATAACTCGATAACCCATTAACTCATCCACCTATTTACCCATTAATTCGCCTGCAATTTGAAATGACCAACTTTTTTATGGATGACACCAGTTTTTTGGCAAAGTCAAGAATAAAAATTTGAATCCATTTCTGACCCTATTTCTTCCCCCAAAGACGGAAGGAAGATTACAGATGATCACGGATGACCTTGATGAGCATCTGGATCTCTTCCGCGGTGAGCTTACCGTCTTTTCTGAAGATCAATTTCCCATGTTTGTCAAAGGCGAGAACATTACTGCTGTCGTCGGCAATCTTCCAGGCATTTACGAGCACTTTCTTATAATCCCGCACATAAATGGTTTTGGGATAGCGCTTCTGCTTATCTTTAATGGCCGAAGAAATAGCAAAATTGGGAAGCCAGGTGGCTGCCATGTTAATGATCCCAACCGATTGAAACTTATCGCTGGAAAACTTCTCTCTGTCCAGAGCTTCGCTGGCATCATTGTTTGTATCTTTTTCATCAGGATCGACGTAAAAAAGGACATGGACCTTCCCCTGTAACTCTTCGCTGCTCCAAGGTTTTCCATCCAACCGTCCTCCCAGTTTTTCTCTTAACTCTACCTTTGGAGGAATCTCGCCTATTTCAATGGCCTGGGCAACCTGGTTTATCAGAAAGACGGCCAAAACAAAGATCAACCGTCTCACGAGATGCTTCATGATCAACCTCCTAAATTTTTGATATCAGATTTGGGGTCAAACAGACAAGTTCGAAGCAAACCTGGATCGCTAATTTCATTTGATATTAAATTAAAAGATCGGATGTGCCCCTTTTTTATGACCTAATAACTCAATCACCCAATAACTCAATAAAAATCATTGACGCTATGCTCTCTGCGCTATGCTGTTTAGTGATCGGCCCAACTTTTTTATGGATGACCCCAGAGCATTCGGAACATTCTCACTATTAACAGATTTCTTACCAATCGGACAAGACAAAGTCAAGAATAGGGATTTGACTCCCTTTGCTCCATAAGCAACGCCCTGCTCTTAGCGGCCTCCTATTGCAATCCGGAAGAACTTCATTTATAGTTTTTATCAAACATCATCCGAGGAGGGAATTGGCTTATGAGAATGATCAAGTTATCGCTATTCGTATTAGTGGTTTTTGGTCTGGGAATGGTATTGGCGGGTTGTTCAAAACCACCCGAAGCAGAAAAAGAGGCTGCCAAGAAAGCAATGGACGCCGCTATCTCAGTTGGCGCGGATCAATATGCCTCTGCTGACCTGGAAGCTGCCAGGAAGGTATGGGATACCGCAGAATCGCAGATGAAAGAGAAGAAGTACAAGGAAGCGAAACAGGGTTATATTGATGCCAAGGCTACTTTTGAAAAGGCGGCCGCAGCCGTTGAAGCCGGAAAGAAGGCCATTGCCGAACAGGCGAATGCAGCGCTGGGAACCCTTGAAGGGGAATGGAAAAAATTGAGTGTCACGGCCAACAAAATGGAGAAGAAACTGAAAGGCAAGAAACAGGCCTGGACGGCCGATACAAAAGCTATTAGTGAGGGCTTAGCGAAGTCAAAAGAGATGGTTGCCTCGGCGCCTGCCGAAGCGAAAGCTAAATTGGATGAGCTGAAAACCATGATCGATAGATGGGAAACCACTTTCAGGGAAATGGCTAGGTCTCCATCAAAACCTAAAGCCACCAAAAAGAAGAAATCATAGTGAAAGCATTTTAATACAGAGGGCGTTTCTGCTATCAGACAGAAATGCCTTCTTTTTTTGTTAAAAATAGGAACCCGTCCCCAATTCCTCTTATGACTCAATAATAAGGTAAATTCCGCACTCCGCAATCTGCATTCCGTATTCGGAATGGCCAACTTTTTTGTGGAGGACCCTCTACTTATTCAGGAAACACTTTCTAAAAAGGTCTGGGGTGTTACGATCATGCAAGAAATTCCATTCTTCCTGAGTTCTTCCTGAGAAATGCTCAGAAGATCCTTGTCTCCGGTAATCAGAAAATCGGCCTTCGCCTCTTTACATAGCGAAAGATAATGGTCATCCTTAGCATCCCTTGATAAAACCACATGGGTTGAAATAGAAATACGCTTCGCTAAGCTCAGCAATTGTTGGATTTCTTCTTGGAGAAAGAGAATTTGTTCCTTTGTGAGTTTTTTAGAAAGTCCTGAAATAACTTCTTGAAGCTCTCGTTTGATGGTTAGAGAGAGATAAACCTCATGGTCTTCCAATGCCTGAACGACAGCTTCCAATGGTTTTCCCCCAAAGGCAGCCGAAATAATCACATTGGCATCGATGACGACCTTAGCCATAAATCTCCCGCCTGGCCCGGTCGAGGGCTTTTAGGGCCTCCTTTTTTGAGACCCCCGCTTCAGCCAGGATTCTTCCAATCTCAAGGAGGATGATCTCCGCGCTGTTTTCCTGGACAGGGGTAAGACGGGCGATCGGTTTCTTACGTTTCATGACGACAATCTCGTTCCCCTCATTTAAGTATTTGACCACATCCTGTTTGAATTCCCTCACACCGACGAATTTCATTTTGTTCACCTCCGGAAATAATGTTACCACAAATGTGGGAATAATGCAAAAGGTTTTCGATGGAATGTAACAGAAACAAGCAGGTTAGTCTTCGAGGCTGAAATAAATTAACGCCTTACGCTATGCGCTACCTGTCCTCCGTAGTCCCGCAAGGCGGGACGAAGGATGGATGCCCTATGCGTTTTGTTACTTTGGATTGGGCCAACTTTTTTATGGATGAGCCCGTAGCTTTTGTAGCTTTTGCATAAACCAGACCCCCTAAGCCTTCATCCAACGACCATCCCCTCCGCCTTCATTCAAATCGCATCTCTGCCACGTTCACCAGTCCGAATCCGGATCACTTCATCCACGGGGGATATGAAGATCTTTCCATCTCCGATTTTTCCGGTCTTGGCTGTCCGCTCAAGGGTTTCGATCACCTGAGGAACCATTTCATCGGTGGTGATCAATTCAATCTTAACCTTGGCGATGAAGTCGATCTTGTATTCAGCCGATCGATAGACCTCGGTATGACCTTTTTGCCTTCCGAAACCCTTAACCTCGCTGACGGTCATCCCCTGAACACCGATTTTGGATAATGCCTCCTTCACTTCATCCAATTTAAATGGCTTGATAATGGCTTCGATTTTTTTCATTCTATAACCCCCTTTTTTAGTTTGGCCTGCCTTCGCCCCGCAAGACAGGACTACGCGCAGGCAACAGTTTAGAGTTAGGAGTACGGAGATTTTAATCTTTTTTACTTTGAATTCTTAACTCTCAACTCATAACTCTTAATTCTTAACTGACTCTTAACTATTGGCTAAAAAGAATATCCTACTTCGCCATGCTGACTGGTATCCAGACCACTGATCTCATGCTCTTCACTCACTCTCAAGCCCATGGTCCAATCAAGGACCTTCAATATGATCAATGTTACCACAAAGGAATAAACCCATACTGAAACGACACTGAGTGCCTGAATCCCAATCAGCGAAGGATTGCCAAAGAGTAAGCCGTCATTTCCTGCTGAATTAATTGCCTTTGCTGCAAACAAGCCGGTGGCCAATACTCCCCATGTGCTTCCTACTCCATGAACAGCGACGACATCGAGAGAATCATCGTATCCGAATTTGTTCTTCAGGTTGATGGCATAATAGCATAACACACCCGCAACCAGTCCAATGAAGATTGCTGAAATGGGCCCCACGAATCCTGAGGCAGGTGTGATGGTCGCCAGTCCTGCTACGGCACCCGATGCCGCGCCAAGAACGGTTGGGTTACCCCTGCCTGCCCATTCAGCGATCATCCATGAAAGAGCTGCGGAAGCTGCGGAAAATTGAGTCGCTACAAAAGCAGACGTGGCAAGCGAACCCGATGCTAGGGCACTCCCGCCATTGAAACCAAACCAGCCAAACCAGAGAATCCCTGCACCCAGAAGGGTCATCGTCAGATTGTGAGGAGGCATGACTTCTTTACCGTAACCTTTTCTTTTTCCCACGACCAGAGCCGCCGCTAGGGAGGCAACTCCAGCGCTGATATGAACGACCAGCCCCCCTGCGAAATCAAGCCCGCCAAGATTTCTGATCCAACCCCCTACTCCCCAGACCCAATGTGCAAGGGGGTCATAGACAAATGTTGACCAGAGGATGAGGAAGACAAGATAGGTCTTAAATTTAAATCTTTCAGCAAATGCGCCGGTAATCAGGGCGGGTGTGATCACAGCAAACATCATCTGAAAGATCATAAAAGCCTGATGGGGGACGGTGGCAGAATAGCCAGGGAACGGATCAAGTCCCACACCTCTGAGTCCTATCCAATCAAGATTTCCAATCACATGACCCACATCAGGTCCAAACGCGAGACTGTATCCGTAGAAAGCCCACTGGATAGTGATCACCCCCAGTGCAATAAAACTTTGCATGATCGTCCCCAGGACATTTTTTGATCTCACCAAACCTCCGTAGAAAAGGGCAAGCCCAGGCATCATCAACATCACCAGGGCGGCGGAGATGAGAAGCCAGGCAGTATCTCCCGAATCCATTTTGGGGAGTGAGGGGGCCGGTGCCTCGGCAAATGCAACCCCGGTGATGAACAGGCTCATCAACAACGATAGGAATAGGATTTTTTTCATGACACGCCTCCTATGAAAAATTGCGGAATAAACCATCAAATACCTTCAATGCTACCTTAATTATCAAGAGCCCCCTATGTCCCGTATCAAGATCAGGCACCTATGCGAGGCAAAAACCTGGAGGAAAATTGTCCCGTGTCAAGGGCTGCCCCCTTTGTTATGGATGACCCCGGAAGGTTTAATAACTAGTGACCCAATGACTCAATAACCTAATGACTCAGTGACTTAATGGATGGCCCAACTTTTTTATGGACAACACCGGTTTGCACTAGGTCTATTTCTTAAATAACTTAACTACTTCCCTGGAGTTTTTCCTGATTCCTTTTACATACATGATCCCACGAGTTCTTTATTATTGCAACCTCTTTGATACCAGGAAATGTATTTATTGACAGGAAAGTAAAATTCTGGCTATAATATAGCCAGAATGAAATACGGGATTCTCTTTGCACCAGAAGCCGTTCAAGATTTCAAACGCTTATCAGCAAGAGACCGTTCTACTGTCAAAGAGGCGATCAAGAAACATCTTAGGTATGAACCACAGAAAATAAGCAAGAGTCGAATCAAAAAGTTACAAGGGATGAGTCGACCACAGTATCGATTGAGAGTTGATGAAATCAGGGTATTTTACGATGTTGTGGAAGCGACGGTTGAAGTCTTAGCGATCATACCGAAGTCCAAAGCCACTGAGTGGCTGGAGGAAATGGGAGAGAAGAAATGAAAAGGATTGCGCTGTCAGAAGTTAAGGACCGCCTTTCAGAATACTTGGATTTGGCGGAAAAAGAAGAGATCATCATCACACGCCATGGAAAACCGGCCGGTGTTTTAATTGGCTTCGGGTCCGAAGAGGACTGGTTTGATTACAGGTTAGAGCATGACCCCAGGTTTTTAGCGCGAGTTGCATCAGCCAGGGAAAGCCTTAAAAAAGGTAAAGGGATAAGAATAGAAAACCTATCAGACTGAACTTTTTCACTCTCTTTACAAATGACGCTCTGCTCTATGCGCTCTACCCCATGCACTCTGCGCCAGGCTGTTTTTAGTTTTTAATTCCGCATTCCGCGATCCGTATTCGAACGGACCAACTTTTTTATGGATGACATCTCACAATAAAATCCAATATTTCAATCCGGTTCAAAAGTGATGAGCGCCAGGCCTGTTTCCTTGTTCATCTTCCGATGTAGATGGGAAGGCGACTCGACTAGAATCGCCTCAAGGATTGGCCGAACATGCCCTTCTATCAAATGGCCACCATGGGCCGTTCCGTCGGACTTGCCAATCACGATGTGGGCATGGAGTCTTGGATCTCCGTTGTCAAAAACAATGTTCCCTACGAGGGATAGAACCTCAACCTGCTCTTGAATGAAGATCTTGTCAAACGTCTTCTTTGTCCAATTGAAGTAGCCCAGGGTTACATCGGAAAGGGCCCCAATCGCTGTGAAGTGGCTAGCTTGAACCTTTTCCTCGCGTGCGAAGGAGAGTAGGCCTTCTACCACTTCGTCCCCTTTGTCAAAAACTATTGCGTAAGTTTTTTCTCCCAGCTCGTTTATCAGCTTTGCTTTCATGGCGACCTCTATGCGCTATTCTCCATGCGCTATGCGGTGTTTGATTTGGGCAGGGCCAACTTTTTTATGGATAAACCTTACCCGGAGCACCGTCCGACTTCAGTCCCGCCATTTCAATGGAAATGGCCAACTGTTTAACGGATGGCACTTGGCCTTCGTCCACGGCCTGACCTAAGAGCCGTCTCAAGCTGATACTGTTGGACGCCGGCCAGCCCATGGCCGGGCCAACTCAAGCTGAGCTGCCAGTCGAAAAAGTGTGGCTTCGTCCCCAAATCGTCCAACAAAGTGGACACCCACGGGAAGTCCTTCAGCATTCCAGTAAAGAG
>JBEKWN010000109.1:0-10062 GCA_049513055.1 Thermodesulfobacteriota bacterium
CCATTTTTAAAAAAGTGAGAAACATATCGGAGATCCAAAACGATCATTGAGTAAAGAGAGAAGGGGATAGGATGAAGCCAGTCGAGGTTTATTGCCAAGAGGTTTTAGAGATGGGGGTGGATGGAGCAAAGGTGATTGATCCTCGTTCTGTCGTCACTGCCGAATGGGTCAGGATGAAATGTCAATTTGGATGTCCTGGATTCGGGACAAGCCTTTGTTGCCCTCCACACACCCCTACTCCGGACATCACACGAAAGGTGATCCATTCTTACCAAAAGGCCATTTTGCTGCATCGAAAATTACCGAAAGGGGGAAAGACAAAGCCTTTCAACGAGGCCATTGTGAATCTCGAGATTAAGATTTTTCTTGATGGCTATTACAAGGCTTGGAGCATGGGTTCGGGTCCTTGCCGTCTTTGTAAAGAGTGCGACCTGACCACTTCTTGTGAACATGGTTTTGAAGCAAGGCCTTCGATGGAAGCCTGTGGCATTGATGTCTTCAAGACTGCCCAGGACAATGGATTTCCTATTGAAGTGGTAAAAACTCATGAAGAAGAAAGAAATATCTTTGGATTGATATTAGTGGAGTGAGGTTTGTGCCAATGGCCGAGAGATCTATGGGAGAGAGGATCGGATGAGCGGAGAGGCAAAAAAATCAAAAGAAGAAATCGTGAGGCTCAATCAAGAGCTTTCGATTCTCAATGCGATCAGTCAGACCGTCAATCAATCTATTGATCTTGATGAGATTTTAAACAAAAGCCTTGATAAAATGATGGAGATAATAGGGGTTCGTTCTGCCGGCATCTACCTTTTAGATGAGAAGACGAATGACTTGGTTTTTGTTGCCCATCGGGGGTTTTCAAAGATTTTTTTAAAAGGGATGAAGCGGATCAAAGTAGCGGAAGGGATAACAGGGAAGGTTGCCCTTTCCGGTGAGCCGATATTCATTGAGGACTATCCCAGCCATCCAGAAGCCCTTCCTTTAGCGATTGAAGAGGGATTGAAATCCTTGGCTGTCATTCCCCTCAAATCGAGGGACAAGATCTACGGGACCTTAAACATCGCACGAAAAGAAATTTCAAAGCTCACCCTATTTGAAATGAATCTCTTCAACTCAATTGGGCAGATCATCAGCGGTGCTATGGAGAGGACTTCTCTTTATTCAGAGAATGTCAAACGTTTGGAAGAACTGAAGACTCTCTATTCGATAAGTCAGGAGATTGCCTCGAAACTTGAATTAAAAGTGATCCTTCAGAAAATCATGGAGAGTGCTGTCGAACTCTTAGGTGGGGAGTCAGGGACCATCGCCCTCTGGGACAATCGAAAGCAGAATTATGCCATGGCGATTGTTCATCGATTACCCGAATCATTAATCGGAGGAGAATTTACCCCACCCAGGGGTGGCGTGGTAGGGGAAGTGATTGCCAAGAAGACCCCTGTCCTCTATAAGGATTATGAACACCATCCCAACCGATTAAAGGAATTAGATTCCTATCATTTTAAAGAGGTTTTAGGCGTCCCCTTAATCGTCAGAGAGATGATCATTGGAGCGATGGTGATCGGGTCTTCTGATCCTGAAGTAAGCTTTCAACAAAGCGAGATTGATCTCCTCTACAACTTTGCCCACCAGGCGGCTATTGCCATTGGAAATGCCAAACTCTATGAGGATTCTTTGGCGAAGATTAAACAATTGACCACCCTCTACGAGATTGGAAAGGCCCTCTCTTCGACCCTCGACCTCGATGAGTTGCTCAAAAAAGCATTGGAGCTCCTCAAGGATCGTTGGGGGTATGCCTTATGTGGCATTTTCTTCTTAGATCGGGAAAAGGACGAACTCTTTATCAAGCACGTCATTGGTAGAGATCTAGAGGGGGTCAAGGACATGCGTTTTAGAGTGGGTGTGGATGGAATCGTGGGGTGGGTCACTAAAACAGGGGAGGCCCTTTATGTTCCCGATGTATCGAAAGATCCCAGATATATTCCCGGATCTCCCACAGGGAAATCGGAGGTGGCCATCCCCCTCAAGATAAGAGATCAGGTCATCGGAGTTTTGGATATCGAGAGCAATGAACCCAGAGGGTTCGATGAAGAGGATTTGAAGACTCTCTTCTCCTTTGCGAGCCAGATGAGCATTTCCATTGAGAACGCTCAGCTCTTCGCCGATTTAAAACAGACGCTACAAGAATTGAGGCAGGTACAAGATCAGATCATCCAGGCTGAGAAATTGAGGGCCATGGGCGAGATGGCAAGCGGAGTCGCTCACGATTTCAATAATGTCTTGGCTGTCGTCCTGGGAAACATTCAACTCCTGCTCCATCAATTGGATCGCCTCAGCCCGGAAGAAATTCGTGAAGGCTTGAAGGTCATCGAGCGTTCCTCAAAGGATGGAGCAGAGACGATTCGCCGGATACAGGAATTTACGGGCGTGAGAAGGGATAAGGAATTTATTTTCCTCTCTCTCAAGGAGATCGTCGCGGAAGTGGTGACCATAACTCAACCCCGTTGGAAAGATCAAACACAAAAGAAAGGGATACAGGTCGAATTGACGACCCAACTGGGAGATATCCCCTTGATCATGGGGAATCCTTCTGAGTTGAGGGAGGTGCTGACCAATATTATTTTTAACGCGGTGGATGCGATGCCCCAAGGAGGCAAACTAACCATTATCACACAACCCCAAGCAGAGGATTGGGTGGAAGTGAGGATTGCCGATACAGGAATTGGAATGGCAGAGGAGGTGAAAAAGAGGGTTTTTGACCCATTTTTCACCACAAAGGGGGTGACGAATTCTGGGTTAGGGATGAGCGTATCCTATGGGATTATCAAACGCCATGGAGGAGAAATACTGATCGAAAGTGAACCAGGAAAGGGAACGACTTTTATAGTTCATCTGCCAACGGGATACGGGGAGGAGGAAGCCGTTGTGAAGAAGGTCACCCCCCTCAAGGAGTCACGGCAAGCAAGGATCTTAGTGATCGACGACGAGGATTCTGTTCGAGATATTCTCTCCCGGATGCTGAAGACTAAAGGTCATCAGGTAGTGGTTGCCTCCAACGGCGAAGAAGGGATTGAACGATTCAGGTCTGAATCATTCGATCTGGTCTTCACCGACCTGGGAATGCCAAAACTGTCGGGATGGGAAGTGGGAAAGACGATCAAAGGGATAAACCCGAGAGTCCCCATTGCTATGATCACTGGATGGGGAGTGGAGTTGGATAGAGAAAAGTTGAGCGAAAGCGGGATCGATCTTATCGTTTCCAAACCTTTCAACTTTGATCAAGTGATTCATTTGGTCTCTGAAGCCATGGAGTTGAAGGAAAGGATGTGATGGTCTCGGCGATTGATCCCATCGCATTGGCCGAAGAGGCTGGGAAAATTGTTGGTTCTGGGGAGAAAAGAAAATATTATCGATTCCGTCCTGCTTTTTATTATGGAGGGATTGCCACTGCTGACTGCGTGGGATGTTATTTGAGGTGCCTCTTTTGCTGGTCCTGGCACATCCTCATTCAACCGGAAAAGGTAGGACGATTCTATTCGCCGGAGGAGGTGGCTCGAAATCTCACCTCCATCGCCAGGAAAAAAGGATTTCATCAAGTCCGGATAAGTGGTAACGAGCCCACCCTTCACCGATCTCACCTCTTAAAAGTTCTCGAACTCATTCCCAAAGAGATTCGTTTCATCCTGGAGACCAACGGGATCTTGATCGGCCATGATCCTTCTTATGCAAAGAACCTCTCCCGTTTCCCTCATCTCTGTGTCCGGGTAAGTCTGAAAGGGGCTTGTCCTGAGGATTTTACACGATTAACCAAAGCAAAGCCTGAAGGATTCAACTACCAATTGAAGGCGTTGGAGCACCTGGTGGAGGAAGGGGTAGATTGTTTCCCTGCTGTGATGGCAAATTTTTCTTCGCAGGAAGAGATAAAAAAGTTGAGGCAGAAATTAAAGGGAATTCGAACCGATTTTGAAGATTTTGAAGAAGAGGAATTAATCCTCTACCCCTTTGTTTTAGACCATATTCAAAAAGCCGGCCTTTCTTACCATATCTGAGATCCAAAATTTAGTTTTTCGATTCTTAACTCTTAATTCATAATTCATAACTTATAATTCATAACTCCTCATTACTGTCTACCACCAGCGCCAGAGAGCAATAACAAAAGTAATCAAGAAGACGAAAATCAGATTCATGTAAGCCATGAAATAGAAGGCTTTTTCAAAGGTGGGTTTTTCAACTTTTGTTCCAGTTGGTAATAATTCTCCTACTTCTGGCATCTTCAATATCTTGTCTTCCCCATGAGGGGCTGTTTTAAGAATGTCCGTCAGGTCATCGCCTGCGTGATGTTTTTTTAAATGGGCTCCGTTCTTCCAAAGTTTACTCGAACTGACATCGTAGACCTTTCCTTCATATGCAAGATAAGCAGGCTTATTCTCTTTCCCATCAAAATGTTGGAGGTCTTCCAAAGTTAATCTATCTTTCTTCTGAGGAAGAGGATGAGCCTTCTTTTTTCTAATTTTAGGTCCGATCACAAAGGTTACGATGAAGGCCGAGGCCACCATGATCATGAACAGGATGATCTTCACACTCAATAAAATTCCAAATCTTGTGGTATAGAACATTTTCCAAGTTGGAATTCGAGAGATGGTTAACAGGACCCCCGTAATGGAAAGGATGATGATCCCAAGCCATCCGAGGATCAATTCTCCCTTGGGCAATCCTTTTGCGGCATAGGCTGGTTTTAAGAGGATATGGACATAAAAAATGGTCCCAAACCAAGCAATAGCGGTCAGCATGTGAAGATAGCCGATGATCAGGCGGACCACTTTCTGAATGGTACTGAGAGGACGGTAAAGGCCTTTCGCTCTCAAATCCTCTTTAAAGTTCTCCCCATCTTTTGTCAGTTTTCCTCCTGTTTCATCGACATGACAGGTCTTACACTCAAAGCCTGTCTGTCCAGCATATTCGGGAGTAGCGCGGCATAGAGAAGGTAAGGCAATAACAAATAAAGAAAGGAAGATGAGAAGATGATATTTTGAAAACATTTTCATCATCATTCTCCAAAACAAGTCCCTAAGGAACGGGCAGCTTTTATCATTGGATGATTTAATGGAACTAATTTAGGTCCTTTGGCTATTTCTTTTAGGGGAACCGTAACCAAAAAATTTCCTTTCACTCCCGCCATATAACCAAATTTTTTATCTTCTATCATATCCACCGCCTTAGCCCCCAACCCCGTTGCCAATATCCTATCAAAAGGGGTGGGGGAACCTCCCCTTAAGAGATGTCCCATCACTACTGTGCGAGTTTCAAGACCTGTCATCTTTTCTATCTGTTCTCCAAGAACAAATCCAATGCCACCGAGGCGAATTGGATCTGGGCTCTCTTTCACAATCCTCTGGATGACAATATCACCGCCTTTGGATTTCGCCCCTTCTGCAATCACCACGATGCTAAATCTTTTTCCTTTCTTATTTCGCTTTTTTACCTTTTCAGCAATGGCTTGGATGTCATAGGGAATTTCAGGGATGAGAATGATATCTCCTCCTCCAGCCACTCCAGAGTAGAGAGCAATCCATCCCGTCCTATGTCCCATTACTTCTACAATCATAATTCGATGAAGGGATTCGGCGGTGGTATGGATTCTGTCGATCCCTTCTGTTGCAATGGAAACGGCAGAGTTAAAGCCAAAAGTGATATCCGTTCCTCTTAAGTCGTTGTCGATTGTTTTTGGCAATCCAACAACAGGGATACCATCTTTAAAAAGTCGAAAGGCGATCCCAAGTGTTCCATCCCCTCCAATACACACCAGGGAGTCTATATCAAGATTCTTTAAATTCTTAATGGCTATTTTCGATAGGTTTTTAAATTCTAATCGATTGCCCTTCCTGACAGCATACCGATACGGGTTTGCGGTTTTCGAGGTTCCCAGAATTGTACCGCCCAAAGTGAGTATTCCAGAGACGTCTTCATATTTAAGGATTCTGTATCGGTTATTTACAATTCCGTGATAACCATCTTCTATGCCGATCACTTCCATGTTTTTTTCGTGAAGAGCCTTCTTTGCCACAGCCCGTATGACCGCATTGATACCAGGACAATCTCCTCCACCCGTAAGAATCGCAATCCTCTTGTTCTTTTTTGTATTGAAACCCATTCTTTGAGAAACTTTCATAACTATTTCTCCAGTTGCCGAGGATACTCAGTAAGGACAATCGGTCCTTTTGGACCCACGACCACGGTATCTTCTACCCGCACACCCCATGGACCTGTGTATAACCCACAATTACCTATTGCGATGACCACATTCGCCTCCAGTGGAGGGGGTTCCTTTTCCCCGTGGAAGAAGGCATGGCCAGGTGGCAGGGGAGATTCTTCGAATTCAATGCCCACACCATGAATAGGGGGACCGAAAATATGGTTACCATGTCCTCCTTCTTTGATCACTCCGTGGATGGTCTGCTCTAACTCAACCATTCCAACTCCTACCTTAACCTTGGCAATAGTTGATTGTTGAGCTTTTAGATATAAATCATGGGCAGCCTGCTGCTCAGACGTCGGTTTGCCTACGCATACAGTCCTACAGATATCTGCACTGTAGCCGTTGACGATAGGATGGATATCAATCATCACCAGATCGCCAGCTTGAAGTCTGCGTAAGGTGGGTAATCCGTGAGCGATATTTGTTCGAGGACCGGAAGATACATAAGTCCGATAAAATTCTTCTGCGCCGGCTCTTCGCATGGCATACTCGGCTTTAGCTGCTACCTGGCTTTCCGTAACACCTGGTTTTACAGCCGCCACAGCTGCTTTCATTCCCTTTACAGCCACTTTTGCAGCGGCTTTTATGCGCTTAATTTCCTCTTTATCCTTGACGATACGCAATTCAGAAAGGATGTGCGTGCAATCCTTGCCTGTTATTGCTGCAGGTTTCGCATGGGGATGGGTGAGTATGCCCATCATGGACTGTGTGAGGAAAGTATATTCCAATCCCACTGTCCCTTGTTGGATTCCGAAATGTTCAAAGTTGTGGGCGATGGAATGAATCATTCCGACCTCATCATCGAAGCCAACGATGTGGTCAAAGTGTGCAAGGTTTTTTACATCCTCCACATCTGTTTGAGGAACGCCCAGAGCGACCTTTCCATCCTGTGTGATCATTGCATAGGCGCATAAACGCCCATCACCTGTAAGATAGAACATATTGGCAGGCTTGGTAAGCAGGAGAGCATCAAGGCCTTGAGCTTTCATCAATTGGTTGCATTTTTTAAGACGCTCCGGATAGGGATTGCTGATCATCTCATAACCTCCTTTCATATAATGAAATTTAGAAAGGGCTCAACAGAAAACCACTACGAAATGGTGTGCGTTCAAGGAATACGCTGAAAACTATCTAAAAAATGTGGGCCCACTCTAAGGAAGAGCCCACATTTTCTTAAACTTACCTCTATTTCTTTTTATATTTTTCACGCATTTCTACAGCCATTTCCTTGATCTCTGTCAAATCCCTCTGCATCTCACTCCAACCATACCAGAGCGAATAATCCGGGTTGGCGTGAAATGTTCCTTGGAATGCCCTCATCCGATGCTCGAGAAACATGACAAAGAGATTCTGCTCAATCACCGTGGGTGCGTCATGGAAGGTGAACAAATCTGGAAATGGGTAAGCATAGTTTTTCGGTTTGGGAAGGATGCCCTCCTTGTACAGACCAGCTATTGTGATAATGGCCTCAGCCATCAAGCGATCGACCTCTTTGATCATCTGGTCGCCTTTTGCCAGCTCTCCCTTGGCAAAATTGACCGAGTGGCATCGATTACAGGTCTTGATCATCTTATCTCGTTCTTTTTGCCAATCTTCCTGTGTGAGCCGTGCTACATCTGCTGCTTTCACAACATCCAGTCGTCCAGTTGGTTTTCCATCAGGGTCAAGAACTCCGAGGCCCTGAAGAATGATTGCACGATCAGCTGTCCATTGTTTGTCCTCAGGCATTGGAAGCCGTACAGCGAGAAATCCCCATGCCGTTCGAACACCATGGTTGCCTCCCTGCATGTGGCAGGTCTGACAGGTCGGTGCAGCAATGGTTGGAGGAAGAGTCTTGTTCTGTTTCAGCAGGTATCGGACACCATGTTTCGAACCTGAATACATCTCCCACTGAGGATGGTCAAATCCCATGTGGCAGGTCTGGCAGGCCTGTGGCTGCTTTGCCTCTTGAACTGAAAAGGTATGTCGGGTATGGCATGCATCGCAGGAAGCAACACCAAACCCTGCTCCACCCTTTTTTAGCTCTTTTATCTCTGCCTCGGTCTTGAGTCCTATTTTGTGGCAGCCTCCACACCCTTTCATCCCTTCCATCAAAGCCATGGGTTGCCAGTGTGCTGTTGGCATCGCTTTCATGGCTGCCCATGCTGCAGCATGCTTCCCGCTTTTGAATTGTTTCACCCGGGCTTCATGGCAGGCAGCACAGGTATCCGGCGTTGGAATCTTAACTTTCGCTACATCCAGGGCTGATTTGTGTTGATCGCCATGGCAATCTGGACAACCAATCTTATTCTGATTGTGTTTACTCAGTTGCCAGTCAGAGACAATGTTAGGTGTAATCTTTTTATGGCATTCCACACATACCTGGGCTGAAACAGCAGAGGCGAAGATTAAACTAAATAAAATAATAAGAATTGTTCGAAATGTTAATCGTCCCATATTCCCTCCTTTAAAATTTGAAAACTGATAACTAAGGACTAACAACTACGGATTAAGGACTAATTTAACTCACCTCCTTTGTTTTGGTTTCGATATACTCTTTTAACGTAACTGCATTATTAAACTTTTCCTCTCTAGCTCCAAAGAGCAGGGTTACCTTTCCTTCTTTTATTTTTTTAAGGATCAGATTGACCAGTTCTTTTTTGAGGTCTAATTCCTTAAAATACTTTTTCTTGAATTCACCCCACTTTTTCGGGTCATGAGCATACCATTTTCTTAAATCATTGCTCGGGGCAATTTCCTTCAACCACAAATCCACTTTCGCCTTATCCTTGGTTAGACCTCTTGGCCACAATCTGTCAACCAGTATCCTGAAACCGTCGTCCTGAGTGGGCATCTCATAGATTCTTTTTATTTTAATCATCTCTAATCCTTCGTGACAACAACTTTTTTATGGAAAACCTATTTTACCTCATTTGGGTGAGGGGTCTTGATGACTAAAAAAGCAAGCCTATCCTTAGATTCGTTTTTGATGCTCATGGATGATTGGAAGGGGACACGGAGAAGCCTTCCCGATCCCATTAGGGTCACCTCATTCCCAATATGAAAGGTTCCCTCGCCGTGAACCACCATAAGTGTCACATGGGAGTTCGCATTGTGGTGGGGGACCTGTTGACCCGGTTCAAGACAGACCTGATTGATTTGCAGATATTTCTCGTCTACCAAATTGGCAAAACCTCGATCCTCTTTCCTGAAAACTTCCTTTTCCTTGAGATCGATGATGTTCATAGAACCCCCCTTTTTTTATTTTACCCAGAGCAAGATAAAATTCAAAGTGAGATTTTTTATTAAGCTTTTTGGGCCACCGAAGAAGTTTTAGGATAAGTTCATGTTTTAACAAAAGCGATTTTTTCAGCACAATCTTTTAGAAGATGGTAAGCGGAACCCCCTTGTTTCAATATTTCGATCATCCCATCTGGGTTTAAGATTCGAACCCCTGCCATCACTTGGACTCCTTTTTTAAAAAAAGCATCGGGGATCATACTGGCTGTGGGCCCAATGATAGCTGTGCGTTTGCCATTGGTGAACGATGATAGAATGGGATCAATGGTGTAATTGACAATGGCAGTTCCTGTAATAATAACAACATTTGATTTTTCGAGAGCAGATGATATTTTAGATTCGGGTTTAAAATATTTCATCTCATCCGACCTCAGAGTTTGAGGATTCTTTTCGACAATGAAGAAGGGATTTCTGACCCCCTCCCCATTGTCAAGACAAAAAATGGGGGTACATTTGGTGCATAGTCTGACAAGCCTGCCCTAGGTTTAGGGGGATCGGCTGCTTGAAATAGACCTCATAAGGGGTTCGGT